>DATFCV010000060.1:0-30471 GCA_035252645.1 Nitrosotalea sp. | reverse complement strand
TGATGAAGAATCAGAGCAGATAGTTACTGGGATCAAACACAATCATGAAGACCTGATCGGTACCCATCTTCACAGCAAGGTTGATGGAAACAAATGCATGGAATTATTCTTGCTTCATGGAGACGCTGGAAAGATCGACACCATGACTAAAGATTTTAAGATAAACAAGAAAATGGAAAATGTCAGGCTCGTGGCAATGTAGGACAGGTTCAAATTAAATGGGATGCAACAGAAAATAATGAAAATAATTTATTATATTCTTCCGGTTGTGATACTTGCATTTTTCTTCAATTCGGCATATGCGGATGTCTACGTTGCGGACAAGGAGTTTGCAGGCCATTTTGACAGCAACGGAGCCTATACAGTTTATGGCGCGGTAAAAAATACTGGCAACCAGCCAGTCCTTGCAAAGGTACAGGTTACGGTTCTTGACGGCAATTCTACCTTTTCAGAATCCAGAATCCTCCCCGTGATATATTCACTTGCAGACATGCCGTTCAAGTTCAAGTTCCCCCAGATTACTGATGGACACCCTGTGCTTGAAAGGCCTGCGGTAACATTTCTTTCCACAAATAGCAATCCGCTAGACATAGTGATAAACTACGACAAGAGCCTGGTCAAATACCCTGATGGACACTTGACCGGTTTTATCACCAACACGGGAAAGGAGACTGTGAACAACATAGACATCTATGCCCTTGTCCATGACAGAGACAACAACTACCTTGACGAGGTAGAAAACACTTGGACCATCCCTAGCCTTAGCGGTGGAAACAAGACAGAGTTTGTGATGTATCCAGACCCGTCCGTTGCAAAGGAGGTTTATTATTACAGCTGCTTCATACCCGGGACCGACAACTCGATAGAGCTGTCAACTCCCATGAACGGAAAGACGTTCTATTTCAGCGTTCTATCAATTGTATATTTCACCAACCCAAGGTTGAGTGGAGACAACACCTCCTTGTCACTTGAAGCTGCAAACCCGTGGCAGATTCCATACTATGCAAACTTTATGTTCCCCCGCGATTCAGGTAACGGAAGTTTTGATGTGCTCATAGACGGAGCCAAGGTTAACGCACTGAACAGTTTTGACAACGATACCAGGAACTGGCACGTCGCATTCAACGTACCTTATGGCCAGCACAAGGTCGTAATCTCTGGGTTTGAGCCCGGCTATATCCCAGACAACGACGAATACTTTTACCTCGATGCCAAGTCGGCGCTGACTTCCTGGGCTGGCTTTTCTACCTTTACCATACCGGACGCGAAACTACTGGAGGTAATAGGAGTCCAAGGTCACCATATCCCGTCGTGGGTCAAGACCAGCGTCGGCTACATGATATACAACAATGTTCCGTCCGATTCGATCGTAGGCGAGATAAAATACCTAAAGGCCCAGAATATAGTAAGATAATTTAGAGTCCTTTCTCGTTGAGGACCAGTGCAAGCAGTGCGGCCCTTGCGTCCTTGCCATACTTTGCTTGGTTGAAGTACTTTGCGTTTGGTGTCGAGTCAAGCTTGTGCGATATCTCGTCTAGGCGCGGGAGTGGATGCATTATGATTACATCTTCCTTCATTTTCTTGAGAAGGTCGGGGCCTATCTTGTAGCTGCCCTTTACCTTTACGTACTCCTCCATGTCTGCAAATCTCTCCTTCTGTATCCTGGTCACATAAACTACGTCCAGGTCGTCTAGGTTTTCTTCAAGGTCCGTCATCTCCTTGTAGGTAAGCTTCTTTCTGATTTCGTATGTAGAGTCGGAGCGGATCTTGAGCGACGGCGGGGATATCAGGCGCACATCAACCTTGTAGTTGCTCAGCGCATAAAGCAGCGAGTATACGGTCCTCCCATACTTGAGATCCCCCACTATCCCAATCTTGAGTCCGTCGATCCTTTTCTTCTCCTTTCTCATCGTATAGAGGTCCAGTATTGCCTGGGTGGGGTGCTCCTCTGTCCCGCTACCTGCGTTGATAAGGGGCTTTTCAGAGACCTCGGCTGCAAACCTGCTTGATCCGTCAAGCGGGTGCCTCAGCACAACGACGTCTGAGTAGAGCGACATTATCCTTACAGTATCGGCCAGGCTCTCTCCTTTTTTTGCTGAAGACGATGAAGCGTCGGCAATGCCGATTGAAGTTCCTCCTATAGAGGCCATTGCCGCCTCAAAGCTCAGTCTTGTCCTAGTGCTTGGCTCAAAGAAGAGGTATCCCAGTGTCTTGCCCCTTGCAAGCTCCCTCCTCTCGTTGGGGTTCATCTGGATTATTTTGTCTGTAGCTTGGAAAACCTGCTCAAACGTTTCCTTATCAAAATCGCGCACCGAGACAATATCTTTCTGGAAAAAAGTATTGCCCATCGCAGTTCACTATTATATACCAGTAGTACAAAAACTATTCCAATGTCAGAGTCGGACCTGATTGTCAGGAAGATAAAAAACGGGACGGTCATTGATCACATAGAGGCGGGAAAGGGCCTCAAGGTGTTAAGCGCCCTTGGAATAGACGGCAAGGACGGCAATGTGATAACAATAGCGCTCAACGTGCCAAGCTCAAAGGTTGCAAAGAAGGACATCATAAAGGTGGAGAACAGGTTCCTTCAGGATTCTGATACAAACAAGCTCGCACTCATTGCCCCCAAGGCTACCGTCAACATCATCAAAGAATACAAGCTTGTAGAGAAGAGGCGCGTTACTCTTCCAAATGAGATTGAAAGGATCTTCCGGTGCTCCAACCCAGACTGCATATCAAACAGCGACGAGGACATCGACCCAGTGATGGACGTGGTAGACAAGACAGGCCTTGTGCTTAGGTGCAGATTCTGTACCAGGACACTGGACGTTAACGAGTTAAAGTACTACTGACCTACTTTTCCTTTGCCTTGAGCTCGTATTGATCGTAGGTGTATTTCCTCGTGGTGCCAAATGGCCTGAAAGGCCTTCCGTTCCCGTGGTAAAACTTGGAGAAGAACTCGACGTAGATGAGCCTTGCCCCCTGTATGCCCGGCTCGAAGACGCCTATTATGATGTTGAATATGTGGCCTATGAACACGATGATCACGCCGAGTATTATGAAGGGTATCGTGTGGTGAAGAGTCCTGATGAAGATGTAGTCTATCACGTCGGCAAGAATCACTGATGCAAGCAAGATTCCTACAAGCCTTGTGTAGGAGAGTATGTGGCTTACTATGGACGGGAGTTCCATGATTGCCCTTGCGCCCTCGCCATAGAACATGAGCCCAATACCGGCAAGCATGAGCCCGACATAGCCTACTCCCTGTACATGGTGAATGGGATTGACATGCTGGTGGTGCATTAGTGCAAGTCCTGTCAGGACCACACCCCAGCCAAAGAGCAGCCAGCCCACCTTGCCTACTGCGTGCTTGGTTTCTCCCTCCCTGAGCGTGTTTAGTATTCCAAGGACCAGTCCAAATGACACCATGCCAAGACCGATGTATCCTGCTATCAGGAGAAGATGTCGGAGACCTGTGATTGGATCAAAGAACGCGCCGTCTGCGGGCAGGTGTAGCCCGAAGGAGGAATTTAGGTATCCAAAGAGGTATGTGTTCGGGTGGAATCCAAAATACAGGTTGAACATGAACCCAAGCCCCATGGCGATGATTGCGCCTGGAGTCATTGCCTTGGCAAGCTTTACCATCTGCCGCGGCTTGAGGATTGTAAGTGCAAACTTCCGAAGCGGCGTGGGCATGATGTTAAAGTTCCTCTTGCCTCCTTCTACCCTTCGAATAACCCACCTTGATACCAGCAGTATGACAAGGCCATATCCAAAGTCGCCAATCATGAGACCGTAGAAAATTGGGAAGAATGTGCCGAAAATCATGGTTGGATCAAATTCCTTTCCGGATGGGAGGGAGTAGAACCTGATGAACGCCTCAAAGAGTCTGAATCTCTTAGGATTGTCAAACATTGTGGGAGGGTTTTCCTCAGTCTCTAGGACAAAGAGCAGTGTTCCTTTGGTGTGGCTTTCAAAGGCCCCCCTTAGGTGGTCCACCTTCTTGTTTGGAATCCAGCCTTCGAGTGCAAAAGAGTCTGATGTAACCCCGAGGTTGTCTACGACCTCGAGCTTCCTGTTCTCGATTTCAAGCTGCTCCTCAAGGCATGTGATGTTGACATAGTTGTTCGATGAGATCTCTGCAAGCTGCCTATCGATATCACCCATTCTCTGCTTTATCTCGGACTGCTTGTTCTTCAGGCTCTGCGCAAGCTCCGGCGCCTTTCCCTTCAGTTTGGGTACGGCCTCGAGCTTGACATTGTATTCCTGAACTACGGTGGCAAGTGCATGCGGTGGGAAGTTTGGAAAAGTGACCAAGATGATCTGCGTTACGCCCTTGCCCTCCTTTGAATGGAGGAAATAGTCTTGTCGGTTTACTTCAAGCGCCTGTTTGAATCCTGCAAAGCTCTTGGGATCTATTCTTCCGAAATAGGAGCGCGCTGTAGAAAGCTGGAGTATGTCAAAGTCTTCTGGGAAGAAGGAGAATTCCTCTACAAGCCTCAGGTTGTTTTCGGCCTCTTTGAGCTGGGTCAGTAAGTTTTCCCTCTCCCTTTCAAGCGAGGCAACCTTCGAGTCTATGTCGATGGACTTGGCAACGTCCAGAAGCTGTTCGACCGAGCCGAATCTCTGGCACTGCGTCACTTGCACAGGGGGCAGCACTGTCCTCAGTGCCCTCATCCTCAGCAGCTGGTCGGAGACCTGCCTGTACTGTCCATCTTCATGCTCGTTTCGAAGAAGGGTGGAAACTTCCTTTGAGAGCGGCTCAAGCTGTACTGCATTTAGGTCATGAAGTATAGAGACAACCGCCTGTCTGTCTTTTTTGAGTCCAACCACTGCGATTCGTGCCATCGGTACGGGTTTGAGGACCAAGGTCTATACCCCTTTTAGAAGAATGTCGATTATTTCTCGGACTGCTTGGGCGTCTATTTTGGCAGAGATTGTCTTTGATTTTGCGGTTGCCTCGCTGATTATCCTTTCGGTCTCACCCGACGCCTTTTTCCTTGCCTGGTCGATGCTTGACTCTACGAGTTTTTCTGCATCGCTTCTGGCAGATGATATGGTTTTAGATACTTGACTTTCAAAGTTCCTGAATTCCTCTGATACCCTTTTCTTGTGTTCGTCGATTTGGGACTGTGTCCTGTCCTCGGCCTCCTTTATCTGCTTGAGAGAGTTGACGTATTTTTCTGCTGTAGACATTTCAAACTCCTAGGAAGTGCCTTCCTGCATATAGTGCCAACGCAACCGTTCCGAAAATATTTCCAAACTTGAAAGCTCTGATTATCAGGTAGAACTTCTTCTGCTGTTCGTTCTTGAAGCTAGGCAATTATTTCCTTCTCCTTTTTCAGCTGTGCTTCCTGCTCACGCTCGCCCATCTTTCTCTTCACTGTCTTTAGCATGATGAACGTATCACGTTCCATCTCGTCTAGCCTGAATGTGATGAACTTGACCGCGGCCTGAAGCCTTGGTATGAATACGTTCTCTATCGCGTTTGATTTGCGCTTTGTCTTTTCTATTTCAAGTAGCAGTTTCCTGAGCGCAGTCTCCTTTTCTGCAACCTCAAGCACCATCTTGTGCACGTTTTGGTATGCCTTTATTGCTTCATTGATAGACGGTGGAAGCTCAAGAAGGTGCTCTACAAGCATGCCTTCGCTCTGTCCTCCACCGATCTTTGGGATCCTCACCCCCATGACGTTCTTTGATGTAATCTGGAGCTTGTTGAGTTGTGGAATCTTCATTGCCTCGTTTTCCAGCCTCATCGTTCCTGCCAGCATCTCTGCCATCTTTATGCTCTGGTATCCCTTGATGAGTTCTGCCTGAAGCGCTCCCCTGAGGGATGCGGCAGTTTTGCTGGTGTTGAAAAACTCTAGGATTAGTGCCTGCCTTTTCAGCTTGAGAAGTTTGAGGCCCTTTTGTGCAATCTTTATCCTTTTTTTGGTGCGGATGTATTCAAGTCGTGTTGGCCTGATGTTGATTGCTGACGGCAAAACTACTTCCCACCCGCAGTCCTCTTTCTGTATTTCTCTATGAATTCAGGCTTGATACGGTTTAACTCCGAGTCTGATAGTTCGCTTAGCAACTCCCAACCGATGTCCAGCGTCTGCTCGATGGACCTGTTTTCATCCGTTCCTTGGTTTACAAACCTTCTTTCAAAGTTGTTGGCAACGCGGAGGAACTTCCTGTCAAGGTCGCTCAGCGCCTCTTCTCCCACAATTGCTGCAAGTGCCCTGGCATCCTTTCCTTGGGCATATGTGGAGTAGAGCTGATCCGCCAGGCTTCTGTGGTCTTCCCTTGTCCTTCCTTTTCCAATTCCTTGGTTCATCAGACGGGAAAGGCTTGTGAGCACGTCGACAGGCGGGTGTATGTCTCCCCTGTGGAGGTCCCTGCTCATGACAATCTGTCCCTCGGTAATGTATCCGGTGAGATCTGGAATAGGATGAGTGATATCGTCTGCTGGCATGGTAAGGATTGGAATCTGCGTTACAGAGCCGTGTCTGCCCTTTATCTTTCCAGCCCTCTCATAGAGCGAGGCAAGATCGGTATACATGTAACCTGGATATCCTCTCCTGCCGGGAACCTCTTCCCTTGCTGCTGAGATTTCTCTTAATGCTTCGCAGTAGTTTGTCATGTCGGTCATGATTACCAGCACGTGCATGTCCCTCTCGTATGCCAGGTATTCTGCCGTGGTTAGTGCAAGTCGTGGTGTGAGCAGACGTTCCATTGAAGGGTCGGATGAAAGGTTCAGGAACAGGGCTGTCCTGCCTAGTGCGCCGCTTTCTTCAAACTGCTTGACAAAAAAGTTTGCTTCCTCGCTTGTGATTCCCATCGCGGCAAACACCACAGAGAAGTTCTCAGAGGCGGAAAGTACCTTTGCCTGCCTTGCGATTTGGGCAGCAAGCAGGTTGTGTGGAAGGCCTGCGCCTGAAAAGACCGGGAGTTTTTGTCCCCTTACAAGTGTGTTCATTGCGTCGATGTTCGACATGCCAGTCTGGATGAATTCAGATGGCTCCTCTCTTGAGTACGGATTGATACCCGAACCGACAAGGTCTACCTTGTGCTTTGATACTATCTTAGGCCCGTTATCCCTTGGGTTTCCAAGGCCGTCGAAGACTCTTCCTAGCATGTCGTCAGAGACTGAGAGCTGTGCTGTCTCTCCAAGGAACTTTACCGAGGTTCCGCTGGTGTTCAGTCCGAGGGTTGGGCCGAAGACCTGGACAACTGCAAGTCCCTGCCTTGTGTCTAGGACTTGGCCCTGTCTTCTTTCGCCGTTTACAAGTTTAATCTCTACAATTTCACCATAGGCCGCATTTTCAACGCCGTTTACAAACATCAGAGGCCCTGCAATCTTGTCTATCGTCTTGTAGGATATGGCAGACATCTAGTGAGCAACCTCCACTAGCAAGCTGTTAAACTCCTGCTGCATCTTGCTTCTGAATTCCTTCACCAGTTGTTCCACTTGGTCCTCTTTTGTCCATTTTATCTTGGATATCATCTTTCTTGATTCTAATGCCCCTATCTTTGTCGATGTGATTCCCTTCTTGATTGCGTCTGCCTCCATCTTTCCAAACTCTATGATTGCTGCCAGCATCAGGAACTGTTTCCTGATTGATGTGTAGGTGTCTACGTCATCGTATGCACTTTGCTGCAGGTAGTCTTCCCTGATAGACCTTGCAGTGTCAAGGACGCCTTTCTCGGGCTCAGGTAACGCGTCATAACCTACAAGCTGCACAATTTCCTGCAATTCCGATTCTTTCTGCAAAATTTCAAGGGCCTCCTTTCTCAGTGCAATCCATTCTGCTGCAACGTTTTTCTTGTACCAGTCTCCCATGCCATCTGCATAAAGCGAATAGCTTGTAAGCCAGTTAATTGACGGGAAGTGTCTTCTTGAAGCAAGGCTTGCGTCAAGCGCCCAGAAGACCCTTGTTACTCTGAGTGTGTTCTGTGATACTGGTTCGGAAAAGTCTCCACCTGGCGGCGACACTGCGCCTACAAGTGTTAGCGAGCCGACACGCTCCTCTGGGGAGATTACAATTGCCTTTCCTCCCCTTTCATAAAATTCAGCCAATCTTCTACCAAGATAAGCAGGATATCCTTCCTCTCCTGGCATTTCTTCTAACCTTCCGGAGATTTCTCTTAGTGCCTCTGCCCATCTGGAAGTGCTGTCTGCCATAAGCGCGACGCCGTATCCCATGTCTCGGTAGTATTCGCCCATTGTGATTCCGGTATAGATGCTTGCCTCCCTTGCTGCTACTGGCATGTTGGAGGTATTTGCTACGAGGATTGTGCGCTCCATCAAGGGTCGCTTTGATTTCGGGTCCTCAAGCTTGGGGAAAGTTGAGAGTACCTCTGTCATCTCGTTTCCTCGCTCGCCGCATCCTACATATACGATTACGTTGCTATCTGCCCACTTTGCAAGTTGCTGCTGGGTAACGGTCTTTCCGCTCCCGAAAGGTCCGGGAATTGCTGCGGTGCCTCCCTTTGCAACTGGGAAGAATGTGTCAAGGACTCTCTGCCCTGTAAGCAGCGGCTCCTCCGGCGGCAGTTTTCGTAGAACTGGCCTTGGGGTTCTAACAGTCCACCAGCTTGAAAGGCCGATGTCAGTCTTGTTGCTGTTTTGAACTGTTGCAACAATGTCGTTAACTGTGTACTTGCCCTCTGAAATTTCGGTCAGCTGTCCCTCGACGTTATGTGGTACCATGATTTTGTGCATAATCAGCGGTGTCTCTTGGACCTCGCCGATTATTTCTCCGGGTGAAACGGTGTCGCCCTTCTTCTTCAGGGGCACAAACTCCCATTTCTTAGTCTGGTCAAGGGCAGGAATTACCTTGCCTCTGCTGATAAAGTCGCCGCTTTGCTCCCTTAGGACGTCAAGCGGCCTTTGGATTCCGTCATAAATAGAAGTGAGAAGACCGGGGCCTAGCTGCATGGAAAGGGGCCTTTTGGTATTGATTACCTTCTCGCCTGGACGCAGGCCTGTAGTGTCCTCATAAACCTGGACTGTTGCCTTGTTTCCTTCAAGTCTGATTATTTCTCCCACAAGTCCCATCTCGCCTATACGTACGACATCGAACATCTGGGCGCCCTCAAGTCCGCTAGCGATTACTACCGGACCCGAAATTCTTGAGATTATTCCATCAGCCATTTATTATCATCAACTAGTGGGGATACTTATTCCTAACACTCTCTTTGCCAGTGCCGCTATTGACTCTTCTTGAATGTTTCCTTCCATGGCAGGCATGAATAGGACAAGGGGTTCTATTGACGCCTCGATCTTTTTTCTAAAGACCGCAGGTAGGGTGGTTCGCACGGCGTCGCTTGCGATAATAAGGCTGAACTTGGCGGAGGAATACAGATCCTGTATGGTTTTGCTTGCCTCCTCGCCGCTTGCCTCAAAGGTGTCCTCGATTCCAAGCAGGCGGTAGCCTATCACAAGCTCGCGCTCTCCTACCACGGCGATCCTGCCACTTGCGGTTTGTGTTGGTGTCGACATTTTTTACTCCATTAATAGCAATGATGAGATGTAATCTGCTGACAGGTTGTAGCGCTTTCCATATGCGATCCTTTTGATGTTTTCACGCTCCTGTTCAGTCTTGATAATGAAATAGAAGATTGTTCCAATTGACAGTGCAATATTTTTCAGCTTGTTCACATACTCGGAATTTATGAATTTATCCAACGCCACCTCAAAGTCTATGAGACTTTTTGATTTTTTGTATTGGGCAAGTGCGTTGACTAGCATGAAGCGGTTTTCTATTCGCCCTATAATTTCTGGAACGTCCTTTGCACCGTAGATATCTAGAAGTTCGTTTTTCGTCACCAATCCACCATCAATTAGGTGTCGGCCCAGAAGATCTTTTTCAAGGTTGGATTCCTTTGCCTTGAGAAGGTTCAGGACGTTTCTCTTGTCGATCTCTGCCCTTATCATACCCCTTATCATCCCCTCATCACCCTGGAAGAACTTGAGGGATTCTAGCAGGTTTTGGTAGTAGTGAGCCTGTAGGGCGGACATCATAGGTCCCAAGTCTCCTGTTTTTTGGAAGATCTCAAGGTTTTGCATCAGGATGGTGCCGTAGTTGTACTTGACAAGATGGTTCACCACTCCGTCTACGCTTGTTTGTGAAAGTATAACCTTCATCTCGTCATGAGGTATGTTTCCAGCAGATATGCCAGCAGGAACGTTCCTGCTTGAAACAAGGAATGATTCTACTTCCGTGATAGGTCGATTCATGCTTTTTGAGGTGAGAATGAGCTCAATGTTGTAAATGTCCCATTTTGACAGGTATGATCTCACGGCCGACTTGCCGTTAAACGGTGAGGCTTCCAGCGCGATTTTGTTCACCTGGACCAGATGGCGGTTAAGTGCCACCTCCAACAGGCCCGAGTCCTTGAAAAGTGTCGCAGCTTTCTCGATTTCTGGCCCATACCACGTGGGCTCGAGAATTTTTATCATCTCTGCCTCGTCCTTGGCCTTCATCAGGTTCTGCATCATATCTTTTGAGAGTAGGTTTAACGAGATTGCTTGAAGACGGCCAAAGGAGGATGCATACTGAGATGTCGGCAACTACATTCGCTCCGAAAGGAAACTTTTGATCTGATCCTCATTGGTTCTAAGCAGTTCTTCAAAAGTAAGATCCAATTCTTTTGTTCCTTCCTTGTTTTCCGCGACTATACCTCCCAGGGTCTTGACGGACTTGCCAATGGTTACTCCCATGTCCTTGAGCACTGACTTGTCTTCATCCCTGCAGTGAACCACAATGTTTTGTCCCAGCTTCTTCTTTGCGCTGGCAACCATTGTCTCAAGCGCCTTCTTGTACTGTGGACCCTTGGTATAGCTCTCAATCTCCCTTTTTATGACCTCAAATGCCGACTGCATGTTTGCATTGATAGCATCAAAAATTATCTTCTTTGCCTGGAGCTTTGCGGCCTCGATGATCCTTGCATGCTCCCTCTCAGACTTTACCTTGGCCTCGTTTGCAAACTTTTCCTGAATTTCCCTTACCGTAATGTCAAGCTCTGCCTGAAGTTTTGACCGCTTCTCAGCGTATTCCTTGTCATGGCTCTCGATCTCCCTCTTCTTTCTATTCTCTATCTCAAGGAGGAAGGTCTCGATGCTCATTATTGAAACCACTACAGGATGCCTAGCAGTAGGATAATTCCCAATACGAATCCGATGATCCATAACGTTTCGGGAATGACGAAGAAGAACAGCACCTGACCGAACTTCTCCGGCTTTTCTGCAATGATACCCATACCAGCTGCGCCAATACCTTGCTGCGCGTTACCCGTACCTATCAAACCTCCGGCAATTGCAATGGCTGCCGCGATGGCAAGCAGTGGTTTTGTCAATGCACTGCTTGTTGCGCCAGTTTCTGCTGCAAATGCGGAGTGAGTTGTAAAGAAGGTTGATAGACCGATTGTCAACCCCGCCGTTATGATGATAAGCGATAATTTAGAACGCTTGTTTAGCACCATCAGGTATGGCTCATTTGCCGACGGTATATTAATCTAATTCTCACAAAGCATCAGTTCATTTTTTCAAAAAAATAAGAAATTTCATGTGCGATCATCGTACACACCACAAACAGGGTTGCAATAACTAGAATCAGCCCTCTTCGACCGGCAGGTCCAGCCTGTTCCCCCATTCGCCCCAAGACCCGAGGTAGACCTTTACGTTTTTGAAGCCCAGCATTTTGAGTGCCACAAAGGTGTTTGCTGCCCGGTAACCTCCCTGACAATAGGTTATGACGTCGTCACCCTTGGAAAAATCATATAGTTTTCTCAGCTCTTGGATTGGCTTCATGGTACCGTCATCGTTGATGTTCCTAGTCCAGTCGATGTTTACCGCCTTTGGTATGCGGCCTTTTCTTGCAGCTCGCATGACCTTTCCTGCGAATTCCTCCTCGGTCCGGGCGTCAATTAGCTTGGACTTGCCGAGGTTCCGTTTGACATACTCAAAACCCACAAGGATTTTTTTATCTGCCTTGCCGGAAAATTTTGCCGGCTTGAAGCCGTTAGTCTTTGTTTCTATTGGGAGGCCAAGGCTTTTCCACTTGCGCAGGCCGCCGTTGAGCATGAACGATTTGTCATGCGAGAAGAACTTTAGAAGCCACACCCCCCTAGCGGCGCTCATCCCTGCAACATCGTCGTAGAATACCACCGTACTTTTCTTCGTAATGCCCATGAAGGAAAAGAGGGTCCGCATCTGTTTCTCAAAGGCGCCGATGCCCTCTTTTGTGGTGTCAAGCCAGTGATAATAGAAAAGGTCTACGTTGACAGCTCCAGGGATGTGACCCTCCGAGTATTCCTTGTATGACCTGCAGTCTACAAGCACTAGGTCTGGTTCCTGTAACAATTTCTTGAGTTCCTCTGGCGACTTGAGCATGGATCCCATCTGTAAGTGGCCATGTAAATTCATTTCACGAGATAGTTACGAGGCTGCCGCCCCGCTTGTCTTGGTTCCAGTCATTCTTGCAGGTAGTGGATCCAGAGGCGGGAGTCCCTGTGTTTGGTTTGCCCAAAATCGTAAATTCTTATATCTATGTAAAGTATGATACTATCACAAAATGATTATTCTGAAATATACTAGTTTTAATCTGCAGTCCTCAGCCGTGAAATTGCAAAGTGAATAAACCATGACAAAGTCAAAGAAGAATTTCCCAAAGTTGTCGGTTTTTCAGACATTCAAGACAAAGAACAAGGAATTTACGGGCGAGGCAATGCGCCAAAGGGGCATAATCATGCATCTTGCCATAGAAACCCTTCCAACAAAGAAAACTAGGACGGCGATCGCACACAGGCTAGCGGAAAAAAACGGTACTACGTGGCAAAACATCTATTCCGGAATTTTCAGGGACCTAGACGAGATCCTCCTGCCGCTTAACATAGTTGAGGAATCAGGGAGGTTGCCCATCAAGCGCGGTCCCAAGGCGCTCCAAGAGCAGGGCGTCCCGTATTATCAGCTCACAGAGGGAGGTTTGCTTGTCGCAGCTTCTCTTTCAGAAATGGGAAAGGATCGAGTACAGATATTGAAGGATTTTTTCGAGAGAAATTCCAATTCAAAGGACAAGGACATGAGAAACTCGATACTTACATTGCTCCGAGTTTCCCCAAATTTTGTGTCTGCACTGTTGAGGAGGTATGTCGAGTCATACAGCGAGGGTACGATTGACAGGCTTGTACCTTTTGACAGCGAACATGTCAGGAAGGCGCTGGATGAATCCCTTACTATCCAACGCGAACTGCTCGAGGGATTCTCATCGCTGTCTAACACCGAGAGGGAGCCGATTCTGAATTTCCTGAAAAAAGTGAGCTAGCATCTTAAATAATCAAAAACCTTTCCCAAAGGAGCTTGATAATGTTGATAAAGTTATCTAAAGCCAAACCCGGGTACCCAAAAGCACCGAGTAGTTTGCAATGAATGAGGATTTGATCGAGCACGTGTTATATCTGATAGACGCCAAGAAGGGAGACAGCGGCAGGCTGAACTATATTCTAAGCATGCTTCAGGACGGCAGGCAGCTCTACATTTCGGACAAAAAATATCTGGAATCGCTAGTTGCAACATACATAGAGCCGTCCAAGAGAAAGACTGGCCAGCAGTCAGTCGAGGAACTTAAGGCGGAGCTTGGCAGGGTAAAACAAAAACTTGAGCGATATGAAAAGCGGGGCTACAAGAAAGCAATAGGCAGAAAGGCTGGATTCTTTTTTGTAACATTTTTCTTCGGTTGGCACGCGGTGGTAAAGTTGCTGGGCGATACGCTACAGCTTAACCAAAATACCAACCCATACCTATTCCCGCTTTACCAAATAAAGACAGTGCTTCCACAGCCGGCAATTGCCATACTATCCCAGTACAATATTGACTTTGACCAGATCATCGTCTTTGCCTGGGCGCTGATGATGTTGACATGGATAATCTTGGGCTTTGCATATCTGGTAAAATTCATGAGGTCCAGGTACAACCCCGCCCTCCACTAGGATTATCGTGTAAAGTTAAAATCTTCGGTAAAGTCGCTTCCGCTAAATGCCGTCTTGGTAGCATAGTATGCAGTGCCTGAGACCGTAATCTTTGCCGTACCTTGTTGTAGAGCCGTCCAGACATCTGGATAGTTACCCGTGTTCTTGATAACCGCGGTATCATCTATGCTGTTCGAAGTCCCTCCTATGAGGGGAAAGTAGTAGGAGCTCTCCCAACTTCCCTCGTACCTCTGCCCTATCTGTCCATGTCCTATTACGATGCCGTTTGCCTGCAATTCGTATGTTATAGATTCGAGTATCACCGTTGTGGTGTTCGGGTTTGTGACGTAAAAGGTGGTTTTCAAGCTTGCATCCCTGTAGGTTGCATTGACTACTGATGTACCGTTGTAGGAAATTGAGAGTGGCTTGATCTGCGACGAAACGGCGGTAAGGGAAGATGGTACGTTGGAGTTCTGCGGAACAACGCTTTTCATTATGCCGGAGCCTGGTAAGAATGCAATTAACGCTATAGCTGCGATAATTACTACGGCCACTCCCCCAAGAACTATTCGAGTATCCAAATACATCTGCTTGTCAGTTTGAACTTCAATTAAACCTTGAGCTGAAAACCCTTATAGTAAAAGTTAGGGGAACTAATTCATGCAGTACCATCAGGCGGTTAGGATTGGCCAGGACAGGGCAAGAAAATCGCAAATGACCTTGTTTGAACATGCGGGTTTTGCAATGCTTACTCTGACAGTAAAGAAATCCCAGGGTGCCTTTGTCCCGGTGGGTGAAAAAGAGTTTGTATCCGTGGCCCAAAAAACCGACGGATGGGTAGTGGTGATAGTAGACGAGGAGGGCTATGCAAAGGCACAGTCAAAGGTGCTCCCAGAAGAACAGGCGCGTGAAATTTTGAAAAAAGCTGTTAATGCTGGAATTCCAGAATTTGCAGGCCAGATCAAGTTAGTGTAATTTCCGTTCCTTCCGCGCTTCCCTTTATGGCCTTCTCAAGCGTCCTTGTGTCAGCCTTTAGGATGCGTGTCTTGATCCTCGAGCGTTCAATTACCTTCAGGGCCACGATGTCCATCAGGTCATATCCTCCGGCGATTGATTCTTGGTGTACTAGCATTGCCCTAAGTTTTTTGAGTGGGATTTTTTTGAATTTTTTTGCGTTCTTGTTCTTCCGCGGATCCGAGTCATAGACGCCGTCAACATCCGTTGCGTTGAGAAAGGCGCTTGCCCTTACCTTTTCTGCTATCAATGCGGCAGTTGCATTTGTGCTCTGCCCGGGATGAAGGCCTCCGGTGACCACTATCAGGCCGCTGTCGGCTGCGTTTGCAACCTCCTTGAGGTTGGTCGGAGGGTGGGGATACGCGCTCTCCTGCAACGCGAAGATGAGCAACTTGGCGTTTAGTCTTGAGACCTCGATGCCTATCTCGTCCAGAGTGGATTCGTCCGCCCCGGACGACCTAGCATGCGTGATGTAGTGCCTTGCGATCTTTCCCCCGCCCGCGATTATTATGGGCTGGCAGAACTTGGTAGACCGCACAAAAAATTCCGCAAACTGCTTCAAGGTTTTGTTGTCTTCTAGACCGAAGAGGCTGCCTGACAGCTTGATTACTATTCTAGGCTTTGTCTTTGATTGTTCGGTTCTCATTTCCTGCTACTACCTGTTTTCACCAAGGATGTCGTGTGCTGCCATTTCAACCTTCTTTCTGAATTGTTGCCTTGCATAGATTCTAAGGATGTCCATAAAGCCAGAGATTGTCGATACAAGTGGAATCTCCGAGATCGGGAGCTCATAGGCCTCCTTCGGCCCGTCCTTTCCTGTTGATGTAAGGATTATGGACTTGGATTCTTTCTTTGAAGGCGAAAGCGGTATGGACGGGGTCTTGGAAATATCCACGAAAACTTCAGTCTCACCCACCTTGGCCTTTCTTGCAATCTCATGCTGGAGCCCTATGGCGTCCACCTTTCCCATCCGGGGCTTCATGAAAATTTTTTCATAAACGCACTTGAGCAGCCTTCTCTCCTGGTAGTCCTGTGCAAGCTGTCCTGCTCTCCTAAGTTCCTGAGTTGTCCTTGGCAGAGAGATCAGTTTTGAGATCACAAGCTCATCGGTAAGCTGGACATATGTGCGAATGTCGTCAGTTGCAAGTCCCAGTTCCTCGTCTGCAAGTAGCATCGATTCAAGAAGCATCACCTCTGCAGCCCTGACCGTCTTGTGGAAGTATACCGCCCTGAACATTTGGTATCTTGAAATCATCATGGACTCAAATGACCTCAGGGCTGACTTGTCAAGGGAGAGCTTCCTCTGGTAAACGTCAAGGGAGTTGATTATCCTCTTAAAGTCAATCCTAGCATG
Organism: Nitrosotalea sp.; assembly: GCA_035252645.1. Lineage (GTDB taxonomy): Archaea > Thermoproteota > Nitrososphaeria > Nitrososphaerales > Nitrosopumilaceae > Nitrosotalea. The sequence continues at coordinate 14,150 of DATFCV010000060.1, read as the reverse complement.
CTCGGCGCCCGTAAAGTAGCCGTCGCGCAGAAGATAGTCCATCATGTCTGCGCTCAGACCACCCGAGATTATCTCGTTCATAAATTGAAACCTGGAGCTCCCAAAGGCAAGCTTGCTGACAAACGACTTGTTGTGCCCGCTTCTTGATAGTATGTCCCCGATTTCCGTCTTGAGGATTATTTTTTCACCAATTTTTTCATGTGAGATTTTTTTCTTTTTCTGTAGCACCTCCTCAAAGAGGTGCGAGAACGGCCCGTGACCTATGTCATGCAGAAGAGCCGCAAGCCTCAGGCTTTCCACCTTGTCGGATCCGAGATATCCCTTTTCTGCAAGGATGGATGCGGCCTGTCCTGCAACATGCATGGTTCCAAGCGAGTGTTCGAATCTAGAATGCTGTGCTGCCGGATAAACAAGGTGCGCACCTGCCAGCTGTCTTATCCTGCGCAGCCTCTGGAACATGGGATTGTCAATGATGTCGACCTCGTGGCCGTACACGTTTACAAAGCCATGAATCGGGTCTACAATTTGCAGATGTTTTTTTGCCATACTAACTTGCCAGTTTTTTCATAACGAGTTGCTTTATCTCTTGATGAACCTGCTGCTTGTGCTGCGAGGCGTCTATGATCTGCCAACCTAGCTCCCTTGCAAGCTCCCTGTATGTCTCCGTTATCTTCTGCGCAAATTCCATGTTTTTCTCGAACTTGTCTCGGCGCTCCCTCTTGCGCGTAAAGGAATCTTTTGGATTCACGTCAAGGAGGATCACGATATCTTCCTTTGGAAGCCCCCTGTCTAGGTTTTGCAGCCAATCCATGTCAAGCCCGTTCACCTTTCCATACACCAGGTTCGACTGATAATACCGATTCATGATCACAGCATTGTTGCTTCCAAGTGCCTTGTTGATTTCCTCAAGTTTCTCCCACCTGTTTGCAGCAAGCAAGCAGTGAATGGTTTGCGGCGGGAATGTCCTCTTCCCCATAAGGTAGCGCCTGATTTCCTTTCCAATAGGGGTACGGTAATCCGGAAAACTGAAGATTTTTGATTTCATGTTTTTGCTCTTGAAAAATTTCGCCAAAAGTTTTGACTGCGTCATCTTTCCGGCTTGATCAAACCCCTCTATGACTATAATCATCAAATCCTATTGAAGGGGGAAGTAGATAAAAATTGTAAATCTCATCAAGGTTTAATAATCAAAACGGCACTAAAGGTAACAAATGGGACTTGGTTATTACATGGTAAAGGAAGTGATGCGAGAAATCGGGAACAAGTCTAGGGAGTTTTTCGAGTTTATTCTTCCCCCTGTTGACATTGTTATGCAAAACGACAACCTTGTAATCTCGGTAGACATGCCTGGATTTGACAAGAAGGACATCAAGCTCAGGATTCACGGACACATATTATCGATTAACGCAAAGAGGGAGACAGTCGGGGATGGTACAGTCATCTGGCGCCAGAGGCCCAATGTCGTAGACAAAAAAATAAGGCTGCCGATGAGGGTCAAAGAGGACGAAGATCTCAATGCCTCTGCCAAGTATCACGACGGAGTACTTGTGCTGACCATTCCGATAAAGGGCGGAAAAAGCATCTCGGTAGAATAGCTAACGGCCCTTCATTGCAACAGTGATTCCCATCATAATAGCGGAACCTAACATTCCTATCTCGCCTGTAAATGCGTTCGTTGTGTAAAGTATTGTAGAACCGACAAAGACAGCACCCGCAAGAATGCTGCCAGCTACAAGAGTGTTCCTTGATTTAGGCGGGTTTTCCCTCATTCTTTTGGTGTCTTCAAGGAATTTTCTTATTTCTGGAACCATGGCTATGGTTGCGTCTACAGATTTTACAAACCTGCTAAAGGCGAGCTTTACCTCTTCGATGTAGGCATCCTTTACGACATTCTCCTCCTCAAGTATGCTCTGAAGAACACTGATGAACCTAAAGTTCACCTTGTGTGTGAGGTATATCCCCTCAAGTATGGAAGCCATCCTCATGTAGAGTGCAAGGTGTTTTGGCAGCTTGAACGGGAACCTGCTCATCGTTTTATTTGCAAGCTCCATCAGGGCCCTTACTTCCATCCTGTCCACCTTGGTTCCATACATTGCCTGTATTGACAGTCCTATACCCTGCTCGATGATCCCCCTGTCGTAACCGGGCATTAGCATCCCCAAATCATCCATCGCGTTCACAGTTCTCGAAGGATCCCTCTCGACGAGCGCTAGATATAGCCGGATAAGTTTCAGGCGGGTCTTTTCATCGAGCCTTCCCACCATCCCAAAGTCATAGAGTATCAGGGAACCGTCATTTGTTACCGAAATGTTGCCTGGGTGCGGGTCCGCATGAAACATCTCATGGCGCAAGAGCATGGTAAAAAAGATCCTATGCGCTCGAACCACCAGCTGCTCCCTGTTGATTCCTGCCTCGTCTAGCGCCTTTACGTTGGTTATCTTGATTCCGGGCATGTATTCCATCGTTAGGATGTTTCTGCTCGAATAATCTTCCAAAACAGCCGGGATTATGACCTTTGGCTGATCACGTAGGTTCCTCCTAATCGTTTTCAGGTTTTGCGCCTCAATTTGGTAATCCATCTCCTCGTGTATCGTTTCGATAAACTGGGCAAGCATTGCTTCCGCGGAATATCGCAAGTTGGGGTCGACAAACTTCATTGCAAACGGGATTATTTTCTTCAATACCTTAATGTCCTGCTCCACCACCTTCTCTATTCCCGGTCGCCTTACCTTAACAATGACTTCGCGTCCCTTCACCCTTGCACGGTATACTTGCCCAAGCGAGGCCCCGGAGATCGCATTTTTGTTAATTGACTCAAATGTCCGTTCGATGGGGCCGAGATCATTTTCTATGATCGGCTTTACCAAGTCAAATGGTGCCGCCGGCACCTCGTCCTGAAGCTTTGCAAGCTCCTCAAGATAGGGTTGTGGAAGAATGTCAGCCCTTGATGAGAGCCACTGACCAAGTTTTATGTAGACCGGACCCATAGAGACAAACGTTTTGAGTGCCTTGCGGGCATTTTTTTGGTATCTTGACAGGTTGACATTCTTGCCCTCCCTGCGGACCCATTCCCTCCTATCCTTTCTAAGTGCAAGAACGAGTGGCAAAAGTTTGAGGAATGTTCCAATAGTTCGGGATCTCGAGATGTCAGACACCCTCTAGAAATCTTTCAGCTTCTTGACAAACGAATATCCAACATACCCAGAAATCACAGAGGCAGCTAGTCCCGCAAGCCCCGCGCCCACAGCAGCAAAGGGCTTGCCCTTGTGCGTCCTGTAAACCTCGGAAGTAACCTTTTTCCATCCCAAGTATCCTGCTGCCATCCCGGCTAGAAATTCAGGGGCATCATGTATTAGATGGCCCAGAGGGTCATGCCGCGGATCCACCTTGTCCATGTGTACGAGGTACTTGTCCTCATATTCTCTAATGTGTAGATTACCATAGCGAAATTGTCTAATTGCGCCATTTTTTTGGCCCAAGTTTGTTTCCTCAGCATCTTCTAGCATAAAGGGACGAACATCTTTTGGGACTTCGATTTCATCCGAAGCCATGTTGAAAATCTGGTCCCAGTCTAAATAATAACTTTAGCTTGTTTCCACTTTCTTTTCTATTGGTTCCTTGGACTTTTTCTTGATTTTGAAGACGATTCCGCCTATTCCCGCAGCTATGGCTACGAGAATCACGAGCTGGAGTTGCTGTTGGTTGCCGCTTTCCTGCGGGACTGGCGTTCCAAACGACACGGTAGCTTCCTGAGTTACCGTATGGGGCTGCAGGAGCGTGTCCTTGTATGTAAGTGTCATAAGGACTTTCTGGTCCCCCGTCAGCTGACCCGTGGGAGGCTGCACAGGAACATTGAATGGAGTTGGTGCATCTGTATCAAGGTCGCCTATGTACTGCGTTGCTTCCTTGAATGTGGCTCCCTCCATCGGGCTTAATGTTACGATAGCAAACTGTCCCTTGGTGTTTCCCTGGTTGAGGACGTTTCCGATTATCATCTGCTGGCCTGCAATTTCCGAGGCCTGAATGCCGTAGACTGAAATGTCGATTACTGGGCGTATGTAAGTAGCAAAGCTCTGCTTCTCAATTACTGTCGACCCGTCCTTAGTGTACTGGATGTTCACGTTAAAGTCGACTGCCTGGTTGGCTATGTTCTCATCCGCGAACACCGGAATGTTGAGGGTGGTTCCTGTAAGAGGCGCGATGCTTTCTACATACCACTTCGGGTCGTCAAGTATTCGCAGATCAGAAGAACTTGGGGTAAGCGTGATTCCTATGTTGGACAACTTTGATGGGGATACGTTTTCAAGTCCCAGTGTGAGGTTTTGCATCACCCCCATCATGATATAGGAAGGGGTTGAAAGCTTGAGGTTAAAGTTGGAGTTTGCAGGGCCCACTATAAGATCAACGGTCCTGCTGGTCGTGATCTGGTTTCCCTGGCCGTCAAAGTAGGTCACGTCCAACGGCAGGTGAAGGCTTTGGCCTGCAATATCCTGCGGTATGAAAGCGTTAAACGAAAAGCTCTGCGACAAGCCCGGGGAGACGGTTCCTACATTCCAGTGGTGCTGATCGATTACTACGTTCTGAAGGTTGGATGAACTAGCACCTGAGGAATTTCCGCCAAGGGCGCTCATTACAATGTCCACGTTGTTAAGAGGCGCCGTACCGTTGTCAAATACCCTCACCATCACCTGGTTGTTTGACGCGGGCTGCATAAACGGATTAATGGCGTTCATGTTGAGCACTCCCTTGCCTGTCACTTTGAAGTTAAAGTCATAGTATGATTGCCTCACGCCATTCTCCCGCACCCTGTTGTAGGTAAGCTTGACCGTTCCCGCATAATCATGAATTGTAATTGACTTGTCTAGATTGACGTAGAATGTAAGGGTAAAAGAACTTCCTGCTGTAGCAGTCTGAGAGTTGTCAGCCTCTATCAAACCCTCAACGAGCGGAGTTGCGGCTGAGAAACCCATAGGAAGGCTCAAAAGCCCACGAATGCCTGCAATGTCCTCTGTTCCTACGTTTGAAAACAGGATTGTGAGTGGAACATTCTGGTCACCTGGCTGGACCTCTATCTTCTGGTTTGGGTATCCAAAGTATGCATCAAGGAACTTAACATCGGTATAGCCATGCTCAAACGGCGATTCCCCAGGCTGGAGCTGTTCCGGGGCGCTCTGTTCGTAGCTTGGCACCACCAGTTGCCCGGCAAGGAAAATTGCCGCAAGAAGCAGGGTCCTGTAAATCATGTTAAACTTGCCTCCAATTCTCCTTCGACGATCTTACCATCTTTTATAGTTATTATTTTGTCTACCTCACCAAATTGCGGCCTGTCATGAGTGACGATTATGAAAGTTTGGTTGAGTTTTCTGTTCAGCGACTTTAGGAGTTGTACCGTAGTTTCGGCTGAAACCGAATCTAGGTTTCCCGTTGGCTCGTCTGCAAGCACCACGGCAGGCTTGTTTACCAAAGCCCTTGTGATTGCAACCCTCTGGGCCTGACCTCCGGAAATCTTGTTTGCAAATTTGTTCATCTGTGCTTCAAGGCCTACCGTCCTTAGAAGTTTCTTGGCCTCTTCCTCGGCACCTTCCATGGTTCTTTGGATCTTCCTTGGAAGGACGACATTTTCAAGTACAGTGAGATCCGACAGGAGGTTTGAGAACTGGAATATGAACCCCAGTTTCGAGTTTCTGAACTCCGAAAGCTCGTTGTCGTTCAGGTTCGATGTATCTATACCGTCGATTAGCACCCGACCCTTTGATGGCCTGTCAAGCAGACCTATCATGTTCAACAGTGTCGACTTGCCGGAACCCGAGCTTCCCACAATAAGCACGAATTCGCCCCTTCTTACCGAAAAGTTGATGTTGTCAAGCGCCCGTACTGCCGTCTCGCCCTCTCCATACACCTTCTCCAAGTTGCGGATCTCTAGGACGTAATCAGGCAGTTCTCATCGCCTCCACTGGTTGAAGTTTCGTAGCCTTGTATGCAGGGTATATCGAGGCAACAATTGCTAGCACAAATGCCATTATATCAGTCTGGATGAGACCCGCCCAATTGTATTTTACCTCCAAAGCCAAGCTTCCGTTGAACGTCATGTGTGTCTCCTTTGCATAGGCGGTATAGCCAAGGGCCATCGCAGTACCCATGGCTGCACCTATTGCCCCAATTACTATACCCTGAAAGATAAAGACAAGAAGTATGTCCTTTCGCTTGGATCCTATTGCGCGCATCACACCGATGTCGCGCGTCTTGCTTGTTACCTGCATCATTTGGATTGTCACCACACCAAATGCGGAGGAGATCATTCCGAATAGGCCGACCAGATTAATCAGGGCTATTCCGGACCTGAATCCTGCGAGCTGGACCTCCGCAGCCTCCTCTATTGTCTGTGCCTTGAACTTGTCTGCTTGCGATGGGAAGGCACTGAGGAAAAGCTGCTTGACGTAGTCTGCCTTTGAAGGATCATTTAGCCTTACGATTATTTCTGAGCTCTGCCCTGGCCTCTTCATGATATCCCTGAGCGTATCTATGTTTATTGTAACACCGTTGTCGTTTCCCTGGTTGCCCGCGGTTTTAGAAATGCCAACAATTACGAATCTTTTGACCACATCATTTCCAAACTGGTCTTTGAACCTAATCTTTACAGTATCTCCGATTTGCGGGTATCCCAGATCCCTGTCTACCAGCTGTCCCAAAACTATCGAGTCCCTGAATGAAACGAACTGACCTTGTACCGTTTCGTGCAGTGTGGAAGCTTGGATGTCCCATTCTGGCTTTACGCCAAGTACCGGAACAGGTGCATTCATGTCCTGGATCAATTGGCCGTTGACGGTCGAATTTATAGAAAGTGCGGAATACTCAATCCTAGGGGCTGCTGCCTGTACATATGGGATTCTGTCAAGCCAGTTTACGAGCATAAAATCCGACCTTGAGATAAAGTCGCCACGTTTTGAGATGTAGACATGACCAAATCGGTAGTTTACCAAGTCTCTGACAATGGCGTCATAGAGGCCCTGGAAGATTACCGAGTTTACCTGTACCACAAGTATGGCAATCGCGATTGCAAGGCATGCAGCTATCAGGCTGCCCCTGCGCCTTGTAATGAACCTGACCCCTATCTGTGCCCTATAATCCACGAGGATCAGAATTTAGTCGCATATTTAATATTTCTCTAGATTTTTATTTAATAATCAGACAATTATATATACAAATGTTCTAAAAACAAAGGATGGGAACAGATTGATACAAAAAATGGACAAATTAGACCTTGAGATCCTTTCTCGGCTTCTTAACAACTGCAGGACTGCCGACAGCCAGATAGGCAAGGACCTTGGCATCTCCGGAGTGGCGGTAAAATCAAGGATCGAGAAAATGAAAAGGCAGAAGGTAATAGAAGAGTTTGCGCTAAAAATCGAGCCGCCAGTACTAGGGTACAGCGTCCTGTATTTTGTGGTGATTGGAAAAGAGCTAGGCTACATCCTAAACAAGATACGGCTGGTGGGGGAACCGTTCTTTGTAGTCCCTTGCATTGGCGGTGTTACAGTTTGCAGCATAGTGGTAAAGGGAGACCCTGCCCGCTTTATGGAAATTGCAAAAAACGTTCTGCGTGATGTCAGAGTGCTCAGCATTTTCGAGGCAAAAAACCCAGAAATAAGATCGGACCTTACAAAGACGGACATTGCAATCATTGACATACTTCTGAAGGATCCGAGAATGAAAATAGAGGAGATGGCAAAGGTTTCAGGCTTTTCCACCAAAACCATTGCCCGTTCCCTAGAAAAACTTCAGAACGACGAGGCCATACAGTTTACTGCCATATACAATCCCAAGAACATGGGAGATTACATTCCCTTTACGATTCTTGTCTCCGTTAATGGCAAGGTGAAGGAAACACTATCGGAACTCGAGAAAAAATTCCAGAATTCATTTTTGCAAAAGCCATTTGTACATTTGGACAAGATAGTGCTGTTTCTCTTTAGCGACAACGTATACAAGATTGACGAGCTGAGCCAGAGCGTTCACAATGTTGATGGCATACTGTCGGTGGATCTTTTCATACCGAAGGAAATTACCTTCCCACAAAAATGGGCCAGGAGCACCATCGAACTTGCAAAGAAATCAAAAAGGCTGCACCTGGCAACCGAGATACATTCATAAAATTCACAAGCCAAGGCAAGTTGCATGAAAAAGAAAATTTTTCAGGGCAGGGTTCTATCCCTTAGCATCTACAAGGTATCAATAAGGGGCCGCAAGGTAACTAGGGAGGTCATAGAACATCCTGGCGCGGCTGCAATTCTTGCCATCGAGAAAGGAAAATTACTGATGGTAAAACAGCACAGATTCCCACACGGGTTTGTCCTTGAGATTCCTGCAGGAACCATGATGAAAGGCGAGAAGCCAAAAAAGTGCGCTTTTAGGGAACTTAAGGAAGAAACAGGCTATACCGCAGAGAAAATGGATCCCTTGGTGAAGTATTATCCATCTATCGGGTACAACACAGAGGTAATCCACTGCTTCGTGGCATCTGGGATAAAGAAAATCTCTGCCCTGGAGCTTGATGACGACGAGATCATCTCCGTCGTAAAGATGGATTTCAAAAAGGTCATGAGAATGGTCATGTCTGGAAAGATTACTGATTCTAAAACAATATGCGCTGTCCTGACATATGCTATGAAAAAGAAAATTTATGTGTAAACGGGCTTGACAAGGTCTGCAATGTCGGACCAACACCTTGCCAGTTTTTCAAGCGTATAAACCAAGTCTAGGAACTGCAGAGACACTTGCTTCTTTGGCTCGAGTGAGGACCTAATGTCTGAAATTTTCTTCTGATAGTTCCTGAACAAAGTAATTGCCTCTATGGCAAGAAGCCTGTTGTTTTCGATAAAAGAAATTATTGCCTTTTCATGAATGTCCTCTATCTCCACCGCAAGGGCATGGAGTTTCCTAGATTCTGACTTTGAGTTCCCAAGTTCCGGTATGGAATTTGCAAGCTCTACTATGGTATCCCCCGCGGTCTCCATCAGGTTTGCTGCAATCCTATAATCCAAAATGTCGATGTTGCCGAGATTGAATGCCGTTGCAAGCCTCTTGTCCACCATCGCACTCCTAATCAGCCTAACAAGCAAGAAATATTGTCTGTCAATTTCATCGTCCCTGCTTGGAATCGTCTGTAGGACAGTCCTGTCGTCTGAAGTAAGGGAGTTTACCGTGTCCCTGAACAGACCAAGTGCAATAGAGCTCATCCTTTTCAGGATCTTGTCAGGGCTAAGGGTGGTAGCGTCCAAAAGGAATTGGACGTTGACATTTGTTGCATCTTCGTCTATAATCTCCATCCCTACAAGCCTTCGCATAAGCCCCCGGATCCTTTCCCTGTCTTCCACGGAGATGGAGGACTTGCCCTTAATCTTGATGATGTCATATCCTAGCAGATATGCGCCTGTAACATCTGCGCTTATGTTCTCCTGCTTCGATACAGGATACTCTATTATGACCTCCTTTGGCGGCCTGCTGTTTCCAGTAGGCGTTATCGATATGCTGTTTGTCCCAGTTTCAAGCTCCACCTCGTCGCTTTTTTCGAGCTTGTTTGCCGCTACCCACTCGATTGGGAGTGAAACAAGTATGCTGCTTCCCACCTTTTGCAGGCGTCGGATAAATTTAGCCAATTTATATCAATATATATAATATAATCATTATTTTTATATTTTTTCCGAAATTTAAATAAGGTATGCAGGCGCAGGCATTCGCCCCGGGCCACATCACAGGATTCTTCAAGGCACAGGTAGAGCCGGCAGAGCCAGAACTCAAGGGATCCATAGGGGCAGGATTTTGCATAAAGGAGGGTGTAACAACAAAGGTCAAAGTCACTACTGGCAAGCCAGGATTTAGGATAACCAATACAGGATACAAGTCTGACAACACCCAGGTCTCGGAATATGTAGCAAGAGAATTTCTCAAGATTGCAAAGGGAGACCATTTTCTGGAAATAGAGCACCATGTAGGAATCCCAGTAGGTTACGGGCTGGGGTCCAGCGGGGCTGTAGCACTAAGCCTAGCATTTGCGCTAAACAAGGCTCTTGGTACAAACCTTTCAAGAACCCAAGTCGGACAGATAGCCCACAATGCAGAGATTCACTGCAAGACCGGTCTTGGAACCGTACTGTCGTCATATCACGGAGGATTTGAGATCAGGACAAAATATGGAGCTCCCGGTATAGGCAGTCTGAAAAAAATTCACACCGATTACCTTCCGGTTGTCATTTGCTTCTCGCCAATTTCTACAAAAAAGTTCATCAAGACCGAGCTCTCAAAAATAAACGGCCTAGGAGCAAAGATGGTCACGAAACTCCTCAAGTCAAGAGACCAGATGGAGTTTTTGGACATGTCGCTCGAGTTTGCAAGGTACGTGGGTGTGGTAACTCCGAAGATGCAGCAGGTAATCGACGATCTGCGACAGCACGGATTCAAGTGCGGCGTAGCAATGTTTGGAGAGACTGTGTTTACCCTAGTTCCCAAGACAAGGGAGACCGATGTCCTTCAAATTCTGGAAAAATATCACGACGGCATTATAATCAAGACTGAGATTGACAAGAGCGGGGCAAGGGAATCCTAGTGAAAATCCCGAAATCACACCCCAGGGCCGAATCCCTCAAAACTAGGGAGAAACTAGTTAGCGGATACAGGAGTGGTTTGGTGGTGGAGGAGGGCCTCCTTGCCCACGGCAGGGGCGAGATGTTCGACTACCTGATAGGTGAGAAGACTTTGAAAACATCTCATAATGCCCTCAGGGCGGCCGCACAAATGCTCATGACTGCAAAACACCCGGTGATTTCAGTGAACGGCAACCTTGCAGCCCTCTGTCCAAGAGAGGTCGTACAGCTTGCAAAGGTTACGGGTGCGGAGATTGAGATCAACTTGTTCTATGCAAGCCAGAAGAGAAAGGAGGCCATATCCCGGACCCTCAAGAGAAATGGCGCCACCAAGGTGCTCGGCCTGGAGCGCGAGTTTTCCCAAAGGATCCCAAAACTTGACAGCGCAAGACGAGTCGTCGATGAGCGAGGAATATTCATCGCAGATGTAGTACTGGTACCGCTTGAGGACGGCGACAGGACTACCGCACTGAAGAAATTTGGGAAAAAGGTAATCACGTTCGATCTTAATCCCATGTCGCGGACTGCCCAAGCTGCAGACGTTACAATTGTTGACAACATTACTAGAGGAATGGGACTGTTGACAGATATTTGCAGAAGAATGAAGGGATCCCAGTTTAACAAAACATTCAGTTTTGACAACAAGAAAAACTTGAACCAGTCCATCCTTTTGATAAAAAACAACCTGAGGAGACTTGCTGATGCCTAAGTCTGTAAGGGATATACTTTCTATGAAGGGTACAAAGAAGATCTCGGTGATTACGGCCTATGATTTCACGATGGGCCAGCTCTGTGACAAGGCTGGCGTCGACATCCTGCTCGTGGGAGACAGTGGAGGGATGGTCATGCTGGGCTATGAGAATACTATTCCCGTAACTATGGAACAGATGTGCTTTTTCACCGAGGCAGTGAGAAGGGGCAGGCAGAATGCAATGGTGGTTGCAGACATGCCCTTCATGTCCTACCAAGCAAGCAGGTCGCAGGCAATTGAGAATGCTGGCAGGCTCGTCAAGGCAGGGGCAGACGCTGTCAAGCTTGAGGGGGGCCCGGAGATTAGTGAAACGGTCAAGGCAATTGTCGAGATGGGAATACCCGTCATGGGCCACATCGGATTCCAGCCGCAGACCACCACACTTCAGGAAGGCTACAAGGTACAGGCAAAGACGGCCGAGTCTGCACTCAACCTTATCCACAGTGCGAAGATTTTGCAGGAAGCGGGAGTGTTCAGTATCGCGCTTGAAATGGTAACAAAGGAGGTATCAAAGATGATAACAGAAGCCCTCAGGATTCCCACGATAGGCATTGGCTCGGGTCCGGACTGCGATGGTCAGGTGTTGGTGGTTCATGACATCCTTGGTCTTTATGAAAAGATCAAGCCAAAGTTTGCCAAAAGGTACCTTGACTTGGCATCTGATATCATCAAGGCAGTAACAACATATAGAAATGAGGTTGTAGCGGGCAAGTTTCCTTCGCAAGAGCATTCCTTTTCGATGGAAAAATCAGAACTAGAAAGGTTGAAAAAAGAAATTGCGTGAACATCCCTCACTTGACATTGTGAGCTCCGACGGCACGGGGCTCGCCGGCAAAAAAATTGTGCTGTGCATTACGGGAAGCGTAGCAGCATACAAGTCAATTGAGCTTGCAAGGCTGCTCATGCGCCACGGGGCTGAGGTTACCTGCGTAGCAAGCAAGGCTGCTACTGACCTTATCAAGCCAAGCTACTTCAAGTGGGCTACTGGAAATGAGGTCATAACAAAGCTTACAGGAGACCTTGAGCACATCAAGGTTGCAGACTATAGGAGGTCTGACCTGATTGTGGTCTACCCCTGCACCGCAAACACGCTTGGAAAGCTTGCTAACGGAATAGACGATACGCCGATATCTACGGTCCTAAGCGTAGGGTTTGGTTCAAAGATTCCAATCATAATTGCGCTTGCGATGCACCAGGCCATGTATGAGAACCCCGCAGTCCTGAAAAACATCCAATTCCTAAAAAACAAGGTAAGTTTCATCGCGCCTCAATTTGTGGAAGGAAAGGCAAAGGCAGCGGAGCCCGAGGAGGTGCTTGAGTTCGTGCTAAAAAAGTGCGGCGTGTCAAGTATGCTCAGGGGGAGGAGGGTTCTCATCACTGCTGGTCCCACTATGGAGTACCTAGATCCTGTACGGGTGATAACAAACCGCAGTTCAGGCAAGACTGGAGTGCTGCTTGTCAAGGAGTTTGTGTCCTCCGGAGCCAAGGTCACATTCGTCTACGGTCCCGGAACAGAGCCGGTTCCCAAGGGGGCAAGAACGGTGAGGGTGGAGTCTAGCCGCGAGATGCTAGAGGCTGTAAGGCGCGAGATGAGGTCCAGATACGACATAGTCATACTTGCCGCTGCGGTTTCTGATTATACCGTCGAAAATCCCAAGAAAACAAAAATCAAGAGTGATGAGGACAGAATGACCATAAAGCTGAAGAAGGTCCCAAAAATTATTGACGAGGTCAAAAAAATACAGAAGGACGCATTTCTTGTAGGCTTCAAGGCAGAAGCTGATGTTCCAAAAGAAAGGCTGATCATGGCATCACGGAAGAAAATCCACCAGTCAGGGGCGGACATCATAGTTGCAAATGACATAGGTTCCAAATACAAAAGGGATCCGAGCAGGAACAATGTACTGATTGTAGATATGAAAAACGATATTGAATCAGGATGGAAGGACAAGGGTGCCATTGCAAAGTTTATTGCAAACCAAATCGAGAAACGTTTTTTCGAGACTAGAGGTAACGCGGGTTCAAAGTGAAGGATGATTAGGTAAGGGTTTTTCTACCAGCCTTACCTTCTATGGGTCTTGGCTTTCTTCCATGTTTTAACGAACTGCTCTAACTTCTTGAGCGTTTCCGGATGAAGGTGGTGTTCAATTCCCTCAGCATCCCTGTTTGCAATTTCGTCTCCCACGCCAATGATTTTAAGAAATTCCACTAGCAAGTTGTGCCTTTCATGCATGTTCTTGGCTATGATAGTGCCCTGGTCAGTGAGCATTATTCCCCGATATTTCTCATAATTTAGGTGGCCGCTCTCGTCCAGCTTCTGCATCATCTTGGTAACGCTAGGTGAGCTTACGTTAAGATACTCCGATATGTCGATTGCCGAGGCATATCCCTTCTCCTTTATCAATTCGTAGATCACCTCGAGATAATCCTCCATCCTATAGGTGTGTGATGCCTGCCCCTCCACGCTGTGCGCATCACGTATTGCTTCAAGCCTGCTTCCTTTTTTTGCCAGTTTGCCTCTCAATTTCTACGCTTCATTCCTCTAACGATCAGCGCCCTTAAATACATTAACATGATCTACACGGTCACCTCGCTCAATTTGCAGTCATTTATCAGTTTTAGCCTCGATTACTAAAGTTAGCTTAGGCTAAATTTAATAAAGCCTGACTAGGCATGATCCCTATCATGAAAGAGGTTCCCAATCCCACGAGGTTTTCAAAGATGATGGAAGCATGTCGGAGGAGTACGCTTGCGCAGTT
>DATFCV010000059.1:0-9295 GCA_035252645.1 Nitrosotalea sp. | reverse complement strand
TAGGTTGAGGCCTGAAAGTTTCTCCGTAAAAAGATAAGGGTTGTTTGAAATCTCGTCAAGTTTTGTAACTATTTGCTGCGCGATGTCCTTGTTCAATCTTGAAATTTTTCGAAGTTGACTTTCAGCGGTTTTTGACCACTTTATATCCCAAGGCATTTTCAGTATCTTAACGTAAGCCCAGCCTTCGTTTCACGTCTTTGTGTGAAGAGACCTTTCCCGCCTTGATCTCTTTCAGTGATTTTTCTATGTCCACTATAGTTTGTTGGCTGAGCTCATCTTTTTGCTGCGATATAATATGGATCATCCTTGCAAGTACCTGGTTGTATGTTTCACGCGGATGATTCTTTAGCTTGTCAAGGTCCTCTTTGATCTTTTTTTCTATTTGTATGGTGGTCATACATATTCTATAGTTCCCTATAGTGAGTTATAATATAAAAGCATGATCTAGGCACAGCCCTATGAAAATCATGGAAATGCATAAAACGATAGGCTGGGATCAACAGTCAGGTCGATTTCAAGTCATGAAAAAAGCCAGAAGAGAGCGACCAATCTTTCATGAACCGGCAAAAAATAATTTTCCGCTCTGAATTTAGTGGAAGACTGGATAGTGGAATGCCGCGTCAAGGGCGATTCCCACAAAGATGATGGTAAGGTACGGGGCCGTTACCTTGTATGCCTTCCATGCAAAGTCTGACGTCGGGGTCTTTGTAAGCTTGTAGTGGTAGACAAGCATCAATATCCCTGAGGCTGCCGCAATCCCCAGATACACATAGCCAAGCCCGAACCAGATGAGCGCTATCGAGTACGGAAGCAGTATCGCGGTGTTGACAAGGATGTACTTGGATGTCTTTTGCATACCTATCAGGACCGGGAGCATTGGGACATGGGCCTCGGCATAGTCGTCCCGGATTTTCATTGCAAGACACCAAAAGTGCGAGGGTGTCCACGCAAAGACAAGTATTCCCACCAGTGCTCCAAGTATGTCCATCGAGCCTGTTGCCGCAGACCAGCCTGCCATAGAAGCGCAGGAGCCTGCAAAGCCCCCGATTACTATATTTGACGAGTTGGTGCGCTTGAGCCATGCCGTGTATATGATTACATAGAAGAAGACTCCAAGTGCGATGAAAAACGTCGATAACGGGTTTAGTGTGAACCAAGCGTATACTACAGAAGCCGCGCTTACTACTAGTCCGTAGATCAGGACAGACCTTGCCGACATTCTTCCCGAGGGGATCGGCCTCTTGGCGGTTCGCTTCATCAGAGGATCGATGTCCCTGTCGTAGTAGTGGTTGAGCGCGCTTGATCCTGCGGAAGAAAGCGCACCTGCAACGATCAGGTGCAAAAGCGATATCGTGTTCATCGGCGGCCCTATCAGTTTAGAGGCTGCATACATCGATGTTATGGCCGTTATCACCAGCAGTACTACGATGCGCGGTTTTGATATCTCAAGGACTTCTTTTAATCCCACCAGCACTAGTGGCTTTTTTGGGAATTTAATGGCTTCGACTTTTGTCAAGCAGGGGTTCAAAAGAATTAAGTACCTCAGCAAATCGAACAAAATCGATGAGCGACTGGGATCTCATGATGCCTGGCATGGGACTTACTGCCATCGGACTTGCAGGGGTCATCTTGTCGTATCTGGGCATTGCAAACACCTTCCTTACAGGCATGCAGGCGCTCTCAGGGCTCACGATGTTTGTAGGCATGATATTCCTGTCTGCAGGCATACTAAACGGCGGCGTCTCCACAAGCAGCAGAGCCAAGGCAACCACGCTTGTAATTTTTGGAATAGCAGGCTCGGTCGGAGGATATGCGCTGAGCCTCAACACCGTAATCACATCGCTTCCAAGGTTCATCGGAGTCTTGATAATCATCATAATACCGACAATTGTAATCGCGTTTACCTCAATGAAGATGCCGAAATACTTCAAGCCCATCGCAGTGATTTTCGTTGCAGCAATGGCAGTCGGCATTGGTTCCTATACAGCCTTTGGTTTTCTCGGGCCCGGCCCGCAGTTCTCGCTCCACCCTCTCAACCAGACAAACGCAACCACTGCTGCCGCACCTGCACTTCCTTTAGCTCCTGTCATCACGGTCAACATACCTGCCGGTTCCTCAAACAAGAGCAACCCCAACTTTACTCCTGATACAGTCACGGTTCCAAAGGGGGACATTATCATGTGGACTAACAACGACACCGTACCGCATACCGTAACGTCCGCCTCCGACGCGGGTGCCACCTTTGACTCGGGACTCATTGCCGCAGGCAAGACATTCTCGCTTGACACGTCGAAGCTGAACGGTACCGAGTACGACTACATGTGCACGGTGCACCCCTTTATGACAGGAAAGATTGTGCTTACCCAGCCCGTGATTGCAAATGTAAACATTTCCAAGGGAGCTTCGACCCAGGCGGCGGGACAGAAATACTTTGACCCGGCTGCACTTTCGGTAAAGGTCGGCACCACCGTTGTCTGGACAAACCAGGACAGCGCGTCACATACAGTTACAAGCGGCGACCCGCAGGCCGGGCCGTCTGGCGACTTTGACTCGGGACTCATCAAGCCCGGCAACACTTTCAAGCACACGTTTTCAAAGGCTGGCACTACAAGCTACTTTTGTACAGTACATCCGTGGATGACTGGAAAGATAACCGTAGGATGACCGGACGAGACATTTCCATCTCCGAGTCCCACCTAGAACTCCTCAAGCGGCACTCCAAGGAGGGGGCCCCAAACGAGTCCTGCGCCATACTGCTTGGCAGGCCCGAGGGCGTGACATTTTCCGTAAAGGACGTGATACTTGCAGAGAACGTCGCCAAGTCGCCCGTGATGTTCTCCATTTCAGGCGAGGAGCTCATACGGGCGTATGCCGAGTCCGAGAAGAGGGGCCTTGAAGTTGCAATTTTCCACTCCCATCCTGCGTCTGCGCCATACCCGTCCGTGACTGACATCAAATACATGGAGGTAAACCCCGTCCCTTGGGTGATTTATTCGAACTTGACTGGAGAGACCCGGGCCTACATTTTAGAATCGGGGATAGTGAACCTAGGTGTGCGAGTTCTTTGAGCCCTACTGCTTGTGGATGTTCTTCTTGTGTCGCTCAAAGTGCTCCTTGTCGACAAAGGTTGCGCTGCAGTCCTTGCACTTGAAATCAGATTTCTGTCCCCACAACGGCAATCTATACGAAAGCCTTGCGTAAAAGGATTCTGTGTGCCTTTCAGTGTTCATGCAAGGCGGAACTTGGCCCCGGTCCCTGTTTTCATCTTTTTTATGATTCCCGGGTCTGCGTTGCGAATCTTTCCCATCACGTTTACGGGAGAGTATGGCTTAATCTCGCCAGGCGACCCAATAGGCGTAGGGCCAAAGAAGAGGCAGACCGCGCCGCCCGGCGGCCAAAAGGCAACGTCATAGAGGTCGACAAGCGGCCTTGAGTTTTCAGGTCCGACCTCGATTTGGATCTTGTCGGTGTACAGCTCCTCCCCCCAGATGTTAATCCCCGCCTCAAGCGGAAGGCAGGAGAGGAACGCCCTGACTGTCTTTGGCGCAATGGTGTCGTCAAGTTCTAGATCGATCTTCGCAATCTTTGGCAGATCAAGCACGACCCTGTGTTTTGCCATAAAAACCATCTGGACTTGAATTAAATATCCCTTTTTCGAGCTCCGAATCATGGAAATACACGTCTACGACACATACGTGGAGGCAAAGGACGGTCACACGATGCACTTTGACGTCATAACCTCAGAGAAGGACCACCAGAAGGCCATCCAGTATGCAAAGGAATGGCTCAAGACAATAGGCGAGGCAGACTCTCGCGTAACAACCGAAGAGTGCCAGTTCTGCCACTCACAGGGTGCGCCTGCGCCAATTGCCGACGAGATAACAAAGAAGGGATACTTTATCCAGAAGATGGAAGGCTGTCCATAAACAATTTTTTTCATCCTTTTCACTATTTTTATAACGTTTTTTAGCTTAGCCTGTGCTAGTTAGTAGCGTGACAAAGCACAAGTACCACAAGCTTACAGTCGAGGGCGAGGTTGCAACCAAGTGGATATGCGGCTGCTTTGAGACCGCGGACGGGTTTTTCAAGTTCTGCAAGACGCATAGCGAGCCCATGAGGAAGACTATCGAGGCACAGATTGACGAGCTTGACATGACACTTGTAGTCGACGAGAAGAGCCAGTCTGGCTAGAGGGCAACCTGCGCCACAAGCGGATAGAGCATGGTTAACTGGGCATGCCTTTTCCCATAAACTACTGCCAGGTTCAAACAAACATACGGCTAGTACATACCAAGAAAACCCGTGCGGGGTGGGATTTGAACCCAAGCATCCGGGCAAACGGACAAGCGTTTTTCAGGCGCTCGCAATTCCACTATGCGACCCGCCTGTTTTTCACCATACAAAGTTTGTGTGGAAAATTGAGGAGACGGTATTTACTAAGATCGTTGTAGATGTACAAGACTGGTTTTCCCTACTTTCTTTTCTGATAGGGCTTGAAGGTCTTGCCGGCAAGTCCCTGCCTGACAATCCTGTTGAACCTTCTCCCGTGGGCAAGATAGGGGAACCTGAGGTGTATCAGTTCGTGAACTATGGTATTCTCAAGTGTCTTCTCGTCTGGGATCTTCTTTACGTTGATGAAAACAAGGTTGTGCAAAAGGTAGGAGACGCCTAGGTACTTGTATGCGGACGTCCGCCTTCCCTCCGTAATCTCTTTTGGTAATTCAAGGACCTCCCTTGTCGTGAGCACTACCTTGGGCTCTTGGATTGAAAACCTTGACGCGTAAATTCCTACCTTTTCAAGTATCCTCAGCTTCAGGTCCTCGTCGAGCCTCATCAGATATCGTCTTTGCACAGTCATGGTTTAATGGGTCTAGTCAAAATTCGTGCAAGTGTTGGTGCAATTTTGCTTTTTTACCACCAAATTGGTAGGTAGGGTCAGAAATTGTGTAGCTTAATCACAAATCATACAGCCACCGGCTCATCATACCCCAGACAGACACATGTTGCAAGTCATAAAAAAACTCTTCAAGAGGTTGCCTTGCAAGGCAGGCACGAATCCCTCCCAGGACGGACCAGCCCTGCCGCAAAAAATTTCTGAGTTTTATTATGAAATAATCATAGCATAGTCAGATATGGAATCATAGGCTAGATTAAACATAGTGAAGTTAACGATTAACCACACCGGAGGGAGGCGCGTAGTTACGGTAATTATAGTATCCTTGCTTGTGTTCTCGCTTGCAGGAACTGCGCAGTTAGGGCCTGCCAGCGCGGACCAGGTTGTTTCAAAAATCTCCGTCGGCGGCAACCCCGGCAAGATAGCGGTGAATCCGAACACGGACAGGATTTATGTCACCGACCACTTCTCAAACGGCGTGACTGTCATCGACGGCTCGACAAACTCTGTGGCTGGAACCATCCCAGGGCTCAGCAACATACTTACCGTCAACCCAGATGCAAACAAGATTTACAGCGCGGTAACCTGGCAGAACTCTAGCGAGTTCATAAGCGGTTGCTGCTTTTATGGCGGGTGTGATGTCAAAATATTTGATGTTGCTTCCAACACCATCGAGTCCGACATTCCAGTCTCGCAGGGAACAACCTATTGCCACGGAGCCATTGCGGCAAACCCCAAGACAAACATGATTTATGCAGGCTTGATAAGGCTGCAAGAGATGCCTGGGGGCGGCGGCGTCAACGATTATGGATACATTGCCATTGTGAATGCAACATCAGAGTCCTTCGTAGGTAACATGTCCCTTCCCGATTCACCGCAGTCAATGGTGATGAACCCAGAGACCAACAAGCTCTACATCTCATATTGGGGAAGCTGCTCCTGCGTTACGGTTTTTGACGCAAATAAAGGCACCTCGTCCACAATCTCGCTCGGCGGTGCAAACGGGTATGACTTGGCAGTGGACACTTCAGCAGACAAGATTTACGCGGCGCCTGGCGTCACAGGCTCTGGAATTATAGTAATAGATGGGTCGACAGATACCGTAACAGGCATGCTAGGCCCGCTAGCCCAGCCCTTCTATGTGGGTGTCGACCAGTCCTCGAACAGGATTTTCACGGAAACAGAAAGCAACCTTGCCTCAGTCGACGGCTCCACAGGGAAAGTCTGGGAGACCCGTTATGACGACGGAGGCAGCGGGGCGGTGGCTGCAAACGTTGCCACCCACACTGCATACTTTTCTGATGAAACCACGGGAAACGTCGTGGTTCTAAATGAGGACCTTGATGCAATGCCAGTCCTCGCATATCCGTTTGACGCATCCTCTGCGCCATACCAAGCTACCATCCCCAACTTCCACATAGGGACTGGGAATAATCAGCTGCTCCTTGTAGGAATCAGTGCGAACAACAACAGCGCGGTATCTGTAACGTTTGGCGGGACTCCGCTCAAGCAGGCCGTCTCGTCGTTTTACAACAACGATGCCGAGTTTTGGTACCTCACCAACCCCTCCGCCACCGGAGACATTGTAGTTACAATGTCAGGCGGGACCCAGGCCGTTGTGGGAGCGTATTCCATCTCGGGGGTAGACCAGTCAAACCCCATAGCATCGGTTTCCAAGAAGTATGCACTTACGAGCAGCAACCCCAGCATCTCAATTGATGCCAAGTATGCAGGTGACAGGGTTTTTGATCTGCCGTCAATATACGGGCATTCCGTGCTAACATCTCCCACATGCATGCCCGAGTGGGAGTTTCAATCATCGAGCCAAATCACCGGCGCCTCTAGCATGGCAAACGTTACAGCCCCCGGCACGATTACATGCGGCTGGAGCTCAGGCAACCCGGATGTGTGGGATGATGTCGCAGTAGAGGTAAAGTCGTCCAATTCAACGTCCGGCTCATCATCGGGTTCCAACAGCACGGTCACTACGCCCTCGTCTCCAATTGGCCTCAATGCAACTGCTGTCTCCTACTCGGAGATTAACCTGTCTTGGAACGCGCCTTCAAGCGACGGTGGCTCCAAGATAACAGGATACAAGATTGAGAGATCTGCAAACGGTGGATCCTCGTGGGGTACAATAGTTGCGTCGACTGGTTCCAATGATACCGCATTTTACGATACAGGCCTTGGTGCAGGCAAGACGTACGAATACCGCGTCTATGCGATAAACACGGTAGGCACAAGCCAACCCTCCAACATCGCTACTGCTACTACACTTGCGACAGAACCATCATCTCCGACTGGCCTTGCAGCCACAGCGGTGTCCTCCTCCGAGATAGACCTTACTTGGAACGCACCTGGATGGAACGGAGGTGCTCCTGTAACTGGATATGAGGTTCAGAGGTCTGCAGATTCTGGATCCACATGGTCCATCATTGTCAAGGACACGGGGTCAACGTCGACATCCTACTCTGACACGGGCCTGAGCGCCGGAACCACCTACTCGTACAGGGTCATGGCAATCAACTCTGCAGGGACAAGCAATCCCTCAAACGTTGCCTCTGCCACCACTCCTCTTATCAGTGTCGCTGGAGTTTCAGTAGGCGCGCCGGCTCTGCCATAAAGTCCGCCTGACTCTGCACCAAAAAAACGCGTGTTTTTCTCAAGTCATGATCAGTGCATCTGCGACATCAACTTTCTTGCCATTTCCCTCACGGTGTCATCCACCCTGACAATCACAAGCCCCTCGTTTGGCTGTCCGTAAAGTATGACGGAGTTTTGCGGCGCGTATACTGCAACAGGCAGGACAAGAAGGTCCTCCTCGCCCCTTACTATGATTCTAGCAGGGGGTTTTGCTCCAAGCGCAGCTTTGATAACTTTTATGCTCTCGTCTGTAATCTCAGCAGGGGGGTTTTCACACTCAAATGTAGTCTCAATCCTGCCTCCCGGCACGTCCCTTCTGTGCCTCTTCTCAAGCGAGTCCACAATCTGGAGCGGCGGGTCTATCCCAAAACTTATCATCTTTTCCGTGGTCGCGTCGCCTACTGTTATCAGGAAAGCGCCCTTTGGGATGTTTTTGAGGATGTTTTCTTTTGTGACATCGCCGTCTGCAAGCAAGAGCCCGAGCGGCTTTTTTAACGAATTTCGTAGGTTTTCTGGGAGATGCACGTGGTATCTAAGGGGCCTTCGCTTTTTATGTGGTAGCTTCTGCCTTGAGTTCCTCGGCAAGCTGGGAGGCAATCATGCTGCAGCGTGCGGCGACGTTCTTTGCCACCGCCATAAAGGCCTGCGCGTGCGGCGAGTTTGGGTCCGTTACAAGTACTGGCTTGCCCGAGTCGGAACTTTCCATGATTCCAGGATTGAGAGGTATTCCGCCAAGGAACGGGAGGTTGTACTTTTCGCTCATGCGCCTTGCCCCGTCCTTGCCAAAGATGTAGTGTTCGGTGTTGCACTTGGTGCACTTGAAAAACGACATGTTCTCTATTACCCCGATTATTGGCACGTTGAGCTTTTGGAACATTCCAAACGCCTTGACTGCGACGTTTGACGCCACCTCCTGCGGGGTCGTCACAACCACGATTCCCGTGATTGGGATTGTTTGTGCAAGCGTGAGCGGTATGTCACCTGTCCCTGGTGGAAGGTCTACAATAAGATAGTCAAGGTCTGACCAGTTTGTATCGACCAGGAATTGTTTGAGTATTCCGGAAATTATCGGGCCCCGGTATATTGCAGCCTGGTGGTCCTGGTCTGCGAAAAATCCAAACGACACTACCTTTAGGCCGTGTGACTCGGCTGGCTGGAGCTTGTTGTTGTCAACCTCCATTGCCGCTTTTCCCATCCCGAGCATGAGCGGCACGCTTGGGCCGTAAATGTCTGCGTCAAGTATGCCTACCTTTGCGCCCGTGTTTGCAAGCGCAAGTGCGAGGTTTACTGAAACGGTTGTCTTGCCGACCCCTCCCTTTCCTGACGCGACTCCGATGATGTTTTTGACGGTTGGCAGCATCTCGTCCATGGAGAGCGCCCTTCCCTCCATCACCTTTGCCGTTACCTTGATGTCGGTCTTGCCGACTCCTGAAATCTTGGATACCGCCTGCCTCACGTCCTGCTCAATCTGGTCGTTAAATGGGCATGCGGGCGTTGTAAGCTCTAGTGTAAACTTGACATCCCCTCCGTTAATCTCAAGGTCTTTTATCATCCCCATTGATACAATGTCCTTTTTCAAGTCGGGGTCGATTACCGTGCCAAGCGCCTGCAGTACCTGGTCTACTGATACCATACGATGCAAAATATTTTCAAACTCTATTTAAACAATAGCAAAGACTGGATTCATTTTTACGCAAGGTCTCGTCTTCAGGGCGAGGTGTTCTTGTAGACTGCGGTAAGCTGTGTGTCGTCAGACAG
>DATFCV010000058.1:0-120845 GCA_035252645.1 Nitrosotalea sp. | reverse complement strand
TCGTAAATGTGGCAGCATCTGCATATTGTTTTTCTCGTGATCTAGATCAGGCTTTTATAGAAGATTCTTCTCGAAAACAACTACAGGTCTGATATGAAAGGTCTTAATCGCTCAAAATTACTTCAAGTTCTTTTTGTAATCGTGGCAATTCCATCAATATTCTATCTTACGTCTACACAGCTGCAGGGACAAGAACTTCCAGGACTGCCAAGTGCAAGCGCACAGGTGCCAACTCCCTGCCCCAACATCAGCACAGACACGGTGCTTACCTACTCCTGCGTGGTAGACTCGCATTATTCCGGAATCATAATAAATCCAGGAGTCACACTCACAATAAACCCCGGTGTCACCATTACAAGCTACAATGACATCACTGCTAATGGAAACATAGTCAACTATGGGACGATCAACTTCCAGGCCTCGCACAACCTCTATGTGTATTCGACCCTTACAAACCATAACAATATCATGATAAACAACTATGCGCAGCTTGTCAATTACGGGACCGTTTTAAACTACGGCGGGACCATCACAAACAGCTACAGCGGCATCATCAACGGAGGCCTCCTTAACAACAACGGCACCGTCGACAACATCTTTGCCACCTTCCAAAACAACCAGGAAGGGGTGGTAAACAACAGGCTTCATGGCACCTTTATCAACAGCCTTGGAAACCTGTTCAATTATGGCACAATCAACAACAACTGTGGTGCAATCTTTACCAACACCGGCTCGATAATGTCAAACCCCATCACATTTGCAACATGTTTTGCAACATCTGCTGCAATCACACCTAGTACATCTTCTGCTTCTACCGGATCAAGCCTTGTCTTTAACGCAACTATTTCAGACACATCATCCACTCCGACGACTCCCACTGGAACAATATCATGGAGCGATGGTTCTGCAGGGGGCAAGTTTGCCAACTCTGCAACATGCACGCTGTCAGGCTCTGGCTCTACAAGCAGCTGCACTATATCCTATACCGCACCCTTGTCTGCAAAGTCAGTTGTCATCACAGGACAATATGCAGGAGACTTGACACACTCTTCAAGCTCTGCAACATCGCATCTCACAGTAATTGCACCGGATACCGTGGCGCCAACCACAACTGTAACACTTGCAGGTACTGCAGGAACTAACGGATGGTACACGTCTCAAGTAACTGCCACACTTGCGGCAGCAGACAACCCGGGAGGCTCTGGAGTAAAGTCGACAAGCTATTCACTTGATGGCAGTCCACAGACTGTATACACTGTGCCAGTCATTGTTACTGGAGACGCCAATCATACTCTTTCCTTCAACTCTACTGACAAGGCAGGAAACGCCGAGCTGCCACACACGATGTACATCCCAATTGATACGGCTCCACCTGTCATCACAGTGCCGTCTGACGTGACAAAGGAAGCAACGAACCGGCTTACGCGTGCCGTCCTTGGAACTTCCACTGCAGTTGATGCAGTTGACGGGCCTGTCACAGTGACAAGCAATGCAACGGCAAGGTATCCAGTAGGTACTACCGTAATCCAGTACTCGGCTACAGACCTTGCAGGCAATACTGCCACCGCTTATCAGAAGGTAACCATAACTGACACCACCCCTCCACTCCTGCAGCTGCCAGCACAGATCACGGCCCAGGCAACAGGACCGTCTGGTGCAACCGTATCCTACAAGGCAAACGCAACTGATATCGTTGATGGACCGGTAACTCCAGTATGCAGTCCTGCATCGGGAAACACCTTTGTGTATGGCAATACTACAGTAACATGTACTGCAACTGACGCCCATGGCAACAAGGCAACAGGAGCGTTTGATGTCAACGTGCAGAACAAGATTCCGCCAACTATATCGATTGCCTCACCTGCTAACAATGCGATAGTGAATACCGCAACAGTTCCAGTGTCGGGTACCGCATCTGACATTGTATCAGTGTCCAGCATATCATGGAAGGTTGACTCGGGAGATGTATCAACGGTATCTGGAATAACGCCAGGGCCCAATGTAAACTGGTCATTTGATGCCAGTGCATTATCCACTGGAACCCACACAATCCAGGTTAACGCAACAGATTCGGCAGGACTGGTAGCCATATCTTCGATATACATAACATATGCAGCACCGACTGTTTCCATCCCGTCACCAAGCGGGGCGGGACAGGTTACATTTAACACGGGCAATGGTGGATTCACAAATCTTGATTCAATACAACAATCAAGCCTCCCAACTCCACCTCCTCCGGGAAACTATTCGCTTGGATTCTTCTCTTGGGATATCACCGGATTTGCGCCTGCAACATCTGTTACTGTTACAGTGACATCGCCAACACCGCTGCACCACCAGTCGCACTACTTTAAGCTCGTTGATGGTACCTGGGTGAGCATTCCTGCTACAGTCAGCGGAAATAAAATGACATTTACAATGGCAGACAACGGACCATTTGATGGCAACCCAACCGTTGGTATAATATCAGACCCCGGCGCGGTAGCTGATCCAACAGACGGCAGGGTAACCGGCGGAGGAAACATTGGCAAGGGAACCAACTTTGGTTTTGAAGTAACATCAGATATTGACAAGAACGATTCCATAAGAGGCACCCTGGAATATCACGACAAGTATGTCAAACTGAATCTTCACAGCAACAACGTGTCGTTCTTGTCAGTTGACTCTACCACATCACAGGCAACAATTGTGGGTACCACAAACTATGACAGACATGACAAGCACAGCAACGAGGGAACCAGCTATGCCTTCCTTACTACAATATCTGACCCAGACAAGACCGGAGAACACGACACATTCTCAATTACAGTTACTGATAGTACTGGAAACGTGGTATACCAAAACTCTGGAACTGTAAAGGGACACATTGAGATTCACAAGTTTTCAGATCATGATGACAGGTCCGACAGCGGAATCCAGCATGGCAACAATGGCAATGATAAAGAACATGGCAATTCACGTTAAATCAAACTTTTATGAATAAACTGGGCCCAAAATGACGATCATGATGGTACCAGTCCCCCCCGGCGTTACCTTTTTTGGATCAAGGTACCGCAGTTTCGAAAAGACGGTCTCTTGAAGAACCCACGGATTAGAACCCATGATTTATCCTGTTCATGACTAACCTAAATACGATGATGGATTACCTATTGCCATGCCTATTTTCATAACGGGGTCATGCATGAACTGCGGGTATCAAGCAAAGCCGAGAAAACATTATTCTTCAGATGTGGGAAGTCATACCTGCCCAATCTGTCGCAATGAATTGACATAGTAATTCGTTCTTTGGGTTTATGCATTCAAGATTCATCGGCAATTACCATGATTGTTTCTTTCATAGGTATTGTTATATCTACAGTTTGATCCGATGTAGACAATGAACAAGAAAAAAGCAATAGCCGAATCAATTGAAATCTTCAAAGCGAGAATCAGTCAACTAACTGAGGATCTAAAGGAGCAAAATCTTAGCAATGAACAAAGGGGAACCTTGGAATCTGAAAAAAGGATTGCCGGCGAAGAACTGATGAAATTAGAAACTACAAAATAGCGATAACCGGGAACCGCTACAAAACTGGAAAACCTTGGCGAATGTCCCTTAAAATTTAATTTTTTATCTGGTCTCATGGACGTACAAGGCTTTTAATTCAAGGTAGCACCATTAATGTATAGGAGTAGTGTGAGTTTGCACGTCTCTGACCTTTTGTAGCTCAGAGAAAGACTGGAGTAACTACCCAGCTCTGGCATGACCTGGTATTAAATTGAGTTTTCCCTTGTATACCTTCAGATTCCTTGAGCAGTAGTGGCGTTTTGCATCTTAACTTTGTCTATTGCCTTTCTTATGATGTCTTTTAGCGCCTCACTTGTCATGCTCTCAACATTTCTCCCCAGGCTTTCTTCAATCTGACAAGTCAATTCATTTTTTATGTCGCTGAAAATCTTTTGTTGTAGACCGTAATCTGATATTCCAGCTTCCCTTACCGTCTGGCTGAAAACTTGTTGAATTACGTCCCATGCTATCTCTTCCATAACTAATTTCCTCTTCCTACACTGCACACTCAGACGTAAGGTTCATGACAGAGAGTAGGCCGTCCATAGGCAATATCTCCCTGTTTATGGTCTCTCTTAGTTCAGTTTCAGTCATATTTTCAAGCTTGACAAGTATGTCATATCTTCCATGTGTTTGCCGAACCTCCTTTACGGATTTGAGAGTTTGAAGTTTTCTTATTACTTGCATCTCTTTTCCTAGTTTGCAAGTAATGAATGTAAACGTTGGATGGATTTTATCGCGTCTTATTTTTTCATTGCGTTCTGCGTCAAGTTGAATTTGTGTCTGCTGTGTCAATGTTATTTCTCCTGATTCTGTTATGTCATCGTCTCTAATAAAGCGGCGTAATGTGTCATTTGCAGCTGCAAAAGGGCATGCCTGTCCTTTTTCTGCGGGTAATGGCGGGGCCTCAATACTTTGGTGTCCAAAATAGATCCGCGATGGATTGACAAAGTCCATCTTATTCAACGGACAATATCGCACCAGATGCATCAAAAACAGGCATCGACATGAGAAGATTCTCAGGCTGTAGCCTGCAAATGATCTTTACATACCGTTATTAGTGATCAACGCGTATACAATAGATGTCGGAAATTGAATTATTGTCAGATGGTTTTGGAAAAAAATTAGGAAAACGCATTGATAACCAACTTTTAAAAAATACAAGACGGGGGAAATCGGTAAAGGACGTTTTTGATAAAAAAAAGGTCATGGATGACGTTCTGGACAAGACATCAATAATGACTCTGTCCAAGTTGATAAATTCACACACCATATCATATGTCAATGGAGTGGTTGGCTCTGGCAAGGAAGCCAAGATGTACTGGGCAGTGGATGACAACGGGAACGATGTCGCTTTGAAGATTTATCTAGTAACTGCATCAAATTTCAAAAAAAGAAGACCATACCTTGTAGACGATCCGCGATTCTCACGCATAAAAAAGGGCACTAGGAACATGGTGGAGCTTTGGGCACAAAAGGAATTTCATAACCTCGTTCAATGTGCTAAAAATGGAATTCCGTCAATCAAACCAATCCGTGTTCTAAAAAATGTCTTGGTATTGGAATTTGTAGGAAAGAATGGCGTTCCGGCAAAAACACTCGTAGAGTCAGAAATCGACGAAAATGACTATAATGAGGCAATCTCAATTATTTCACAGCTCTACAAAAAAGCCGAACTTGTACACGCTGATTTTTCAGAATATAATATTTTTAAAACAGAAAACGGCCTAGTCCTTTTTGATCTGGGATCAGCTGTTGACATACGACACAAAAATGCAAATGAATTTCTGCAACGCGACATAACCAACATTTCAAGGTTCTTCGCTAAAAGGGGCCTAACTGTGGCGCATCCATCTGATATAATGGCAAGGATGAGGAACTGAGTCTACATTGCGCATCTCAGCTGTCTTAAGTAGTATTATCATGTATTAGTATCAGGGATAAAAACTAATGAAGAATTTTTTCAAAGCCATGTGGAAAGCCAAGCATGACGAAGCTAAAGAAAAACGTCAAGCCGAAAGGGAGGAAATGAAAGAAGAGACCCATGAGTTGGAACAAGTCGAGCAAGATGCGCAGGAAGAGGTCAGGGAAAATGAAGATGAGGAATGAAGATGCAATGACATTGCCTACTTGTTTCAGGTGTTAGTAGTATCATGGAAAGAGATCATTTTTGGAGGCAAAACATGTGCTCTGACTGTAAAAGAATGAAGTGCAAGGAGGGATGTAACTGTGACTGTCACTGGGACAGGAATCAGCGCACTTGAGAGTCATCATCACGCTTGTTATTTTTAGCCCTGGTAATCCTACTTCGACTTTAAATCTCAGCAACATGCTCTAGTTACCATGAGTTTACGCATAATAACATCACTTAAGAGAAGTGGCTCGGAAATCATCGGAATGGGAATAACCGAATTTGGTAAGACTTCGTATCTTGATTTGAAGGATGTGTACGAGAATCAGGTTAGGATTTTCAACGAGATCAAACAGGGTAAACGCGATAAATCCGAAAAACCAATTTACGTTATATGGATGGATGAAGAGTTTGGATATCACCTCATTCATGTGGATAAAAGAGACGGAAAATACGAACTGCACTCAAGAACAGGAAATATAGATAAACTATTGAAGGACCTTCCTGACTACAAGGAATAGGGTATGGGAAATGACAGAATCTAAAATACAAAAAAATCTAAAATACGCCAACCGTGAGAAAGACATGACAAAAAGAAAATTCTCAAAGCGCCTTCTGGGAAAACAAGACAAAAAGCCAAGATCAAGATAGGCATGTTCCATAAAATCTGATTAAACATGGAAAGAATGCGGGTCAAGTCTGGCACTCTGAGGGCGATTGGATATGATGAGTCAGCACAAATACTTGAAATAGAATTCCATCATGGCGGGATTTACCGGTATTTTGGGGTATCAAAAAAGGTCTATGACGGCCTAATGAATTCCGAATCATCGTATGGGCAATACCATAATAGATACATCAAGAACAGGTATAGGCACGAGAAAATCTGATTTCTCAGATGATTACATGATTATACAAAGATGGTATTTCAAGTGCAAATGGTATGGTGGAATTTTTTCTCACAAAAATTCCAGGTTTCAGCATTGCCTGTAGGCCAGAGACTCCCAGGGCCTGCTTTAAATTTGCCACGCCTATTCCGACCGCGGGCAGGCGTCTTTCCCAGATGGCAAGTACATAAAAGGGACGTTACAATTTGTGTTGTTTTCACTACGTCTGTACGGGAGATTGGCCACAAACGAGGAAATGCTAAAAGACACGAAATCTGGACCCTCTTTTTATAGCGGTCTGTGTAAGGCATATGCATGGGTTGGGACATGGCGATGGCGGTTGAAAAAAATCCTCGTCGTAGATGACGAACGAGACATTACGGCTACAGTCAAATCGGGTCTTGCAGCCTCGGGTTTTACAGTAGACGTATACAACGACCCCGAACAAGCACTGACCGACTTTGTACCGGGAAAATATGATCTGGCAATAATAGATTTCAAAATGCCAAAGATGAACGGGTTTGACCTATACCGTGGAATCAAGATGAGGGACGATAAAGTCAAGGTGTTTTTCATGTCCGCCTTTGAGATGTATCATGAGGAATTCAAAAAAATGTTCCCCGAATCGGAAGTAAACCGAATTATCCGCAAGCCGGTAGGCATAGACGAACTTGTCATGCAAATAAATTCGGAATTGAAGTCTTTCTGATGAATGGGAAACTGCACACCCCAAGAGGTTTTTTTAAACCAAATGCCAGCGAGGATCTTGTCTCCGTCTCAGATTGAATGCGCGGGATTTGGGGAAAATGTCCTGCGCGAGTTATCAAAAAATGAAACATGAATTCAGAATTATTTTACAAATTCATCTCACCAACGATTTTAATAGTACAATCGCATAGAATTATTGTGAAATACCGAAGCAGATCCGATATAATAACGAGCATTTTGGAGACCACGAGAACCGGTGCAACCAAAACAAAAATAATGTACAAGTCATACCTTTCATATTCGCAGACCGTAAGCTATGTAAAATTGTTGCAGGAGTATGGTCTGGTTCTTTACGAAGATGGCGCCCAGCTCTACAGGACCACCGACAAAGGATTCAAACTTTTGAGTCTGTCAAACGAGATAAACGACATCATGGCGTCAAAGGAAAGAACAAGAGAGATCTACTGATCTGGTTTAGCATGCATTATTCCGAAAAAGTTCTATCTGAAAAAGATTTCAAGTCCCTTCTTCATGCCACATGCATGGATATGATAAGGGATGAAGAAAAACAAATCAATCTACTTGAAAAACACAAGAAATGGAACTCATTTCCCTTTGAATTCTACAATTTTTCGTTTAGGGAATCGGCCACAACGATTTCTACCATCAAAGACTTTTACCGGCGAGTTGCAGGCGAAGACCTCTAGTAGGCCCTGCTGCCAAACCTTTGCTTGTGGCGTGATTTGCAACCTGAATCAGGTGCTGCAAACTTGCTTCCCCGGGAATCTTGCCACCTTTGGGCCTCTGTCATGCGAAAAAGGCAAAACATGAGACGCCACGACTATTTGTTGAACAAATGGTGTAACTTTGTTCCATGTCTATTTTTATATCATAATTTTCTAAAATGATATAGTGAAATATCGTAGCAGGATGGATATCATCACTCAGATATTGGAGATAGCCAGGCAGGAAACTACCAAGACTAAGATAATGTACGGTGCATACATTACGTATTCACAGCTCAACGAGTACATACCTTATCTGCTTGAAAATAAATTGCTCGCGCTAAAGGATGGAACCGACCTATACAGGCTTACTGAAAAGGGCTACAAGCTTCTCAACAAGTGCAAAGAACTAGACGAGATTACCAACTTCAGGGAAACCCAAACCAGCCTTCCAAAAAAATAAGAAAATTCTTGCCAAACTGGATCGATCGACCTAAATTTGGTTGCATATTTATTTTCTAGACTATTATGCCCATATCTAGATAAATTTACCACGGGATCATTAACCGTGCTGAGAAAGGATGGGCGCGCACTGGAAAGATTCAGGGGATGATTCTTGCCTAGGGGATACCGTGCAATCTTACTTTCTCTTACCGTTTTGCTTGTGGTGGCGCTAGCCACTGTTACAACTGCGGGGACTGCGCTTGCTACAGGCAGCATTACCAAGGTCAAGTCAGGGCTGATTAGCTCAGACCAACTCACTTCTGGAAACCTCACGGCGTGGACTTTTGACGGGACTGCTACGTCAAAAGATTACTATGAAGACTCGCAGGGCTTGCACCTTGGTGTCCAGTCTCCCCAGAGCGGTCAATGGTCAAACTTTTACACATACCGCCTACAACACAACGCCTTTCTCTACCATGCCAAGGTTACAAACCCCTACAACTCGGTCTCCGACGGCGTATTTGACATCGGGCTGTATGTGGAGGGATCAAACTACACACCTTATGTCAGCTGTGAAACATATTCAGACGGCACGGGGATCTACTGGATAGTCGGACAGTCAAGCAACGCCGGCGCATCATACAATGTCCTTTATTCGTCGGCCGTCAGCAGCATGCCAAACACGCAGGACTGCACTATAATCACAAACGGTAGCAACTACCTTCAGGTCTACATAGGAGGAAAGGATGTCTACTCCAGCACGTCCCTCAGCCTTGGAATGCCTACTCCGCTCATCCCGTATTTCCAGGATGATACCTCTTCGGCCTCGATGCGTTATGCGACTTTTTACGACTTCTATTCCACAAGCGGCGAAAAAATCAAGGTAGTGAATAACACCGCATCCGCAACGAATGTGAGCCTCATAGGTTCCTCAGGCCAGGTTCTGGCAAGTTCCGCCGTCTCGGCAGGAACAGCGACTATTAATGTGGGCAAGTACACCTTCCCGCTCTCTGCCACAATCAATGTGTATGATTCAAACAATAACGTGCTAGCCAGCAGCCCTGAGACCATATACGGCGGTGACGAGTTTTCGGTGAGCACCACGTCCCCCATTACCGTGCCGCAGCAGCCAACTGGCCTTTCCGCCACGGCAGTTTCTTCCTCCCAAATCAACCTTGCATGGACGGCCCCAGCAGACGACGGGGGGTCGCCGATAACCGGCTATGAGATTGATAGGTCGGGAGACGGCGGCTCCTCTTGGTCAACAATTGTATCAAACACCGCTACTAGCGGAACAACTTATTCTGATACGGGCCTTGCGCACAGTACCGCCTATACCTACAGGGTGTCTGCCATAAACTCTGCAGGGACAGGTGCCCCTTCGAGCTACTCCTCTGCCACCACGTACAACACTATACCGTCCGCTCCAACGGGCCTTGGAGCAACCGCGGCGTCTGCCTCGGAAATAGACCTTGTCTGGAACGCGCCAGGCGACAGCGGAGGATCCACAATCACAGGTTACATGGTGGAAAGGTCGGCCAATGGAGGTTCGTCATGGTCAGTTATATCTGCAGATACTGGAAATACCACCGCCGCATACCATGATGCCGGCCTTGCTTCAAACACAACCTACTCGTACCGCGTCTCTGCCATCAACGCAATTGGTACTGGATCACCCTCAAACACCGCATCGGCAACCACCACACAGCAGATATCCACAATACGCCTTCTCAAATCCGGACTCTTAGCTTCCGACCCGCTGAACAACGAGACTGAAACGGAGCAGCAGCTCAAGGCAAACCCCGGCTACTGGACCTATGGAGGAGATGCCCCAAACGAAAATGCCCCTTATGACTTCTTCAGAGATTTGTTAGGGCTGCACATTGGAGCGCAGGCCCCGCAGGACGGGATATGGGCGGGCTACTATGCAGAGAGCCAGAATACTAACGGAATGCTGTTCCATGCAATAGTCAACACGCCTGTGAGTTTCGTGTCAAACACCACAAACCCCGAGTGGTATGAGAACGGCCTGTACGTTCAACGTGCCTCCCTGCCTGTTAATTACGTAACATGTTTCTCGCTTTCAGGCGCCTGGGGGATAGAGTGGGTGGTGGCTTCAGTTACGGGCAACAACAACCAAGCAGTAAACGAAACCACGCTCTGGGTTGACAACAGCACGAACCAACCTACCACGCGTGACTGCACGATAATCACGAACGGGACCAACTATCTCAAGGTCTACCTCGATGGAAACATGGTATACACTAGTAAAAAACTAAATCTGCAGATGCCTGAGCCATTCAACTCCTATCTGGAGCCGCAATCGTCCTATGCGGGCAAACTGCTCAACGGCACTTATACTGACTATTACGCCACAGCCGGCGAATACGTCAAGGTAATCGGTCTTCCCTCAAGCGCCACACGTGCAGATCTGGTGGATTCGCAAGGAAACGTCCTTGCAAGCGCTTCAGTGACCTCAGGTTCAGCCGTGATACCAGTAGGCGCCTTTGACTTTCCTTTGCAGACAAGCATCCTGGCATATGACTCGTCCAACTCCTTGGTAGCAGAAACCCCGGGACTGCAGAAAATCTACGGTGGAGACACATACTCAGCCCAGTAAGCTGTCCAGCTTGGCACTTTCCAAATGTGAAACACTAGGCGCACTACATTTCGAATTCCTTTCTGAGGCCCTGTATCCTGTTTCGTATGGTGACGGTGGTAATCCCAGCAGATTTTGCAATGTCAATCTGGGACTTTTTCTCTCCATTTAGGACACATGACAGGAAAAGGACTGCGGCCGCTATGCTCATCGGGTTCTTGCCGGCCGATATCCCAAGATCTGTCAGCTTTGATATCATCACAAGAGCTCCCCTTCTAGTCTTCTCGCTTATTCCCACCTCGTTTGAAATCCTAGTGATAAATTCAGTCGAGTCAAAGGGACGCAGTTTCAAATCGAGGTTCGTTATCAGGACACGATATGTTCTGGAAAGGACCTTTCTTCTGATGTTGCCGGCGTCTGAAATGTCCCGCAATGTCCTTGGAATGTCGTATTTCCTGCAAGCCGCATAAAGGGCAGCGCATGCCATTGCATTGGAATTTCTGCCCTTCGTGAGCTTAGCCGACAATGCCTTGCGGTAAATGTAGGCCGCCTCTTCAATCACGGAACTAGGTATGGAAAGCTTGATCCTGATGGAATCAAAAATGCTAAGTGCAGGTACCAGGCTGCGATTTACCCTCCTTGACTTGCTATGCTGGTCCCATTTTCGAAGCCGCTCTATCGTATTTTTCATGGTTCCTGACAAGGGCTTGCCAGTGGCATCGACGTTCTGGCTGCCGATATTGGTGTAGAGGCCCTTGTCATGCATCGCAAGTGAGAAGCCAGCCCCAGTCCTACTCTTTGTCAAAAAATCCCCAAGGCTGTAGGTGGCGGTCTCCTGCTCCATATCCTCGCCTCTTTCTATGAGTACAAGGCCACAGCTTTCACAGGCTACCTCTCCAGATACCACGTCTGTCACAAGCGGCCCTTTGCGGCACTTATGCTGCTTACAATCCTTGAAAATCTCGTCATCGTAGTACGGTTTGATGGGTATTATTACACGCCGTTTTAATTATTATTTGCGCATAAATTCATCGAATTGATTGGACTGTCGTGTACTCTGGTATGTGAGCCTACGAGTGCTGGCAAAAATACTAATGGGACGAAGAAAGTATTAGGTTGTTGCCAGACGGTAAAATGGATTTGGGATACAAAATGACGAGCCTCTATGGATTGCTGCCAGATGAGGTGGACTCGCTAGTTACATCCATGGGGCATCCTAGGTACCGAGCGGATCAAATGCTTCATTCACTGTACTCGGAATTTCCGGAAAAGGTTTCAGAGATGCGCCAGATTCCATCAGAAATGAGGGAAGGCCTTGCTGCCGCCGGATATGGGATATCTCCTACAAGCGAGATAAAGAGGCTTGTAAGCAAGGACGGCTATACCACAAAATCTCTACTCCAACTTGCAGACGGAACCCTCATCGAAACGGTACTCATGCAATACAAGGCCCCGGGGAAAGGACATCCAAGATCAACAGTATGTGTTTCTACGCAGGTGGGATGCCCTATGGGCTGCGCCTTTTGCGCCACGGGTCAGATGGGATTTGAGAGAAACCTCGGTGCAGGGGAGATCGTTGCCCAAGTCTTGCATTTTGCATCAATTTTACGTGAGCGGGGAGAGCATGTGACAAACCTTGTCTTCATGGGAATGGGAGAACCGCTTGCCAACTATGAAGAGACCATGAGGGCTGTGAGGATACTTGCTCATCCTAGAGCCTTTGGTCTGGGGCAGAGGCACATTACAATTTCCACGGTAGGCGTAATGAAGGGCATTGAACGCCTTGCAGATGAGGATCTACAAATTGGTCTTGCAATCTCTCTACACGCCCCAAACGATGTCTTGCGAAAAAGACTCATTCCTACGGCAGGTCCGAATTCGGTAAATGAGCTAATTGCAGCAACACGCAACTACTTCAGGAAGACAGGAAGGAGGGTCACACTCGAATACGCCCTTCTAGAAGGAATCAACGACTCGCCTGAGACAGCGGAAGAGCTTGCAGGCCTATTGAAAGGAAACGGGGCGCATGTCAACCTCATACCAGTCAATCCGACAGCGGGCGGATTTCAGAGACCAAAATGGAGGCGTGTGACTGCGTTTGAACAGGTGCTAAAAAAGTCCGGGGTAAGTTGTACAGTCCGGGTGGAAAAGGGGGTGGAGATCTCCGCAGCATGCGGACAGCTTAGGACGGACATTTTAGGAAATCTCAAGGCCCATGCCTAGCGCAAACATGGGAATTTATTCAGGCGTTGATTAGTTACTGCATGAACAAGGATAGGGGAGTTTGCAAAGGCCTCTGCAAACAGTACAAGGTAAGAAAACCCAGGGATGGAACAAGCCGTTATCTCTCGGATCAGGTCAGGTGCCAGATATGCGGGATCTTCATGGGCCGGCAGGGGTGCCATGACTGGGAAGGAAAGCCTGCGACAAGCGAGAGCATTGGCCTTTATTGCAACTGCTGCAACTGCATGGTCCGGTCGAAGCCGAGGAACAAGCCAAGCGTGAAGACTTCCTAAGACAAATATCGTGCATGATGTGTCAGGTCACACTCTAGCTATTTGTAAGGGCCCTGAAACCCCGGCATGTCCACGTGAACGTTGACAACTCTTGTCATGGGAGGATCTATGCCGAAATATGCCATGCCCAGGAAGGGAACGGTGGAGTTTGACATCTGGAAAGATGCAGTAATTCCTCCGAGGCTTGCAGAACAGCCGCCAACTTCGGTTTTCCAGTCGTACTTGGTGTTTATCCAGTATAGTGTGTATTTTTGGTGTAGGGACTTGTACGCGGTTGCATTGTTCTCGATGAAGTGGATTACTCTGGAAGATCCCACGGCGGCTTCTACCTGTTCCTCTAATTGAGCTATCTCTGCACCACAATTCTCTGTGGAAGCCATGCCAGCATTTGGATCTGAAAGAGATGCAGGCATGATTGCTGCTGCGGATAACCCCAGCATCGAAAGCAAGACAAGACTTGTCATGACCATTATTTCCAAGATTTTCTATTTAGTGATTTGGAGGATATGATATGATATGATCTTCTGTACCGTTCTTCGGGTAAAATTTACAACTAAAGGCCATCTGGAACTCAGAGGCATATTCAAGTGATCTGGGAAACTTCCCGCCAAATTCAAGGTCAGGAGTATGACGAATCAACAGTCTGGCCTCTGCTGGGGGTAACAAAGTCCTTAGGGAAAAGTACTTGCCTTGCAATTCTCATCGTTTAAAAATGGGCAAAAATGAGCTCGTTTGTGAAAAAGACACTTTACCTTCTTTTGATTCTCAGCTTTGTAGCAGGAATAACAATAGGCTCATCTCATGTTACTGCCCAGCAGGCATCCATACCAAGCTGGGTTAAAAAGACGGCTCTATGGTGGGGCCAAGACCAGATAAGTGATGCAGAATTTGTAAAGGCCATCCAGTGGATGGTAGACAACGGGATCATACGTGTTTCCACAGGAGGGCAGGCGACCCAACCGCCGCAGCAGGAAACCACTCAACCCGGCCTGTTCTCACCTTGTCCGGAAGTAGATCTCAAGAGCCCGTCGAGCTGCTTGGCAA
This sequence comes from Nitrosotalea sp., assembly GCA_035252645.1. Classification (GTDB taxonomy): domain Archaea; phylum Thermoproteota; class Nitrososphaeria; order Nitrososphaerales; family Nitrosopumilaceae; genus Nitrosotalea. The sequence goes on along the minus strand of DATFCV010000058.1, from coordinate 106,244 downwards.
AATATCTGCCCGCCCCTACTGACATAGGAACTCAGTGGTCTAGCCATAACGGTATAAGCATACCGACGGGAGTTAGCTCTCCAGTACTGACACAACTCGTCCAAGAAGATTTCGAAAACCTAAACGCCAAACCACTGGAAATCTTTGATGTGTGGATAGAGGAATACCAGCCGGCCGAAAAGGGACAAGAGGTTTTCAAAACGGACGAGCAGACGATGGAAAAGGGGGCAACAAAGTTCTTCGGAAGTTCTCAAACCAATGATACAAGTTTCATCTGCATCTGTCCGGACGGCTCGGGTGGGACAAGTTACCATTCCGAGTTTGTGGCGGGCTCGGTTGTGGTGAAGGTTGACGGGATGGGAGATGCAAAGAACGTCATAAGTGACATGAGCACAATTAACCAGAGCATAATCGGAAAAATAAGCCAGGCCCACTGAAGCTAGGGTCTGAACCATCTGGAGCTTGTGAGCCTCATGGCAAAACCCCCCATAGGCCTCTGACCTTTATGTCATCTCGCTTGTACCATGAAGGTCGCGCTCTATTGCCATTAGCCTCTTGATCCTCTCATCTATGGGAGGGTGGGTGGAAAAGAACTTTGCAATGGTCTGGCCAGATACCGCTGGTATGATGAAGAATGCATTCATTCCTTCCATTTTTTGTACCTGTGCCATGGGGGTTGCCTTCACCCTGCCTTCTATCTTCATCAACGCACGAGAGAGGCTCATGGGCTTGCCCGTGAGGTATGCCCCACCCCTGTCTGCCGCAAACTCCCTGTATCTTGAGATTGCCCTGATTATCAAGAAGCTGAGCAGCCATACTATTGCTGCAACGATGAGCACCATGAAAAGGCCTCCATTCTGCTGCTGCCTTCCGCCGTATCCATATCCGCCACCCCACATGGAACCCCACATAGACGACTGCATCAGATACCATGCGATGGTGGAAAACAGGCTTGCAAGGGTAATCACAGTGACATCCCTGTGCCTGATATGGGTGATCTCGTGGGACAGGACGCCCTCAAGTTCGTCTCTTGAAAGCATCTTCATTAATCCAGATGATGCCACTACGACCGAACTTCTCGGAGACTTTCCTGTAGCGAAGGCATTCGGGGTATCGATTGACATGACTCCTATCCGTGGCTTTGGAATCTTCGCCTTTGAAGCGAGTTCCTCCACTATCTCATGCAGGAGGGGTTGTTCCTCCCTTGTAACTATCTTGGTTCCTGTAGTCCACATTACTATCCTGTCTGAGAAAAACCATTGGGCTCCAATCATCAGGCCTGCAATAATGGCTATTGGCAGTATGCCAAGCCCAAAGTATGCTGCTATAAATGAAAGAAAGGCCAGATAGATAAGCGTGAGAACAAAAAAGCTGACCGCCATTCGGAATGTCAACTGCCAATCCCTTTGCATAAAATAAATCAGATTTTTCTCAATTTAAAACTTGATAGGCGCCAGATGCTGTCCAATGGCTACATAGGGCCAGAATTTTGCTGAATTGGTAGATTTTTTGCAAGTATCACATGCAAAGTATGGTAAAATGAAGAATCTTCTATTAAATGATTTCTTATCAAAGAGTAGTGGCTCCTATATATTTTTGATTGGAAATTGACATGTGCCACGAAACTACACGTATCTGGCAATAGGAGCCGTGGCTTGCTTTTTGGTATCTGCGGGAATCTACGGGATGTTAAACGTGCACCTCATACAGGCCAATCCAGAGCCTGAAAAAATTCCGGATTATTCCGCCAAGCTAGACTCTCTCTCTAACCAAATGGGTAATATGAGCTCCGAGGTGGACTCGCTCAAATCGAAGGTAAGCTCGATAAGCTCTGAGGTCGACGCGATAAACAACAACATCACCTCGTTTGGTTCGCTGAAGACCAACATTGCCGACATTCATGAGAAGCTGTCTGATCTTCAGAATTTGAACACGAACATGGCCGACATAAAACAGAAACTGACAAACATGGGAGAATCGACGCCACCTTCCAGCCAGGGACCACTATTGATCTCGCTTGACAAATCTGTTTATGCCCCTGGAAACACAGTACAGATCAAAGCAACAGGCGCAACCCCGCTCAATGCCGTTCAAGTACAATTGGTCGATGTTAACGGGTTTACCGTGCTTGGCCAGACAACCTGGGCAGATTCAACCGGGAGTGTGGCATATGGCCTACAACTCTCCTCCTCCATGCTGCCTGGCCAATACCAAGTAAAGCTCACTTCCGGGCAACTAACTGCCTCGCAGCCAATGACGGTGGGAAGTCAGTCATCAACCACCTTTACAGCACAAACAGACAAGGGAATTTACCAAGCTGGAGACATGGTGCAGGTGACAGGAATGGCAATACCCGCAAGTGCAGTCACGGCAGTAATGGAAAGCTCTGCAGGGTCTACGTTCAATTCCAGCACCACGGCAAATTCAGACGGCTCATACACAATAGTCTTCTCCACATCACCTACCTATCAAGGAGGAACATGGACGATAACGGTCACCAACCTATCGCAAACCAAGACCATTACCATCTATCTTCAGTCAAGCGGTTCGTCCTCTGGATCGTATTCCTTCACTGCTTCGACCGACAAGTCTTACTACCAACCCGGAGATTTGGTACAAATTACCGGCATGGCCATCCCTAGCAGCACTGTCACCGCCGTCATGACCAGCCCCTCTCAAAGCACATATTCATCCTCAACAACCGTGAACTCTGACGGCTCGTACACGATAATATTCTCAACGACCTCGTCCTATCAAACAGGGAGCTGGAACGTGGATGTTAGCAACCTAGGCCAGTCAAAGACACTATACTTTACCTTAGGGCAGAGCGGAGGCTCGTCAAGCCAAACCGCATTCACGGCTGCAACTGACAAACCTTCCTACCAACCAGGAGATCTTGTACAAATTTCAGGGACTGCACCTGCAGGATCAACCATAACTGCAGTACTGGTAAGCCCGTCCGGCAACACCTACAACACCTCGTCGACTGCAAACTCCAACGGGGATTACGTGATGTTCTTTGCGACCACAGGATCGTATCCCACTGGCAATTGGTATGCCGAAGTCACCAATCAAGGCCAGACAAAGATTTTGTCATTTGCCCTTCAAACCTCCTGACAACGTACAGGCCCAGTCCTAAGACTTTACTATTCCTGATGTACCGATTGCAATCAGAATCACTATGGATGAGGCAAGGGCCGTTTCAGAAAGCGTAAATTCCGCTACAGGTGAGGGGCTGACCTCCTTGCCGCACCATGAGGGGGGCATGGTAGCATTGAAGATCGTCGTGTTGCCAACGCGGGTATTATTGTATCCATCCTCGTGCACATGTATGAATTCAGCCAGCGGGCAATATCCAGTAGTTGTATTGTGGGCTGTCGGATGAGGCCCATAAACGGTAAAAACCCCCACGTTTTGCTTTAGCCTGCTAAAATTGTCCGAACTCAAGGTAACGTTTTGCAATTCTGCATTGTCCGGCATGATGAGATCAAACTGCATATTCATAGAAATGTAGACAAGAAGTCCGACTGCAATCGCTACTGCGGAGCCGGAAATTGTCACTAGGTGGGCCTTTCTCATTCCTCTAAATCTCAAGTGCGCATTGTACCGTATCGATTCCTTAAAAAACTGATTGAAAATTCTTCTAAATGATTGACCGTAAATGAAATATTAATCCATAACGCCGATACATCTTTTTTTCACGGTAAAAGTACTCGTGTAATTCATGCGTAAGGTTAATCTTTCATTGTTTTTCAGTGAAAAAAGATGTCCGCTTTCAACCGTGGAGAAAGAGTTCGAATAATGGATCAAAACCAGCGATCTGAAAAGGTTTATCGCATAAAAGGAATGAGAACATGCAAGACCGGGGGCACATTATATCTTTTAAAATCACTGGAGGAAAGGCCAATTCTTCGTCTATATTATGAAGGACACAGATCCCTCCTTGAACGGATCTGCTAACACATCACTGGTTTCTTGAAAAAATCCCAGTACTCGTTATCCTTCCCACAACGACCAAAGATATGATACTAATTGCAAGGACAGGGCCGGCTGTTGTGAATTCGGGAACGCTGACATAAGAAGTATCCCCTATGAAGGTCGACCATGGTGATGGGCTTGAAGAAGTAACGGAATGGATTTCTCCTGCAACAAACACGTTGGTAGTATTTGATGGGTCACGGGCAGCACCAAAATAATCGCCATACCTTCCGCTGGTGTCAGGGGCACTTCCAGTGTTGAGAACTTGCATGGATTCGAGGGACTCCTGCGGGCCAGTAGGCTCCTGTGTGCCAAACATCAGTCCCGGGTACGTTGAGCTTGAGGAATAGCCGAATATGACATCGAGATCCCCTCTCCCATCTATGGTAAGTGCGGGATAAAAGTAGTAAGTGCCAGAGGTTGCCACATCAAAGTCTTGAACAACTTTGGCACTTCCGGTGTCCACCTCTATCAGCCTTACACACGAGCGAGCCTCCGAGTCTCCAAGAGGGGTGCAGCTGTCAGTGAGGGATAGCCAAATCTTCCCATTCTGCCATGCAGCGTCAAGCACCCTGTCGTCATTGGTTTCTAGGGGGGTGCCAGTCCCCTTCTGAACTGCCCCTGGTGGTATGTTGACCGCCTTGATTGGAAGGTCAGTTATGTGCACGCTTGGATTGTCTGAAGTTCCGTCAATCGAATACAGCCTCAGGCTGGTCGAGTTGCCTTCTACGGTTGCCATGTACAGGGTGCCGGTCGGCCCAAGCGACTTTGCAGGCATTATCGAAAACTGGGTAATGTCAGGCCCAAACGGCTTCATTGTAGGGTTTTGGCTTCCGTCTACCATCTGGGTCTTGTTTAGGACAAAATACTGCGCCCCTACGAGTGTAGGAGATGTCAAACAGTTCGCAAAGTCATTTGCGCTTACTACCAGCTTGTCGTCGCTTGAGGCTATTGCCGGCTGGTCCGGACAATTCGATCCAAAGGAAACATTGTAAACATTCCAGTTTTTAGTGGGGTCGCTCGAATCGGAGACGGCGACCTTGACACTGTTCGTGGATACGTCCAATATGGAAGCAAACCACCTTCCGCTTGAAGAATCAAAAAATACCCTAGGGTCGCTTAGAAAATCGCTTTGCGGAACGGCATAAAAGGAATACAATGAGACAGTAGTAATTGGCTGCCCTTGCTTTTGCCAGACTTCCTCAGAGGTGTTGACCATCTCAACGATGTGGTCCGGGCCCGCAGCAATCTGTACATCAGGAGGGCTGCAGCTGCATTGGCTCTGATCCAGCCCATAAATCTGGGAGATGACTTGCACCGCCTTCACGCCTGAAGTGAGTGGCGAGAGCGTCCTTGCAGAGGGTTTTGCCCATGTGTTGTTAAGGTGGATGGATATAGGCTTGCCTTTGGCCTGGATGTAGGCCGACTGACTTTTCGGAAGAAAGGGCATGGTAAATCGATGCGGCTGGTTCTTTTGTTTGGGCAAATCTGATAAGTTGATCTTGCCGACGTATGTGACGGCGCCCTGACCGCCATCAGCAGCCGCAAACGGGATTACGGAATAAAAAGACGAGCAGCAAAGTACTATTCCCAACAGGATGCCTAGGAATACTTTATTCAACTTGAACAGGGGAGGAACGATTTTAGTTTCATCCTGGATGTCATTGTAAGGATAGCTTTGAACTGGACTAATAGGATTTACGTATAATTCAGCTGTAAGAATATTATCTTAATTTGTTTCCTTGGATGTACTGTACCTCATCTGGTGCTTGAAAACGATTCTATCGAGTCTCATTTGAGTGCAGGCATGTTGAAGCGTGGATCTTAAAGATTCGGGGAAACTACCGTTGAAAGGACATTCCCGCAGCGGGGTACGATAATAATCAAAGTTCTATGACTGAGGCCTGTTTTCGGTACTCGTCTATGCTACAAACTACCCTTTTTGCTAACATTATGGGGCTTAGGTTCTTGTTGCACAGAACAAGAAGAACGTTACCGTCTATTGGAAAGGTAAGCATGGTCAAGCCTGCCCTTTCTGATATGTGGTAGTTAATTGGACCATAGTATTCGTCAAAATCCCTTCCCATTGAAATCTGGAGGACACACTGCATGAGAAAGTGTTCGCTAATCTGTTCGGGGAACTTTCTTGTGAAGTTTGGCCTAGATGCATCCTCGATAAGCCTTCCCATCTTGTTTATGATTGAGACAGACTGTATGTTCTTGTTAATTTTGAGGATTGTACTGCACAGCACATCAAGGGACGAATAGGAAGCCATTCTCTACTTCGCATCTTAAATGTGCTCGCTGGCTAAAAAATCTGGCGATCAATTTCACACAGGATGCTGCAAATATGTTCTGTAACGAAATGATGTAGCCTTATTGTTTGAAAACCATTGTTTTTCCGCATGAAAAAGGCTGCTGGTTCCAACTCGTATTGAATCGACCGCGTGGGTTTTAGCATGTCCGACTTGTCCAATGCATCCATTCTTATACTCGGAAGGGTAACTAACGGTAACAAGGGAGGTGCAATGATGAGTTACAACGAAGGCGGATATGGACAATCTCGAGGCTATGGCGGTGGACGACGATTTGGCGGAAATAGACAGTTTGACGATAGGCCAAAACCCGTAGAGGCAGGAAAGGAATACGACGTTTCTATTACTGAGATCAGTAGAAAAGGCGACGGTATCGCAAGAGTAGAAGGTTTTGTGGTATTTGTTAAAAACGGAAAGGCTGGTCAAAACGCTAAAGTAAAAGTTATCGAGGTAGGCCAGCGATTTGCGACTGCTGAAATAGTAGAGCCTGCATCCTAGGGAACTATCTACTAGAAAAATCCCAGATTCTTATTTTCTTTATTTCTTTTTTGGCTACTGTATGTGCATAAATCAAGCGATAATGGGAAAGGCCCTCGTTGTAACGCTTGATGTCAGTTAACAAGGTTCGTCATTTCCTAAATACTCTGGATTGGCAATAACTATGTAATGAACACCATTGGCGGATCAAAAAAAACATCCACCATAACATTCCGCATCGACGACGGTACCATTAATCGACTTCGTGATCTCTCCCGTGTTCAGGAGGTCAGCACCAATACTCTCGTAAACCAAGCGCTGCGAAAGTTCATCGACTGGGATGTCTATCTTCCTAGGTCGGGATTTGTAATTCTGACCAAACCCGTACTAAAAAAAATCTTCGAACATCTCGACGAAAAATTAGTTGTGGAACTTGCGACAAAATTGGGTAAAGAAGAGATTGAGGATACCGCGCTGTTCATGAGGGGAAAAGTCGACCTGAGATCCTTTCTTTCATGGTATGAAACAATGATGCTAAACTCCTCCGTCCAGACAAGCCATGTTATAGATGGGGGACTTCATAGCATGGTCCTAAAACACGATCTAGGGAAAAACTGGGCTCTGTACCACAAAACCATTCTAGGCCTTGTCTTCAAAGAAGTCCTGCACAAGAACGTAGAGCTTGAATACGACAACAACACAATTCGAATTGTCTTCACCGATGACGAAACCTGATGCTTCCTGCTAGGGAGATCACTTTTTTCCAACGGGTACGGCGAAAAACCAACTTGGGTGGTTTCTACGAGTTAAAATATGCCTGATGTTAAAGGCAAATTATGGACGACGCCGAATCTTGGTTCAGGCAGGGGAATGACATGATGGTGAAGGAAAAAAACCAGGAAGCGCTAGAGGCTTATAACATGGCTACGGAGATAGATCCAAACTACGTAAGTGCGTGGAACAACAAAGGAATAGCATTCTTTAGGCTCAGAAAATTTCAGGATGCCATTGACTGTTATGACAAGGTAATAAGTATAAACCCAAATCATGCAAATGCCTGGTTTAACAAGGCAAAGGCATTGCGAGGACTGGGACAGACCATCCTCGACAAGGCAAACGAGGACAGGGTAACAGCTGCCAAAGTAATCAACGAGTCACTTGCCGTCTTCAAATCTGCGGAAGAATGTTATAGCAAGGGCGAGTCGCTTTCTGCAAAAGAGTCCTGACTGAAACTACTGTCCGATTGCATTGATTATGGCGTTCCTGATGTCTCCCGTCTTCTTGAATATCGTCTTGGCAATCTCGTCAACCTCTCCGCCGCTAGGTTTTTTCCCGGAATGAGCGACAAAATAATAGGTTTCGAATTTCCCGATGATGGATCCGTGTGCATACCCGTAGACATACTCTGACTCATCTTTTATCTGAAAAACTCCACTAAACTCTGGTAGTCGGAGGTTCCTGACAAGGCCCGGTATCTTGGAGATCTCCTCTTCTATCATGGTATTGAGTACATTCCTATCTTTTTCTTTCAGGGCCACATCCCTCAACCACGCTGGCTCAATAAAAGCATGCCATCCATGCAGACACATCAACTTTTAAAATACCTCGATATAAGAAAAAAGCAGATAATATGGAACCAACAACACTCGGTTTCCTGACTTCAATCGCTCTTCAGATACCGGGGATAGGACAAAGCCAGCTTGGCAGCGTTAACCCGTGGGTAAAAGGATTGGTCCCTTCAGCCCTTGGGATAGTGGGGATAGCAATCATGCTGAACCTTTTCAGCGCCGGAATCAGAAAGAAGATGGTTGACCAAGACAAGTTGAGAAGGCTGATGAAGGAAACCCGTGCTTGGCAGAAGGAAAGGATGGCTGCCTTCAGATCAAAAGAGCAGGAAAAAATAGATCAACTCAACAAAAAATCAGCATATATGAATAAGCTAAACATGGAAATAATGCAGCTTAACATGAGGCCCATGGCACTAACATTTGTGCCTTTCTTACTCATCTTCTATTTTCTGTTGCCTCACATGTTTTCATACACTGTCGCAGAATCCCCCATACCACTCAACGTATTCCCTGGGAACTTTTTCCACCTTACTTGTTCTGCTGACGATGTAAAAAACTCGGCAAAATCGCACTGCGAGCATGAAAACGACATGTACTTCTGGGGTTGGTACTTTTTGTCGTCGATATCAGTCAGTGGAATAATAATGAGAGTTACCAAGACATCGACAAACATAGACTAGTTCCCTCCCGGATTTCAGCTATGTTGCTGAATTGTAATAACAAAAGCTGATGAAGGTCTATTATTGTCCATGTGAAGGCCATCATATGGAAAAATTCCCATCAAACCACGGCGCAGCGTTTGCAAGGCAAGTTCTGATCCCATATTGGTTTGAGATCGTATCGGGCATAATGGTGGGACTCAGCATAGTTCTCATATTTGCAAGAAAGCTGCCAATCAGCTAAAGTAGGGACCAGACCAATAAAACGGAATCCGTTAAATGGTAGTGGCAACCACACCTCGTCATTGAACTCAGACCAATTAAAGGACAGGATAAAAAAATGGCTCGAAAACGAGGACTATGCAGTAACTGAGAGATCGGAACAGGTTTCGGATTTTCACCTTGTAATATCCAATTTCCACGGTAAGGGAACGTTTGCCGACATAGTCAAGCTTCAGAATAAGGATTTTGTAATACTGGGAAGCGCACTGCAAAATCCTCCGGAGTTCATGAAGGTACTATCCTCAGTGGCAGAAAATGAAAGGTCGGACTTTTTCAACCATGTACAAAGAGACCTCTTGAAGTTCAGGGTGGACCATGAATTCCATCCAAACAAGATGCTTCCTGAGAGGATGATAATCCGAGATGTTGTATATGAAGAAGATATCACAAGAACTGATTTCATGGAGCACCTAAAAAGGGTAAAATTTGCATCCCTGTTCTTGCTTTGGTCAATAGGCCATAAATTCTCCATAGATTCTGCACAGTCGTCGACGCCAAACCATCTGTCAACGTCATATTCGCGACCTCCATACGGCTAGGTTCTGCTAGCTAGTTCCGCACGAATACTTGCCGTATTTCCCTTCAAGCCCTGCAACCCTTGTAATGTTTACAGCGTCTGAATCGTTCTGAATCACCAAATGGCATCCAAAGTTCGCGGCTGGGTAATCCTTGTCAAGCTTATTTGTCAAAGAGACGGCGGCATCTACTGATGAACTATTGGGATGAGGCCTGTCAAAAAGTATGTGACCTGCAAGTTCTGGCACAAGCACCAAGAATAAAATCAAGACGGCGAACCTGTTGATGTCCTTTTTTCGTTTTATATCCAAAGTCGACCCACAAGTGCATCTTATCATATATTAACCGAAAACACGATTTTCAGTTTCTGACAATCTTTTTCTCGGTCTCCTTGAGACATTCATCGTACCTCTTGCTGGCGTCTCGGTAGGACTCTTCAAGGGATCTAACCGCTGCATCCAACTGAACCTTGCTTGATGCGGCATCATGAAGTTCTGCAAACCCGTCTTGCTTAGTGTCTTCCAATGTATTCAAAATCTCTGCGGCAGTGGCACTGGTAAGGCTTACAAGACCAGTTGCGATGAGGTGATTCTGTGCGCTTGATAGGGCATTAGAGAAAGCAAACTCCGCATTTTCCTGTTGGTAATAAAGTTCGTGGAGCTTCTCCGTTAGCGCAGTTAGCTCGTTGTACTCCTCCTCGCATTCCATTGTGAAAAATTATTGCTAGCATGACTCTTTATCTGTTGGGATGGGTGGAAGGCAAATCGGAATTTACTTTTTTTGACTATTGGAATGTTATTTGCCAATTCTGCACTTAAATAACAAAATAGAAAGTAATGCCTGAAATGCCATATGATGAAATCTACTATCAGCGGTTAAAGGAAGAAGACCCTGAAAAGTATGTGGAAGCGACTATCTGCTAGGCTGACTAGGTAGGCACTTTCGATTCATCCGTTCTTGGGTCCGGCTCTAGTGTTGGTCATGGCCAGGAGGATTCCAAACGAAGCGGCCAAGGAAACAAGAGCCACCGTTCCAAATTCTGGTACGGTTGCGGTAGGATGCCCTTGGGCCCCGGCCGGCACAAATTTTTGTACATTTGGGTTATCATAAGATGCATCGGTGACATACACTTCTCCATTGGCGTCCACGGCTATGCCTGCGGGAGAATCAAATTTCCCATCCCCAGTGCCCTGGCTGCCAAACTGGGCTAGGAACTGACCGGTATTGGTAAATTTCTGGACCCTGCCATTACCTGTGTCTGTTACATAAACATCCCCAACAGAATCAACCGCTATGCCCTGTGGGGAATCGAATTGGCCAGCGCCACTCCCTGCCGAGCCCCACTTGGCAAGAAACACTCCATCCTCCGTGAACTCATCCACTCTGTTGTTGCCGGCGTCAGCTACGTACACATCTCCAGAAGGATCAACTGCGATCCCTGACGGAGAGCTAAGCTGACCGTCATCACTTCCAAGGGAGCCCCATTTCGAAAGCGACTGTCCTGTCTTTGCAAATTTTATTACCGCGGATTTTGTTGGGTCGACAAAGTAGATGTCTCCGGACGAATCAAGGGCTATCCTTGCAGGGTAGTACTGGCCAAGGGCAAATTCCCTGATGTAGGTTCCGGAACCGTTGAACTCCTCGATTCTATTGTTTGACTGATCCCCAACGTACACAGAACCATCCGCATCTACCGCTATGCTTGTAGGGAGGTTGAATTGACCGTCACCCCTTCCATAAGTTCCCCACTTGGCAAGAAACTTTCCATCTCCTGAAAACTTTTCGACACGGTTGTTGTTGGTGTCAGCTACGTAGACATCCCCTGACTTGTCAACCGCTATGCCAGCAGGCACGTTTAGCATCCCATCATAATTTCCAAGCGCCCCCCACTTTGTAGCAAAAACATATCCTTCCTCTGCCGCCGCATGTGGGACGTTGCCGATTATGGCACAAGCAACGGCAAAGGCAGTAACACAGAAAATGAAAACTGGATGCCACTCTGTCATTTTTCCTCGCTGTTTCCCGCCATTTCCTTATTTAAATTACTTATTATGTGAAAAAGGTCAAGCAAATGTCTAGGTCCGTATCTTGCAGCGTCCGGAAATGCCGCGTACTGCAACAATGTATGCGTAGCCCAAGACCGCAATTGAAATGAACCTTAGAGGAATCTCATACTGCGTTAAAAGCGCGGTTGCGGTGCCTCCGACCGCGCCCATGGCAGAGGCTGCTGCAAATCCTATGGAACTGCAGCTACATGCTCCTGCACCTGCTCCAATCATTGTCCCCAAAAAGCCACCGCTTGACTTTTTCATGCTTTCACCAAACCACAGAATCCTATATGTGCTAAGGCTGGAGACTACGCCGGAGAGAGAAGAAATCGCCACTATGAGAACGAAATTGGGTATGCCTTCCTGCGGAACGTAAAGCGTCACCTCGGGCTCGAAGAAGATAAACTGTGACATGTAGGAAAGGAGGGCGAAGAGGCCGCAGGAAACTCCTATTGCCAACGCCGTATACCTTCGCCTCGAGAAGACTAGGCCCAAAACCTGCTTGTGCACTAGTTAAAGATCTACTAGGAATTATTTAATTTCAACCGTCCCCCCACGCCTTTTCCTATTCTTGGCGCAAAACCTCCATCAGGCTTGATTGAAGTGGGTTAAAATATGGAAGAGGCTCATAGCGACCAGAGACTCGAAGATGGCCAAAAAAATAAGGGATGAGGAGAAAAAAACATTGGAAAAGGCTCCATCAAAAAACAAGAACAAACTTGTTGCAATAGGGATAATCGCGGCAATAATTGCGGGAACGGCGTATTTTCTTATGAAGACAGATAACAACGTAAATTCCGCCTACGCCGCAATTGATGGGATCCCATGCGAGACAAGAGAATATGGTACTTTCCACATTCATGCACACCTTGACGTCTTCTCTGACGGCCAACCAGTAACAGTGCCGCAATACATTGGAATAATGATAGGGGGTCCACAAAACCAGCAAGTTTCCTGTCTGTATTGGCTTCATACCCACGACAGTTCAGGAGTAATCCACATCGAGGCTCCTCAAGAAAAGAATTTCACGCTTGGCCAATTTATGGACGTGTGGAAATCTACGGGAACCACGGCTCCACCTAGCGGTGATCCTAGGATATTTGTCAACGGTCAAGAGGTTTCAACCAGCCTAGCTGACACGATTCTTAACGCGCATGACCAAATAACCTTGGTTTATGGCCAAATGCCGCCTAACATACGTACATTTTACCAGTTTGCAGAAGGGCTCTGAATAGGCCTGGCCAAGCAGAGGACAGCCTCTGAGGGGCGAATCTATCTCCTTGCCATTCTTTCTTGGCCACACCTTGTACAAACAAGCTTTCTACCTATGTCAAAAAGCGGGCCATTGCACTTGGAACATTTTTTCATTTTATTCAGTTTAAAATCCCAAAATAAAAATTATGGAGGTGGTGATCCCTTTCTATATCATCGGGATTCAATCCTTGGCGGCAGCTACTCACTGGTCCGTCGTGACGGTAACCGTTTTACAACTGAAGGGGACGAACAACATTGTCTTCTGACCGGGGTTGTTCCTATGCCTTTTTTATCCTGCGCCTTTTTTTCTTGTTTTTGTAGTGCCAGATGAAAATCAGAAAACCTATTACGCTTGAAACAATGGTCCCAACTCCTACGACTGGAGCTATGAAGAATTGACCAACCCAGATACCATTTGCGTCGCCGATCTCAAGCAGACCTCTTTCCCTTACAAACAAGTTAAAGGAACTATCAAATGGATATGTCTTGCCATCCTCGCCAGAATACGTCCCGTTTAGGTGGATTATCGCTTCGACAGGATTGCTTAGATCCTTTTGTGTTGAGACGACAAACTCGAAATCCATGGACTTGCCTGCGTCTAATTCAGTAACGGAAAGCGACTTTTTGCCGGATAGCTCCAGTTCAGAAGATGACGCTGAGATCTGCAGATTTCGCATGTCGGACCCTTGGTTGGTGACAGTCCCCTTTATGGAAAATGACTCGCCTGCAAAAACATCGCCCGGGGTCAGAAGGTTGAGAGAAAGGGACGGTTTTGATGCCACCTGAAATTGGGCCGTCTGTGAAATCGAGTGCCTGACGGGAGCAGAATCAAAAAGCCCCTTGACAAAGTACTCCACCTCTATATTTGCCACAAATTTTCCATCAGGTACTCCCTTTCCTACCGTTGCATTGAAGTTGTTTCCAAAGGTCGAATCCTTTTGGAGCCTGTCAAGGTGGAAACTGCTCTGCTGAATTTGAAGGTCGGGGCAGGTTACTGCTACCGTGATGTTGGAAACCTGATCCACCTGTGCCTTCACGACCGTTGAAAGGACGAATTCCTTGCCTTGCATGACGATGTCTGGATAATCAAGGGTGAGTGTCAAGTTAGGGTCAGTAATGTTGCTTTGAAGGGCCCACGTGGATGGCATTAATGGAATGAGGAGAAGGATCAAAAGGCAACATCCGGACAATCTACAGACTTTCATGAATTTGATATGAATGGTGCCACATATTCAAAATTTCTATGGCCGATGACGTTGGCACAGGTTGCATTTTTTGTATGTTTATCTACCCATCCCAGTTTAGGATATTATGAAAGCGAAATTCAAAACGACATGTCCGGAATGCAGGGCGGAAATTAGCGTCGGTTCGGAAATCACAAAGACTCCGTCAGGGAAGTGGGTCCACAAGCACTGCGCTCCAGACTCGAGCGATTTGCCGTGAATTACAGGGATCTCCAATAACCCGCAAATTCAAGTGCAGGAATATACCCCGTATTGCCCTTGGATTCCTGCAGCCCTGCTGACATTGGAGCTGGTGTCGTTTTTCAGAACAAGATGGCATCTTGCATCGCCGTTAACATATATGCTGCGCTGCCTGTCTGTAAGCGAAAGGGCGGTATCAACGGAAGATGTCGCGGGATGTTTCTGAGTGTCAAAATAGAAGTGTCCGATGATCTCTGGCACCGCTATCATGACTATTACCATGATTGCAAACATGTTTATTCTTTTTTTCTGTTTTGCATCCAAATGATTGTTTCAACCTCCGATACAATATATTAACATACGATACAATTTGCTGGTCTTGAGAAAAAAGACAGTCCTACAAGTGTAGGACTGCGGCAAGAATTCCTGCTCCTATCATTGCCCCCAACCCCAGGAACAGAAGGTCGAAGGCAATGACCTTCTTGAAGGTGGCATGAACCTGTGCCTCCCATATGCTTGGCCTCAAAGGTGACTGGATGCTGTTTTTCATGTATGTTGATGGGTTGAAAGAGAAGATAAGCTGTCTTAAGCTCGGCTTCTTAATTGTAAGCTATCTTGTTGAAAAGGAATCATATGAACGGTACGAGAATAAAATGCATGCATGTAGAATGCAACTGCTGCGGTTCGGACAAAGCGTTGATCCATTATGTATCAAAATACAACGGTCTGCGGGGTTCCTGCCCAGAATGTGGTGCAGATTGGCCAGAATCGTAGACAAGCTACTTGCCATTCGCCTGGACCTGAGATTGGCTCGATGATCTTGCATCAGGAATAGTTTGTGAGCCTTGGGCTGCCCTAAGTTCGCTTCTCAAATTCATCCCAGATGGAATCTATTTTATCCCTCAGTTCCTTGACATCGATGTTGCCCATGAAGTCTCTTTCAATCCTATACCCTAACACCTCGTTATCGCTATAGGCGGGGTCAACCAACCGATCTTCAACGTGAGGAATGGAGCGAGATTTCCATTCGCTCATCTCGAAAATCCACACCAGATCGTTCAAGTTCGTAAAGTCGATATCGTCATGACCTATGAAAAGTATCCTACACTTAGGAAGGCACGAATGAAGTTTTTCATATGCTAGCATCTGTGCCTTGGAGATAAGTATCCTGTCATCGTGAAAAATCTTGAGCTCAAAAATCATAAAGCCTCCGTTGTGTTCTATGAGCCAGTCGATGTCGGTTCCACCAGAAGTCTTCATCCGTTTTGATATCAAATTGCCTAGCACTTCTCTTGTCTTTGCAAACAGGAGAGGATTTGATATCCTGTGTTTTGGCTCATCAAGTCGGTCCTTAACATGTAACGTTTTGGGTGCCACATGCAGCATTCCTTTTTTGTTATTAAACATGATATCTGCAAGATCTGGGGACGTTTCTGGGGGCAACATGCTGGATTGCATCCGCCCGTCTTATAGACTCCAAAAATCAATTTTTTGAAACAAACAGCTGTGCCTTTTGCGAGGTGACGCCTCTTTTTATGAAGGAATTTGACTGTGTTGCAGTGTATACTTACCAAGATTTATGCAAAGTTACCCAAAACAATTCGTGGTAAAAATCAAGGTGCGAATGAAAATAGATGCGCCACGGGAGAGAGTATGGGAGACCATCTCAGATTCCGACAATGACAAGTTTTTTTGGAGGGGAATAACGTCCATTAGAAACCTTTCAAGAAATGAAAATACCCTCATTCGCCAGATAGTACTAGGAAACGGACTCCCCTGTTTGCAGATGGTAACAACATGGCCAATGGAGAAAATTAGGACCGAATGGGTTGACGGGGTCATTGACGGCACACGCGAAATAGTTTTGGTGTCAATGGGTAAGACAACCCTTCTAGAAATCCAAATGAATTACGAATTTCCTGGTGTGGGGGCATCTGACTCCAAATCTCTGGCAAAATTATTCCAAAACGAAGCCGGGCTTGCTGTAGATCTGATAAAAAGAAAATCTGAAGAATTTTACTCTGATTCCGATTTTGCAAAGATACAGTGGGTGAACTAGATGGTAAAGACCACAAAAACCAAGCAAATCCTTTATGAGGACCCAGTAGGCTCTGGACGTCTGGCTGGTGTTGAAGGCATTGATGGGGCATACCCAAAATGCCCAAATGGAGAATGCAAGAACGCACCCGTGATAACTGACGCGTCCTCAGGAGAGATAATTTGCGGTTCGTGCGGGTTCGTGATGGTTGAGAGGTCAGTGGATCCAAGTCCTGAGCATGTATCTGACGCGACCGAATTTATCACAAAAACAAGAAACGGGCCGGAACAATCCCTGACAATGTACGACATGGGAATGATGACTGTGATTTCTGACAAAGATGCTATGGGCAGGTCGCTATCTGGCGATATGAAAAGCACTTTTGGCAGGTTAAAGGTGCTTAACAGCAGAAGCAGGATGGCCTCGTCTAACCGAACGCTAAGGTCGGCCCTTTTCTTACTCTATTCGCTTAAAACCAAACTGGCCCTTCCCGATTCAGTGGCAGAAAACGCGGCATATTTTTACCGCAAGGCCATGCAGAAACGAATAACGATAGGACGTAGTGCCAAGGGCATAATGTCCGCATCTGTCTACCTAGCTTGCAGACAGAACGACGTTCCAAGATCACTAGTAGATATTTCACAAGCTGCAGGCGTCAGCAGGAAGGAGGTAAGCCGTGCCTACAGGAACTTGATAGAAAAACTGGAAGTCTCCATCGATCCTTGCAACCCTTCAGAATTTGTTACCAAAATCGCGCATGAGGCCAAAATAAGTGAAAAAACACAAAGGGACGCACTAAAAATTCTCTTGAGGCTCTGCCAACAAGGTACATCTGCCGGTAAGAACCCCATGGCACTTGCAGCTGCCACCCTTTACTTAGCCTGTGTGCTCAATGGAGAGCGAAAAACTCAATCCGAGATTGCCAAGGCGTCAGGTGTAACCGCAGTTACTATAAGAAACAGATGCGCTGCACTAAAAAAAGAGATCCAGTTCCACACAAATCAAGAAAATGCGACCAATGCCGCATAGCGCCAGTACAAAACTTAGGAAAAATCAGCCGAGCGCTCTGGAATGTTTGTGGGTGTGAGGTCTTTCACCGGGGTATTTCCTCCTCATGTGTCCTGATGGCCTTCCATACAAAAGCTCAAGGAACCAGGCCTCGTGTTCTATTTCCTCCCTTAGTATGTCCTTTGCCACATCGTAGGTTGCTGGGTCTTTTCCATGTGTCATATTGCAAACCTTGTTCCAGTTTACAATTGCGCCCTGCTCAGCCTTGAGGCACTTCTCCAAGATTGCCTTGGTGTCTGTGGGGTTAGGTGGCAATTGCAAAAACTCGCAGCCGGACATTTTTATGAAATCCTGAGCATCAACTGGCAACTTGCCTCCAAGTTCGTATATTCTTGAAAGGCAGGACTCGAAATGGCTAAGATCTTCGAGCCGAGCATCCTCAATCACTCCCTTGAGGGCCTCGCCCTCCATGCCGGTGCAATGAGCCCTGAGATTTGTGAAATAATAATAGGCAGTAAACTCAACCGACGCGTTGTAGACCAAAGCCTGTATGAGCTCCTTTACGTTGATTCCGTTCTGCTCTAGTACTTTGACTCCTACAACATTTGGTTCCTTTGTCACAGTTACGGTGGTGCACTGGTGGAAAATATAAAGAGATCGTTGTAAAGGTTAAGGTTTAAAATGGTTAGATGTCTAATCATTAGTTATCTAATAAATGACGAAAAACGATTTTGAAACAAGCGTCGGATTTGTAGTTAACACTACCGCAAAGGCTTTCCAAAGGGTCTTGGACATGGAGCTGCGCAAAAATGTTGGCGTCACCATTTACCAGTGGAGGGTGGTTGTCACACTAATCCAGTTTCCTGGGATTACACAGAAGGAAATTGCAGACAGGGTAGGCATAGAGAGTGCAACCCTTGTTCCTGTGATTGATAAAATGGAAAAGGAAGGCCTGTTAAAGCGAAAACCTGACGCAAAAGACCGACGAGTAAATCGCATTTCCCTGACATCCAAGGCCGATTCTTTATGGAATTCAATGCTTGAATGTGCCATCCGCATAAGAAAGGCATCAGCCAAGGGGATCCCGGATGGTGACCTTGCCACCACACTTCAAACCCTAAAGCAAATTTCAAAAAACCTGTCTGAATATTTCGAACTTGATGTGGTGACAACGCGGGAGAAATGAGGTGAACTGAGAACGTCAAAAGATTCGAAGGACATCAAGTCGGACATAATTTCGCCCCTAGCTTGGAAAACGCTTGTGATCCTAAGCCTTCTTGCAACAATGGTCATGTACGCTGAAACAATGCTGGTCCCTGCAATCCCTGACCTTATCAAAGACTTCCATATTTCTTACAGTACGTCCTCGTGGATTCTTACAACATATCTAGTGGCGGGGGCAATAATGACTCCTATTACGGGAAAGCTGTCCGACGTTTATGGGAAGAAAAGAATGCTTCTTACGATAATCATGGTGTATGCTGTGGGGGTTTCGCTAGGGGGATTCGTCTCAAATTTCTATGAAATGCTAGCTGTTCGTATATTGCAGGGGATTGGCATGTCCATGTTCCCTATCGCATTTGGTTTGATACGGGAACAATTCCCATTACGCAAGCTGGCGATAGGGCAAGGGGTAATTTCCTCAATGTTTGCAGCAGGTGCAGTGATAGGACTAGTAGCAGGAGGTCACCTAATTCAAAACTTCGGCTGGCAAGCTACCTTCTATTCCATAATTCCTATCGTCGGAATACTGATAGTGATAGTACAAAAGTTCATTCATGTAACCGAATCGACCACGCTGGGTAAAGAACAAGATGTCAATGTCCGAGCCCAAAGACCATACATTGACATTGCAGGGGCAGTGACTTTGGCTGTCTCGGTGACTGCTTTCCTTATGGCGCTAACCTTTGTTGAATCTGGGGATTCCCTTAACTCTCTTACCACGTTGGGTTTGATTTCTATTGGAGTGGTATACTTGGTACTATTTGCCATAGTTGAAAGGAGCTCGAAATCCCCGCTTATTGACCTCAAAGTTCTCCTCAATAGGGCGATCCTGCCATCAAACATACTGATAATGATAGTTGGAATGTCGATGTTCATGGTGTTTCAGACGATTCCTGTGCTGATACGGAGCCCAATACCTCTTGGTTTTGGAGAAAATCCGGTGGCTACTGCAAACGTGCAGCTTCCATTTGCACTCGTCCTGCTAATTTTTGGCCCCACCTCGGGATTCATCATCTCAAGGATGGGTTCCACGAAGCCAATCATAGCCGGAAGTGCTATTGGAGTGGCAGGTTTCGGTACTCTGCTCCTTTTTCACTCGACAGAAACTATGATATCAGTAAGCCTTGCAATACTTTCTACAGGACTTTCCCTCATCAACGTCGGGTCCATGAACGTAATAATGATAGCCACCCCAAGGCAGAACATCGGGGTTTCCCTTGGAATGAGTACGCTAATCAGAATAATTGGCGCCTCGGTAGGTCCTGCCATGGCAGGAATGTTCATGCAGACCCACAAGTCATCACTGCCGGGAATCCCTGGAACTTTCCCGACTCCTGATTCGTACAACCTGATTTTTCTCTGTGCCACAGCGGTTGCAATTGCCTCTGTGGGCCTTGCAATCTTCTTGAGAAGGGTAGTCTCTAAAACGCTAGTACATACCAGCTAAATCCTATGACTCTTCGGCCGTCTGGGGGGTTCCAATTTTCTCCTTTAGACGGCTAATCTCGCTCTTTGCTGACTCGTATTCCTCTCTTGTACGGGAAAGGGCAGCCTTCACTATTTCCAACTCTTTTCTCACTGCATCATATTTGGCATTTAGAGCAGCAGTTACCGCTCCAGCCGCTTCGACTATTTTTTTTGTGTCATCTTTTTTGCCCACGGACGCAAGCTCCTTTTCTATGAACTCAAGCTCGTTTTTCACTATTTGTATCTCCTTTTTCTTCAGTTCCTGCTGGCTGGACAGGGATGCAAGTTGGGCATTTGCACTCTGCACTGATTTTTCAATTCCAGCTAGTTCCTTCCTGCGGCCTTCCAGCTCCGACCTTGTCTCTTCTATCTCATTCATCTTCGCCTCCTTCTGAGACTCCATAGACGACAACTCCTCCCTTACGCGCTGGATTGCCTGCTTGATTTCCTCGACCTCTCTCCTATCGTACTGTCCCTTTATCATGTCAAGCTCGGATTTGGCATTCTGTACTTGGCTCAGTATGGAGTCACGCTCGTTCCTAATTGTAGTGATTTCATTCTTAAGGGAATCCAGTTCTTCCCTGGCGTTTTTGGTTTGGGCAGATGCAGCCTCCATCTCGGACTTGATTCCTTCCAACTCTCTTGTGTAAGAATCCAGCATTACCGCGCTTTCCTGAATCTCCTTTTTGATCAAGTCAAGCTCTTCTTGCAAAGAGCTTTTCTGATCCTGTCCTGAGCCAATTTCCTGCCCTCTGCTCATCGTATTTTCTATTTTTTCAGATTCCCTTTTTGACCGGCCAAAGAGACCCATTAGTAGGGATTGTTTTCTATGGTAAGAAAAGCGTTCCTTTTTCAAAGGTCAAAGAATCAGCTGAATCTTCTCTTCTTGACAAATGCTATGTAAAAGCCAATTCCGCCTATGATGAAACCGAATACAATAATGCCGAGCCCCTCTACGATGTTGTTTTTAAAGTAGGTTGGGGCAAAAACGAAGATCAGTATGCCTATCGCAATTAATATCATGCCGCTTCCCTTTGGCCTGTTGTGCTCGCTGTGAGCCATTCCTAGATGTATTCCGAGACGGCCGTAGCCACCTTTTTTCTACCGATATCGAGAACGAATGGACCAAGCTTGGGACCTCTGTCTGAGGCCAATATTATTTGATATAAGATCCTAAAGAAATCCTTAGGCTGTAACCCATTTGCCTTTGCAATTTGGTATATCTCGTTTTGTAAATCGGCAGGCTCGTTCTCCTGGGATAGGACCGACACCAGATCGGAAAGTGCTTTCTTTGCCACCGGGTCCAGCTGGATTTCGACTTTAGACGGCTTGTCGAAATCATCTGCATAATTTCCAGCCAGGGTGATGAGTTGGTCAACCTCTGGGGACGCTGCCTTGATTGTTCCGTAGTCCATGAGTTTTTTCGTGACTTTGGTCACCCTGTCTTCCCTGAAAATTTTGCAAAGCTGGACAAGCAGCCTGTAATTCACATAATGTCCCTGACTTTTTGGCGGGTTTAGCAAATTCACGTATTCGTAAAGGCCTTTCATCCTGGCTGTTTTTGCCTCATTTTCAAGTTTCTGTTTGCCAAAGTAAATGTCCTCCAGTTCGTGGTATTCTTCCATCAAAGCCGGGATGTCATCAAACCCAACCTCTCTGGTTCCGGTGATTCTTTTATAGAGCAGCAACAAGATCGACTTTGGGGTGCCATAACGTAGCCAGGCCTGGGATGTCACTACGTTACCAAGTGACTTTGATATCTTCTTCCCGCCCTTGTCAAGGAACATTTCATACCTTACATGGGTGGGGTGTTGAAAACCCAAAATCTCGTCAGCAACCCAGTCATTAACTTTGACTGAATCCATGATGTCTTTTCCATACGCCTCGAACCTGATGTCAAATGCCTGCCATCTTGCAGCAAATTCCACTTTCCATGCCAGCTTTCCAAGGTCTTTGGTTATGTCGGCAATCCCGTCATGCCCGCATCCTTCTAGAACCCTTGATCCAATCGTGGTACGACCGCACTTGTACTTGATCTTTTTTTCTGCTGGAAGGTACTCGTAGGCAACTGCCGTGTAGAGCCTGCCACAATTGGCACACACGGGAAAGTAGGGCAGTGCCTCCTGATATTTTTCCTGACCTACAAGTTCGGCAATCTTTTCACCTATTTTCTTGCTGTTGGTCAGTATGGTGTGAATCTGTTCCTTTAAGAGGCCGTTCCTGTAGGTGTCTACTCCACGTTGGAACTTGTACTTGATTCCAAGACTGTCGAGTCCGTCGAGCAGCAAGCTGCTCATGTGTAACCCATAGGAGTCGTGGCATCCAAACGGGTCAGGTATGAATGAGACTGGTTTTGCGATATGATCCTTGAGCCAGTCGGGAAGGCCTTCGGGTATTTTCCTCAAGCCGTCCAAGTCATCGGAATAGGCGATGAGTTCGGACTTGAAGCCCAAGTTTTCAAGTGCGAGTTTTATTCCGTATGCCCTGACCGCATCTCCAAGGCTGCCTATGTGTGGGATGCCTGAGGCCCCAAGTCCGCTTTCAACCCTAATTAATTCGGTGCTTCTGCCAAGGGACTTTTCCCTTTCTAACAGTTCGTCGGCAAGCTTGTCCAGCCAAGTGCCTCTCCCGATTATTTTTGGCTCTTCCATTATATCAATTCCTTTGACATGTAGGGACCTTTTAGAGAATATCCCAGTTTTTTATAATATTCGCGCGTCCCGACCGCACTGATGACAAGAATCTGTTTTGCTCCAAACTCTTCTCTTGAAATCCTCTCCGCCTCCTTCATCATGTTTTTACCAAGTCCCAGGTGCTGTATGCTGTCGGTCCCATGTGCGCCAATCTTTAATGACTTGCCGTACACGTGAAGTTCTCTTACTATGCAAGTTTCGCCTATTACCTCTTTTCGGTGGGCTCTTTCGCTCGGTTTTCGTAGCCTCAAAAACCCAAAGATCCTGTCCTTTGAATCGTCATATGACAGGAATGCCTCCTTACCTCCTGAAGACTCGTAGTCCTCTCTGTGCATCCTGATTTCATCTACATTGATAGGTTCCTCTGAAAGGCCGGCCTCTCTGCATCTAATGCACTTACACGCTAGGTTTTGCCTTTTCAGATTCTGCTGAACAATCTGGCGCAGGTT
This sequence comes from Nitrosotalea sp., assembly GCA_035252645.1. GTDB lineage: Archaea > Thermoproteota > Nitrososphaeria > Nitrososphaerales > Nitrosopumilaceae > Nitrosotalea. The sequence goes on along the minus strand of DATFCV010000058.1, from coordinate 82,844 downwards.
TCCTAGGTTTGGTCCTGCGACAATCTGGTCAGAGGAAATCTCCCTTTGCACACGCATAATCCTTACCCATCTTGGTATTATTTTTTTAATTTCTGTCAGAACCTTGATCATGTCTTCTTGGGAATATGGTACAAATCTGCCGTCTTTGTAGGAGTCATACAAAGGGGTGTTCTCTAATACCAAAGTCGGGTATATCTTCAACATGTCAGGTCTCAGTTCGGGATCTTCAAACAACCTTTTGAAATCCTCGATATCATCATCTGGGGACAATGTGGGTAAGCCAGGCATCATGTGTGCCACAATCTTGTAGCCTGCATCCTTTGAAACTTGGAATGATTCTGTGACATCTTGCAAGCTGTGCCCCCTGTTGACTATTTCATAAACACTTTCATGAAGACTTTGAACGCCTATCTCTACTCTTGTTATTCCATATTCCAGCATCCAGTCCACGTGTTCTGCCTTACAATAATCGGGTTTTGTCTCAATTGTGAACCCGACATTTCTAATGTTGGCACTTTCATTGTTCTTTTTTGCCGTCTCCAAATCATCAGAATCATATCCGTTCATGGCATCAAAGCAAGACTTGATGAAGGATTCCTGATAGTTCCGAGGCATGAAAAGAAAGGTTCCGCCCACGATGACCAGCTCCAGTTTTGCCACATCATGCCCATATCCTATGAGGTGCTCAATCTTGTCGGTTACCTGTTTCTTGGGATCATATCCGTTGGCTATGGCATTTTGGGTCGAGGGTTCCCTGCCTGTATAGCTGTTTGGAGTGTTAACCTCTATTCCTCCAGGGCAGTAGGTGCACCTACCGTGCGGACAGGCAAAAGGCTTTGGCATCAGGGCTATGACTGCTACCCCTGATGCCGTTTTGACCGGCTTCCGAATTAGGGCTCTCTGGAGCTTCAAAAAGTCATGACCCGTTACAGTGGCAAGAATCTCGTAGTTTCTTGGAATCCTCTCTAAAGAATACTTCACACAAATGCGTTTCACTTCCCTCTTTACATCCCGAGAGGTAGGATGCTGCATGGAAAGCAGGTTGCCAGCTATTTCCCCGCAGGCATCCTCAAAACTAATCCCGATTCGCTGCACGCCTTTGTTTTACCCGTTGGGTATTAAATCCTAATCTAACGCAAGCAAAACCCTTTTTGCCAATCAAGTGCTCATAAACCTGCAGAGCAAAAATGACGATAGGATATGTGGCCATCCATTGCACAACCGGGCGTGAGGTCCAGACATATGAGAAAATATTGACGACGCCTCACGTGAAAGAGGCGAGTATTGTGATGGGGCTGTACGACATTGTATGTAAAATCGAGGCTTCCACATCACGGGACCTTGAAAGAACTGTCATGCAAATAAGAAAAATCCCCCATGTTCATACTACGATGACCTTGCTAGTATTGTGACTTTACGCGATTTTAAGCGAGTCTATGAAGACCCCTTTTCTGTCTTCAATGCGACCGATCTTTTCGCTCTCTAAGCCATGTTTTCTAAAAATGTTGAGTATCTTTCTCTCCTCTTCCCCTGGGGCGATAAGGCAAAATCCGATGCCCATGTTAAAGGTCTTGTACATTTCCTCCTTCTCGACGCCCTGATTCTCTATTAGGTGGAAAATTTCGGGAGGTTCAGGCAGGCTATCTAGGACAAATCCAGTTTTTTTCAGGCGAAGGAGTTTGGTAAAGGCGCCCCCAGTAATATGTGCAAGCCCGTGAATGTTACACTGTCTTAGGGATTGAAGCACGGGCGTGACGTAAATTTCAGTCGGTTCCAACAGGGCGTCTCCCAGCATCCCTATGCCCCTGATCCTGTCCTTTAGTGAATACTTTGAAAGTAGGACTTTCCTAGCAAGGGAAAAACCATTGGAATGCAAGCCACTGCTTCTCACTCCGATAATCGAGTCGCCCCGGCGTATCTTGTCGCCAAGGATCATCTCTCCCCTGTTTAGCATACCAACAACCATCCCAGCCAAATCAAACGAAAAGTTCTTGCCTGCTATTAGATCTGGGAGTATTGCCGTCTCGCCTCCGACTATTGGTACCATGGCCTTCTTTGCGCCTCTAACAAGACCTTTTACAATTTCCTTGAGTATTCCCTCGTCATTCCTGTTTGCAGCGATATAATCTACGAATGATATTGGGAGTGCTCCTGTGCATATGATGTCATTGACGTTCATCGCAACGCAGTCTATCCCCACCGTATCGTACTTCCTCATCATCTGTGCAATTATTACCTTGGTACCGACACCATCTGTGTGGGTTGCAAGCAGTCTTCCACCTGGAATCTCTACAATGCCTGCGTAGTGGCCAAACCCTGACTTTGTCTTTATTCCTTTCTGCAAGTTGTGTGTGGAGGCAATCAGCCTTCCAATGCTTGCCTGACTTCGTTTTATCTTGCCAATGTCGATGCCGGCATCCCTATATGTTACTCCCAATGAGTCTGCTCCCGTTGCTCAGGATAAAAGAATTTTGTGTATGGGCACGTGTGATCAGGCTACTCCTTTTGGGAAAAAAGCTCGAGCAGAACCCTTCCCTTCTCTGTTATGAAATACAGCATGTTGGCGCCTAAAGGCTCCTTTCGTATGAAGTTGTATGTCATGCAGAGATCTAGGTAGTTCAGGAATGACCTTTTCATTCGTATGTTGGATTTTAGGTAAAGATCTGAGAAAGTCATGGGGCTAAACCTTAGCTGATACAAGAGCTTGAGTATGGAGATTGTACTAAAGTCTCTGGCCCTTATCTTGACAGCATCCAATACCTGCTCATCTCTTTTTATTATGAAGTCGGAGAACTGATCCGCAATCTCCACGGGCAGGTATGTCATTCGTGTTTTCATGTTACGGTATTGGTACGGTAATATACCATATTAATCTAGCTGGTGAAATTTTTGAGCTCTTCGATGGACTTTTTGAACAGCCTCAGTCTTGGTTAGGCCCAATCGGTCCACTTAGGCTGCCCCTTATGCCGGTGCAATTTGTTTTTATCCAAGGTGTGCTGAGACCCAACATGCATAGTGCATTTGTTCTCATGAACGCCGAACTTGGCAAGGAAAACCAGATTGTAAGCGAGATAAGGAAAATCGCCACTGTGAAAGAGGTTTATCCGGTTTATGGGGTGTATGACGTTTTGATGGTTATAGAGTCCGACTCGATGGAGGTCCTGCGAGAAACGATAACCTCTAGGATAAGGAAATTGGATGGCATAAAATCGACCCTTACCATGATAATAGTCAAAGACTGAGAGCCTGTTTTTCTACCGTTTAATAAAAGCCAGATCAAGTTGATGTTAGGTTGACCAATGACTTTGGCTCCCTCTTGGTTTGGCTGGGGGAACTCCTGGTTTCAAGCTGGCTCCTCTCTGAAGGAGCAGAGCATCTCTCTGAGAGGTGGGGCGGGAGGTTCGTTGGGAGGACCCTTCTGAGCATAGCTACAACCCTGCCTGAGATAGGGATCGTGGTAGCTGCGGCAAAGGGGGGATATTATGGTACAGCCATTGGCTCTGCTTTGGGGAGCAACTTGTTCATGATGACGTTGGGATTGGCAGTCATGATGATAATTGCCACCACGCGGCTGTCTAAATCTCCTCAAAAATTCATTGACGTAAAAGATTTCAAAATCGACAAGGTTTTGCTTGTCGTGACGGCAGTTTTGGGAGCAGTCACATTCATAAACGGTTACGACGTTTACGACGCCCTATTATTTTCAGGGCTGTTTGGTTCATATCTGTATCTTGCATATCGCGAGATGAGGAAGGAAAAGCAAGAAAGGCTCGAATCTCAGCTGCATCAAAAAGACGGTCATTTGTCAAGGCGGCACTTTCTCCGCTCTATGGCGTTTTTTGCAACAGGATCTGCGGGGATCTTTTTCGGGGCAACGCCTTTCGTTTATTCATTGCAGGGCTTTGCCACGGAACTTGGGATGTCGGTTACCATCCTTGCGGTCATAATCAGCCCCCTTGCGGGAGAAATGCCAGAGAAGATTTCGATGATACTGCTGGCAAGGAAAGGGAGCCAGGGAGCATCTATTGCAGTAGCAAACGTGCTCGGCTCGAAGATAGTTAACAACACCTTGTTGATAGCAGTGGCTATATTTGCAGCAATGGCATTCAAGGGGTTTAATACCGTGATCCCAAACACGCCACTTTTGGAAAACCAAATGATTCTAGTTACCGTCATAACAATAATTGCACTAGTTCCCATGTTCCGCAACAAACTTGACCTCCGCTCAGGAATTCTGTTACTAATTTTGTATGTAGTAGGAATTGGTTTCCAGTTTGTTATGTCAGGTTCCTAAAGGGGAGATGCCACAATTCCAGAAACCTTGACTGCTGGGGTAACGCAAGGCAGTGCACTCCATTGAAGAATCCTTTCTGGGTTATTTCCTATGCTCTCCACATTCTCAAGTAGAATGGGCAGGTTATGAACAATCCTTACGGGCCTGCCGGGCCTTACTATTTTGCCATTCTCAATTATTCTCACACCGCTTCTCGCAGTGCATGAGAAATCCCCCCTTTCTGGATTCACAGAATATGTGTACCAGAGTCTACCCACGAGCAACCCTTTTTTGGTCTCACGAATCATTTCCTCCATTCCTATGTTGCCCTCCTTTATGACGAGGTTGTGGGGTGAGGGACTCGGAACAGGCGTGGCCGCCCTTCCCATGGGGCTGCCGAGCCGGGATGCATTACCCGTGGATTCTGTTCCCTCTTTGAAGGCCTGGAAAAGATCCGAATAAGTCCCAGAAAAAACGCCAGAATCGACAAGATACCTAGTTTTGGTGGGGGTGCCTTCGTCGTCAAAAGGCTTGCTGCCGATTCCATCAGGGAAGTGGGGGTCGTCGATTAAGGAAAATATCTCGGACGCAATCCTGCTGCCTTGCTTTCCCGAGAAACAACTCCTTTTCTCTGAATAAGTCTTGAGATTGAAATTTGAAGAGAAAACAAATGCGAGCATCTCGCCCATCGCATATGGCTCAAAAATGACCGAATATTTGTCGGTCTCACACCTTGCAGGATTGATAGATCCCAGACACATCTCCCTAGCTTTGGTACCTATCCTAGTGGGAGAAAAAGAATCCAAAGTCCTGCAAGACACTGCGCCTACGCCGCTAACTGGCATGCTGCCAGCATCAGAATCTGCATTAATTGTACCTGAAATATAGGTGCCTTTATCCGAGCAATAAAGCCCACGGGTGTTGCCTATTTCAAATTCTTCCGATACCACATTCAACGACCCGGAAATCCTAGACACATTTTGATGTGTCGAGGAATCCACCATCTGTTCTGCCAACGTAACCGCCTCTTTGCCACTGAGCAATTCTAGTCTCTTGTCATATGTCTTCTCGACCCTGCCAAATTTAGACTCGTGAGGAAGAGACCTCCAAAAATTTTTTGGCTTGATGTTCTGTCTTGCCAGCATCGCCCTTTCTATGATGCTGGTATCATCAGGCTTTGTAGAAAGTGCTGCGAGAATTTTCTTTTCATGTATCAATCTCACCCCTGTGACGCTTTCCACATTTTGCTTTAGTTCAGCTATTTCCGAGTCCGTTATTCTTACGGTGATTATGTGCCTCTTTGTATGGACCACCTCGCATTCATCCACGTGAAGGCTCCTTGCTTTTCGAAGGACTGGCTCGCAATAATCCGTTTGCCTCACCGGTTTCTTTTGAATCTGTACTTGTTTAGTTTGATCAGTTCCTGATAAGATCCAAAATCCCTCGTATCTTCCACCATGTCAAGGCCGTCTGCTTCGTCTTCTGATTCGAAGGCCTTGATTATCTTGTACTTGGTGTTTCGCTGTGCCGGAATTCTTCCTATCTCCCTAACTAGGCTTCTTATCCTGCTGGGTTTTATTAGTTGGCCATGCATAGCCCCGGCAGAGGTAGATATGCTTTCATTAATGAGGGTGCCACCAAAATCGTTGGCTCCGCATGTGAGCATCAACTGCGACATGTTTGCCCCTTCCTTTACCCATGAAGTCTGGATGTTGTCGATGCAGTTGTTCAACATTATGCGTGAAATCGCATGCGTTAAAACCACATCCCTTCCATCTGCCCCGTTTTTCAGTCCATCGTGAATCTTTTCCTTGTACATCGGGGCTTCGGTGTGGATGAAGTTTAGGGGTACGAACTCAGTAAATCCACCTGTTTCCTTCTGTATTCCGCGTAAAATATCCATGTGCCTTGCCCTGTCCTCAGCCGTTTCAAGGTGGCCAAACATCATGGTGGAAGTGGAAGGAATTCCTAACTTGTGTGCCGTCTTAATCACCTCGATCCATTTCTCTACGCTTATTCTCCCTGGTGAAATCTTGTCTCGCAGAGTCTGGTCTAGGATTTCCGCGGCAGTACCAGGAAGGGAATCTACACCTGCCTCCCTTAATCTTTGGAGGTATTCCTTGATGGAAACGCTAGACCTGCTTGCCCCGTATAGAACCTCCTCGGGAGAGAATCCGTGAATATGTATATCTGCCACTTCCCGCTTTATCGACCTGCAAATTTTTTCATATATGTCCCCTTCCATGTCTGGTGGAAGGCCGGCTTGCACACACACTTCTGTTGCCCCAAGATCATGTGCCTCCTTTGCCCTCCTTACCACTTCCTCAACGGGTAAGAAATATCCCTCCTCCTCGCGAAAATCTCTACTAAATGCGCAGAAACCGCATTGTTTTATGCAAACATTGGTAAAGTTGATGTTCCTGTTCACAACGTAAGTTACAATGTCGCCCACCCTCCTCTTGCGAAGTTCGTTTGCAACCATGGTTACTAGGTGAAAATCGAGCCCGTCTGCAGAAAAGAGTCGGGTTCCTTCGGCAACCGAGATTTCTTTTTCTGACAGCGCCCTGTTCAGGGTTTCAGCGATAAGCGGATCGGCGTGCTTGAGAAACGAATCCACTACATCAGTGCCATTTTTCATGACTAGTACTCCTTCCAGAAGAAGCCCATTTCATCCGCCTTTTCCTCGATTTTGGATTTGAGATTCGGCTCGACCATGTGGAAAAATTCAGGATACACCGGGAATCTAGTCCTAAGCATAAAGCCTGACTTTTGGCAGTGTTCCCTAACTGATTCTATCGATGGCCAAGCGAATTCGGGATTTACATAATCGGGAGTAACTGGAGATATTCCACCCCAGTCGTTTATTCCGGTCTTGAGAAATTCCGAATAGGATCGTGGTGAAAGGTTTGGAGGGATCTGAATGTTCATCTCCGGCAGAATCAATCTAGCCAGAGCGACTAGGTTCTTGAAGTATCTCTCCTCGGGGCTCGGTACGTCTTGCATCCTGGTAAGGGGCTTTGGCTGGAAGTTTTGCAGGATAATCTCTTGGATGTTGCCGTATCTGTGATGAATGGATTTTATTGTAAAAATGGAATCAATTAACTCGAAGGGGCTCTCACCAATGCCTATCAAGAGACCAGTTGTAACAGGTATTGAGAGTTCACCGGTATTTTCTAGAATGCGAATCCTGGCTCTCGGGTTTTTGCTTGGGGCAAATTCGTGGGGCATGCCCTTGGCAGACAGTCTTTCACTCGAGCTCTCTAACATGAGGCCCAAGCTAACATTGGTTTTTTTTAACTGACTCATTTCAGACTTTGTAAGGTTCCCAGCATTGGTGTGCGGGAAAAGCCCGCCATCTAGAGCCATCTCAGATGCATGAACTAGGTATTCGGCAGTACTTCCAAACCCATTTCTTTCAAGCCACCTTCTTGCCTCTGGATATTTTTGCTCCGGCTTCTCGCCCGTAACGAAAAGTGCCTCTGTGCAATTGTACCTTTGTCCCACCTCAATCAGCCTTGAGACGTCCTGTTTTGTCATCATTGAAATTTTTGAATCATTAGGCTCTGCCTTGTAGGTGCAGTAGGAACATGTGTCCCTGCACAAGTTTATCAGGTTGAAGAAAATCTTTCTTGAATAGGTTATCGTTCTCCCCTTATTTCTGTCTCGAAGGGCCTCTGCGGCCTTGTAAAGTTCATGAGGGTTTTTTTCCGCTTCCTGATAAACCTGATAGGCCTCTTCGCGGGTTATGTCTTTTCTGTCAAATAGCCTGTTTAATAATTCAGATTTTAGGATTGTTTCGCTCAACTATTTTTGTAGCTCAGGGAGTTGTATTTATGCTTGTGCTAGAATTGGCTTGGCCTTTGTTGCAGGATGAGTGCTACTTGGATGGTTTTTCCATCGCGAATTATTGTCAAGACTATTTTGTCGCCTACGGATTTGCTATCCTGCAAATAATTCAAAAGATCATTTATCCTGTGGATTGGATGGCCGTCTGCGGCTATGATGATGTCTCCGCCTATCTTGTATTGTGTCCCGTTTATTGTCTTCGTCTCAGTGTAACCCTGAAGTCCTGCCTTTGCCGCGGAACTATTGGGAACAACGGTATTGACCATAAAACCAAACGGTACTGGCAAGCCTAAGGTACTTGATAGATCAGGATCAATGCTTATTCCAGTAATTCCAAGCCAAGGGTGGTCATAATGTCCGTTGGATATTAGGGAAGGCACGATCCGCTTCATGGTATTTGAGGGGATGGCAAACCCAACCCCTGAAAACTCCCCGGTTTCTGACTGTATCGCCGTGTTAATTCCTACAACCTCGCCTTGCATGTTAAGCAATGGTCCTCCAGAATTGCCCGGGTTAATTGGGGTGTCGGTCTGGATTACATCCGGTATGGAAAATGAGCTGTTGGGAGGGTCAAGCAGCCTACCCAGCTGGCTAACAATGCCTGAGGTAATCGAGCCCGTCAAGCCAAAGGGGTTTCCTATGGCTGCTACCTGATCCCCAATCCTGAGATTCGATGAATCCCCTAGGGAAAGAGGATGAAGTATGTAAGAATTTGGCTCCACCTTGACGACGGCCAGATCTGCATATGGGTCAGCGCCAATTACTGATGCAGGTAAGGACTGTCCGTCATGAAAGACTACGCTTATTTTGGAGCCTTCTTCAACAACATGGTTGTTTGTTATTATGTGACCAGAGGTGTCATAAACAATCCCTGACCCTATGACCTTGTCAATGGTGGAGTCATTTGTCTTGCTCACCACTATTTGGACCACGCCGTCATCAGACCTGGCAAAAAGGTCTGCAAAACTAAGTTGTGGTCCTCTCACTATCTGTCCGAATGGATTGTCTTGGGAAATCAGATAAGGGGAATCGAGTTTATTTGGGGTTGTTATGAAAACCGATATCAGGACTACGACCACCGCGCAATAAATCGCACCTAACACGATGCTGGTCTTGTCCAAGAATGGCTGTTATGGACGATAGTCATATAATATTTTGTTTCGCACGATTCGAAGCTGTTACCAGTTTCTAGGATATTTTTTCAAGGAGCGACCCATTGTTCTCATAGTACAGGCGAGAGACATCCTCCGTTAACGATTTTAATAGATATAGGTTCCCTCCCTTTCTTACCTTCTTGATTTCTTTAATCATGTATACTGTGTCGAAACCCCCGTCCCCCTCGTCTATTCGAACCATGTCGCCCAGGTTGAAGGTTTTCATATCAGTGACTAAGGTGCAATCTAGATTAACCTTGCGTATAATTCCGCCTATTTGGCGAGATTTCATTCATTTGATCGCACGACTCAGCCTTGGATCTTTTCTATCGTCCGGCCTTCCTTCGTAACTAGATAGATCCCAGTCAGCATCAATATAATCGCAATAATCTGATAACTCCCTACCTTTTCATGCAAGAACAACGCCGCAAAGAGAAGACCGAAAACGGTACCCGTAGAGTAAATCAGCATGGTCTTAACAGTGCCTATCCTTTTAAGGCTATGCAAAAACAGGTACAAGGCAATGCCGAAACCCACGAGTCCTACGAGCAGAAGATTCGGAATCTCAGCAGGGGTGATTCCGATGGGAATCCTGACCGAAAGTCCAAAAATAAGGAGGGTCATGCCTCCAAGAAGTCCTTTTAATTGTACAAGTCTAGAGATATCGATGCGCTGTGAGGCCATCTTGCTTATGTTGTTATCTAAAGCCCAAAGTGCCATGGAAACTATTATCAGAACGTTGCCCTCCTTTTTCAAGTCTGAAAGAAAGTTTGAAAACTGGAGGTTTGTTGTAACTATGAAAACACCGGTTAAAACAAGGATTGTGGCGAGGTAGCCCCTGGCCTTGAGTTTTTCCTTAAAGAATACCAACGCAAAAAGAACTGTAAATATCGTTTCAGAGTTTGAAAGAATCGCTGTATCGGACGCCGTAGTATGTTGGAGGCCTGCGAAAAAGAGGCTTGGGGCAAGTATCGACCCTGAAACCGTTATTGCAAGTATGAATGGCCAGTCGGACCGTTTTACCTGCAGGCCCCTAACCTTGTATGATAGAGGCAGTGACGAAACTGCTGCAAGTAAATACACCAAAGCCCCATACATCACGGGATTTGTGTTCACAAGGACGGGTTTTGAGGCAGTAGAAATGGATCCTACCAACACTGCACAAAGAGTAGCAGATGCGTATCCTATTCTTTTGGCTCCTGCCTCCAGTTTGACCAATATGATAAAGGTTCGCTGACGTTATCTAAACTTCTTTCTGGCATGTGCCCTAGACGTGGGAAGAATAGACAGGCATTCTACAAGCTGATGGAGTTGTGAACAGTGTCCACCATTGAGTATGTTCTGCCCCTCCATGTGACAGCATCGCCGCTTTTGGCTTTTAAAATCCCGCTTGCAAAACCCGACACTATGATGGCACTGCCGACCGGAGCCAACATTGCATATCTTGCCTTGAGGCCAAGGCCCTTCACCGCATCCAATATGCTTGCGACATAGACAAGCCCTGATGTGAAGAGAGAGATAGCGAACAAAAACCCCGCAGACTGTGACGATCCCACAAAGATGGCTGAATAAACCAATGCTGGGAATGGGAGGAACAGCAAGAACAAGATGGCCACAAACACCCCTAAAGCAATTTTTCCTGTTTGCAAGTAGAGAGGAATCATCAATCGTTTTAACGCATGCCATAGGGTTCCTAGATCCCTTGCCCAAACTGCCTCTATCAGGTGTTCACCTCTGACCATTTTCATTTTGAATCCTGATTCCTTGACCTTCTTTCCTAATGCACCGTCTTCCACGATCTCGCCCTTGACACTTTCATGAGTCCCCACCTGTGAATATACCTCACGTCGTATTATGAAGAAACTTCCAAAGAAATAACCTGTCTTTTTGGAAGCATCATTGACTCGAAGTGCAGAAAAACGAGTGTGTAAGAACGTGGAAAGAACTGGTAATGTTATCCTTGTCCACGTATCCAAACAAAGCATCCTTGGAATCACAGTAAGCGCATCCAGTCCCTCGCTGAGCATGTGTGACACCGAAAGGGAGATGGTATTCTTGGAATGAATCGTGTCAGCATCAGTAAACAGCAGCAAATCTCCAGTGGCGTGCCTATATCCTTCTACGCAGGCCCAGTTTTTCCCCATCCATTTCTCTGGTTTTGGGCGTGCCAAAACATACTTGACCTTCGGATTCTTGCTGGCGACCTCCTTGATTATTTCTGCTGTCCTGTCTTCTGACATATCGTCGATTGCAACTATCTCATAGTTTGCATAATCCTGACCTGTTAGGGATTGGAGGCATCTTTCTATGAATCCCTCTTCGTTTCTTGCAGGCAAGATGACCGAGACTTTTGGGGTTCCTTGCGGCTTTCGTTCAAACTTGTCCAAGAAGGGCGAATCGCGAAAGGTAATCCACATTGAACGTATGAGGAAAATCCAAGTTATTGATACTGCTACAAACATGGAACCTAGGACATAATTGAAAACATCTATGGCCGGGTTCATCCTGGCTATCTCTCGGCCGCTTCTTTGATGCTTTGCAGCGCCTGTTCGGTTCCACTCTGGATGTGTTTCTTTATCATGCCCGTAAACATTCCCATCATCCCAGTGAGTTTGATGTCCCATTCGGCATTGAGTGTAGTCTTCTCGCCTTTTGGTTCAAGCGAAATGGTCTTTGTACCATCTATGATTCCCTTGGTAAATTGGGTCTGTATTCTTTCTTTAGGGTACAAGGTGACGGTCTGCAAGCACTTTGAGTCCTTGAATGCTATAGTTACCTCTCTGTTTACTGTATTGCCCTCCTTTGAAATGTTGCGTACTTCCTTTGTTCCCTTCCAGAATTTAGGCTCTGAATCTATGTCTGATACAACATTCCAAACCTTGTCTACCGACGCGTTTATCTCAATGGATGCTTGAATTTGTGCCATGGGATTAGGAGTTTTGCAATCCTATTTAATTTGTGAGTTAGCAAAAAGCTATCCTTGATTGATGGATTCAAAAGGATAATCGGCCGTTCGAAATCAATTTTAATGAGTCCGAAAATGGTCTGGTGTGGACACCATAACCTATGACGACTTTGCAAAACTCGAACTCCGGGTTGCAAAGATAGTGGAAGTGGACAGGATTCCGGGCAAAACCAAGATCATCAAGGGAATCATCGACCTCGGTGAGGAGAAAAGACAGGTAATAATCGGGGGTGCCGAGTATTACCAACCGGAAGAACTCGTAGGCAAAAGAGTCATCGTACTTGCAAACCTCGAACCTCGAAAAATTGGTGGGGTGGAATCCAACGCAATGCTATTGGCAGCAGATTATAACGAGAAGCCGTTCTGGCTTACCGTAAACGAGGACGTGCCGCTGGGAACCAAGATAAAATAGTTGATTCCGCCAACAGCCCCTGACGAGAGATTATCTTGCCGGGATTGAGCGTGTTTGTCGGATCAAACTCCCGCTTGATTGCCCTAAAGAGGGAATGAATTTCGCTTCCATACTGCATCTTGACAAACCTTGTTCTTGAGATGCCGTCTCCATGCTCGCCTGTGATCGTGCCGCCTATGCTTATCACTCCCGAAAAAAATTCCAAAGAAATTTTCCCGATTAGCCCTGCATCCCTTTTCCTTAGGATTGGTCTTATGTGCAGATTGCCGTTTCCTGCATGGCCGTAAATAATTACCTTCATGGGGTATTTCGATTTTAGATGTGAAATAAGATCAAGAAGGAGTGGGAGCCTATGGACTGGGACAGTTGGATCTTCGATAGATGAGAGGAGGATCTCGTTTTTTGAGACGCTGTGCAGGCTGTATGAAAGTGCTGTATTCCTGTATGTCCACCACTTGGCAATCCCTTCTGGTTTGTCTGTTGTCGATATTATCTTGCCAGCGACCACCTTTTTGGCTTGGGAGGCCTTTCTTGGCACGTCATCATCAAACTCTATGAAGAGAAGGCATTTCGCACTTTTTGGCACGCCCTCTCTAATGTGAGAGACGATGGTGCGGTCAATAATTTCTAGGGCTGATGGGCCGAGCTTGATAATTTTTGGCACGTCAATTACCGCCTGAGTGATGCTTCCATAGGATCCGATCATCAAAACCTTCCTTTTTGGTAGGGGGATGGTCTTTAGCTTGGCGGAAATGACTATGCCAAGGGTGCCCTCCGACCCCGCAATGATTTTATGAATCTCGGATTTTGATGCGACCTTTTCCAATCTGTATCCGCAGGAATTCTTCGAAACTCTGGGGAACCTACCTTTCAATTCCTTGTTGGATAACCATGAAAGGTTTTTGATGCGTTTGCTATCTCTGGGGAGGTTCAAAACTCTCCCTTTTGACGTTATAATTTTTACCGAAATTAAATTGTCTACTATGCTGCCGTATTTTACCGAGTGACTCCCACTCGCATTGGTTCCTATCATTCCTCCTATTGTGCAAAAAGGACCGATTGACGGGTTAGGACCCAAGAACCTTCCATGCTCGCTGAGTGCCTTGTCTAATGCTCCCTTGAAGGTCCCGCTTCCAACCTCTACCAACCCTTTCCTGACAATAATCTTGTTGAAATATCTCATGTCAAGGATGATGCCCCTTCCAAGGTCTCCTCCAACCAGGCCCGTTCCGGCCCCGCGGGGTGTAACCGAAATTTTGTTTTTTGAGGCAAACCTTAGAATGCTGATCACATCTTTTTCCCCTTTTGGGAAAACAACAGCGCACGGCCTCAAGGAATACGGGCTTGCATCAACAGAGTAAAAGTCCAAAGTGTAGTTATCCCACGCCACGTTGCAAGAAACCCGTTCAGCTAGCTGTGGACCTACCTTGCTTCGAAGCATGTTTGCTTTTTGCACGTCTGGGTTAAAAAACAATTTAGTTACCTACAAAGATTTAATTTGGATTGAAGCAGATTTTTTTTATTGGATTTTCTAGGTGTCAATCTCGACAAGCTTCTCAATTCTAATGATAATTCTAATCCTCTAATGTGGCTAGTTTGGATAGTTCCAATCTTTGTCTTTATGCTTTACGGGCAGAAAATCCAGCTTCAGGTCACATCATCCGAAATCAACAAATCGCTTGAGAAGCTGAAAACATACCGGGATGATACTAGGAAGGAGCTTTCCGATTACATCAAGGCGACGATGAAGCCCAGCTGGGATGTGAGTTCAAAGCTTGACAGGTACTTTGAATATTTTACAATAATGCCAGTCGACATGGACCCTAATGGCATAGTTCCAAAAATTAGGCACATGATGAGGAGTAGAGAGGACTTTACGAGGGCTCAGGTAAAGACCTTCTCTGGCAGTCTCAGCCCGATGGAGGCAAGCAAGATAATAAACATCCTTGAGGTAGTAACCACCATCCACCTCCTCTATAAGAGCGTACGGCACATGTTTCTAACCGCTAAAAAACAAAACAACTTTCCTCTGATATTGCCATTACAAATGATGATTCCGTTCATCATGGAAGAAGCCGAGGCATTAAGGACAGCTGTAGGCGCTTTCAAGCAAGGCCAGCCAATAGGGGATGGCATTGGACCTATGATTGTAGGGAGGATGATGCTTGACATAGACAAGAAGGAAGCGTCACTTGAAACGGTGTGGGGGGAGAAGGACTTTGAGGGCAGGAGACTCTTGCTACTCAAAGCTGAGGGGCCTACTGGAACGGTCGGAAGGCCTGGTGAGGCAGTGGAAAAGATCATCTCAGAGAAGAAGCCTGACATCATCATAATGGTTGACGCAGCCCTGAAGTTGGAGGGTGAGGAGACAGGGTCCATTGCACACGGATTTGGCGCAGCAATTGGAGGTATAGGGACGGAAAGGTTCCAGATAGAGGAAATTGCCACCAAGCACAACATTCCGATATATGCCATGGTTATCAAACAATCGATCAAGGAAGCTATTACTCTGATGAAAAAAGAAATCGCTGACTCTGCAGAAAAAACAACTTCGCAAATCTACGAATTGATAAAGGACAACACAACGGCAGGACAATCCGTCATGATAATCGGCGTAGGCAACACTATAGGAGTATCTCAATGATATTTTCAAGAAAGAAGGACGAAGTGATTGCGCCTTACAGCATCGAACAATGCACATCCTGTAACCTGACAAGGAAGCGAAAATTTGCCGATGGGGACTATGTTTTCAGGATGCTTGGGGATTGTACTTCCTGCAACAAGGGTAAAATAATTATTTCAAGAATCTACGGCGAGACCGTCAAATAGTGGTAACAATTACTCCGTTTTCCTGAGGTATGAATGTGTGCTCTGCCTGAGCGACTCGCTGATTGTTGGCCTCGACCAGAATGGGGTATGACCTGACAATCTTGTCACGGACCAGTCTCTCCAAGATGGTCCTTGCTTTCTTTTCATCCCAATCAGTCAAGAGCCATCTTAATGCAAAGGGAAGCATGTTGAAATTCTTCCATATGAAATCTGCCATCCTATTGGATTCTTCATCCTTTGCACGCTTTCTAGTGACAAGCGAAAAGATGTTTCTAGTTCTCCCCTCTCTGACGAATCCTGAGCCTTCGCGGGTAGTGACGAATGGCTCGCAGGCATATGCCTCTGAGGATTGAAAGGAAAACGATCCTATCGACCAGATGTTTGGCACCGACTTGCCAGCATGTATGGTATACTGTTCAAGTGAATGCCCGCTGAGATTGGCTATTGGTATGCCGCCCATCTGCTTTACCGTGTTCTCTATGGTCTTTCCGACATCGCTGGATTTCGTGCCTGCATGCATTATGGAAATTGCATCCCTCAGTGCGGACTCTGCCGCCTGCACGAGGTAGTCATAATCAGGGTCGTAGCAAACTGTTACAGCTGTATCAGCTATGTACCCGTTTATCTGTACTCCCAAGTCAATCTTTAAGAGATCTGTTTCGGCAACCACCGTGCGGTCGTTTGGCTCAGCAGTATAATGGGCCGCTACCTCATTCAAACTTGTATTAACGGGAAAGGCGCATTTGCCGCCTTTCCTCTCTATCTCCTTCTCAATCGATTCGCAGATTTCTAAAAGCGTGGACCCTACATGATATTTTTTTCGCGCATTCTCCCTTACTTCAGATGCGATTTTCCCCGCACTTATGTAGTCCTGAATCTGCATCGTTTATGCTTGATTTTATTTGTTATTTAAAATCATCATCATATGAGAAGCTTAATTTGGGGACTTTTCGGTGCATTGAACATCGGGATCGTGGTCTAGCTTGGCATGATTCGGGTTTTGGGTACCTGAGGTCGTCGGTTCAAATCCGGCCGATCCCATCTCTATGTTTAACGATGTATGGGTTTCCAATTGGTTATTATCTTACTTTGACTAATTCTGATAAGCCAGGCGATGAAGAAGAGTTAGAGACATGATTGTAAGATGATTGCAGATTCAGTGACTCTGAGTGCTGGCATACCTATTTATTGAATTTTTTTGTCCATAGAGGGTCGTGGCGTTTGAAAAACGGGATATCCTGTTGATTCTAGGGGTGGTGTTTCTGATGGTAGGCATGCTGCCCTTCCTTGCACCCGTTTATGCCATGCTTATTGCAGTGGGACTGTATTTTGGCGTTCGGATATTTGTAAAGAAAAGAAAGCAACAAATCCAAAAATCCGTTGGTGAGGGGGTGTGTGCCACCTGCGGTTCGAGGATATCCCAGAAAAGGTGCCCGGTTTGTGATTCGTCGGAGGAAGGGTCGCAACCATGACAATTCATACGCACAACTTATAACAAAAATGAGACCATTCTCATTCATGAATCCAGACGCATATTTGGGATTAACAACTAGCTCAACTTTTCCACAATCAATACCTAAAATTGTAACACCCCTGAGGAAAGAGTAGCACAGATGAGATACCTGAGAGCCTACATTATTGTCAGCTTCGTAATTCTAGTTTTAGTGGGACAGCCCAGCTCCGTCCTTGGGCAAGCTTACCCGCTGGCAAGCCACGTTGTGATAAATGAAGCTGATATCAACCCATCGGGCGATGACACCAATTATCCAATAGACTGGGTAGAACTTTACAATCCAACAAGTTCAGCGGTAAATATAGGAGGGTGGACAATCGGAGCAACAACAGGTCTCAAGCAGGTCTATGTAATACCGGCAAACACGCTGATTCAAAGCAAGCAGTTTTTGGTGTTTACCTCTGGCCCCATGTGGTTTCCTCATGCTGGTGCGGTAATTCAGCTGAAAAGCGGGAGTACGGTAATTGATCAAACTCCGCCTTTGACAGATTATCAGGGCGATGCAAACTCTTGGCAGAGGATCTATGACGGTTATTCCACGGGATCTTCAAGCGACTGGGTTTTCAGGACAGGTAATCCTGGCTCCTCTAACGGACAGCCACCAAGTGCGACATCGTCTTCCACCGTGACTATGACGCTCACCACTGACAAGACAAGTTACATCTTTGGAGATACGGTCACAATCAGCGGCAAGGTTTCACAATTTCTTACAAATCCCTCCCTTGGATATCCATTGGCAGTCACGTTGGATGTTACTGGTCCAGAGGGTTTTGAAAAGACTTTCACAGTTTATCCAGATGTTAACTTGAATTATGCGACAACGATGAAGACAAGCCAAGTCATGGGATTTCCAGAGGGAAATTACAAAGTGACAGCTTCCTACGGGACGATCACCGAGTCTGCCGACTTCTCGCTAGGTTCTGCGGCATTTGTCCCGCCACCAACGACTGCGCCTACCACTGTGTCACTATGGACCGACAAGCCCGCCTATGGTGTATCGGAACCGATAACTCTTTCTGGAAACGTATCCCAAGTGGTACCTCTCACCCCAGTGGTTTACAAAGTCTATGATCCGAATGGGGAGATGATATACCAAGGAAATCTCTACCCTGATTCTCAGGGTCATTTTACGACGTACAACCCATACCAGTCGCACTCTAGTGCATCTGGGATAATGATAAACAGCATAAACCCAGTCTATGGCACATATTCTATTGCAGCAACCTATGGAAATGCCAAAGCCACTGCCTCATTTGCCATAGTCACACGACAGGTTCAGACGACCCCATTGCTTGTAACTACGGACAAGCAAGCGTACGGCCTCGGGGAAACTGTACACATACGTGGTAGCACTAGCCTATCAGGACTCCAGAATTCTGGACTGTCTCCCAGTTTGGAAATAGTCCAGTCCTCAGCAGCAACTGGTGCACGGGGGGCAGTACCGCAAACACTTGACATAAAGACGTTTGTTAACGTAAACTCTGCCAATTCCTTCACTTATGACTTTGCCATACCTTCAGATCCTGCCAGGCTAGGTAACTACCGTGCGGTGGTATCGACACCATCCACCAAAGCCGAAGCTGACTTTGCAGTTGTTCAGAACCCGGCAAGTTACCAGGCCTCAAACCAGACATCTCCCTTTACTCTAACTACTGACAAGCAAATCTATGCATTTGGCGACCCGATAATAATTTCGGGTCAAGTCCAAGCAAACTCCATAATTCAAGGGGTTCAGGTCCAGATCTCGGTTTTCAATTCGACTGGGGGCCAACTGTATTCCAAGGCATCATTTCTAAGCGGTGCATCTATCTCCCCTTCGACTCCTCTTACGTTTTCGGCTTATCCTGACAGCAGCGGCAACTATGCCATAAAGCAATCTCTCACTCCGGGCCTTTTCACGGAAGGGACCTATACCCTCAAGGCAGCATATGGCAACATGCATGCCTCTGTGACTTTTTCAGTGTACAACCCGCTCAACACCGGTGGACAGGGAAACATAGTCGCTTCGTTAGACAGGCAGGTTTATGGAGTTGGGGACACGGTACATCTTACTGGGAAATTATCTAGTTCTGCAGGGACAACTGCATATACTCTTACCCTTTTGAAACCAGATGGGGGGATAATCACGGCTCCACTTTCGCCAAACAATGGGTTCTTCTCCTGGGACTGGACAGTTCCCAGCCAAGCTACGTATAACACAGCGTCTACCTTCACAACCAATCTGAAATCCTCTTTCAATGCGACCTCGCAGACCAACCTTTACGGAATCTACGCCATAACAATAAGCTCAGATTTTGGAAATTCGCAGCTCTACTTCCAAGTCTCGCAGAACCCTCAAAACCAAACCCAAATTTCGCCGTTTACAATAGAAACAGATAGGCCTACCTATAGCAACAACGACGTAATCACAATCTCGGGGCAGGTTGTTCCACAGTCAAACCTTGCCGCTCAGTATTCCAACAGCCAAGTCCAGATAGCGATATACACGCAGACAGGGCAGGAAACCTACCGATATGCAGCAACTCTTAACCAAGGAGGTCAGTTCCATGTTACCGTTCCACTCCAGCCGGGCGTGTGGACCGCTGGTTCGTACAAAATTTATGCACAGTACCTTACCTACAGCACGACTACGACGTTTCAGGTCACAAACCCCTACAACATAAGCTCAGGTCCACTCCAGCTATTCATCACGACTGATCACGACAAATACCTCCCAGGGCAGACCGTTATGGTTACGGGTAGGACCAGCTATATCATATCAGTAGACAACGCCTATCTTACTTTCGGTCTTGCCAACGACACTATAGTGAGCGAGGGTCAGGTTGTATCGCAAAAAGGAATCACTCTCCAGCACGCAACTGCCAAATTCGATCCATATGGCTCATTCAGTTATAACTACCAGATTCCGCAATCTGCACTGCCAGGCAACTATACTGTTGTGGCCCAGGTTCCATTTGGGAACTTCAACGCATATTATCTCGTAGTTAACCACCTTCCCAACCCAGTTACCGCTGGAAGTAATGCCACTGTAGTAACCAATGCGACCCAGGGAGGGCCACCTCAAGCGAACGTAACCAAGACAGTTCCTGGGCTAACCATGATCCCAACAACCGTGGGGCCGACACAAAAGGTGAAGGGACCAAACACATTCGTGGAAAAGCAAAGCATGATCTCCAGTTCGCTTGTGCCGTTGGAAATTGACCAGAAGAATGTAGGCAACCAGACGTTCTATCCAAGGGAGATTGACGGCCTCCTCCGGGTTAATCCGGGTGATGAAAATTCCGTCACCTTGAAAGTCGTCTCTCCAAATGGCACCTGTGTGATTGGCACATCACCAGGCTGTCTTGTGACGCAGTCCACATCAAGAGGGGGTTCTCTC
Organism: Nitrosotalea sp.; assembly: GCA_035252645.1. GTDB lineage: Archaea > Thermoproteota > Nitrososphaeria > Nitrososphaerales > Nitrosopumilaceae > Nitrosotalea. The sequence goes on along the minus strand of DATFCV010000058.1, from coordinate 62,473 downwards.
TATACTGATGTAAATCTGGGCGGCAAGTCCTTGCTTGTCGGTTATTCAGGATCGGGGCAGAGGATACAGCAGTTTACAATCTTGCCAACAAACGCAAAAGATTCCATCCCTCAAGGACAGTGGAGCATTGATGTAGTCAAGAACAACCAGGTTTCAAGGCTCTATTATCAGGTAACGTATGAGGCAAACTAGCCCTCAAATCATGCCAGAAACAGCATGCAATTTATTCCCCGAAAATTCTTCCCTATATTGTGCAAATCAATGTCTATATGCTAAGGCAGGACGACCCATCAAAATGCACCGCCGCCAAGCTAGTAAAGTTCGGCCTTGCAAAGCAGACAAGAAAAACCTCCCAAGAAACCCTCGTCCTTGATCCTTTCGCTCCGAAGGTAGTTCTGAAAACCGACAGGGCTGATGCGCGTTCGATTACTGCAATAGACTGTTCCTGGGAACTGGCGAGAAAAGAATTCGGAAGGAATTTTTCGGGGCTTTCTCGCAGGCTGCCGCCTCTTCTAGCGGGAAATCCTGTCAACTATGCAAAGGTGGGCAAACTCACAACGGCAGAATCGATTGCGGCGACGCTTTTTATCATGAACCTGGAGGAGCAGGCCCATGCCATCCTTAACAAGTTCAAGTGGGGTCATACTTTTTTCGACCTTAATCGAGATCTACTGGGGGATTATTCCGCAGCACAAACCGAAACTGAGGTATATGAGATATCAAACGAGTATGGCATAGCTCCCGTTCAATCGGGCTGAAAGGCAAGATCTTATCTGCGAGCACACTAGACATGCCTCTTGCCGCGAACATGCCCTCATCATAGTACGGGTAGAGATTTATGCAAGCGTTTTTCCCAGACCGATAGGCTAACATGGCAACTGATCAACCAGGGCTTGTCCGAAGTCTGTCGCTGCTAGACATTACGATGATAGGGATTGCAGCCATGATAGGTGGGGCCATTTTCAACCTCGTGGGTCCTGCAATGAACGAATCCGGGCCATCCCTTGTTATTGTTTTTGCAATAAGCGGCATCGTGAGCCTCTTCACGGCACTTACCTATGCCGAGCTTGGCTCTGCATTTCCCGAGGCGGGAGGCGGCTATAGGTGGGTAAAAGAAGGGCTGCCAAGGCCCAATGCGTTCATCAGCGGATGGATTGCTTGGTTTGCCCACATGATTGCTGGAAGCCTGTACGCCGTTTCAATAGGCGACTTTTTGGGCAGCCTCCTTACCAGCATTGGGGTAGCTCCAGAATACGGCGGAATCCCGCTGGGGAAGATACTTGCAATAATATCCATTATAATTTTCACATATGTCAACTACCGCGGAGTTTCCCTCACCGGAAGGGTGGGAAACGGCCTTACCATTGCCCAGCTTGGCATAATAGTGGTTCTCATAGCTTCTGGTCTTTTTGCACTTGCTTTTGTCAATCATGACTGGGCCGTGAACTTCCACAATTTCGTGCCAAAGGGGTTCACGGGATTTGTAATTGCGATGGGAATAACGTACATCGCCTTTGAGGGTTATGAAATCATTGTCCAGGCTGGCGAGGAGGTAAAGAACCCAAAAAAGAACATTCCCAAAGCAATTTTCATAGCGCTGGGAGTCGTTACAACGCTTTACATCCTGTTTACTTTTGTCTTCATCGCAGGACTTCAACCTGCCATGCTTGGACAAGAGGTCTGGAAGTACATCGGCGGGTATCAGGATCTTGGGATAGGAAAGGCCGCGCAATTCTTCCTTCCATATGGCTCCATCTTGGTCTTTGTGGGAGGGATGGTATCCAGTATCGCGGCACTTAGTGCAACTACTTTCTCCTCAAGCAGGGTTTCATTTGCGATGGGAAGGCAATACAACCTTCCATACATCTTCAGCTCGGTCCACCCGAAATTCCATACGCCGCACTTTGCCATCATTGCATCAGGATTCATAATGCTAGTTATGGCGTCCTGGTTACCGTTAGAACAAATTGCGCTTGTAGCGGGAGTGATGTTTCTATTCCTTTTCACCCAAGTAAACTGGGCTGGGATCAATATACGAAGGCTCTATGGTCACAAGCTCGACTATGGATTTAAGATCCCGGTATTCCCACTCATGCCTCTGATAGGGATTTTTGCCAAAGCGGGCCTTGCGATTTTCCTCCTTATTTACAACCCATTGAGCTGGCTTATTGCGGTTGTTTGGATATTGATAGGGTTTTCCATCTACAAGCTGTACATTGCAAAAAAAGAGATAGAACACTATGCGCCGCTGGTCGCAAACATCGGACCTCACCAGAGGAAGGACTACCGGATAATGGTGGTTTTCAACAAGAAAACGATTGAAAAGCTAGTTACTATAGCATCTTCGATTGCAAAATCAAAGGATGGGGAGGTGTCGCTTCTGAACGTGGCGACCATCCCGATCCAGATACCTCTCTCGATGGCACACAGGTTTGCTGAGCCCGTAATGAAAACATTCGACGAACTGAAAACGAAACCAGGTTTTTCAGACTATAGGTACCTGGTGAGGCTTTCGCATGACACCACTGAGGCGATCCTTGCCACTGCTGAGGAGCAAGGCATTAATCTGCTCGTTATGGACTTTTACGACCTTAAAAATAACAGGAAACTTCTTTCCCTGACCACCTGTGACATTGTCGGGGTGAACATCAAAAAAGAATTCGAAAAGGAAATTTCGCACGTGGTGGTGGCGTATGACAAAGGCAGGCATTCTGACCTTGGTCTAGAAATTGCGCACTCGTTTTCAAACTCTATGGACAGCAAGATAAGGATCGTAAGGGGAGTTGTGGAATCCCCCGAGGAAGAAAGAGACATCTTGAGCAGGATTAACGAAAAGATGTTCGATCTTGACTTGAAAAAGGTCCCGGTCGAAAGGATCTACCCTACAAGCGTTGACGTGACAAAGGACTTGTTGCAAAACCTGAACAAGGAACCTGAGGTCGTAATAGTGGGGGCGGGGAACCAGCCAGAACAGGCCTTTAGTCCCAAAACCATGGCGATAGTTGAAAAGTCAAAATACAGCGTATTTGTGGTGCGAGACTCGAGATTCTCCGGCATTAGGGCTAGGTACTTTTGGAATGTAATTGCGCCTAGGCTTAGGGAAAACCCCCTTGTCTACAAAGCATATCGTACTCTTTACGCCCTTGTAAAATCCAGAAAAGGGGCTACTCCGCCAGAGGACTATTTTGAGCCAAAAATCTAGTCTCAAAATGCTAAAATGTCTTGATACATATCGTGTATGCGTGCGAGCCAGTGAATGAGGCGCTGCTACGGCAGAGGAAACTCCTCCCTCCATGCAGCAGATGTGACCCGGCGACGGGTAGCCAGAGATGGCTGGAGGCAGAACAGAAAACAATCCGACCTGGAGTACTGTGATGGCAATGCCTGAGGTTTCCAGCAAGGAATGAAAAATCTGCACCACGTGGAGAAAGGCCAAATCAAACAATAAGCGCTGCACTTTGTTTAGGTAGGCCGCATAGCGAAATCTCGTAAAACTGAAGGAGGGTTACTGCTGGCACGCACTTTGTTTTTTCTAGATGGCGGATCTTTTCGGTCGGTCGTCGGGACTCGTTGGCTGTCCACCAGAGCTTACTCCCCCGCTTGGCTCGCCATCGAACTTGTCTGCCCAGTGCTGCCTTGTCTCATATGATATTGGGCCAGTATCTACATTTTGTACTACTTCCTTCATTTTCTTGTTACTCCAGATGAAAATGCCTGCTGCAATTACTGCTGCAAAGCCAGCCATGCCGTATACCATCATAGTGGAAGTTCCACCGGCCGTGGCAGTACTGGTTGTTGAGGACGCCTGGGCCGAACTTACAAATGTCCACCCGCCCTGTATCTGGTTTGCATTTGCATGTCCCTCTACATTGATGGTGCCTGCATTTGCCTGTTCCTTGGTGGAAATGTGGTACTTGACACCATCTGAACCTGTAAAGTCCTCGTCTACATTGTTAACGTGAAGTGTTCCTGAAAATGCGTTGCTAAGTCCTGACGAAAAGGTGGTTACAGCGATTTTTTGGCCTTGGTACCCATAACCTGCTGTTTCAGTTAGGGTATAAGCCGGGTCGAAAAGACTGTCCCATTTGTTGACAGGCTGTTGGCTGAAGAGGCCTGTTGCGTCCATCAGGTTTGGTTGTGAGAATATGTCGTAGGCGGTTGTGCCCTTGAGTGCGTTGTAAAGGTCTGGAATCTGACTTTGGATGGCATCGATGGGGAAGTTGACCTCTACTGGACCATACTTGCTTGTGTTTATTGTAACTGGCGTATTGGCATTGAACGCCATCCATGAGGCATCGAAGGTCTGAGGAATGTCTCCGCTGGCCTTGTTAATGACATAGCCTGTCACGGTCGGTGTGAGGAGGATCTTGTAATCAAAAGAGGCATGATCCGAATACCCGTTAATGAGGAGCTGGTAACTCAAAGTCAAATCAGTCAGCACTGCAGCGCTGTGCTCGTTTGTAACTATGTCGGTGTTTATTTGCTGCATGAATGTCTTTAGAGCAGGGTCGCTTGAGCTGTCGTCGGTAAACGTTATAGACATGTTCTTGCCCTGTAGCAAGGACTGGATCTTGCTTCCCGAAGGATAGTCCAAGTAGAAACTCTTCTCAAAATCGTAAGTCGGATTAATTGGATTTCCTGCCAGGGGCAGCGTGGCACTGAAATTGACCGTTGCAAAACTTGGCGCGATGCTGCCAAAGAGCAATAGGCTTGTTATCACTGAGGCAGCCAACAGTCTCCTAGTCAATGTTCCGAGTACTCGCAGAGTCGCTAATAAATCTTAGCATTACTTTTCACTGGAAAAATTTTTAAAATTTTATTGGCAAGAGTAATATGTTTGAAATCTTAGTTACTTTCGGGGGATTCAGAAAAAATGATAACAGTTCTTGCCGGTGGCACGGGCTCCGTCAAACTCGTAAGGGGTATTGCTTCCCAAACCCGTGACCTCTCCGTAATTTCAAACGTTGGTGACAACTATTGGCTTTATGGACTTTATATCTGCCCTGACATTGATACGATGCTTTACGGTCTTGCAGACATTCTTGACACGGAAAGAGGATGGGGCATAAAGAAAGATACTTTTGGATTCCTGCGACAAATGGAGATGTTGGGTGAGGAGACTTGGTTCAAAATCGGCGATAGGGATGCTGCCATACATCTGATGAGAACCAACATGCTCAAAAATGGAAAGAACCTTTCAGACATAACCGAATGGATGTGCCAAAAGTTTGCGGTGGATACCAAGATTATTCCAGTGACAGACAATAGTGTAGAAACTAGGATAGTAACAAACAAGGGAGATCTCCATCTTCAAGAGTTCTGGGTAAAATACAAAGGTCAAGACAAGGTAGAAGGGATCAAATACATAGGAGCAGACAAGGCAAGGGCCAACCCTGCTGCAGTAAACGCGATTCATGACTCAAAACTGGTAGTTATTGCCCCGGGAAACCCCCTTACTAGCATAGGTCCGATACTTTCGATAAAAGGAATCAGGAAGGAACTTGCAAAATCCAAGAAAAAAGTGGTAATCGTAAGCCCGCTAGTCGGTAACGCCGCCATTAGTGGGCCTGCAGCAAAGTATATGGAAGCAGCAGGAATTGAGGTCTCGGTATATGGTCTTGCCAAAATGTATTCAGAGGTGGCATCACACATGATAATTGATTCTGCTGACAAGTTACACACTAGAAAAATTGAGAACTTGGACATGAAGGTCTATGAGACTAAGATACGAATGAAGGAGAAAAAGGACGAGGAAGTTCTTGCATCCTTTATCCTAAAACAAATGCATGTCTAGTTTGCGAATAGGCGCAATAGTGCCAGTCAAAACTTTTTCTAGGGCTAAGACGCGATTGAGCCTTCCTCCTGAAAAAAAAGAGAGGGTATGCATAATCATGCTAGAGTCTGTACTGGACACTATTGTAAAATCTGGTTTGATAGAAAAAACCGTCGTTGTAAGCAAGGATGAAAAGGCGCTAGAAATAGGGGAAAGGTTTGGGGCTTTTGGAATTTGTGACAAGGAAGAGTTAGGCGTCAATAATGCAGTCAGGATTGCAGACAATTATCTAACCAAGGAAGGATTCGATTCCAGTGTAGTCTTCCCTCAAGACATTCCGCTTATCCAATCTCAAGACATACAGGCTTTGTTGAACTTTGGATCACAGAAAAAATCCGTCCTCGTAGTGCCATCGAGAAAATTCGATGGCACAAATGCCCTTTTTCGAAGGCCCACCGATGTAATGGAAACACATTATGACGAGGACAGCTACAAGATACACCTTGACACGGCCGAAAAACACGGTGCAGAAACTGCATTGGTGTTGATAAGAAGGATAATGCTGGATGTGGATGAACAGTCAGACTTGGATCTGATAAGAAGTTATGACTTACCAATCTCCAAATCTCTCGCCGATGCCCTTCTCTGACCTTGCCTCTCGGAGAGCACTTGAGCTTACCCTGTCCACTTTTTCCTTGGCACGACGTAATAAGATGAGGGCAACTGCCAACCCGCCAGTTACCATGAGGAGTTGCTCCAGCATGTTGGAGAACGGATTTAGAGTATCGGACGAGAGGGGCACATGGCCTACGGCAGAAATGAAATAGAGATATGAGTAAATAAAATAATTTGTACCCCAATGGACAAGAATCGCAGGAGCGAGTCCGTATCTTACATAAACCCATCCAATTATGATTCCAGCCAAAGACGCCTGCGTTATCTTACCCGGGCTCCATGGAGTGCCAGAAATTATGTGGGCTGCCCCAAAAAAAACTCCCACGGTAATTACTATCGCCATGGTCTTTTTATAATCCGTAATTTGGAGGTGGCCGGAGGGACTCCACAAAGACTTGAAGAACAACCTCCAAGATGCACGATGTGAAAAAATCAAGAAGAGAGGAACGCCTACCAGTAACACCCTAAATCCTATCTCCTCTGTTAGGGGGGATACCGTCATTTGGAAGAACTGGATAAGGCCGTTTTGAAAGGGAGGAGGCGACATTGTGACGCCTAAACCTCCCTGTATGAAATCTATGGCGACTGAAGAAAAAACCAATATTGAAAACCAGGTTATCATTCCTACAAGGCCATTTTCCCGCATGTCGCGAAAGCCTTCTGACATTATTCCAGTCAAAGTTCTGGTAAAACTACCAAAAGGTCCTGCAAAGGCAAGAGAAAATAAAACAAGATAGGCTGACCAAGCTACGATGAATGCGTCCCCCAGCTGAAATGAGACCGGGAAGTTGTAGCCGATACCAGCTATGAAAAAACTAAACTTATCCACAGGATACTGGTAGTTTATGCTGTTGCCAATTTCCGAGTCGAATATGAGATAAGCCCCTACTGGAAAGGAAATTACCATTATGCCAAAAACAACGGATATGAAAGCGGAATATGGGACGGAAATTACCCTGATTATCTTATCGATGCGTACCAAGTCGCAATCAGTGAACTTCGATACTAGATTCCGGGAAGCCTAACTTAACCAATGTGCCCTTAATAGTGTCCCTGTGATCTCCCTGAAGAAAGATGTAGCCGTCTTTCACTGTGCCACCACACGCATATCTTGCTTTGAGCTCCCTAACCACCTTTCCGAGGTCATTCATTTTTGGGTTGACTCCCTCGATCATAGTACCCTTCTTCTTAAAACGTCGTTCCTCAATTCGAACTACGATTTGAGTCTGATCCTTCTCAAGTTCACCGCAGGCACATAAATCGTTGGGAAGTCCGCAAGTATTGCAGATTACCGCCATTCGAGATAAAAAGCTGGAATCCTACTATTAAGCCTTGTTCAAGTGCATCATTTTTTATCTGGAACCGACCAACCTAACATGTGTCGGAATTTACTAAAAAAGCTGTGGAAATGCTTCTAAAGGGGGCGACACTGGTAAGTGATCCCTGTCCGTACTGCAAAGGTGTAAGAATAATGAAGGATGGCAATGCGTTTTGTGCCAATTGTGGAAAGGGATCGACAGAAACTGTGGAGGTATCAGCAAAACCAGATGATGCCAAGGAAGCATCCCCGGCTCATCAACTCGATCAAAAGTTGAAGAGTCTGGCCGATGAACTGACTCGTGAAAAAGACTATTCAAAACAACAACAGATACTCAAGTCTATTCAGGAGATAATCGCAGCTAAGGAGAAACTCAAGAGATTATAAGCACAAAAGTATTTATTTAAACGAGGGCGTACCCGGATCGTGAGCAGTAAGAAATCAGCCCCATTGCCAGCCTCCAGCGCCGGCCTTCTGAGGTTCTTTGAGGATGAGACTAAGGGGTACAAGCTAAAGCCGGAAATCGTAGTAGCAATCCCTAGCGCACTTATCGCAATATCGTGGATCTTGAAAATCTTTTTCACACCATGACCGATAGCTCTGATAGTGTATCTCGTATCCACAAGAGGTATACACTAACTACGTTTACGCCTTCATCAAGATTCACATCTCTAGCTATCTCGTTTGTCATCACATGCGTAATAGTGTCCCTGTCGTCGATTTATTATTTCAAGTCAGCCGACAGCATAGCCGTGACCATTCCAATCACGGTAGCAGTGCTTGCAGTTGCGCAGTTTGTAGACTGCAAACTTCTCAAGACGGATTATTCCAAGGTCCTGCACATCTCGGCGTTTGGAAACCTACTATGGCTTGTTACCCTGATTGGAGGCCTCCTCTCCGTTTACGTATTCTCAAAAACACACCTATCCGAAATATACGTGGCAGAGGGAATGCTGCTTTTTGCAAGTTTCCGGGTGGGCATATACACCTCCGTTATAGGAACTAGGATTAAGACGGCTCTTGCCATGTGCCTTGTGCAGCCTCTTGCAATGTTTATGACCTTTGTACCCCCTGAGCGGTGGTATCCCATGCTTTCCGATCCAAGATCCATTGGATTTGGCCTAGTTTTCATATTCCTCGGAACAGCCTGGACTATTCTTACGGACAGAGCCACTGGAAAGCTTACCCGTACCCACACCTTTCTACAAGCCTACGTGGCCGCAATGACAAGAAACGACCCTGTGGAAATGGAAACGATGATGGAGGAACGCTCCCAGCCGTCTACGGTATCTACATTCCAAATCGTGTTTAAAACAAAAAATAAAGACTGCAGGTTGGTTTTGCCAGATGTACATCCGGGACCTTTTCACCCTATAGGGGGCAGCAATATCACATATCTCATTTACAAGAATCTAAACTCCTCTGCCATGGTGATGCACAGTGTGTCAGACCACTCCCTCAACCTTCCGTCGAGGTCCCAAGTAGAGCAGTATCTTGAAAGCATATCTAAGAGCTCTTCCGTACAGCAAGGGTTCAGTTGTACAAAACCCGTGACAGTACAAGTAAACAAGGCAAGAACAGTGGGTTTGCTTTTCGGAAAAGTTGGAGTCCTCATCCTTTCCCTTTCACCGCACGGTATGGAAGATGTACCAACATCAATCAAAACGGAACTTGAGCAGTATGGACGAAACCGAGGCTTTGAGAAGGTGCTTGTGGTAGACAGCCATAATGCAATGGGCGAGGAAATATCGAAAATCGACGCCGATGATCTACTGAAGGCAGCCAAGTCCAATCTTGACACACTTATAACAAAAACTTCGATGCCGATAGAGACAGGCTTTGCAAATTCCGACGACCTTAAAATAGAAACGGATGACTTGGGACCTGGGAAAATAGCAATAATGTGTATGAAAATAGGTGACGAAAAGTTCTTTCTAGGCTGGGCAGACGCGAACAACATGCAAAACGGTTTGAGGGAAGAAATCACAAATCATTTTTCAAAAAACGGCCTCAACCTACTTGAAATATGCACCTCTGACACTCACTACAAATCGAGAAATGCAAGGAACAAGCACGGCTATTTTGAGTTTGGAAGCTTATCGAAGGCCGATGATGCAAATTCTTGGTTTCTGCAACTCGCCAGAAAGGCAGAACAGACAGTCTCTTCTGCCTCGTTTGAACTCCTTGCACAGGAAACCCGGGTGAAGGTTATGGGTGCAAAGCAATTTGACGACTACTCGAAGGCACTGGATAGAGCAATGCGGATGACGCAGGCATTCCTTGTGGTTACCACGGCGTTCTTCTTCTACACGATGTTTCAAGGCTGAAGACCTTCTATATTCCCATAAAATTCCTCACAGAATGCATCTAGCTGGAAAATGGGAATTATGGGCACCCGTTCGATAAACTTGGTTTCAAATTGATGGAGCGTGACTATTGCTGGTATGGCCGCACGTACCTTCTCCTCTGACACGAACCTCTTGGTACGTTCTACCTGCTTCTTCACTGCCTGTTCTAGAGAATACTGACTCATCCTGTTCCAGTGCTTGCAGTCTATCAGAACAGCAATTCCGGATTTGATGCCAACCACATCTATCTGCATTCTAGGTTTGGTAAAAATCACGTTACGGGAAATCTCAAATTCCCTACTTTCTAGTATTTCTGCGGCCAGTGATTCGAAATCCTGCCACCTGAGCAGCCTAGAAATCTCTTCCACAGGCGCACCCATCGAGATTGCAAGGATGCTTGTCTTGAGCCTATCGCTCTCGTCAAACTGGACCAAGTTGTCCTTGTATGTGCCAATCCCATTTTTCATCAGATTGTCTAAGATCTCTATCGATGCAGCTTCGGACGTCTGGGTTACCATGGAAAAATCCTTGACGGACAAACCTCCTGGGATTATTCCTTGGATTCCCCTTACCAGCGTCTGAAGGTTCAACATGCTGTATTTGTTGATTGTTTATAAAATACTAGCCTTTGAACATTATCTAGGACCGGGTAGGCTTTGATTATGTCTGGCAGGATTTCGGTTTCTGAGGGTTAGACCATGGTTAAATACAATTCACATCAAAACAACTCATGAAACTATTGCTAGTTGTGACACTAGCACTTTTTATTCTGGGATCAAAGGCTGCCTTGGGAGAAAAGGGAACCTACTTGAATCAGGTGGAGTTCATCCAGTATTCAGATCCTAACACTGCAATAGAAGAGGTAAAAAACGGGAATCTGGATGCCTACTACTCCGCAGTCCCTTCAAACCGGTTAGACCCACAGCTGCGCCAGGACCTCCAAGTTGTTCAATCTACAGGAACGGAATACAGCCTTCTCCTAAATCCGGCACCGTCTGAAAAATTCAATCCTTTTTCGATAAAAGAAGTCAGGTTTGCACTAAATTATCTTGTGGATAGAAACTTGATTGTAGATGAAATACTAAACGGGTATGGATCACAAATGGTTTCGGCATACAAGCCATATGATCCCGACTATCTTCTAATCTTGGGGACCCTGCAATCTTTTAACTTCCAGTACAACCCCTCCCTTGCCGAGGAAATGATATCCGATGGGCTCGTAAAGGCGGGGGCGCAACAAATTCATGGTCAATGGTATTTCAAATCAAAGCCCGTAGAAATTACGATATTCATAAGAAACGACGATCAAGTCAGGCAAGCTATTGGGGAAATCCTTGCCTCCAATCTTCAAAAGTTGGGTTTTGTGGTGAACAAAAACTATGGAGACCTGACAAAGGCCTTTTCCGTAGTTTACGGTTCCAATCCGGCAGACATGCAGTGGAACATTTACACCGAGGCGTATACCATGGGCGGATTTGTTAGGTATGATTCTGTAATCATTTCGCAGATGTACTCCCCATGGTTCTCAAACATGCCAGGTTTTAATAATCCAGAGTATTGGAACTACCAAAATGCCTCGCTGGACTTGATATCAAAGTCAATCTTCGATGGGAATTTTACCTCATCACAGACAAGAGCAGGTTTGCTAAATGCGGGGGTGAAGGAAGGCATACAGGAATCCGTGAGGGTTTTTCTCGCCGCTCAGGTGGATCAATATGTGGCCAACATGAAAGTCCATGGCATAATTGATGATTTTGGTGCAGGCATAACAAGCAGGTTCACTCCGATTAACTCAAGGGAAGATTCTGGGACGATGAAGATTGGGGTCGGAAAGATCTACCAAGGTGCATGGAATCCCATTGGCGGGTTTACAGATTCGTACAGTCAAGAAATGTCGTCTCCAGTGATGGATCCTGGGGACTTCAAGAATCCGTACACGGGATTCACCATTCCTGTTAGGACGACGTGGCAGGTCCAGACCGCAGGTCCTTCCGGAAAGCTCACTGTTCCAGATGATGCCATCAAATGGGTTCCTCAAGAACAGAAATGGATGCCGGTAGGTCCTGGGGCAAGGTCAACCAGCAAGGTTACTTTTCATATGAAGTTTAGCAACTGGCACGATGGGAAACCTATGGATATGAAAGATGTTCTCTATGGAATCTATTTTTTATATCAATGGGGGTGGGATAAAGCGGCCGAAACCAAAACATTCGACTCCGAATATTCGCCAAAGGCAAACCAAGCCGCCGACACTCTCGTGGGTGTCAAGGTAATTGATAACGATACCATTGAGGTTTATCAGAACTACTGGCATTTTGACAAGGATGAAATTGCAGATTCCGCAGAGGTGTGGCCCAGCATGCCGTGGGAAATGATGTATGCCATGGAAAAATCCGTTACGGGAGGCGAACTTGCTTTTTCCAGATCTGACGCGATAAGCAAAAACATCGACTGGCTCTCACTAATTGTCCCAAAGGACGCCCAGATGATGAGGTCCAACCTAGGGGGCTTTGAAAAGGAAAATGATATTCCACCCGCATTGGCGGGCCTTGCTGATTCCGCATACTGCGATTCCAGATACAATGCCTCGATCTCATGGATTGAAAGTCATAATAATGCTATGATAAGCAACGGTCCGTATTATTTTGACAGTTACCTTCCGGAGGCAAGGGAGATAACTTTGAAAGCATTCAACGACCCCACATATCCACTTGGCGCTGGCTACTGGAGTGGTTTTGAGCAGGTCAAACTTCCTAAAATAAAGGGAATAGAGGTTCCTACAGTCGTGAACATTGGCAAGGAACTTGACATACCAGTGAATGTGACTCCCAATTCTGATGTTTACTATTATTTCATAAACTCCAAAGGGCAAATTGTGTTTGAAGGAAACCAGACCTCTGGAAATGGGAGTTTTAGCATATCCGTTCCAGAAGAAAAAACATTAAACTTTACCCTTGGCGGCAACGACCTGAAAATCTTTACGGTCTCAGACGCAGCGTACCGCCCTGATACATTTAGCACAAGCTTTCTTGCAGTGCCTTCAGGAACCGAGCTACCACAGGTAGCAAGTCCGCCACGAGAACTTGGTGTAAACAATCCAAACTATGTAGTATTTTTACCAGTCGTAGTCGTCGCGGCATTTGCGGTCCTCGCGTTTGTAAAATTAAGAAGAAACAGGATAAAAAGTGGGGAAAGGTATGGGCTTTAAGAAATACCTAGCAAAACGTGCAATAACGATGTTTGGGGTCTTGATGGCAACTCTCCTGATAACAATCGCCCTCGTAGGTTCCAACATGGACGCCATATTGAAGCAGAGTGTTTCTCTCGAGATAAGGCAGCAGGTCACAAATGACAAAAACCTTGTTGCAAGCTTTAAGAATCCAGAGCAGCTAGATAGATACGTACAGGCTCAGATAAAGCAGAGGGAGAACTCGCTTGGGCTGGATCAGCCTTGGTATACGCCGTCTAGGCTCGGTCTTGCCATGTACAAGATACTTACACTGGACTTTGGACATGCTAAGTTTCTTACAAGTGACACTGGCTCTTCTGACGTGAAGGACATTATACTCGAAAAACTGCCAAGGACCATACTTCTCTTCACAACCGCCACCGCTGTAATTTCCCTTCTTGGAATATTCCTGGGCTCGGTTGCGGCAAGTAAGGTGAGATCAAAGATGGACAAAATCACATCGGGTTTTGCAATTGTAAGCAGCAGCTTCCCGGTTTGGTGGGTGGGTCTAATCATGATCTTCCTCTTTGCATTCCTGTATCCTGTATTCCCAGCAAGAGCTACCCCTGAGATCTCCCCCACGGATCCGGGATATTTCATTTCACTGCTCTATCATATGACACTCCCGCTGATAACCCTGGTCCTAATCGGATTTGGATCCTGGGCTTATCTGGTGCGCAACTTTTTGGTCGGCGTTTTACAGGAGGATTTTGTTCTTGCTAAAAGGGCGGTGGGGATAAGTGAAAGGAAAATACTTTACAGACATGCCCTAAAAAATGCCGCTCCTCCAATAGTGACAGTCCTTGCGCTTAGCCTATCTGGATCTCTTGGCGGTGCAATAATCACAGAGGCGGTTTTTGACTGGCCCGGAATGGGAAGGCTCTACTATGATGCAATAAGCGTCCTTGACTTGCCCGTGATAATCGGAGCCACCTATGTCCTGACAGCATTCTTCCTTGTCAGCATATTTCTAGCAGACGTCCTTTACGGCTACTTCGACCCTAGGGTGAGAAGACAATGAGCCTTTCATCAAAGGAGGTATGGCGGGAGTTTGCAGGCAACCGGATTGCACTTGCGGGCTTGGGAATTCTATCTGTGCTGATTTGCATGTCTGCAATTGCCTTTCTCACAATTCCAGTCGAAACCTTCCGCCAGTGGAACGATCCCTCGAGTTGGCTTGAATTTCCAAAATCTGCGGAACCTTCTTGGGTAAACTTTTTTCTCTCAGAAAAAATTCCGGAACACTCTATTTTAGCGCCACATGAATACATTGAGAAATCCGGTAACACTTCAGTCGTAACGGATGTCTTTACCGCCGACTATGAATTTGATTCCTTCCCGAGCGATTTCATATATCACTATGTGGCGAAATACCAAGGCAGCCCACTTTTGCAACTTTCTGTGATTCGACCCGACGGCGTGAGCTCATTGCTCTTTTCGTCTTCGTTGCCTGCCTCTAGGGCTGGGACGGTTTTTGACGGGATGATTTTTTCTTCGGATAATGACATGAAAAAGAACGTCCTAAACGGAATGAAATTTGGATTCAATTATGATTCTTTAGCATCGCAGGATCTGGTCTTTTCAGACAAGGCTCAGAACAAGGTGCTAAAAGGGACCTATATCTTCAAGGTCGATATTTATGGCCAGTCCTCCAACCTCTCGGTTGAAAAATCCCAGTTCATACTCGGGGGAAAGGTATACGGGCTCTTGGGAACAGACGAACTAAGGCGGGACTTGGCGGTGGGAATACTTTGGGGGACTCCTCTGGCCCTCTTCATAGGAATCACAGTTTCGATAGGTTCGGTGGTGATAGGGCTGGTTTATGGCGTTTATGCGGGATTCAAAGGGAGGGCTACGGATGAAATAATGATGCGCCTAAATGATGTTATTTACGCAATGCCTGCACTGCCGCTTCTGATAATACTAGCAGTTACAATTGGTAACAGCATATTCCTCATTGTGGGATTCTTGGTAATTTTTGGCTGGGTAGGAATAGCGAAGGTTTCGAGGAGTATGGCCATGCAGATTAAAACTTTACAATATGTTGAGGCATCAAAACTGATGGGGCAGAAAGATTTCAGGATAATTTTCAAGCATGTTTTACCACAGCTTCTTCCTTATGCATTTGCAAGCATCGCAATCTCTGTTCCGGCTGCTATAACCACTGAGGCAGGCCTTAGCTTTCTTGGCTTGGGTGATCCATCCTACCCAACATGGGGTCAGATATTACACGATGCCAGTTCCTACGGTGCTGCTGAAAGGGGCATGTGGTGGTGGATTTTACCGCCGGGTATGATGATTGCTGCAACCGGCCTTGCCTTTGTCTTTATAGGTCACGCTATGGATGCCATAATCAATCCTAAGCTACGACGCTAGGATTGTACTGCCTAATTATCTTGATCGTTTCGTCTGTAAGCCTCACGGTATAAGCTGCCGCATTAGGATCCGTCGACTGTGAAAGAGATTCGGCAAACTGGGTCTTATCCCTGCCCCTTTGGTACATGCCGCCTGTCTCCTTTATGCAGAGGGGGAACTTTTGAAGTTTGAGGCCATTTTGAAGGAGATGTGAAACAAATTTCTTGTAATTTTCAGGTGAGAACCACTCGGCGTTCCTCTCCTCGCATAACATTATCCACGTATCTATCGTATTCTGGAATAGGGCCTTCTTTCTCAGGTCTTCTAGGGTCATGTCCTAAAAGTCTGCTCTTTTCATTTTAGAGCCGCATCTTGGACAAATTCCGCCCTTGAATCTGTTGTTGCACGCGAGACAGATGTATCTGACCCCTTGGCCTTGTCCAAAGAAACCGCCACCGCCTGCCCCTGTGTCAGTACCCATGCCTCCCATCCTTTTCAACGCCCTGTTCCTCAAGAAGAGGGGAAACACTATGAAAATTGCAAGAGCTGCTATCAGTCCATAAGGCCAGGGGAGAAGCATCTGAAGCCCAATGCTTACCGCAAGTGATCCGAATAGGAAGATAAGGTAAGTCTTGTAATTTATCAACATTACGTGTTGTAGCAAAAAGCTTATAAATTTTTGTCAGAATTCATCCAAAACCACTGTTAATTCAAGTAGGTTTCCATCACGATCGTACGCAAAAAGGTCACCGTCCTCGTAAGGCGACTGCACAATTATTGAAACAAAACCAAAAAAATTATGCAGGTCGGTCACAGATGGCTTTGCCAATCCGCTGGGATGAGAGTGCACGGTCCCAACATAGCTTGGGTCAATAGGCAAGAAGGTGTGCGGAAACCCGGCAAATGTAGGTCCTGTGTGCGAAAAAGGTGGGATTACAAGACCGTCTACGAATACCTGGCCGCTCTTGTACTTTCCCCTCAAAATGAGAATCCCCTCGTTTGGGTGGTTCATCTTACAATAGCTCAAGATGCCATCCCTCGCCTGCTTTGTTATCTTTATAGTCCTTCGTCGGCTGGTGTTTTTTTTGAATATCACACTCGGAATTTTCATGAGGAAACTAATTAACCTTAGAATGGCCAGTCTTACGCCTGCACGTTGACCTGGATTTTGTCATGGCTTAGAAGGTTGAGCCCACGTTCAAGCTCTGACCTGGCAGCCTCTAACTTCGATCTGCTTTCGTCGATCTCTTTTTCGAGTCTTTTGCCGGTGGCGTCAAGGTCATGCAATTTAGTCCTTGTCTTCTCTAGTTCTTTTTCTTTATTTTCCAAACCCGTTGAATCAAATATTTCAAGGCCTGATTCAAGGTCGGAAAGTTTTTTTGAATAGGAAGCCTTGAGGCCTAAAAACTCATTTAGCCTACCGATCGTTTCCTCAATCGCCTCTATGGACTTGTCAGAATCTTTGACCGAGACATTTCCAGCAAGTACTGATTTGGCCACAGCTTCCAGAATTTCAATGATGGCCTCCTTGTTTTGGGGGATAATTGCTTGATATGGATCAGATATCATGTCTTCCATGACCTTCTTCACGTGTTTCTCGAGTGCTGAACCATAGCTGTACTTGTTAAGTGGTCTTGATATCTTAGAAAACTGGTCGTTAATTTTTTCTTTGATTACGTCTTTCTCATGCTCGAGTTCTACTATTTTCTTCTTTACTGCCAAAAACTGGTCATATTCCTGTCCTGCCTTCATTTCTGCGATTTCACGCTCAAGCCTTGTTGCCGATTCTGATAAACGGGACTTTTCCTCCGCAACCTCTTTTGCCCTCTGAATCTTATTGATCTGTTCGCGATTTAAGGAATTGATCTTCTCTGCATGATCAAGCATGGACCTGGAATTTGTCTTGAATTTTTCCTGATCGGATATGAGGGCTTGGAGCGAGTTCCTTCTCTGAGCCAATTCTGAAATTGCTTCCTTTAGCTTATCGGCATATTTTCGGGCAAAAACATGCATGACTCTTGTATGAAGCCCTAGTATGTCGCCTATCCTCTTAAACATCTGGTTTACCTCATTATTGAGCTGAATCACATCGTCATATGCTTCCACATCTGAAAGCCTTATCTTGGTCTCTTTTTTTATGGTCGATACAACAGAATCCTTGCCTCTCTGCCCTATGATTCTCAGGTTCCGGTCAATATCATCAAGCTTCAGGTTGTCTGATTCCAACTGGGAAACTATTTCGTATATCGCCTTCTGGCTTTTTTCGATTTCCTCCTTCAATCGCTTCGCCTCTTTTACAAGCATGGAAATCCTTGGCGCCTCGAAACCCTTGATCATGGGGGGTATGTCTTGTAAAGTCACTTCCCTCAATTCGGACGTAGGACTTGGAAGCGGTTCTGATGATTTTTTCTTGCCTAACCCAAAGACCATATCTACCACCTAGAATAGGAGATTACAGCGTTAAATATTATGCCTGACAAATCAAGACTGTGAGTGACATAAGGCTCATAATGATGGGCTCGGTGATGATTTTCGCTGGGTTTTATGTAGGTGGCATAGGGGGTTCAGAATATTCCCAGGTTTCTCTGCAGGCCTCGGAACTTGACAGCTGCTTCGATTACTCCTCTGGCACTGCGATTCATGTCAATTGTGCGAAAGCCGAACAGGACGCGTTCTTGTGGCTTACACTGGCCGTTGCTCTAATGGGGGGAGGCTCTTACATAATATTTAGGGGTATAAGGGGCAAATGGGATCAAAATGTAAAAAATGACGAAATGTTGGGCCCAAAAAATGGATGAAGGCTACTGAATTCCCCACTATGTTTGTAAGTGGATTAATTCTAATTCGAATATGCCAGTTTCACTCCTTATCTCACCGCTAAGCGCGCGGTATTTTTTATAAAATTCAAGTAATTCCCCGCCATTTGTGGATTGTAAAAGCCTTGCTATGACAAGTTCGGACTCGGACATCTTCTTCGTAATGCTCTGCACCTTGTCAACCATATTGTTGCCCCGATCCAGAAAATATCTGAGATCCAAATAGAGTCGTTCTCTTGCAAGGGAAACCTCCTCAAGCCCTGAGGAAAGCCTTTTGTATTCTTCGTTGAATTTTTTCCAGGGCAATTCGCCGGGGATTGAGGGAAACCGAAGAAAGCCCGATATGCTCTGCTCAGGACTGCTATACTCTCCTATCTCGGCTGCTTGTAATCCGTCTTCTTTTCGAAAAACTATGTACGACCTGAAAACCTCGTTTACAAAGTTATCCAATAAGGCACTATGCTTTTTCAATGACTGGGAATAGTTTTCTAGTAGAGCGTTCTTCTTGGCCAAATTGTATTTTTTCTCAAGCCAATGGTTGATTGATTTGTGCCCGACTGCGGCACCAACAAGGATTGGTAGTATGGATTCTGCAAGTGTAACGAGTAAGGAGAGTAAGAGATTGGAGGTGCTTGTAATCTGGGTATCGTTTATGTTTAGATTTCCAGTCAAATTCATATTCTCACCATTTGCAACCATCGGGGTAAAAATTACTATTATGATGATTGCAACGAAACAGGCATTTTTGTACCGCAATTCATATAGATTATGGTTGAAAAATATGGGAAACCACTATTTTTAAAATCGCTACTCAATTTAAAAAATTGGTGTGTCTTTACTCTGTTAAAGTATTATGAATGGGTATGACATAATAAAATTCTGTAGAAAATTTAGTCAATCGCTATATAGTTTAGTCAAAGGTGAAAAAGTAGCAAATGAGTATGTGCCTATTTGAAAAATTTAGAGAGCAACTATTCTCGTCACTTCGTTTGGGTGGGATGGATCTGACATGAAAATTCTGATCTTGGGCATGGACGGATATATAGGATGGTCCCTGGCATTGCGTCTACTTGGCCTAGGGAACGAAGTATGTGGAATCGACAATTTTTCTCGCCGAAAAAACGTAGAAGAGATGGGGTCCTGGTCTGCAATTCCTATCTTGTCGATGCAAAAAAGGATTGAAATCTTGAGAAAGGAGTTTGGGGACAAGGTATGTTTTTACGAAGGAAACCTGACCGATCAAAAATTTACAGATGACGTGATAAAAAACACCAAGCCGGACGCAATCGTGCATCTTGCAGAACAACCTTCAGCACCTTATAGCATGATTGACCAAAACCATGCTCTTTACACCCAGAGCAATAATGTCATAGGGACGCTAAACGTTCTCTATTCAATAAAAAACCATGCCCCCAAGACCCATCTGATAAAGCTGGGCACAATGGGCGAGTATGGTTATGGTAACGATATTGACATTACTGAGGGTTTTATGGAAATAGAATTCAGGGGTAAAAAGACCGTGATACCTTATCCGAGAATGGCAGGAAGCTGGTATCATTGGAGCAAAGTGCATGACAGTAACAATATAATGTTCGCATGCAAGTTGTGGAACCTCACCTCGACCGATATTATGCAAGGCATTGTCTACGGAACCAGGACTACGGAGATGAGGGCAGACAACAAGATGACGCGATTCGATTTCGATGAAGTTTTTGGCACGGTGATAAACAGGTACTGTTCACAGGCCGTAATTGGGCACCCCCTCACCGTATACGGAAAGGGAGGGCAGACAAGGGGGTTCCTAGCTCTGGAAGATTCTATCCAGTGTATTACTATTCTTATCAACAAGCCTCCAGAACAGGGAGAGTACAGGGTAGTGAATCAATTTGACGAACAGTACAGGGTTTCTGAGCTTGCAAATAGAGTGAAAAGAATCGGCGACAAAAAAGGGCTGAACGTGGAAGTCCAGAATGTAGACAACCCGCGTCTTGAAAAGGAGGAACATTACTACAAGGCTGATCACGAGCACTTGAAAAAACTAGGGTTCAAGCCGACCCGACACATCGACGATGAAATCGGCATAATGCTAGATGATCTTGTTATTTTCAAGGAAAGGATTGTGGAAAAGAAAGAATCCATAGTAAAGGTCGTAAGATGGAACGATGGTGCAAAACAAAGCATGGAAAATGCCGCCATTTCGTACAAGAACTGAGTTATGCAAACTGTTTATCTAAGAGCATTTTTTGTCTTATTGGTAATCCTGCCTTTTTCATTTTCAAACACAGGCCAAGCACACGCGAGCTCACTTCCAACCGAATTGCAACAACAACCAAACCTCCTTTTCACTAATGTCTATGTCGATCCGAATCCCGTTCCTAACAAACCCTTCAAAATTACAGCTGATATACAATCTCAAAGTGTAAACTGGGAATCTC
Source organism: Nitrosotalea sp. (assembly GCA_035252645.1). Lineage (GTDB taxonomy): Archaea > Thermoproteota > Nitrososphaeria > Nitrososphaerales > Nitrosopumilaceae > Nitrosotalea. Next base: position 41,524 of record DATFCV010000058.1, on the reverse strand, counting down.
TCATTGTTCAGCTCTCGGCTCCATCTGGGGTGAGCGTGATAACTCCCGTAATTGCACACCTGGCCTTCACAAATGAAGGAAATACAATGCGAGCGACGTGGATAGTTATGGCTGGATCGGGCGGATCCTATCCTCTTCTGATTACAGCTCACTCGAACTTTCCTTATGACACGGAATCATTTTCTGTAACAGTAAACGTGGGAACCCCACACAGCCTAGTAGTTACTGGTTTGAACATTCCGGGCGGGATTTATCCAAACGACAATTTTACCGTAGGGCTTCAATTGCAAAACGCTGCCACCATTCCAGACAGTGACATAATTGCACAAATCTTCGTGCCGGCAGGATTGCAGCTTCTTGACAACGTTACAAGATACAGTGATGTACTGGGACCTCACCAGCAATTGGAATTCAAGTGGAACGTTAGGGCTGAAAACGCAGGAGCCTACACTGTACGATTTAATTTTACATCATCAAATGCAGGGCCGTCGTCAATTTCGGGGGGGATCAACGTAGGTTCAATGCTGCAGCCAACCGGGGGTCTGCTGTCTATATCAGCTAGGCCTACGACGTTACAGCCAAATTCCATTACTCCGATATTCCTCGATATCACAAACATAGGGGCCAAGCCTATCCATAATTTGCAAATAGCATCTGCGACCGGAGGTGGTTATATCTCGACCAACACGCCGGTTCTGGTGGGTGAACTTGCAACACATTCCACAAAGACGGTCCAACTGAGAATTTACACCCAGGGAACCGACATGTCTTCACAAATTCCGGTTTCCGTAAGGTATGATTCGAACGAAAATCAATTCAACGAAACGTATCAAACAGAACTTCCTCTTGGCAACCAACCCATTTTTAAGATACAGAACGTGACTGCTGCACCGTCGCTTTCCTATCCCGGGGACGCGGGGGACAGGATTGACGTGCAAATATTCAACTATGGCCTTGATGCAAACGACGTTTACGCTACGCTCCACCTTCCCCCCGGACTTTCTCCCGCATGGGGAAATTCAACCTCCGCATACTTTGGACGGATTAACAGCTTCCAGACTGTTACTGCGTCATTCTTTGTCAATGTGGACAACATGGCCCATTCGGGCAGCTATCCTCTCTCACTTTTGGTAACATCCGGAGGCCAACAAACCGCGTTGGATGTGGACTTTATTGTATCGCCAAAGGCGGAGTTTCAGCTAGTTTCGGAAGATGATTCACAGCTCTATCCGGGCGCGACAAATGTGCCATTTACAGTAACTCTGAAGAACGTAGGGTCAATTGCAGCACAGACTATCACCACCACATTGCTATCGGGAAACTCGGTGCCAGGTGTAAAGAGCGATACGATCACTAGCGTGGGCAATACTGAAAACATAGGAACGGTCCTTCCTGGCCAAACCTTCGTTACTACCTTCTTGGTTGACATGGAGCCGCAATTTGTTCCAGGTGACAAATCATCCACAGTCCAGATAAACTGGTCACAAAACTCCACGAGTACCTCCAACGCCTTTGTGCAAACAGTAGTTGTGCCGTATCATGTTGCCAACGGTCCTGACTACCTGTTTTATTACGGTGGCGTCCCAGTGACATATGCCGCGCTTGCCGTTGCAGGTGTGATAGGTCTAGCTGCGTTTGTTGCAAAGCGGCGGAAGAGGCTGAGGCTGATCGAACGGGCCTCTCTTCAGGAAATGGCACGGAACGAGGGTCCGCTGATGCCGCCTGAGGCTGAAATCTTTGAAGACATAAGCGCGGAAAAGAAGAATGACCGGGCAAGCAAGGTCAGATTTGCGAGCCGGGAACAATCGTATGGCGAAGTGGACGACGGCGATGGAAGATGACAAGTCCGCTGGCGGATACCGTTAGGCGAATCTTCCTCTATTTTCCTACGAGGTTTTTGCTGTGCGGCTTCTTTTTTGCCTATGTCCTACTAGGCACACCATATCTTCAGAATTCGGAGAACCAGATGTTACTTTCTCTGCTTCACTTTTTCAAGCTTCCGTCATACATAGTAAACCAGAGCCTTTTTGGAGGAAGCTCCTATATGCCTGTAGACCTCACCCCTCCTACAAAAACACAAACGCTCTTTCTAATTTTTTTCCCATCTATCGCATTTGCAACGAGTGCGGCTTTTCCAAAACGTATTAAGATATTGTTTTTTGGAATCATGTCATTTTTTGGCCTTGTACTTACACAATTCGTTATAACGTCTACTGTGATAGTGCTGGCAAATACCTCTCATGTGCAATTCCTTCAGGCAAGCCTATTTTGCACAAGTGTAGTCGCTAGCCTTTTCATCGAACTGGCTCTATTTTCTACAATAACCACTCCCAAAAGCAAGAAAGTCAAACTAGTGGTGCGAAGGAGCTACGCCCTTCAATACCTCTACATGATACTGATTTTCTCAAGCGGTTCATTGATCGTGTTCTCCTTGGGGCCTGTTTTTCAGATGTCAAGCGATTCACCCGTTACAGCCTACTTGACAGTAAGCTTGTCCGAACTTTTGTCATTGAAATACTATATGGCATTTTTCATCTACGAGCTAAAGATTCCTCGTTGGGCCGTTGAAAAAAAAGGCTCACCTGTCCACGGGAATCATGACATGACACTGTCTTTTCTCCTTGCAGGATTCAATGAAGAAAAACACATCAAGCGCTGCATTGAAAGTATTGACAGGGCGGCAAGATATTATCATGGGAAAACGGAAATAGTGGTGGTAAACGACGGGTCTACTGATAACACCAGAAAACAAGCATCGGAGGCGGTAGAAAACCTCAGATATGCAAATGGTACGGTATACAACATTCCACATTCAGGTTTGGGTTTTGCATTACAATACGGGCTTCAACGGGTGCGTGGTGAAATTGTGTTTAGAACAGACGCAGACTCGATGATAGATGAATTTGCAATCGGCCATATAATGAAGCATTTCAGAGATCCGCACGTGGCCTCCGTCTCGGGCCTTATCATGCCACTAGAAGAGGTAAGCTGGTGGCAGAAACTGTGGGTGCTACGGTACTGCCTCCTTACCTTTGCCAAAAGGGAATGGGAGCTTACAGATTCTGTCATAGTGCAGCCTGGGGCCTTTTGCGTCTTTAAAAAGGAACCTCTCGTTGAGGCAGGAGGCTGGGCCGACGACATGACAGGTGAGGACTGTGAGATAACGGTAAGGCTGGGAAGGCGTGGTTATAGGCATGAATATGAGCAACATGCGATAGTAAGGTCCGATATTCCTGCCAACCTTAAGGAATTGAGGCACCAGCGCGTCCGCTGGTCTGCATCGTTTTACCAGGCGTTTGCGGCAAATATGGACGTGGTAAAAGAAGTCCGGAACCCACTTTCTTTGATGTATTCGTTAAGGATATTGCAACACGGGTCGATAAACGCAAGCTCCCTATTCCTGCCATTCTTCATTGTTTTCCTGGTAGTAGAACCCGGGATCGCATATCCGTTTGCAAATCTTCTTACCATGATTGTAGGCTTGTCAGTTGTCGACCTGTTGACAAATGGCCTTCAATCTATGCTCATAGTCTATTTCCTTTTCAAGCTCAAAAGACTCCGCCTGTGGAAATATCTTCTATTGCAGAGATTTTACCACTTCATACAGACAATGTTCTTCGAGCCGGAGGCCCTTGAAATTTTACTATCCATATCCTCCAAATGGAAGGATCATTCAAGGGCACTGACCCTAGATCTACGCAAGGCCCTGAAACATGGAATCTAAATAATGATGAAGAAAAAACACGCGTTATTTTTGGCAGTGGGTCTGATTATTTCGATTGCCGCGACGTATTCCGAAACAGAAAGTTTGTTAAAAAAGCAATTCCATACAAAACCGGATAGTTCTTTCGTAGAGGATACTAACCGTTCTGCTACGATAAAACAGAATTATTCCTTGGCTTTTTTCCTAAATCCCAGCAACCCATACTATCTGGACAATCTTCAGATTTTTAAGAAAAACCTGAAGGTGGGTGACTACTTGCTGGTATATGGAACCCCCAAAGATGCCCCTGATGTTGTCAAGAAGGCTCAGGATGTCAAAGACCAGGGCACGGGAATCAAGGTGTATTCGGCAATCGGTTACCGGAAAATCCATGACATGGTAACCTCTGTTTCCAGCCTTCCAAAAGGAATAGACTTTATAATTTACGACTATGAGGGGGGCCCTGGCTATTCCCCAGAATTTTCCACGGACGAAGCCGCCTCCATTCTAAACTTCGCCAAGGCAAAGTGGCTCGTTGAAGAGTACAACAACGCCACTGGGGGTAACGCTAGGCTTCTTGTCACCCCTCCTTATGGGCAGTTGAGACAAGCAGGATGGGACTGGCAGAGTGCATCTGCTAATATGGGCGCTATAGATATCCAACTTCAAGCATTTCTCAAGGATCCACAACTAGTGGTAAATGCAAAAGACATCGTAGAACAGATAAGAAGACAGGGAAATGACAAGATTGTCTTTGTGCAGCTATCTATTATCCCAACTCGGGGTACGATCCTTGACAACATTCAGGCAATAAATAACCTGAAGGGCATCAGAGGCATTGACGCGGTTTTAATTTTTTATAAAAACACACAAGGAGCTGACCTTGAAAAATTGTTCGCTATGCTGCGTCGCTGACCCTCGTGAAGAACAAAAATGAAATACCGCCATTTGGCCTGACTTGGCATCATGCGATGGTGGCATAAACTAGGAAATTGTTAAGAATTATAATTCTTCTACAATCCATAACACAAAACTTGGCCGGCATGCAGTACCGTTCACTAGTAAAATTATAGATACACTTTGTATGCGCGACGCCGCTGTATCCCTATCCTATAATACTCTTAGTCTACTCAAATATGTGATGACAATTTATGGTTGATTAGGGTACTGATGATATCGGAAAAAAATCATAGCAAGTTACTGTTGAATCTGGTGATTTTTTCTACGGTTGCTATGCTGGCACTTTTAACTCATGCAAGTGCGGTGGATGCAGCCGGAGTCTCCCCAACCAACAGCACCACATCGTCGGCAAATTCTACATCGGTCTCTGTAAACGCATCGAGCACAGTTCCCGGCGTAAAAGTATACGATAACGGAACGATCTCGGCATCAATCAACGGAGTGCCTATGAAGTTCTTCTTTGATCCCAATTTGCCAATTCACAAGACCAATAAGAATGCCACAACCCTGGGCCCAACCGACCCCACTATAAGGGTGCTATCTGACGACTTTGCCGGAAACCCGATTAAGGGAATGTACATAGAGCTGCAGAATGCTGCAGGTGCAGACATATCGTCTGGCTACTCTCCGATATCCTTTGCAACCACAACTGGAGTTCGATACGACGTATACGCCAATAACTATCAGAGCTTTGTATTCAAACACTGGGATGATGGTAGTACTGATCCAGCAAGGAGTATAACGCCAAGCCAGAACATGACGCTGACTGCATACTATTCTACCGGAAGCTCAAACACCACTGCTACTATAATAAAGCTGCAATCTGGCCTAGCCGCTTCTGACCCGCTAAACAACGAGACAATGACACAGCAACAGCTTGTAGCCATCAAGGGATACTGGACTTATGATGGAGATGCCCCCGACGAGGGGGCAAAGTATGACTTTAGCAGGGATGCCGCCGGGCTTCACATCGGTGTGCAGGCTCCTTCAGACGGTACATGGGCAGGATTTTTTGCGGAGAGCCAAAACCACACGGCGAGATTGTGGCATGCTAGGATAACAAACCCAGTCAGGGCTGCGAATGGCTTTTACGAAAATGGCATCTATGTTCAAACAGCTAATGGCTTGATAAACTACGTTGCATGCACTACCCTTACTAACAACCAGGATACTGTTTGGGCAGTTATTTCGTCCACGGGTAATTATACACAGGTTACGAATGAAGATTTGCTGTATATGGATACAAGTCCCAACCAGCCTCTGACAAGGGACTGTTCGATAATAACCAATGGAAGCAACTACCTAAAGGTCTACATGGATGGTAATGAGGTTTATACAAATAGCAATCTGGACTTGAAGATGCCTGAACCTTTTAACGCATATCTCGAGCCCGAGTCAACTGACGGCGGACAATTTTTGGAAGGGACATTTGACAATTATTATGTTGCAGATGATGAAAAAATCAAAATCACAGACCTTCAAAGCAACGCGGCGGCAGTTGATCTTGCAAATGGATCAAAAGTTCTAGCATCGGCCCAAGTCTCTGGGGGATCGGCAGAGTTGGATGTGGGAAAATTCGCCTTTCCAATTTCTGCTACCATTCAAGTATACGACTCTGGAAACAACTTGATTGCGTCAGGTCATGAGGATGTTTATGGCGGGGATGTCTACTCGATATCAACCTCTGCAATGGCCCCTGTGTCACCAACCGCCCTCAAGGCGTTGGGGGGAAACGGTCAGGTTTCTCTCTCATGGATAGCGCCGTCAAGCAACGGAGGATCTCCTATCGCAAACTACAATCTATACAGGTCGACAAGCTCCGGCATGGAGACTTTTCTTGTAAAAATTGGAAACGTTACATCATATACAGATTCGGGCCTTGCAAATGGAAAGACCTATTTCTACAAAGTGACAGCCGCCAACTCTGCGGGTGAATCTGCCCAGTCTAATGAGGCCAGCGCTATCCCCAAGGCTCCAGCCACCGTACCTTCAGCCCCGACAAACCTTGTAGCCACCGCCGAGTCGCAGTCGCAGATAAGCCTCTCTTGGCAGCCTCCGTCAAGCAACGGAAACTCGGACATTACAGGCTACATGGTAGAAAGATCGACAAATTCAGGGACGACATGGTCCGAGATAGTACCAAACACGGGTTCCAACGCCACGTCCTTTTCAGACCCTGGACTTGCGGCAGGGACCACCTATTCCTACAGAGTTTCTGCGATAAACAGCGTAGGCACGAGCCCGCCATCAAATGTCTCGTCCGCTACGACGGCAAGCTCGACAGCAGGCATACCATCCCCTCCAACAGGATTGGTTGCAACACCGGCCTCGTATTCTCAGATAAACCTCTCGTGGGTCGCGCCTTCATCTGATGGGGGATATGCTATCTCTGGATATGTGATAGAAAGGTCTGCAAACGGAGGCTCGACATGGTCTGCCGTAGTCCCTGATACCGGGACCACCGCCACGTCCTTCTCTGACTCTGGACTTGCGGCAGGTAAGACATACCTATACAGGGTTTCAGCCACAAACTCGATGGGAGCAAGCCTTCCTTCCAACGTGGCCTCCGCAACTACGCTTGTTACGGCGCCGTCGTCCCCGACGAACCTATCTGCAACGGCAGTTTCCTCCTCTGAAATAGATCTGTCATGGGTATCTCCGGGGTGGAATGGGGGTGCTTCAGTCACAGGCTACATGATAGAGAGGTCGACTGATGGCGGTTCTACCTGGTCCAAACTGGTATCTGACACCGAGTCTGCCGGAACTGCCTATTCTGACAAGACTGTCACGGCAGGAATAACATACTATTACAGAGTATCGGCAATAAATTCTGCAGGAGACAGTACTCCGTCTAACGTGGACTCGGCAACGCCGTGAGAACCACCTGAAGATTCCATCGCCCCTTATAGGGAGATTTTAATGTCCTCGCTCTGGTAGAACACCGACAGTAAAGTTGGCAATCTCCGTGCCCCAACCGGTGCCAAAACCTTCCGAGTCTTCAATCCCTGAGCCGTATTCCCCAGCTGCCCATACCACATTGTGCGAACTTGGGTCTAGCGCAGCACCGAAGTAGTCTCCAAACCTGCAAATGCGGTCAAAACCGCATCCATAGATGAGATTTATCGAGTCACGACCCTCCTGCATCAATTGTGGGGATTCCAGAGTGTTTTTGTCGTCATATCTGCCTTGCATAGTGGCCTGAAGTCCAGGGTAGTCTGACTGAGATGAAAAGCCGTAGACTACAAAAAGAGAATGGCTTTCTGGCAATTCTGCTATTGCTGGATAGAAGAGGTACTTTCCCACCGAGCCGTAATCAAAATCCTGCCTGACTTTCATGTCGGAAGTGTCTATCTTTACGAGATGAAGGCAGGATCTTTGAACATTGTCCCCCGATGGAATGCAGCCATCGTTAAAGGCCAGCCAAAGATCCCCGTCTGACCATTTTGCATCTTGTACACGAACGTCCCCAGTATCGATTTTTAAGTTAGTACCAGGCTGTGGTGCGCTTGGCGGGGCATTCATGGATAATATTTTCGCGCTAGAGATATCTAGCGAGACTGGTTCAGGGGGGACCCCCCTTACCGAAAAGACATCGATAACAGGGCTTGAGGCATTCTGTGAAGTGCTTGCCATATACAGTGTGGCACCTCTGCCAATAGATTGGACTGGGTGTATTGAAAAATAACCACTTGTAGTTTTCGAGATAAAGTCCACAGGAGAACAAGTAAGCATTTGGTTCTTGTTAATCACCCAAAATTGGGAATATGTAAATTGTCCTGAATATGGATCAAAATCATTGACTGAAACAGCTACCTTGTCGCGGCTCACCCCCAAGATAGGCTGGTCTGGTATGAGGTAGCCCGAACTAGTAAAGTTGTAAATACAGAACTTGCTTGCAGCGTCACTATCGCTAGATACCGCAATGAGCACAGTGCTCGTGGATATGTCAGTGAGGGACGAAAACCACCTGCCACTTGCAACATCATACAGGACCTTGGGGTCGGAAATGAAACCGTCACCTGTTCCATAAAATTCTGACAGGCTAAATGGCTGTCCCTCCGGGGTTCCATTCTTTGCCCAAACCTGGCCCTCTAGGTTTACCATCTCCATTATGTTTTTAGGTCCCGCGGCTATCTGAACATCCGGCGGGGTGACATTGTCATAACCCAAGCCATGTATGGATCCTAGCATGGAAAAGGCCTGCTTTGAGATCCTAGCCAACTCGGATTGGTTTCTAGCGTGGTCATTTTTTTCGGGGTGGAGCCTGAAGATAGGGATGTTTTGAGATCTTTCTTTGAGGAGTAGGTGACTTGGTATGGCTCCCACCTGCTTTTCTAGAGGGCTCGAAGTTCCTTTGATGCTCCAATATTCGTCTGCGTACGACTGTAAAGGAAGGATTGAAATCAGAAGGGGCTGGGCCGCAAGTAACACCACCAGTGTTGCAGACCACCTCCTCATACCAAAAATTGAATGCTCTTCATGGATTAATAGAAAATAGTAACAATGTTACAGAAAATATCGTAATGTGTGGGTTGCAATCCTTGATGGATTTACAAAAATTAGACGGGTACCTGAAAAACGACTGAGCGTTCTTTATGGAACATTCTTTTTGTAAGCCTCATCGGCTTCACAAACTCTATCACTACGTCTCCGTTCCTTTTTTGGTAAAGTTCGTTATCGGTTGTTTTTTGTAGGTTGTGTCTGTTCATATCTTGTTACCTATGCCAGAATTTATCTCGATTTGCACAGAAAATACTATAACATTTCTATTGGATGTATCTATGGAATAATGTAGTGATATTCGGGAATATGAACCTCTAAGAGTGTACAAGTAGATAATGTCTATTATGATATAAATTTTAAAACGTAATGCTATGCAATGAACAAGAACCGACTAGTTTTTTGTAGCCTAGCAGTGATATCGTTGCTGCTGATGCCTGCAGTTATGCATCCAATAGCAGCAAGCACTCAAGTTGGTCCACTACCAGTGTCTCCAAGTATGATCCCTCCGATAATACCTGGAACATCCACGAGCATTCTGCCGACCATTCCAGATCTGGGGACAGTTTCATTGGCACTGCCAGTTCAGGTTTTTACCATAAGTAAGGTAAACTCTGGCCTTATTTTGTCTGACCCGCTGACCAATGAAACCGCCACACAGCAGCAGCTCGCTGCTGAACGAGGATATTGGACTTATGGAGGGGATGCTCCGGCAGAGGGAGCTCCATTCGACTTCTATAAGGACACCCAAGGATTGCACATCGGTGTGCAGGCTCCCGCAGATAATACTTGGGCCGGATATTATGCAGAAAGCCAAAACACACAAGGAAAACTGTTCCACGCAGTCATAACAACCCCGGTAAGCTCTGTATCAACCATCACAAACCCCACATGGTACGAGAACGGGCTATACGTCCAGACATCTCAACCATTCATCAACTACGTTACGTGCTTCTCACTTACGGGAGCTTGGGGGACGCAGTGGTCGGTAGTTTCAGTCACAGGAAATGCCAACCAAGCGACTCAGGAAAAGGTGCTTTGGACGGACACCAGTGCAAATCAGCCATTGACAAGGGACTGTACCATAATAACAAATGGCGACAACTATCTCAAGGTTTACCTTGACGGAAACATGGTGTATCAAAGCAACAACCTGCACCTTCAGATGCCTGAACCTTTCAACTCCTACCTTGAGCCACAGTCTTCGTATTCCGGGCAGATGTTAAACGGAATTTACAAAGACTACTATGCAACCACAGATGAAAACATCAAGGTAACAAACAACCCGATTGGAGCCTCGCAAGTAGACCTAGTGGTGCCTAACTCTTCGGGAAGTGGCACCGTTGTCGCAACAGCCCCGGTTGATTCGTCTGGAACGGCAACCATTGAGGTTGGTGAGTTTGACATGCCTCTTGGCGCATATATCAAGGTGTACAATGGAGCAGGGCTAGAACTTGCCTCGACATCTTCACCTGTAAACATATACGGAGGAGACCAGTATTCCGTTTCCAGCCTTCTGGGGTTGGGGATCGGAGGCCTGTAAACGCCTCTTCTCTCTTTATTTTTTACAATTTATTATGTGAAAAATAATGGCTATATTCTTGGATCTTGTGGTAAAGATTCGTATTAAATCAAACTTGTCAAATCTCAAAGGTTGAGGTATGGGTCTGCTTTGATCCAATCATTTCATCGATTTCCTTACATTTTTGGTAGAACTTCTGACCCTTTTCAGTAAGCTTGTAAGTTTCCGTACCGTCGCTTCTTTTTATCATCTTGTTATCGGTTAAAAACTTCAGGTACTCAGTCAGCTGCGTATATGAAAGATAGGCGTCATACATTATCTTGGTCTTTGTGGCTCCTTGTCCTATCACTTTTAAAATACTACCAACGATCTCTGTGCGACTTCTATATTTCATATCATTGTTATCGGTGTTGATGATATAAAAAACATCTGATATAAAATTATGAATTTAATTTACATGTTTTTAACTTGGAGCGTGATTCTAAGGAAATACACCTAAAACGACACGATCCATGATGCTGGAGGATTTTTACCTATGAATTTTAGTCAAGCCTTATCAAATCCAAGCGCAATGAGCAGATGCGGTTATGGTGTATGAATTGCACGTTAGGCATCCAGCCTAAAGGAAGCGGTGTAATGCCGACTTGACCGCACCACTTTAATCCAAATCAGCCTTTGACTTGAGATACGGCCTCAGACTCAAAGTTATCAGTTTAACACCTCAAAATTTCTATTCTACAGTTTGTCTCGAACCACGTTCTGCTAAAACAAACTCTATTGGCCTGGCAAATTCGCTATTTCGGACTTGTTCCGTTATTGGTAGTTGTAACTCGTAATTTTTCCGCTCTCGGCATTGATGAAAACCTCGATAATCTCTTCCTTTGAGAGCCCAACTTCCATCGAGACCATCCAGTTTGCCTCTTCCCTTTTTAAAGAACGGAATATTACGGGAGAATGATACTGTTCTAAGAATTTTCTTGCTATGGAAATGGCCTTACTGTCACTAATTAGTGACTTGTCACGTACAGGATCGTCATCTCCCCATATTCTTTGCATCATGCAGTAATGCATCATTTCTGAAGAATTTAACCATTCAGCCAATTAATTATGTAAAATTTGTAAGGGAAATGAATTCATAAAAAATTTTGTCTTTAATAACAAAATCGTATTGAAAATCTGGAGTCATCTTACCTTATTTTCTACCCATATTGAGATAAACGTGGAAAAAAATTTCATCGCATTGTGTGACATACATTATTACTTGCACAAAACGTTGAAAAACATTAAAGTGCCCTTTGAAACTAATCAAGACTTTGTTGTCGGGTACAAGATTGACGAGCTTTCCCAATTGAGTCACGCAGTAGGGCACTATTGACCCATTTTTCATGACATGATCATGCCTCTATCAAAAAGTCAGAATAATGGGGACGTCCCAAAAATGGGATTGTTAGTTCCATTATATTCAGACCCTGATGCAACTTGGGGCAAACTAGTCGAGATAAAACAGTCCCACCCGTCTATTGAGGTAGTGGCTATAATCAACCCATGTAATGGCCCAAGTACTGCTATCAGCTTACCATATGCCGAAGGAGTTAGATTTCTCATGTCGAAGGGCGTGTCGGTAATAGGTTATGTTCACACAAAATACGGTTCAAGAAACCTGACAGTCATAAAATCAGAAATTGACTGTTATAAAAACTGGTATCAACTAGACGGGATACTATTGGATGAAATGGCGAACAAGGCGGGGAAGGAGGCATATTATGCGGACCTGACAAAACATGCTAAATCGCAAGGCATGACTTTAGTTTTTGGGAATCCTGGCACGGATACCATACGTGGTTATGTCGGAACTGTGGACAACCTCATCCTTTATGATAATCACGGTTTGCCTCCTGTTGCAACATTTGACAGATGGGCATTAAATTTTGGCAGGGAACATTTTTCATTTTTATCATACGGGGTGGCCTCCCTAGATGGTGACCTTTTAATCACGTTGTCAAAGCACGTTGGTTATCTCTACGTCACAGACCAAGGGCCGGAAAATCCTTGGAATTCACTTCCCTCCTACCTGGAGGAATTGATCGAAATGATGGAGATATCGAGGGTGTACATAAACGATCTGGGTAAGATTCAAAATTAAAAAATTGGAGTTGGTTTTAGATTGTCATCTTGACAAGCTTTTCTTCGCCTGCCTGTGACACCATGTCGCCGATCTCTTCGTAGAGATGCATCAGCTTTCTTCCCTTTTCCGTGATCCTGTATAACTGCGCACCTTCCTCATATTTTATGAGCTCGTTTGCCTCCATATAGGTTAGGTATTCCTTAAGCTGCGTGTACGAAAGATATGCCTTGTACATTATTTTGGTTTTTGTTGCACCTGAGCTTACTGAATCCAAAATCATGGACACAATCTCTGCTCTACTTCGGTATTTCATTATTTATTCGGTCTCGATAATGTTATAAAAACACCTCGCACAAGTCTTATAGAAGAATTCTCTATTTTTGAGATCTGAAATTTAATTCTTTCTGAAGAAAAATTCCGTAGATTATTCTGGTACTTTCTACCAATAGCGAGATAATCAGTAGATAAGAAAGTCCTGTAGTGGATATCCATTGTCGGGCTTCGAGTCGTTTCTGCTAATTCTGATTGACAATTTCAAAATAACTAAGACCCCTCAGTCAAAAGTTTTTCCTGTTTCTAAAACAATTCCCTATTGCGCTATTGCGGGATTGATAGTTTTATGCGTGTTGACCACCTTTCATGAATCTCGGGCATGGGCTATGGATGAGTCAGGACTTATGGTGCCACTTTACAGCTACCCGGGTAACACATGGGACAAACTAATCCAAGAGAAAACGTTGTATCATGATGTACCAGTGGTCGCGATTATAAATCCCGACAACGGGCCCGGGGTTAAGGACGGGAACTACGTCGCTGGCATACAAAAGCTGCAGAAGGCTGGAATAGTTGTCCTTGGCTACGTATATACCAAGAACGTCGACACTACAGAAATCCGAAACGACATTAACGAATACAAAAATTGGTATGGTGTAGACGGGGTTTTCTTTGATGCCATGTCAAACACGCACGGGGACGAAACTTTCTATAAACAAATAAGCGATTACGCAAAATCCATGGGCCTTACATATACCGTAGGAAACCCGGGTGCTGACACCATTCCTTCCTATATTGGAACTGTAGACAATTTGGTGATCCATGACAATAGTGGTTTTCCTGCCTCATCGCTACTGGATGGCTGGCATGCGAATTTCACTAAATCGCATTTCTCCTCGATTTCATATGGAGTAAGTCACATGAACAAAACATACGTTGCTGGTGTCATAAAGCATGTCAAGTATCTATATGTCACAGATCTGACGCTTCCTAATCCATTCAATGGACTCCCAAGCTATATAGACGATCTAATGGCGATGGTGAATTCAGAACAGAATAACAAAATTCAGTTAAGAGTACTGGCTTATGGCGAGGACAATAATACAATAAACGGGCTGTGGACTACCGCAAAGTCCGGAACAAACGTCACGTCGGGGTTTACACCTTTCGTTTTTAACGCAGATGGGGGGACCTACTACACGGTAACTGTGGCAAACTATGGCAACCTTACATTTGACCATTGGGAGGATGGCTCTACTAATAATACAAGGATCGTTCTTCCGGACCAAAACATGACTTTGGAAGCATTTTATAGAATGGGTCAGACCGTAAACCAAACGATATCCCATTCAGGCAACCAGACAGTATTGAAAGCAAATGTACACCAGTCGGGACTGGCACCGCTGGAAAACCTCACGACAAGCGTCACATCTGAGAACCAAACGGCAAAGCAACAACTTACCAATGAGTCTTCTCAAGTGTCTACCCTGCCCGAGGAAAAGAATCTGGGTTCTATAGACGCAACTATCATGTATGCGGGAGGTGACAGGGCGGATTATTCTCTTTTATCCTTTAAGATATTCCAAGATTCCTCCCGCACCCTATATAGGCAAATAGATTCCGTGACAAGCAATCCGTTCTACATCAACGAACTGCCGATAGGTCACAAGTACAAAGTTCAGGTTATTGCAAATGGAATGGTTTCCGATATAGAATATGTAGACCTTGGAAAAAATACTGCCCAACTTAGTCTTTACCTCCCGTTCCCAGGAGGAATGAGGCTACATATTTTTTACAACGATGGGTATACCCCTATCTCAAATGCTATTGTAGTCGTCAAATCTTCGGATAACAAGACGTGGGCAACGAGCAACACCGATAAAAATGGAGAAACTCTTCGATTCTGGCTTGAGCCTACCACTATGAAAAATGACTTCTTCGTCACAGACATCCAGATAGGGAGACACCTCTCTTATTCTTACTCGCCAGTATTCTTGTATCCGGGGCGGGCCCAAGAAATTAACGTGATCACTCCTTGGCCTCCCACGGTGGAGAGAGCAATTACCGTAAAACTCTATGACATGCAATCAAAACTCTATTCACCAAGGGATGGCCCAGCATTGGTGGGCCTTTTTGATGATTCCAATAAACTGGTAGCCGAAGCAAAGGTGACGCCAAGGGGTGATGCGGAATTTGCCAACCTCACGGTGGGAGACTTTGTCATCCGGGCCATTAACGGAACCGATGGTAGCATAATGGGCGAGTCGGAAATAACCGTTGATGGAGGGTCAGCGAACTTTAACCTGTATGAAAATCGGCCGATTGCAAACAATCAGACAGGTACGCTAATGACGGGATAGGGATACAGCCGAGCAAAATTCTGGCACTAGGAATCTTCAGGATTCCTTTCCGACACCTTCGACGGGAAGGGTGAAGGAAAAAGTTGCTCCCCCCTCATCTTTCAAGTTGTTCTCAGCCTCGATGGTTCCACCATGCGCCTCTATGATTCCCTTGCAGATGAATAGGCCCAAACCTGTGCCCTTGTCCGACTTTGTTGCAAACTTTGAAAACAGGATTGGCATCATCTGAGGGTCTATTCCCTTGCCCTGGTCCTTAACCTCAACCCGTACTCCTGCATCTACTTGTCTTGAAAATACTGTAATCTCGCCTTTGTCGGTAAACTTGATTGCATTAAGCAGCAAGTTGGAAATTACTTGCGCGAGTCGGTCCTTGTCTGCATTAACCATTATTCTTTTGCTGTTGGATTTGTGTTCGATAGTTACGTTTTTGTTTTCTGCTTGGCCCGATTCGTCTTTGACTATGGCGGAGATCACCTGGTTCAAATCAAAAACTTCTTTTTTTAGGGCCAGTGACTTGCTTTCTAGCCTTGTAACGCTCAGTATGTTCTCAGTTAATCGCTGAAGCCTTTTGGCATTTCTCGTTATGATTTTAATTTGGGGGTTTCCCTTTCCAACTTCCTCCTCGAGGAGTTCTACGTTTAACAAAATTGGCATAATGGGCGTTCTTAACTCGTGGGCGGCTATGTTGATAAACTCTGTCTGCATTATCAATTGCTTCTGGACCGATTTGAAAAATTCAGAGGTGATTATTTTGACCGATTCAGACCTGAGAGAGCTGGAAATTATTGGATCGCGAATTGCCTTTTTAATCATCTCATCCTCCATCTGGGTATCTCTTAAAATCTGGATGAAATTCTCTAGGGCCTCAAGCCCCCTGCTGACTCGAATGTTTGCTTCTCTGAAGACAGCCTCTTGGTTTAATCTCTCCCTGATCATGGAGTGTTTCATCTGGATGTCGAGGGTTGTCTGGTTGAGTTTCTCCCTCACCTGTTCTATCTTTTCAGCCCTTTGACGAATCATTTCCTCACGGGCGATAAAGGCATCCTTCTTAATTTTTTCCACCTGATCCCTGATATAATTCTGAATTTTCTTTACCTGGATGGCGTGGAGTATTGCCCTATCGGTCTCCTCTGTGGGTTTCACACGTTGCTCCCCAGACTTTTCAGGATTTCAGCCTGCGTGTTGTTGAAGTCTTCCGCACTTATCTTTCCCTTTTCATAGTCTAATCTCAGCTTGAGTAGTCTTGACTTTAACATCATGACCTGTTGTTTTGATTGCTGTTCGCCTGCCAGCCTGTTGCATTCGTTTAGGACTGACTGCAAGGTGAGTTTTAAAATGAGGTAAGTAAAAATCAAGACGCCCTCCTCAACAGAACGAATAAGGCGCCCATGGGCCGCTTAGGTGGAAGTTGAAGCCATCCTTGCCATATTTGTTTTTTAAAATATCCAGCTTCCTTTGGAATTTTGGAACCTCGGTTCGGGTTACCAGATATGCCGCGTTTAGGATAATCTGGTCAAAATCCGATCTGAGCAGGCAGCTTTCCGTCACTGTGGTTGAAATCTCACTGTGAATCTCATTGCTTAAATTTTCTATCCTTCGGTAGGTGTCATTCCTTATTGCTTCTGCCATCCTCATCTTTAGGAAGTATGCTGTACCTTCTCCGGAAGCAGAGATTTCCTTTTTTATCTTCTTGACCTCTGGATTGTTCTCCGAAGAGGATGAAAATTTTTTTAGATCAGATTCGTCTATTAGGATCTTCAGGCCGAATTCATCCTTTCCTTTTAGCTTCGCAATTTTTGTTTTTAGATCTTTGTATGACTTTGAAAGCATCTGTTTTACGCTGTCTTCAGACTTGAACATTATTCCAAACCTTGCAGGCAGTATGGTACTGTGCACTCGCGATTCTTCTACTATCCGTTGATGTGATGTTATGGTATCGGCATCAGGCTTCATTTCCTTCAGAGGCACATTGCTAATTACGGCGCTTACATCCTTGTAGCCTAAAGTATAAGCACTCTTCCCAAAAAGTCCCACGTTTGGGAAATGAAGATCATGCGACCCTTCCATGATGCAGTAGAGATA
This sequence comes from Nitrosotalea sp., assembly GCA_035252645.1. Lineage (GTDB taxonomy): Archaea > Thermoproteota > Nitrososphaeria > Nitrososphaerales > Nitrosopumilaceae > Nitrosotalea. The sequence goes on along the minus strand of DATFCV010000058.1, from coordinate 23,999 downwards.
CTTCCCGCTAGCTGTCATGCATTTTTGTCCCCTTTTTGCCGGTTTCAGGAAGCCCAGATAGTGATGCCAAGAGGTCAAGAGCTACAAGTTCTACATCAGCAACTGAAATTGTAATCCTGCCGCCTATCACGGCTCCTTTTGATAATAGTCTGTCCACCACGTCTACAAGCGAAGTCCTCGCCATCTGAGAGTCGGGTGATCTCAACATTCCATTCAAAACTCCATCCAGTTCCTCCTGCTTGAGGCCGAATTCCTCTGAAATGTAGCTCATCTTTTCCTTTATCTGCATAAAGGCAAGACCTAGTCTTTCGACCTCTTCGGTTGTCAGGCTTCCGGATTGCATCCGTCTCTGTGCCTGTCTTTCTAGGATTTGCCGAAGCAGTTCTACTACAACTAGCACAAGCTTGGCCAAACCCTTTTGAATTTTTTCTCCGTCAAAGTTGATTTGTTGGGCCGCTCCGGACTCCCTTGGTTGTAGTTCACTGATCAAGTCTCGCTACCTCTTTAGGGTCTTTGCCGGTGCCTTCTTGGGTTGGACCTTCTCAAGTTTCTCCCATGGAAGCTTTATGCCATAACGCTTGGCTGTTTCCAATGACGCTATTACGAGGTTGATCTTAAGTGATAATAGGTCAACGCCAACAATTGAGACCGTTATGTCTCCTGTAATTACTACGCCTTTATCTAAAATTCTATCAACAAGATCGACTATTGTTAATTGCTGCTGAGTTAGCTGTCTAGATGACATTCTCGGCTGGCCCCTCACGCTTCATTTTACAGTATCCGCAAACCCCGCTGTCTTTGAACCAATGCCTCTCGCAAAATCCTTCCAGATATTCCTCGCCGACCGTTTTTGCAAGGTGTGACATTACGATGTCAAGTGGGGTTCCTCGTTGGCACTCGGGGCACCTTGTAAAGACCCATCCTGCACTCATTGCCTTTTTAAGGCCCATGTCGACGAATTTACCGCAAACTAGACACACTGCCAATCTGGATCAGATCTCTCTATTATTTTGGCGGCAAGCCAGGTGGTGCTGCCAATCCTAACGCGGATGCATATCTTAGGAACGTGTCGATTCCAGACACTACTATTCTTGCCCTAATGACAAGAATCTCAATGCCTACAAGTGACACTGACAAGTTAGCATCTACGACCAGGCCCTTGTCCAACACTCTGTCCACCAGATCGTAAATGTTCAACATGGGTCTGTACATTTGTTGTTGTGACATTTTCTAGACTATTGACCTAGGAAATTATTAGTTATAAAGTTCTATGATAAATTGTTCTAGAAGAAAGTTCTATTTTTATCAAAAAATTAATCGTCTGGATGGAACTATGTTCCATTATTTAAGCGATGAAAACCATGCCACGATGTTTGAAAAAAATTATCATTTTTGGGATGATGTCCTTTGCCATACTTATTTTCGTCTCTGTATTTTTCCTAATGTATAAAAACAACATTTTTGGGATGGAGGTGCACCCAAGGATAAACGGGACGATGCAATTGATTGTTGTCCCATACTTTCCTCCCACTGATCCTGCATGGGATGTGATATATGATCAGGCAAAGGAATATCCCGGCACCATAAAATACGTAATCATTAATCCATGTAGCGGCCCATGTGGGACAACACTGAGCCAAGATTGGGAGGATGTGATATCCAAACTTAAAGAAAGGGGTGTGAAATCACTTGGCTATGTCTTTAACACGTCAGAAAATTTTAGCAACATTGATTATTACATGAAAAATCCGTCCGTTACCACCGATGGAATCTTCTTTGATAATGAAGGAAGTACGGATGACTTGACGAACTTTAAACAATATGCAGACTATGTGCATCATTTGGGCGGAATTGTATACATAAACCCAGGGTACAACTACACCTATGTCGACACATATGTTCTATCGGGGGTCTCTGACGTGGCAAATATTTATGAGCTCGGATATGTAGGTTCGCAGCAAATAGGGGCAAACCGAGCAATACCGCATTGGGAAAACAGCGTGATTGTTGGAAACGTCACAAATCCTCAACAATTAAAATCGGAATTGACGGAGATTGCAAATAAGGGAATTGGCATTTCATATTTGTATGGTGATTCTTATGACACACTGCCTCCTTATTTTTCGAAGGAAGTGGAAATCGCTGCCTCTACCAAGGTACAATAGTAAAATGTGATTTTATACTGATGAGCTTGTCCGGTTTAATTCTTTTCCAGTTCGGAGTTTATGTGTGCTACCAAGTCATTAATCGTTATCGGTTTTCGTATGAAGCACTTTACCTCTAGATTTGGAAACATTTTTCTAAATTCCTCATAATACACCTCGAAGGCCGTAAAGAAACATATCCTCACATCGGTACTTTTCTTTTTAATCTCCCGGTACAGCTCAAAACCGTTCATCTTTGGCATCCTTATGTCAATTAAGAGGAGGTCGTATCGTTCTGGCTTGAATTCTGAAAGTGCCCTCAGGGGTTCATTATAGGTGTGAACCTCAAATCCCTTTTTTTCTAACCCTGTTTTTATCGACGAGGTAATATCGGGCTCGTCATCCACCACTAGAATTCTTTTCATTGTATTGTTTTGAGTCATTTTGCTTAAAAATTTATCATATTACTTTTGGTATGTGCTGAGCATGGATGGAGATTTGCGCACGCTGCAACCAAATGTAGAGTTGAAAATTTTCTTCCTGAAAGGTTGGGGTCAACCAACGGTGATGCACTGCAAAACGATATCATGGATGGTGGAAAACATAACCTCATGAAATTTTGATGTAGCGTTCCAGATTCGCTCCTCATTGATTCATTCTCTAATTTGGTGTCTATTATAATTTCCTGCCATCTGTCAGTCACAGAGTCACGCCAACTTACTGTGCTGCGACCTTTTTCCTTGAAAGTGGATTTTTCGCATGTTTCCTCCAGTCCTGTATGGTTTGCAGTGAACCTGGGTTTGTCGCTACGACCATATGAACTACAATCAAATGTAAACTTGTCTCCTAACTTTTCAAAGGGTGACTGAATTTTGCGGGCTCCGCGATTTTCCTTGTTGATAAACTGGTTTCTCGAGATGGATTTCAAATGTTTGAATTTCGACGGTTCATAAATATAATGACTATGGAAGAATATTCTATATCATTCTCACCATCACGATTTATACGACGGTCCGTCACTTTTTTGAATCTCACACCATTGGCTCTAGTCTGATCCCATGCTCTCTTTCAGGTTGGACTACGATTGCATATAGGTGAGACCAAGGAGTTTCTGACTGGAGAAACATTGTACCATCGATTTCAAGTATGCTCAAGCGGATGTCGGATATCTCGGATACAAAGGTGTGCCTCTCGTCTGATCTGCGTCTTGAAATAAAGATGGTAAGTTCAGAATTTGTTTTTATCTTTGATATGATGGCATGACCAGTCTTGTTTTGTTCTTCATTCAAAATTGATTTCAAGGTGTCAGCTGCAAGTATGCTTAACAGCATCTTTTTCTGATCCTTTTTCTTAATTTTTTCCATTTCCTGTTGAATCTGCTCTGCCATTCTTGCATTGCTTCCTGCCGTTTTGCTTGGAGGTGAGGCTGGAACTGTGCTTATCAATTCCTTTTTCAATCCCAGAGATTTTAGACTCTTCATCAATACCTCGAGGTTGCTCTCCTCAAAAGGCTGGAATAGGATGGCATTTTGGTTTGACATGAAGTTAAGCAGGATCTTGCCTAGGAAGGCAAGCGCGATCTTTGAATTCACATGAGGATCTAGCTCTATGCTTACGGTGCATCCAAGTGGGAATCCACCGCGGAGAATTTCGTCCAATTCGTGATAGCCTGTGGATATGTGAGAATCTTTGATAAAATTTTTGTCAGTGTGTTTTGGAGTAAAGAAGTAATCCAAATTGAAAAATTCCGATGGAGTGTAATGATCATAACTGTGGAAATATCCGTAGTTCAACGAAAAGGTATAGAGGGGTCTGTTTATCCTGATGCCTCTTAATTTTGATAAAAAGATCTCCCTTACCAGGCGTTCGTTGTAATGGCGCTGCCTGAGCTCTACTATCCCGTCAACTAGAAAGTCAAGGGTGTTGTCTTGGGGATTCTCGGTCACAAAGATCAGCTTTGCACGTGCACGTTCCCTCCATGTCTGCAACACCTTGGCGTTGTTTAGTAATGCTTCTTTGTCCATGAGAAAACCTATGGCATCCCATGCATCAATGACAATTGTAGGCGCCTTTGTATCCATCAACTCATTTGTAATTCGCTCAAAAAGAGATCCGGGCTCATCCAGCCTGGCATCTACAAATATGTGCTGATCCTTTTCAATCTCGGCCGTTTCAGTTAATTCCATCCGCTTTGACTGAGGGAAAAAGTGTTCAATCCATGGGTAGTACTGGAAAAGCTGGTCGGGAGAAACCCTGGTGGAGATGTACAGGCAATTCTTGTTTACATCCAATTCCTTCAATATGCTGAGTGCAAGAGTGGTTTTCCCTGTCCCGGTGTTTCCTTTGATCAACAATGAATACGTCTCCTGCCTCAGGAATTGGGAGAGCTCTTTTGGAATCCTTACCTCACTGTACAGTGGCTGACTGCTTTCCATGTTGTCTATCATTGTCTCACCTTGGAATCTGTTCAATATAAGAAAATATGGTTTTTGTACCTTGTGATCCAGTCAGAAATTTTATCCTGAGGTTTCTCTTTTTACAGCAAAAATCTATGAAACCATTTCCACTAGGCTTTGTATCTCTTTCCAGCAGGAACGATGATACCACTTGTCGCCAAAGATGACATCACCCTCGGAAAATTCCATCTCCTGTTTACAAACAGAACATCTCGGAACGTGGAAGTTGATTTTTTGTACGCCGTTGAAGCCAGTATGTATGGAATTTTCTGCCGGACTGAGACTTTGGTCGTTCGCGTTTGACCGCCCATGAAACTGACTGAAGGGGTCTGGAACTGTCATACTTTGTATTATTTGGATCTAGGATTATTTGCATATGCGTACATAATACTAGAAGATGACTCTGTCAAAATGAGCAACTTTCTACGCCTTGAAAATTATTTCACGGTGACGGACTTTGCTAGATTTCTTGGATAGTCAGGGTCTGTATGCTTTTCGAGAGCTGCATAGTAAGCAAGGAGCTGAATGGGCAGTATCTCTAACAATGGGGCATAAGGCTCTTCGATGGGCGGGATGTTTATCCAGTGGTCGTAAACCTCGCTATGTCTGTCAGAAATGCCGATTATCTTGGCTTTTCTGGCTTTGATTTCATGGGCACTGGAAAGTGTATCCATGTAGGTGGAATCAGTGGGGTTCAAAATGATGACATAGACGTTGGAGTCCACCAGTGCCAACGGGCCATGCTTTAATTCTCCGCCGGGAAGCCCTTCTGCATGGATGTATGTTAGTTCTTTTAGTTTCAGGGCTGCCTCGAGGGCAATTGGATAATGAATCCCTCTCCCAAGCACGTAGATGTCGGAAGCTGTCTTCAGTTCCTTGGCAATCTCCTCGATCTCGCTTCGACGGGAAAGTATGCTTGATATTTTTTCTGAAATCTGATTAAAATCTGGCTTGATTGCACCGCTGGATAAGATCGATATGATCTTGTATATTATGGAAAGCTGCGCCGTGAAACTTTTCGTGGCGGCTACGCCGATTTCAGGTCCGCAGTTGAGGCCTATGGAATACAAAGACTCCTGCACAAGAGACGAGGTCATTATGTTTACTATGGAAATCACCTTGGTACGACGAGATTTTGCGATTTTTACGGTCTCCAATACGTCTGCGCTCTCACCGCTTTGGGAAAGGGCTATTAAAATCGAATTTTCATCAAAATAATCTGGATAAAATCTTGATTCACTTGAAATTATAGGCTCTACCTTGATCTTGCCAAATTTCAGAAACAAGTGTTTTGCAACGAGGGTGGCGTGGTAGCTGGTTCCACTTCCAGTCAGAAAGATATTCTTGTACTCTTTTAATGTGTTGGTGGAATCCTCCATCTCTTTTCTAGAGGCCTCTCCTGCCTTGATGACACACTGTGGCTGGTCAAAGATCTCCTTTAACGTAAAATGTGCGTAATCTCCCTTGTAGGCATCCGCAAATTCCTTTGACACCTTGATGATCTGGTGTTTGACAAACTTGCCACTGAAGTCGAAAAACTGCAAACCATTAGGCCCTACGGTCACAATCTCGCCATTCTCCGGATATATCACCTCATCTGTGTGTTCGACAAAACCAAGGACATCGCTTGAGACAAAATAGCCATTTTTACCCATTCCGATCACTAGCGGCTCATGGAACCTGGCAGCGGCAAGAGTCCCGTCCTCAAATACCGCTACAAAGGAGTACTCACCCTCCAATTCCTTTACCGTTTCGATAACTGATTTTTTAACGTCCTTGGTATGGTCAAAGTAATATTGCAGCAGGTTTGAAATTACTTCACTGTCGGTCTCGCTACGGAAGGAATATCCTAGCTTCTCGAGTTTTTGCTTTAATGTGCCGTAGTTGTCTATGATGCCATTATGGACTATGGCAATTTGACCCGTGCTTGACTTGTGTGGGTGCGCGTTTGTGCTCGTCACTGCACCATGCGTTGCCCACCTAGTGTGACCTATCCCTACATTGCCTAGGAGGGATTGGAGGTTTTCAACATTGTCCACTTCTGATACCTTCCCCACTCCTTTCTTGATCTCTATGGTGTCATCATGACTTGTGGCGATTCCAACACTATCATAACCCCTATACTCCATTCTTTTCAGCCCGCATACAAGCAGATGCGCTGCCGACTTGTTGCCTATGTAACCAATTATGGAACACATCTTGCCGCTAGCTTCACCGTTAAATTATAAATCATTTGTTGAACTCTTTCGTGCAAATATTTACTAGAATAAAGATATGGAAGACTCTACACGTAAAAATTTACTCTCGCTTTAAAAAATATGGTCCTCAGTTTGATACGGATTGAAGAAAATAGAAACATGGATGGACAGGATAACCAATGAGTCCAATTTATGGTTGAACGCAATAAAAATGGAAGACGAGGGAAACCATACCCAAGCTTTCTCATTCTATCTCAAGGATGCGGAAGAAAATATAAAGCAAAACTCGCTTGTAAGGGCGGCACTTAGTTGTTCTTGTGCTGCTGACTGCCTTGTCAAGAGGGGGGCTCTTGCCGCGGCGCGTCAACTATACCTTCAGGCAGCAATGATTTATGAGAAAAATGCCAGTCAAGTAATTGGGCACTCTGTGCGCGAGGCGATCTGGTCATATCAAGAGGCATACGAGTATTTCTGCATGGCTTGTGATAAGGAAAGAGCACAAAAGGCTTACCAAGTCTGTGTTTCCCTTGCAAGGAAAACAAATCCATTTGCAGGAGAAAGTGAAACAATGGAATCCCTGAGATTGAGAACACTGAACATCGAAACGTTTTCCAACGCATATTCTTCAAACATGCAGGTGTCTGCCGAAATCGATGACATGATAGTTAATTTTCTAAGGGAGATAGAGCCCAAAGTTGCTACCCTGGACCAGCCAGTTCTAAAGCGCATATTTAACAGGTTAGAGAGAAAACAAGATGAAAAAAGTACTAATTATTAATTGGGATGGATATCCTAACTTTCCCACCGGCGGGATCTATACGTGGGAAAAAACCCTCATAGAGTCTATGCCCAGCTACGAATTTGTTGTCCTCAACGTCCTGTCAAATTCTAATAGTAACTCTAGTTATACAGTTCCAAAAAATGTGAAGGTGCTGGAGGTTCCAATCTTTGGGGCGACCCGATTTGAGGAGTATTGCCCATATGACTATAACATGGCAGCAAAAATTCTGAAGACCACAGAAGGCATAATAAAAAATAGGTTCCTGCCTCTTTACAGGGACTTTCTTGAATCCATATTTTCAGATCACTGTAATACACAAGATCTTGCTAATACTATAATTGCAATACATGATCTAATGAAAAAGTACGATGTAAAGAAATTCCTCCAACATCCATCGACTTGGGATATTTTCATGGAAATGCTAGGAAAAGAGCCCCTATACAGAAACATTGCATTCAAGGAGGCCTTGACAACATACCAGCTCTTACAAAGGAGCATACAGTTGCTTGCAATAGAGGTTCCGGATGTGGACATCATTCATTGTTCCCTTGCTTGGTTCCCCTCGTTGGTGGCCGTTTACACGAAGAAGGCAAACAATTGCCCTGTCATAGTTACCGAGCACGGCGTTGCCTACAGGGAATTGCTGCTTTTTTACAATGCGTTCATGTTTGACGAGCCATCGAAATTATTCTGGAAGGTTGTTTCGCATAACATAGTGCGGGTAGTTTATTCTGTTGCCGATGTAATAACTCCGGTCTGCAAAGCCAACCTAAACTGGGAAGAAAAACTTGGAGCGGATTCTTCAAAGATCAGGGTCATCTACAATGGTGTAAACACTACAAGATTCAAGCCGATGGACGTTGTCAGGGAAGACAAGAGGCCCACCATTGCTACTGTGGCAAGGGTGGATGCGTTCAAAGATATTGTCTGTCTAGTGCAAGCGGTCAAGTATGCACGGGACCAGATCCCTGATCTGCAGTGCCTCATCTATGGGACCTCTACCAACCTCGATTACTCCCTGAGGTGCATAAGAGCAGTCAAGGATCTAGAACTTGAGGACGCTGTCAAATTCATGGGTGGCACAAAGGAGCCAGAAAAGGTATACAACGCAGCAGATGCCATTGTAATAAGCAGCATCACTGAGGGCTTTCCATTCACAATCATAGAGGCCATGGCATGCGGTAAAGCAATCGCTGCATCAGATGTGGGAGGCGTAAGAGAGGCTCTCGAAGGCTGCGGGTTGCTTGTCAGGAGCAGGAGACCTCGCGAACTTGCCCAGGCGATTGTGAGGCTGATTCAAGATGTGGATCTCAGGAAGAAATTCGAAAAAGCCTCCTTTGAACGGGTTAATCGAGAATTTACCCTTGAAAAATGCATTGACTCTTACAAAAAGCAATACGAGGATCTCATCGCTTCCTATAGAACCAAGGAAAATTTCCCACAAAAGGAGATGATTTTGCAGTGAAGGTTGCAAAAGCCGTAGTAACAGGCGGTGCTGGCTTCATAGGGAGTCATATCGTGGACGAGCTGGTAAGGCGAGGGATAGAGACATTTGTAATAGATAACCTGAGCACAGGTTCGCTTTCCAACCTCAGCCAGCACAAGAATGACGGCCTTTTACATGTGGTCATAGGGGATGCAAGGGAAATGGAGAAACTACTGGTGGGAGTAAATGACATTGACGTTGTATTTCACGAGGCAGCCATCGCCAGCGTCCCAAAATCGGTTTCCGATCCTATGCTGGTTCACGACGTTAATGTCAACATGTCACTTGAAGTGATGAATTTTTGTGTAAAACACCAAGTGAAAAGGTTTGTCTTTGCCTCCTCAGCTGCAGTATATGGCATAATAAAAAATGGGCCGGCGTCAGAGGATCAGTTCTGCAGGCCATATTCCCCATATGGAGCAACCAAGATTGCCGTAGAGAACTACATGAGTGCTTATTACCAGACCTATGGCCTGGAAACTGCAGCCCTGCGATACTTCAACGTCTTTGGCCCTAGACAGATCTTGAATGATTATAGCGGCGTAATTACAATTTTTATAAATCATCTTCTTAGCAAGGAAAGTCCTACAGTTTTTGGCGATGGACTTCAAACGAGAGACTTTGTTCACGTCAAGGACATAGTGCAGGCCAACATGCTTTGCATGGAATCTGAACGCGCAAAGGGCGAAATGTTCAACGTTGCAGCAGGCAGTCCCACCTCGATACTTGATTTGCTCCATACAATAAAATCGGTTACAAAGACTGAACACATTGCACATAAATTTGGGCCTCCGCGCGCAGGCGATGTGAAGTTTGGTACCGCGTCTATCAAAAAAATAAGCACAAGGCTCGGGTTTGAACCGCGCCTTAACATATCAAACGGACTTTCAGATGTAGTTGACTACCTCAAGTCGAAGATGCCAGTAAGAGTGATGACGGAAAATCCGATATAAGATGGTCACTCAATCTTCAGTCTCATCTAGGGAATCCACACTGTTTGCCCAAAAGGTAGCTCGGTCCATAGTCGAAGTCCAGCCCAACATAAACAATACCGCAGACATAGTGGTACTCCTGGAATGCTTGGGATATAGAGTTGAGACCCTTATTCAATACGGCTTTGAAAATTTTTACACCCTTGCAAAACACCTCTACGACTTTATCGACGTATATGAGACACGAGATAAGAGCGAGGATCTGTTCGTAAAATCCTTCACGATGGATTTGCCAAAAGTTTCAAAAAGAATTTCGGAGGGGGTGGGAATGGTCTTCCCATGGCTTGGTTCGCTAGCTCTACTGTTTATCACTGGGGTCTCACTGTGGATGGCGATGGGGTTTCCAGCATCGGTTACGACTGCCTTTGTGGCGGGCGTCTTCCTTGGGGTAATAGTGACAGAGGGAACGCTCCAGGTATTCAACAGGCTATTCATGTTTTACCATGAACCTGGAAACATAGGCGAGGTAAAACGGCTTATCAAGCGCAGCTACTTGCTGATTGGGGCTGTCTTGGCGGTAGCACTTGGAGTGGTTTTTGTGGTAGGAGTATTCGAAAAAATACCATTGCACCTCATTGAGCTTACTATGGTAAGCGCCGTTACCGTTTCGCTCCACAGGGCAAGTTACATGATAATTTACACGCTAAAGAAGGCCGCAATTCTCATTATGTCGTATTCCATCGCCTTTTCAATACTCCTTTCAACCTACTATTTCGGACAACCCTTGGTTCACTCAGAAGTAACTCGGTATTTCACAGGCCTTCTTCTTGCCTTTGCCGCCCTTTCTGCATTCTCTGTCTATGAACACTACAAACTAACCAAGAAAATCACAGAAACCCTCAGCGGAGACAAGCCGCATTTTTACAACCCTATGAGCCGGACCGACAAGACGCTCAAATCGAGATTCAGCGTACAACTGTGGGAGGCAATCCCATTCTCGCTTTACAGTGTGTTTTACGTGGTAACCATGTTTGGAGACAGAGTACTTTCCTGGATCTACAACCCAGCTGTTTTCCAAAGTGGCTACGGACTGCCAATGGCGTTCAACCCAATCTATCATACCGGTGCTGACATGGCATGGCTAGTGCTTCTGCCAGGATCCCTCATACAATATGTTATGATGGCGCCAATTTACATACACATGAATAACATAAGTCTTAAAATTAAAATCTCAGAGTCCAAGGCACTAGATGACTTTATTCTTTCCACCTATCGGAGGGTGTTATCAGTTTCGATGTTGGCTACATGTCTTACGGCAATAATTCTCAACGTGGTTGCTCCTCCGATGATGGACCACGCGGGGGTTCCACAGCTAAGCATTGAGGTACTCAGGGTCGCATCAATATCTAATGTATTCATGTCACTCTTCACAGTAAACAGCGTTTTCATGATGTGGATGAACAAGATAAAGATTCTTACCATGTTGATAATGACCGCGGCCTTTGTGGTGGTAACTGTTGGGGTCCTGACAGTTCACGGCGGGCTTGTAAACCTTGCATTCGGATATCTGGCAGGGACAGCATTCATAGGCATAATCTCTGCAGTGTATACCCGCAAGACAATAAGGCAGGCCTCAAGCATCGTGTTTTCTAAAATGGTATAGTTTGGATTCTCGAAATCAAAAATAGCTTGGGATGAACGAGTCCGTGGTTTGAACCGATCCTGCCCGCTGCGTATTTTCATAGGTTGCATATGGCACATATACCTCGTTCCAATACCGCATGCAAACAAGTCTTTGATATTTTTTCAGCCGAATTTTTTCATCATATAGGACATTTCGAAATACAATGTCCGGCTCGTTTATGCCTGCTACTGCGCGAAGGGGGCAGGTTGCAGAGAACCTAGGGTTAATCTCAAACGTCTTGATCTCGCCCTTGCTTACTTTTGCCTGGATGTTGATGGCTCCGACGGCACCTATCTTGACCGCAACCCTTTCTGCTGCCTTGCGAACATCCTTGTAATCGTCGATAAATGCCCTGTATGTTTGTCCACCTTTGAGAATCTTTCTCATCGAAATAGAGGACATTATCTTGCCATCCCTGCTTACAGTCACCCCTGAGGTGTACTCGGTGTCCTCGGCACCCAGGAATTCCTGCAAGAGGGGCTTCCAGCCCACCCTTTGGATTGCGGATACTGCCCTTGTAAGCTCGTCCTCGTTACGCACTATGTAAAAATGCAATGAGCCATGACCCTCACGTGGTTTTACCACGAGAGGAAAACCGTACTCTTTTACGAATTTTTCCCGGTCTTCGGGGAGAGCCGATTCGGGGTGGGGCAGGTTGTTTCTTCTAAGGAATTTGTAGGTTTCCCATTTGTCGCTTGCAATGGTGGTCGTGATTGGGTGGTTTGCCATTACCACTGCACCAGACTTGTTTTCTATGTCGTCTCGCGCCTCGGAGAGCGGTATCGTTTCCTCGTCAGATCCTATGAAAATTGCCATGATCCTTTCCTCAATGCACAATTTTATGATGAAATCCAGGTATTCTGAAGTCAAGGCAGCGGGAACAAGAAAACCCGCGTCCGCTCTGTAGAGGCCAGGTGCCCTTGCACTCATGTCTGCTGCGACTATCCTGTATTTTGCATCGATTGTGTTTTTCTCGTTTGCAAGCCGCAGACATTTTATTATTCCCTGTCCGACAATACTCCCTGCGGAGGTTACAAGAACATTTTGCATGTTCATGAGATTTGTACGCGTCCTTGGTTTATCTGTATTTTCTGAAATAAACTGTAGTTATCTTATGTAACATTATTCTATTTTTGAATCAAAACAGAACTTGAATACATGTTTGTCATCAGTGTCTTTGTAGAACGCGGCTAAAAATGGCATGCTAATTGACTTGCAACGTTCTTGGTAGGCCATCATAAAATCATCCGTTAATTGTTGCCGTCTGTCTTTTTTTGGATGAGCTCGGAGTTTTATTTTGTTATAGTAGAATCTTCTATAAGAACATGTTAGAAAATTCAACAAGAACAATCGCAGCAATCGTTACAGTCTTGATACTTCTCTCGACACCAATGTTGAGTTCACTTCCCCATCAAGCACAAGCGACATCTTCCACAGGTCTTATGGTACCACTGTACATGGACCCGGGAAGCTACTGGACGCAGCTTGTTCAAGTAAAGAACGCCCACCCATCTGTGCCAATCGTGGCAATTGTAAACCCAAATAACGGCCCTGGATCTTCCCAAGATTCAAGCTACGTTACTGGTATACAACAGCTACAGTCGGCAGGGATTGTGGTCGTTGGGTATGTGCACACACTTTATGGTTCAAGAAGTACAGCAACACTGGAAACCGAAATGAACGACTGGCATAACTGGTACCACGTTACTGGAATCTTCTTTGATGAGATGGCAAACACCGCGGGATATGAGACTTATTACTCAAACCTGTCTAACTATGCATCATCCCACGGAATGGGATTCACCATTGGTAATCCAGGCACTGATACTATTGCAAGCTATGTCAGCACCATGAGCAACCTTTGCATCTATGAGGACGTTGGTCTTCCATCAATGTCCGCATTGGGAGGATGGCATACAAGCTATCCAAAGTCAGACTTTTGCATGATAGCAATCGGAGTTGGCTTGCCAAGTCAGAGCTATGTTACAAGCGCCTCGAACTATGTGGGATATATATATGCGACAAATGACAATTTGCCGAATCCATATGACACAGTCCCATCGTACTTGGGGTCCCTAGCAGCAGATCTTGACACGGGCTCTTCATCGACAACTGCCCCCTCGGCCCCTACCGGATTGTCAGCATCAGCAGCCTCCACCTCGCAAATCAACCTGAGCTGGACTGCCCCGTCAAACAACGGTGGCTCTGCAATCACCGGTTATGAGATTGATAGATCCTCAGGCGGAAGCTCTACTTGGTCTACAGCCGTTGCAAATACGGGCTCTTCCAGCACGAAATTTTCCGACATTGGGCTGACATCAGGCACCGTGTACTCTTACCGCGTGTCTGCCATCAACTCTGTAGGAACAAGCTCCCCGTCTAGCACTGCATCCGCCACCACCCTTAATGGAACTGGAACAGGAACCGGAAACGGAACCGGATCTGGATCTGGATCTGGATCTGGATCTGGCACCACCCCATCAAACGGCATTGTGTTAAGCAATGTCAAGTCAATACGGGGGACCACATCGTCAAACCAGATCACGCTTGCAAACTTCAACGCAACTGCAGGACCTGACAGTCTTCTGCTGGTTGGGGTTAGTGCAAACAACAACAATGTATCGACCATTACCTTCGGTGGTGTACCGTTGACAAAGAAAGTTGCATCGTTTTACAACAACGATGCGGAATTCTGGTATCTTAAAAACCCAAGCGGGACTGCAGACATTGTGGTCACTACTGCGGGTGCAACCCAGATAGTTGCAGGAGCATACTCTTTTGCTGGCGTTAACCAAACAAACCCACTGCCTACCCACTTGGCAAAACACAATACGGCTCTAAGCAGTCCTAGCGTGTCTATAACTACCAAATATCCAAATGATGTGGTAGTTGATCTGCCATCGATATGGGGGGGCGTAACGCTTGGTTCCCATACTTGCACGCAAGAATGGAATCATAACATAGCCAACGCAATCACAGGAGCCTCAAGCTCCACGTTGGCTTCGTCGCCGGGAACCGTAACATGCAGCTGGACTGCAAGCAGCGGTGACCAGTGGGACGATGTTGCCTTAGAGATAAGGGCGGACTCTTAAAACGCTCTATCTTCCTCTTTTTATTTTTCTTACAAACGGAACAAGATCAACAGCATTTCTTATTTGTTCCAACTGGTTGCCTCGGATGAAAATATGGCTAGGCTCGAATTTTGGATAAGACTCACCGCATGAAAAAATTGTCATGACCCTGTTTTCATGATCTATTCTAAATTGTTGGCATGGCTCATGACTCCTAACAATAACACGCGTGTTCGTAACTTCTAGACAATTTTTTGATATCTTCAAACCAAAATGCTTGCCAAAAAGCCTCCGAGACTTTTCGTAACCTACGCCATTCTTCAATGGACGCGGGTCGTTCCATAGCAGTTCCTCAAGGGTAGTTGAACCGATGCAGCATTCGGCTGCGTTGGAAACTGTTCGTTCATACTGGTTATCAAACCCCGTGGCAGGGCCGCCATGAACAAGGAACAGATTCTTTCCAATCACTGTGACCAAGGCAAGGGATTTGAAAAGGTCGAGTACTTTATCATAAGCCGACCTCCATTCCTCTCCGAAACGTTCGCCCAGTCTTACAGGAAAGTCGTGGCTTGAAAAGGGAAATTCGGACGGTGCCTCATGATTGCCCCTCATCAAAATGACAGATTCCTGGTATCTGATTTTCAAATCACAGAGCATTTGCAATACCTCTATTGAATGAGAACCGCGGTCAACATAATCGCCAAGGAAAATAATCTTGTTGTGGGGGTTGCTAAGAAATTCCTTGGAATCGATCTCTTCGAGCAGTCTCTCAAGTGATTCCAGGTCTCCATGCAGGTCTCCAACTATCGCCAGATTTTCTGGGATTTCCATTTGGACAAGTCCTGGTTTTATCATGCCACCTGTAACATGCCCTCTGTTAACCTCATTTTGTAAGATCTCTGTTGTCTTGATGATTGCATTGCAGAAGGAGATTCTGTCTGAGGATTTTACCAGGGTTGTCAAAACCTCAACCGTTCATTGTTACGACTGCGACTGCTTTTTTTTCGTCATCTGGCTTTTCGTTTTGCTTCGCTTGGTTGTAGCCTGCTGAAACATTTTGGTGATCTTTTTCAGACAATATGTTGCTGATTTCCAAGCACCTTTTTCGAATGGTTATGGTAGTAAGTTCGGAAGCTATGGCAATTCGCAACTGGGTTGTATGTTCGCCCACTTGGAGGGCCGCTAGGTAGAGCGCCGACGCGGCAAGAGAGATTGGCTTTTTTCCCGAGAGTGTGGGCTCGCCTTCTATCTGGGAGAGGATCTCAAAGGCCTTCCTCTCAGTCCTCCCATTCAACTTTGCTCGGGCAGCTATCCTTGAAAGATATTTTGTTGGCTCTGGAACTGTAACATTTATCTTCATACATCGGAGCAAGAGCTTGTAATAGTGGGTAACGTTTTTCCTACCGCAATTTTCTACGAGGTTCTCTATCTGTTCCATGGGGAAATGAATTCCAGCATCCTTGCAAGCAATGTAGATTGTAGCTGCAACAATGCCTGTAATGGATCTGCCCCTTATCAATTTCTTATTGAGCGCCTTGCGGTAGATGTAGCTTGCCCTCTCGGCTATTGAGGGGCTCATGCCAAGAATTTCTGTGATTCTCATTATTTCCTTAACGGCTTTTTTTAGATTTCTAGTCTTGGAATCATTTGATATTGCGAATTTATTCAGCCTTCGCAACTTTTCAATATCGGAATTACCATGAATCGCATTCCCGTTTGCGTCTACGTTTTTCTTATCTATGAATGTGGGTAGGCCAATGTCGTACATCATCAACGATGTGGGGTTTTTAAAGCTCTCTGCGTCGTGAACTGGATAGGAACTGCTTTGCATGTTTATGTTGTCAAACTGTGATCCTCTTACCATCCCACAACGGCTGCATATTCTTTCTCCGCGTTCTAGGTCGGAAATCAAAATCCCCTTACAAGACGGGCAATTCTCCTCCTCTGCTTCTCTGATGTATGGCTCTGACGGCATGTAAGCAGGGAACATTTTCTAGTTTTAAAGCTCTTTGCAGGATAGCTTAGTAATTTTCAAAGCTAATAATTTCTTAGAAGAATTTTACTGACTCTCACAGGATTTTTTAATATCGTGAAACTATTGTCCTTATACGTTAATTGCCTTGCTGTTGGTCTTTGAAGAAACTAGATCGCTGATTTCATCATATGCTTGCATGAAATGTCTGCCCTTCTCAGTTACCCTGAAGAGCTGACTCCCTTCCTCATATTTTATCAGGTTGTTCTCTTGGAGAAACTTGAGGTATTCTTTCACCTGTGTGTAGGAAAGATAAGCTTTGTACATTATTTTTGTTTTAGTAGCCCCGGTTCTTGCTGCCTGAAGTATCATTGCGACTATTTCCGTCCTACTTCTATACTTCAAGATATCTCAATAATGCGATTAACTTATAAAAGCAATTTGGTTGCTTGATACAGAACAATATTCTGTACCGGAAATTTTACTACGCAGATTACCGCAAACGAGTCCGAATTGTTTTATAGTAGAAAATATGCGCAACACTTTATTTCGTTAGCCACCTCTTCTGCCTATCGAGGTTTGAATGTGAACGAGAGAAAGGAGTTAGGCTTGAGGCAGTTGAAAAAAAACCCAAGGGAGCTTAAAAGGATAGATTGGAAAACGGTAAAACGGGTCATAAGTACTCTTTATGATAATGTAAGGATGAAGAAAACCCTTCTTGCAACGGCCTGTAGCATGGGATATGATAAATGTCGCCTGTATATTGATTGGCTGGAAATGATGGAGTTGATACGAAAGGAGACGAACGACGAGGGGTACGAAGAGCTTATTCTTACGGAGAAGGGCCGATCTCTTTACAGCAAGAAATTCAATTTAGAGAATTTCTATAACAAACGAATTCGGCATATCGAAGATTTTTAGATAACAATTTCACTTTCTTGAGAGGTGAGAGTCGGTTATTAATTATAAAACGAAATTGAGAGGAAATGCATGACGAATTGTGTAGGAAATGTGGGGGTGTGTTGACTAACTGGTCATTGTGTTCGGAATGCCGAAAGCCGGTAAAACGGATCTGCCTACAGTGCGGCATTCGTACTGAAGAGACCATTCACAACAAATGCTTCTACCATGTAGAACCGACCAGATTGGAATCCTTGCCTACCATTGGTGTGAAGGTTGGGGCCAGAACCCGAAATGTTCACCCAGAAAATGATAGATCCGGACAGCTTTTAAGCGAAGTTGTCTGATCTTTTTTCATTTTTTTGACCACCCTGCCTTCAAAGTATGAGGAACCAGCGGGAGAAAGTGAATAAACATGGGAAACGTGGCGAATTTGATTCTTCTAGTATGTTCTTACAAGAATTTCTTATTAAACAATAAATCAATCAGATTATAATCATACTTGGATATTTTTACATGATGAAGGCCGTTGTGCATCAACCACAATATTTCCCATATCCGGGGTTTTTTCATAAATTGAACATGGCTGACATTTATGTTATTATGGATGACGTGCAATACGACAAAAGGTTCACCAATCGGAACAAAATCATCGCAACCAACGGATGGACGTGGCTCACGGTGCCGATAAAGAAAAACGGCAAATTTGCTTCCAATGCCGAGGTTGAAATAAACAATGATGTACCTTGGAAGGAAAACCATTGGAAAAAAATCCGGCAATCTTATGCAAATTCAAAATACTTCCATCTCTATAGTGATTATCTCGGCCAACTTTATAAAAAAGAATGGGAAATGTTGTTTGATCTTGATTATGAAACTCTTAAAAAAACAATGGAGTGGCTTGGAATCAAAATTGAAATTGTCCGAGAATCGGAATTGAATGTAAAAGGTACTTCTACTGAAAGACTGATCAATGCATGTAAGGCTGTTGGCGCCGACACGTATGTTTCTGGAATCGGGGGTAAAAACTATCTTGATGAACGCCTTTTTGAATCAAACCATGTAAAATTTGAATATCAAACCTACGAGGCAATTCCATATCCTCAAAGATTATCGCAGTCATTTGTCAAGGATCTGTCTATACTGGACCTCCTTTTCAACATAGGCCCGGAAAGCATGGGGCTTATAGCAGGAAAAAAAATTGAACCAATACAGACCTAGTTTTTTTTAAATATATTTTCTAGCTGCTTGTATGCAGCCATGTACTTCTCACCAAGTATGGTTGTTTTAAAAAGAGGCCTCTTAGACGATGGGGAATCTCGTAGGGCTTCAATCAATTTGTGGTTTTGGAGGAACTGCAAGTATTGTGCTATTTGTTTTGAGTTCAGATTGCATTTGTACATTATGTGAGTCTTAAGGGCTCCTTTTTCACATATTTCGAGAATCATCTCTACTATCTCCACCCATCCCCTGTTGCCCCACCCCATTACACTTTGTTCTGCAAAAATATCTGGTTGAGGCATATATTGGCAAAACGATAAAGGTTCCCTTTAGACAAATTCCAAAACTTCATTGATATTGCTAATGGGGTTTGAGTTTTTCATGCTATCGTAGGGTATTGTTAAAAGTTTGAAATTCTTATCAAAACAAATTTTGAGTACTTCAAATGCTTCGGCATATTTTACTCCTGTATTTAACCTGCTTTGGAGGGCTCGATACTCGGCCAACCCTTTGATGGCATTTGCTTTCAGATATAGCTTGTTCTGTTGTGACCAGAAGATTTCGATTAATTCCACTTTCTCATATACGACATCAGATATATCATAGAAAACCTTTGGATCGAAATGCCTCGTCAACGGGATTTCATAAGAGAGTACATTTGAGTTAAACCGGGCAGCTTCGATTGTTGCGGCTGCTATTGCCCTGTGGTCATGATGAATGTCACCCTGTGAATGTGTAAGAATCAAATCTGGATTTGCCTTGTTAATGAAATATTCTATATGGTTTATCAACTCGCTTGAAATGCCTAATTTCGAATCTTCGAAGTTATCTATCCAAAGATGCTTTGCCCCGATGAACTGTGCCGATCGTCGTAATTCCTCGCTTCTTTCCTTCGGATTTCCGGATGCACCACCTCTTGTAAGAGTATACATGTAAACCTCATGGCCGTCCCTGGCAGCTTTTATGAGCATACCACCACAACCCAGTTCTATATCATCTGGGTGTGCTCCAATGGCTAGGATTTTCACAAGTTGGTTAGTGCGGTATTTTATTTATTTATCGCCTAATAATCTTCTATATTTTTTTAACTAGAAAATATTCCAAAAATAGAATGAAAAGTTATCCAAAATAAAAAATTCTATTCAGTACCAATTCCCCACTCATCTTCTTCCTCAATGGCCCATTCATCCATCTCACCATCTAACGATGGCTGGAGAACTGTTCTTTCATTAGGGCTTGAATCATCTGACATGCATCCGACTCGAAGCAAAATATTAAATCATTAGACCAAGATTCTGCTAGAGAAATTATACTACAAATTTCTCAATAACCTCAACCTTGAGTAACATTATCAGATTAGCTCCATTCAAAGCATCAAAAAATTGTAAAATCTACAGATAAAACTTCTATACGTATTTTCTATACATAACATCATTCTAAAACGAATTCACTTCAACCTAAAATACTTGAAATTATTACCTATTTGTAGTGGATGAGAAGAACTTTGTCATTGATATTAATACAGAAAAACTATGGATGGTGTGTGACAAAACTAAGCCATTCTTGATTGTCTTGCACCATGTTGGAAATTGTGGCATATGAAAGACGAACCTATTCAGCAGGCATTATTTGATTATGATTCTATAACTGCATTACAGTTTAAGGACCCAATATCAAACCTACAAAAAGAACTCTCTCAGTTTGGGTTTACCCCAAATCTGTCGAAAGTGTATATTTATCTAGGGAAATATGGATCTAAAACTGCATTTGACATAGTAAGAGATCTAAGAATTCCTCGGACAGAGGCATATAATTTGCTGAAATCGCTCATGAACAAGGGTGTGGTCTACTCTACTATGCAGCATCCGATGAAGTTTGTAGCTCTCCCGTTGGAAAAGGCGATTTGGAATTTGGTTAATGTTGAAAAACAACGCGTAAACAATTTGGAAAAGAGTAGTGAAGGTCTGGTCACATTGTGGCGCATGATACCTGATTTTCTAGCCCAAAAAAATTCCGATAAGGATGATAAATTCCAAATTCTCAAAGGATCGCACCAGATTCGGACAAAGGTGTGTGAAATAATACAAAATTCAAAAGACATCCAAATACTAGGGCCGGAAAGGGATATTCTAGGTTTTTATCATTCTGATGCCTTCGCCTCCCTTGAGAAATCAGGAAAAAGGCTTAGACTCTTGGTTTCTAACTTGACTCTTATGGGTGAAGTCGCAAAGGAGTTAAAGCGCCTACGAATTAAAAAAACACCAAACGAGGTGGGGGATAACCTGTGCTTTGTGATAAGCGATGGTGAACTTTTGTTTTATATACGAAATTCAAACGATTATCCGTTAGGGGCAGTGGCGTTTTGGAGTAATTCGATTCTGCTCATTTATTCTATAAGGATGCTTTTTGATCTAATGTGGTCTAAACCCTAAGGTATGGACAGTTGATAGGCGGAAGGACTACGGATTGTCGCACAGGAAATTTGCAAGGCCATCTCTTCTATGATTTTTTTCTAGTAGCATCTACGCAAATCGAAATAAGATGCTAAAATCAACTAACTAATGTATGCTTCTGAACCAAAAAAGTGAATCGTTGTTATATAAGAAGCTCACAAATCAGCAAAAAGTAATCGAGGAAATTCTTCTGGAAATATTGTTAAAAAAAGAGGAGATTGCCAAAGAAAATGACCTTGGGGGAAATGTTGATGCTCAAAGAAAAATTTCATTTGATTGAAGAAAAAACCTTTAGAAAATAAAATTAGTTGTAAAAATGTACTAGTAGACTATTACAATGCTCTTTTATCCGCATTCGTAGGAATATTTGTGTGCAGATATATCTGGATTCAAGAAGGGTGGCGATGATAGCCACCAAGTTCTTTGAGCAGCATCATTCTGACGTGATTGTAAAGGAGGCGATACTGGAGGGTCAAACTTGGAAAGTCAACGTATCTTTAGGCCTGATAAACAAACAGAACAAGCAAGTCAAAATCGACGCCAACACCGGAAAGATACTGGAATACTCTTCCACTGACTATGAGAAGCTTGTAGACGAGATACTTGCAATAAGCGATGCCATGCGTTACGTAATCGTTATTGATGAAAAGGGGACACGCATATCAAGCAAGATGAAGGAGGGAAAGTCCATCCTGTTTAAGAGCAGCGATCAGATAACAATGGTGTCCTCAGAGCTGAGGACGCTACGAGAGCTACTAAAATTTCATAATGACGATCTAGGCCTTGCTAGGGCTGTTACAATCACTCGAGAGAGAGTCAATATTTTCATCTTTTTCGTTCCTGGATTTACCATCTGCTCGAGCTGTGAAACTGGAATAACCAATGTGAACATGGGGGAGATTTCAGAAAAAATGAAATCAATAATCCGAAGGTCTATTGACTAATCCTAGGATGTGTTATGATGCAAACCGCCACAACTGAAATTCTGAAACCACAAAGAAAGAAGACAATACTTTTTGAGATCAATCAGCATTGGACAGAAAATCTTCTGAGGAATGGTGATGAATCTCTTGCATCGCTATTGCCTGTGATGGGAAAGCCATTGATAGTCTATAACGTCGAAAAAATCCTTCAGAAGGATAAATCGATTGACCAAATATTCCTCCCAAGGGAGTTTTCCTCCGTGGCAGCCCTTCTCAAAAACGCGTTCTCCGCACTTGACATTCAGAAATATGGTGATGTAAAAGAATGCGCTGATTTGGATCCATTCCGAATCCCCCTCAATTCGGCGGTTTTAGTAAGTGAATCTGGTTATGTGGTAAAACCCATTGTTTATCCGTGGGATATATTGAGATTAGTGCTTGAAATCATTAGAAACGAAGTCAGGTTTACCTCGATTTCTGAAAAGGCACTCATTTCTGATACCGCAGTTATTAAAGGACCATGCGTGATAGAAGACGGTGTGTCAATAGATGATTTCACCAAGATTTCAGGTCCAGTATACATCGGTAAAAATTCCAAAATTGGCACAGGAAATCTTGTACGCGAGTGTGTCATTGGGGAGGATTCTATGGTGGGTTTTGGATGTGAAATAGCGCGTTCCGTTCTGGCCGGAAAAAACAAAATCTCTCATCACGATGTAATCTTGGACAGCATAGTTGGCCAGAATACTTGGATGGGAGCTTTTGTGGGTACCACGAACCTACTTCTTAACAACGAAGCGATAAAATTCAGATTGGGCAATAACTTTGTGTCTACAGGACTTGAGCATTTCGGAGCTGTGATAGGACGCGACTGCGCTATAGGTGCAGGGGTAATAATTCTCCCGGGTAGAAATGTGCCAAAAAACTCGACAATTCAAGCAGGAACGATAATCTCAAAGTAACATGGGTAATTGGCGTCTCTTCAAATTAAAAGAAAGGCGCCAGGTAAGGGATTCGAACCCCTGAGTGCAGATGCACAACCGCTGCCTTGTGTTTGATCTCGAGGCGGTCGCCGTACCGCTTGGCTAACCTGGCTGCATTTAGGACTCGGTTTTGGGCACATAAATACAATCAGAATAGTGATCACCTGATCGGATGATCAAATCAATAATAAAGGATATAAAGTAGATAATTTATTATTAATATAACCGATGGAGGCAATTACTAAAAAAACCGTCACGGTTGAGTTCAAGGGAACAAATTATGCCTTTCAGGAGGACTCTACCATGGCCGATATGATTGAACATCTTGGCCTTCCAAAAGACAAGCCCGTTCGCCTACAATCCAAAGGAAATGGATTCGTACTCGTTTGCAATAATTGATAATGGATAGTACATCAATCATTTGTGATGTATAATCAGAAACTTAAATATCTCAAAACTTCCTTTTCTTCTGAATGGACCTCCTAAACTCCCTCCGCAACAAGGGCACATACCTTGACAAGATTCCAAAGAGTTCGGAGGGCACGATCGCATGCGAGAAGGCCGCACTGGGCAACTTTGAGGCCTTTTGCGAGTGGAAGTTCCATGTATCGACTGAAAATGTTGTCGTAGGCCTGAGAAAATTTGAGGGCAACAGCCAGGAGAATACCATTTACGAGATTTTGCAGAACTTTGCCAATTTCATGATAGAAGAGAAGGAAATGACAATAGGCGTCGCAAGGAACTACGTCAAGCGTGTCAAAAATTACCTCAACTACATGCTCGACACGAAAATCC
>DATFCV010000057.1:0-124352 GCA_035252645.1 Nitrosotalea sp. | reverse complement strand
TAAAGAACGAGTTAACCCGAAGGGAAGACCCCACGTTATTGCTCCTGTAATCAAAGATGATATGATTACATCTCCATTCATGACTATTAAGACGTAATTCAAATATTTATTGTTTATTTCATTTTCTCAATTAGAAGTTTGTTTCGGAGATGTGCCAAGTCTTCTGTAAAGATCTGCCAATGTGAGTTTTCCAGATTTTTTTCTCTGCTCAAATTGTCTTTCATTGACTTCTCCTGCCAATCTGTCAAACCACTCCACGTCTGCATTCATCCTCTCAATTATTCTCTTCATCAGAAACTCTGGGTCTAACCTCAGCATTATCGAGTCTCTGATGAATGCAGATGGTGTAACACCATCATTGTTGCATGCCTCGATTAATTTTGTGTGTTCCTCTTCGTCGAGTTTTGTGGAAACTACCTTGTAGACCATGGTAGACCCAGGTAGACTCGGAGCTTTAAAGTTTACGAGAAGACACCCAGCATATTCCCACGCACAAATCGGGGGGATTCCATTTTTACTCTTTGTCGATAAACTCGTCGGCTGTCGGAGGCTCTGGGCTCAGTCCCTTCCTCTTCCTGATATCTGCAACTATTGTGCCAAGTATCGAGTTTGGAACGGGCGTCCATGCCTTGAAGTGTGTGTTCCACATTGCCTTTCCTGCCGTCTGTCCCCGCATTACCTCCGAGAGGTCGAAGGTCTCAGACGCCGGGATTTCCCCTGTTACGATGTTTACAACTCCCTTCTGCTCCATGTTTAGCACCTTTCCCCTCTTGCCAGAAATGACTCCGGCCACGTTGCCTATGAGTTCCTGAGGAATCCTTACCTCAATTCCAAGTGTCGGCTCTAGCAAAACAGGGCTTGCAAGTAGCATTGCGCCCATGCATGCGCGCCGTGATGCTGGGCCAAGTTGTGAAAGGCCCCTGTGTGCCGGGTCCTCGTGGGGCACAAAGTGGGTGAACGTGAACTTGCATCCCCTCACCTGCTCCCTTGTTAGCGGTCCTTCCTTCATGGTATCGTCAAATCCTGAAAGTATAGAATCGGTAGATTCCTGTACAAACTGCACACCCTTTGTCCCGTCCACCATCACGTTTCCTCTCGTGTCGAACCTCATGATGCGCTTTGCCTCGTCGCCGTCCCATCCTGCCTCCTTGAGGATCTTCTGGACCTCCTTCTTGTCCTTGTATTCGTTCAGTGTGCCGTTTCTTATCATTTCGGCGACCTTCTCGTCCAGCGGCTCGACTTTCATGAAGATCTTGTTGTGCCTGTTTGGAGACTTGGACATCACAGGTCCTGCAGCGTTTCGAATTGTCTCCCTGTAGTTGATGAGCGGCTGCGACGTTACAATGTCCACCTTGGCGTCCGCAATCAGCGCGGTTGCAATCTCAAGGTGCAGCACGCCCATTCCTGCTATAACCGTCTCTCCGCTTTCCTCGTTAATCTTTACCTGCAAGTTCGGATCCTCGATTGTAATCCTGTTTAGCGCCTCGACAAGTTTTGGAAGGTCCTTTGGATGCTTGGGCTCTACCGCAATCTGGACGACGGGTTCTGACACATACTGTATTCCCTCAAAGGTCGGCACGTTTGCAACGGTGGAAATTGTCTGTCCAGCCCTTGCATGCTCAAGGCCAAGGAGCGCCGGAATGTTTCCCGCCGCAAGCTCGCCCACCATCTCCCTCTGGTTTCCCATGAAAAAGTTGACAGACTGGATCCTTCCCTCCCTCTTGCTGTCTATGATGTGTATCCTGTCTCCGTCCTTGAGTCTTCCTGAGAAGAGCCTTCCGATGGCAACAGGTCCAGCCGCTGGGTCTACAGTCATGTTTACAATCATCATCACGGCAGGGCCGTTGTCGTCACAGTTTAGGAGCGCCTTGCCTATGTCGGAATCTAGGTCGCCCTTCCAGATTTTCGGAATCCTGTATTTCTGGGCATCGGCAGGGTTGGGGTGGTGCTTTACGACCATCCCAAGCACGGCGTCATAAAGTGGTGCCTTTTCAGCAAGCGCCTTGATGTCGCCGCCTTCCGAGTATGCAGCATAAATGTCCTTAAACGATATCCC
The DNA here is from genome assembly GCA_035252645.1 of Nitrosotalea sp. Taxonomy (GTDB): domain Archaea; phylum Thermoproteota; class Nitrososphaeria; order Nitrososphaerales; family Nitrosopumilaceae; genus Nitrosotalea. The sequence continues at coordinate 122,296 of DATFCV010000057.1, read as the reverse complement.
CTTCTTCTTCATCACGTCAGAGTTAAAGCCCCACCTGTCCTTTGCAGAACCAAATGAGACGCTTCCGTCCTGGATGCTAACCTTCCACTTGTCCTTGTATTCAGGCTCGGCGTAAATGTCAATTAGCCTGTTAAAGTTGGTAATAATCTCAAGAAGCCATTCCTGCATCTTGTCAGGTGTAAGCCTGAGCTCCTTGATGAGTCGGTCAATCTTGTTGATGTACAAGACTGGCCTCACACGCTCCTCCAGTGCCTGGCGCGTGACGGTCTCAGTCTGGGTCATTATCCCCTCCACCGAGTCCGATACTACTACGGCGCCGTCAATTGCCCTAAGGCTTCTTGTGACACGTCCCGTAAAGTCGATGTGGCCGGGGGTATCAATCATGTTGATTACATATTCCTCGCCGTCCTTTTCGTAGAGAAGTGTAACGTTTGCCTGAACGATGGTCATCTGCCTGTCCTGCTCTAGCTTCATCGAGTCAAGAGCTAGCGCCTGGCCTGCCACCGAGGGGCTGATAATTCCGCTAGATGCAAGAAGGCTGTCGCTCATGGTGGTCTTTCCATGATCCACGTGAGCAATCACACCAAAGTTCCTGATGTGCTTCTTGTCACCGATAATTTTCAGAATCTGCTCGGTCGCCTTGTATTTCATGTTTTAGCTAAATCCTTTCCAAGCCTCTATTAAGCGTTTAGAAGAATTTTTGAGAAAACTAATAGATCATTGAAGAACTGGCTTTTCGCAATCCATTTTCTTCAATGAAAAAACATTCCCCAAGTTTCTTCCGCCGTGCCGAGTAGAGTGCGACAAGTTCTGACACGAAGATCAAGAACACGACCTTGTCAAGCTGGCTGCCACGTTCCAGCCCAACCCTTTTCACCGCAAGGCCGCAACCCCGTAGTGCCTTGACAAGATTCTCGCTGTGCGGGCTGCTTTCCTCAAAGAGAAGCACTGTATCTCCCCGCCTTGCAGAAAAGAGTCCCATGTGTGAAAACTGCTCTATCCTTTCATAGTGCGCGTCGGCCCCCAGGACCTCGTAAAGCTTGGCCGCGCAGAACATGGCAACTGGAAAGGTTTGCAGGTTCCCAAGCACGAAAACCTTGCCGTGCAGCCTGATTCCTTTTGCCGTCCTCCTTGCCTCTTGAAGAATCCTGGATGCGTTGCCAACTTTAACCTTTGAGACAAGCGAGATGCATGTCAGGGCGCTTGAAAGAAAGCTAGAGCTCCCGGCAGTCTGCACGCCTGTAGAGCAGAACTTGAGATGGATGGCCCTGCCGCATTCCTCCGCAAGCCTGCTTTTGGGCTGTGAGGTTATGGCGACTGCCCTGCCGTGAATCTTTGCAAGCCTGATGTTTGATATAGTATTTCCAGATATCGATACCAGGTAGAGGTCCCTCCCTGAAAGGAGCCTCCTGTTCTTTATGAGGTCAAGCGGGTCGTGTGCCCTTGCACCGTGCATGGAGAAGGCCTGGGCAAGAAGCGAGGACGCAAACGAGTCGCCGGTGCCGCAGAAGATTGACCTTGCCTGCTTTTTTGGTCCAAGCATTTTTTGAGGCACAAAATTTTTCACAAGATCAGGCTGCATCCCAATCTCTTTTTCAAACGCGTCTATCGTTCCCACGCAAGTGATTTTTATTATAGGGCTAAAAATGCTACCGTATGGAAATCACCGTCGGACACACCCCAGACTCGGATGACGCATTCATGTTTTACGCAATGCTTACAGGAAAGGTCTCGTCTCCGCACTTTGCCGTAAAGCAGGTGGTGGAAGACATCGAGACCCTCAACAAGCGAGCCCTTTCACACGAGCTTGACGTCACCGCAGTCTCCGCACATGCGTGCGCATACCTCAATGACTATACCATATTGCGAAGCGGCGGAAGTTTTGGCAAGGGTTACGGCCCGATTGTAATTGCAAAGCAGGAAATGTCAGCAGACCAGCTGAGGCGCTCAAGGATAGCAATCCCTGGCAAGATGACCTCGGCCTTTTTGCTACTGCAGCTCATGCTTGGCAAGTTTGACTATGTAGAGATGAAGTTCAGCGACATACCTGATGCGGTATCACAGGGAAAGGTAGACGCAGGGCTTGTAATACATGAGACCCAGATAACGTACGAGCAGAGCGGCCTGAAAAAAATCCTCGATGCAGGAGACTGGTGGCGAAACAGCACCGGCGGCCTTCCCGTCCCACTGGGAATAAATGTGATGAGCAGCAGGCTAGGTCCCGACATGGTAAAGAAGTTTGACGAGTATTTCCGCGAGTCCATAATCTATGGGATGGCTCATGTCTCAGATGCCCTTGACTATGCGATGCAGTACAGCAGGGGCCAGCCCCGCGACCTAATCGAGAGGTTCGTACGGATGTACGTAAATGACGTTACAATCGAGATGGGCATTTTAGGCGAGCAGGCAATCAGGACGCTCTTCAAGTTCGCCATAGAAAAGGGCCTCGTATCGGATTTTGAGCTAAAGTTTGCCTAGGTCTGTGCGGGCTTTTGTGTGATAGACTTGCCGGGCTCTCCCTTCCTTCTTCGCCTGAGCCCTATGCTTATGAGGGCTATGAAAAAGCCCATGCCTGCCACCATCCCTGTGATGTTTTGCAGGCCGATGTTGACTGCAACCTGCTCGTTGAACTGGCTTGTCTGGTCCTCGGTCATGCCAGATGTCCCCATCGGCTGGTTTGAGTTAAAGTAGTACCAAGAAATTCCCCCGACTGCAAGCATTGAGATGCCGAGGAAAAAAACCCGCTTGTCCATTGATCCGGTTTTGTAGCGCCTCCTAAATAACCGTTAATCGGGCCTAGAACGTCCTGAGAATATTGAATTTCGTGTCGCGTTGCGCGGCCTGCCTTCCAATCTCCTTTATCGTCTTGGCAAGCTCAAGAATCGATGAGTTTGTCCCCTTTCCCGCGGCTCTGTAAATCTCCTCTGAAAACGCAGTGCCAACCATGTCGTTTCCTCCGTATGTGAGGGCTACCTGTGCAAGTTTCTTTCCAAGAGCAACCCAGTAGACCGAGATGTTGTTCAGCTGCTGTGCAAGCATGAGCCTTGACACTGCAATTATCCTCAGGTCATAGGTCGACGGGCTTTCCGCCTTGACAAGCCCCGCCTTTTCAAGCTCGGTGTTTTCAAGGCTGAACTTGAGTGGTATGAACGTGATAAATCCCCCCGTCCTTTTCTGTACATCCCGCAGTTTTACTAGGTGGTCTATGACGTGCTCTGGCTTTTCAATGTGGCCAAAGAGCATGGTCGCGTTGGACTTGATCCCAAGGTTGTGGGCCTGCTCTATAGTGTCAAGCCACTCCTGGCCCGAGCACTTGCCCCTCACTATCTTACCCCTGATGTCAGGGTGGAAAAGTTCGGCCCCGCCGCCAGGCATTGTATCAAGGCCTGCTGCCTTGAGCCTAAGTAAGACTTCCTTTACAGAATTTTTCGTCAGTTTAGAGAGGAAGAAAACCTCAGCAGCAGTCAGCGCCTTGATGTTCATCTCCGGATGACTCTTCTTTATTGTGCGGAACATCTCCTCATAATACTCCAGAGGAAGGTCAGGGTGGAATCCCCCCACAATGTGCACCTCTGTTGCCCCCATCTCCTTTGCCTTGCCCACCCGCGCCTCGATGTCACTTGGAGTCAGAGTATAGGCGTCCTTCTCGCCTCCCTTCCTGTAAAAGGCGCACATCTGGCAGGATGCCGCACAGACGTTTGTGTAATTCAGATAATACGATGCCGCAAATGTAACTGTGTTTCCTACAAGCTTCTGCCTTACAAGGTCGGCAGTAGCCCCAAGCATGTAGAGGTTGTCATAGGACATGAGTTCAAGGCCGTCATCGTACGTGAGCTCTTCGCCTGAGATGGCCTTTTCCAGGGCCTTTGAATCCTTGACTAGTTTTTCCAACAACGCCCTTTTTTGATCCTACTATCAATATAAAAGTAAACGAGGCTATCTGAAGAGTGCCTTTTTGGTGATCTGCCCGGAGCACTTGTTGTTTCTAAGGCAGTACTCCTGGCATTGGCTGGCCGTGTGTGGCTCCTCGTATCCAAAGCCGCACTCGTCGCAGAAATAGTACTTTTTCCCTTTGCGAAACTGCGCCGTTACCATGCCATGTTTACCCCGGCCGAATTTTAGAATTTTGCGGCAACTGCCCTTTTATTGCACCTTGGACTGCCATCCAAGTATGAGGCTTCACCACATAGGAATAGTTGTACCAAGCATTCAAGAGTCGCTAGGCGAGCTGCGTAATTTCATCGAGTTCCAGAGCATAAGCCTCCCGATGCCCGTTGCCACAAGGAAGGTAAACGTCTGCTTCCTGAAGGTTGGAGAACCTTTTCTTGAGCTAATCGAGCCGCAATCGGAGGATTCTGGTATTTCAGAGTTTTCGTTGTCAGGTGGAGGAATACACCACATCTGCTTTGAGGTGGAGGACATTGAGGCGGAGGTGGACAAGATGGTGAAAAAGGGAGCAGTCCTCCTTGTCAGCCCCGAGAAGGGCTTTGACGAGAGGAAAATCGCGTTTGTGGACCTCAAAACAAAGACAAGGTGCGGCCTAATTGAGTTTCTCGAGAAAGGCACAACCGCACACTGAGATGCATTTCTAAGAAAAATCCAGAGTCATGTTACCAATACAGAACTATTTTCACACCCCCCTAAAATTTTTAAAATTAACGAGTAAAATAATTTCCAACCCGGTTCGTAATTTTTTTACGCCCGAAATTTATCATTTTTATTTTTTTTGGACAACACTTAACAACGATGAAACACATTAGTAGAAAATGGAGAGACAGCGGGCAGACTATTTCTGGGGAGAGTTTCATTCCCCGTCTTACATATCATATGCTTTATCAAACTTTAGGGAGATTCCGCAAGTCAAGAAGCTGCCAAGCCAGATGCAGTTTGAGATGGAGGTTGTTGCAAATGTCCTCCCCTTCAAGACTAACAACTATGTGGTAGAGAACCTAATCAACTGGAAAAACGTGCCCAATGACCCCATGTTCATCCTCACATTCCCACAAAGGGACATGCTAAAACCCCGACACTTCAACAAGATGGCCGAGGCCATTAGGAACAAAGCCGAAAAGAAGGAGATCCAAAAAATTGCAAACAAGATACGCATGCAGCTAAACCCACATCCCGCTGGACAGATTGAATACAACGTTCCGGAACTTCGTGACGGCACCAAGCTCTACGGAATGCAGCATAAGTACAAGGAAACCGTCCTGTTCTTCCCAAGCCAGGGACAGACATGCCACGCATACTGCAGTTTTTGCTTTAGATGGCCGCAGTTTGTTGGAATAAACGAGCTGAGGTTTGCCACACAGGAGGTGCAACACCTAGTCCAATACCTAAAGGAGCACCCCGAAGTAACCGACGTGCTGTTCACGGGAGGAGACCCGCTTATCATGAAAAGCAAGATACTTGCAGTCTACATCAATTCGATGCTCGAGGCAAAACTTCCAAACCTTAAGACCATAAGGATTGGCACCAAATCCCTTTCCTACTGGCCCTACAGGTTCATAACCGATGAGGATTCGTATGACCTGCTGGAGCTGTTTGAGAACGTGTCGGCTAGCAACATCCACCTAGCATTGATGGCGCACTTTAACCACCCAGTCGAGCTTTCCACGGACGCAATAAAACAGGCCATACTTCGCATCAGAAAGAAAACGGGAGCCCAGATAAGGACCCAGTCGCCCATACTGCGTCACATAAACGACGATCCAAAGATCTGGGCAGAAATGTGGCAAAAACAGGTCGCACTCGGACTTATACCATACTACATGTTCATCGTAAGGGACACCGGCGCGCAGCACTATTTCGGAGTCCCCCTAGTGAGGGCACAGGAAATTTTCAGGGACGCATACCAGATCGTAAGCGGTCTTGCAAGGACAGTACGCGGACCAAGCATGTCGGCCACCCCAGGCAAGATCCAGATTCTTGGAGTTACAAAGATCGGACGGGTGAAGGCAATAGTCCTGCGGTTCCTGCAGGGAAGGAACCCAAGCTGGGTCCAGAAGCCCTTCCTTGCAAAATACGACGGGAATGCAATATGGCTCGACAGCCTCAAGCCCTTCGAAGGGGACAAGTTCTTCTTTGAAAAGGAATTTGAAAGGATAACAAAGAAAGAAATCACTTCAGGCAACGCGGCCAGCACGGCTGGCGGTGGACCCCCGTAGATTATAGCCCCACTTGAAAATGAAAACTGCTAGTGAGACAGTAGTCGAGAAAATTACAAAAGAAAAACTGGCCTTTGTCGAGCTCTGGTTTGTCGACATATTAGGCAGACTCCACAGCGTTGGAATTCCCGGATACGCCATAACGGAGCAGCAGCTGAGAGACGGCTTTGACAAGCTTGACTCGAGCTCTATCATGGGATTTGGCACAGTGGACGAGTCAGACGTCTCCCTCTTGGCAGATGCCGGCACTTTCCGAATCTTACCGTCAGATTATGACAGCAAGAATAGGAAGAACGCGAGGATGTTTGCCGACATTGTCCAGCGCGACCCCCAATCCAATTCCGCCCAAGCCTATGACAGGGATTCGCGCAGCATATGCAAGAAAGCCATGGTTGAGATAACAAAGTTCGGACTCGAAAAGGCATTCTGGGGACCAGAAGTCGAATTTTTTGTATTTGACGTGGTCAACAACAAGCCATCACCTGCAGAAGGATGCTACAAAACAAACATGATACGGGACGCCTTCGAGTCGGAACTCTCGACCTTTAATGAGCGGAATGCTGCAAGGCACCTCAAGTCTGGCTACTACCAAGCCCAGCCGTTAGACTCGCTGAACGGTTTGAGGAAGGATGTTTGTGATGACCTGTACAGGCATTTTGGCATAAAGGTTGAAGCCCAGCACCACGAGGTTGCCACAATGGGACAGTGCGAAATAAACATCCACTATGGAGACACTCTGGAGGCTGCCGACAGTGTTGTCACAATAAAAAGCCTAGCCAAGGTAAAGGCCGAGCGAAAAAACAAAATTGCCACATTCATGCCCAAGCCAATTTTTGGCGACAACGCATCGGCCCTGCACATGCACCAAAGCCTCTGGACAAAAGACGGCCGCAATGCAATGCATGACCCGGACGAAAAAAAGTCCGGCCTGAGCCAGTTAGCAAGATACTATGTTGGCGGGATCCTGGACCACGCATCGTCCTTGTGCGCAATTTCCAACCCGACCACCAATTCATACAAGCGCCTTGTACCCGGCTATGAGGCTCCAGTCTACGCCTGCTGGGGGATAGGAAACCGTAGCGCCGCGGTCAGGGTCCCGCGTTCAGACATGAACAACGAGAGGAGAAAAAGGATAGAATATCGCGTACCGGATTCCTCAGCAAACATCTACCTCCTTGAGAGCGCGCTGATAATGGCAGGCCTTGACGGAATCAGGAGGAAGCTGGACCCCGGCGATCCGGTGGAAGGCGATGTCTGCAAAATGACTGATGCACAGAGGCGCGATTTGAAGATAATGCCGCTGCCTGCCAGCCTCAAGGACTCGCTTGACCACCTAAAAAGTGACCGCATGTTCCTCAACGGGGTTTTTTCAGGAGGGCTTCTTGATTCGTACATGTCAATCAAGTATTCAGAGCATGATGAATTTTCCCAGATGCCCACCTCTTGGGAAATTTTCAAGTATTCAGAATTATGATGCACGACCTGCCCGTACTGCTACCAAAAGTGCAATTGCCCGTATCTGCGGGACAGCACGACTACGGATATTATTGAAAGTACCAGTACAATGGAGGCCACTCCCCCAAACTCTGGTACAAAAGTGGTGCTCTTTGAGAAGGTTATCTGGCTGTTGTTCTGTCCCACCCCCAGCCACGACAAGTATACGGTATTTGGTGTTGCGACCATCTGGTTATACCACGTGCCTCCGACGCTGTTGCTTACGTCGACTGGCTGGCCAAAGGAGGCACCGCCGTCTGTGCTCTTTGTAATGTAGACGTCGTATGGACCAGGCGAGTTGTCAACCCAGCTCACGTAGACGTTTCCTGTCGCAGCCACCTGTGGCCAGCCCGAAGCGCCCGGACTGTTAGAAATGTCAAGTGGCTGCCCAAAGGTCTGCCCGCCGTCAGTGCTTTTTGTAAAATAAACGTCATAGTTTTTCTCAGTTATCGTCCCAGTCCATGCGACATAGACATTGCTTCCGTCAGATGCAATCTGCGGATATCCCGAGTCCTGCTTGCTCTGGCTCAGGTCGACAGGGTTTGAGAAGGTCTGGGCACCGTCAGTGCTCCTGGAGAGCATAACCGCATAGTGTCCCGAGGAGTCGTCCATCCATACCACATAGATGTTCTTCCCGCTAACTGACATCTGAGGAGTCCCGGAGTTTCCAGCATCGTTGCTTATGTTTACAGGCAGATCAAACGTGTTTCCCGAGTTGCTGCTTGATGCAAGAAAGATCTCAAAGTTCTTCTCCCCGTTGTCCTCCCAAAGGAGGTAGACGTTGCTCCCATCTGCGTAAATCTTTGGAATTCCAGAGGTTCCCGCGTGCGAGGTTATGGAGACAGGTGTGCCAAACGTGGTGCCGCCGTCGTCGCTTTTTGCAAATACGACGTTTGTGATGTCGCCCTCCGTCCTGTCAAGCCATGCCACATAGACGTGGCTTCCGCTTACTGCCACTTGTGGGAAGGCCGAGTCCCTAGTAGAATTGCTAATCTGAACTGGCGGGCCAAACGTGGTGCCATTGTCGGTGCTTTTTGCAAATGCGATGGATGACTTGTTTGCCGAAAACGACTGCCATACTGCCACAACAGCCCCGCCCGAGCCCGCAATCCTGATGTTGTCTATTGCGCCCCCTATGCTGCCAAGGTTGACCTCATGTCCAAACGAGGCCCCACCGTCAGAACTATGCGCAATTTTTGCTCCAAACTGGCCGGCAGTGCGGTCCACCCACCCAAGGTAAACGTTGTTTCCAGAAACTACAAGCTGCGGTATAGTGGAGTTGCCACCCGGAGAGCTTACAATGACCGGCGCTGTAAACCCGGTAGAATCTGCAAATGCCCCGGCAAGCGGGAGGCCGAACAATATTATCAAAAAAGCAATAGCGAACTTGTGCATGTACAAGCCTTTTGCGCGCATTATAAGTTGGTTTTGCTTGGGTTTCAGTCAGGGCTTGGTGCCGTCTACTACCATGTTGAGCTCCACCTTCTCCTTTGTGTTCACTGTGTTGGAAACGTGTGCCACAAGGACTGCTTCTTTTGATCCGCCGTCGGCTGGCATGCTTGTCCTCACTTCCACAGGCTGGAACTCTGTGTTGGGTCCGAGCATTATTTTGGGAAGTAGTTCGAGAATTGACATGTCCCTGGTCGTTGCCCTTATCTTGTAGGCCATGACGTCAGCAAAATACACACCGCCCCTTGTTGTGGGCTTGCGCACAGGCACCTCTGACTTTGCGACCGAGACGTTTTCCAGATCAAACGATTTTTCCCCTACCTGGAGCACAAAGTTCAGGCCTTTTGCTTTCATGATATCAGAGATCAGTTCTTCGTTTAATGACACAGGCTATCATTTTGTCTCACGGGTAATAATCGTTCAGGCTCTGTTAACTTGACGGTTGAATTATTTGGAAAACACCTGCATCAATTTCCCCACTGACAAACCTTTATGACAGTTTGCAAGTGCCACCTTATTTGATAACGATTGAAAAATTACGAAACAGAGGCAACATGGACGTACCATAACGGCACCAAGCACCCAAACGGCGTCCTCCTTGACCAGTTCCACAGGTACAATGCAGCAAACAGACCCATCCCTTACAAACTATACAAGAGCCCCTCCAGGATAAGACTGTCACCAAACAAGAGCCCGGGAAACGTTTCTGCGCTTGACGCAATTTCTGCCATCACAAAGCAAGACGGGGATTTTGTACCGGATGCCGACCTTGTCTCAAAGGTTCTTTATTTTTCCTGCGGCATCACAAAGACAATAGATTTTGGCCAGCCGCTTGGAAAGGTGGAGTTCAGGGCCGCGCCGTGCACTGGAGCCCTGTACCACATCGAGGCATATCTTGTCTGCGGCACGATTCAGGGCCTAGAGGCAGGCGTTTACCATTACAACCCCGAGGACAACTCGCTTTCCACGGTTAGAACTGGAGATTACCGAAAGGCCCTTGCGCAAGCCACCGCAAGCGAGCCCTCGGTCTCAGGCTCGCCGGTTTCCCTGGTCTTCACGGATGTTTTCCAGCGCAATGCCGTCAAGTATCAGGCAAGGGAGTACAGGCATGCTTTCTGGGACTGCGGCGTCATCCTTGCAAACTCGCTTGCGCTAGCAGGAACAGGCCAGGTTCCTTGCAAGGTGGTCCTTGGATTTTCCGACTCTGAGGTAAACCAGATTCTAGGAATCGATGGGAGGAAGGAAGCGGCAATTGCCATCCTGCCGCTTGGCCGCACATCAAAGGTCGCACCACCCAGCCCACCCCTTGGCAAAACCCCCGAGGTCGAACCTGCAGAGTTTGCAACCGTTCCTGAGGCCATATTGGAGATGCACGAGTCGTCGTCACTTTCTGCTGGCGAGGTTGCCAAATGGAGAAGCGATGAAATGCCATGCAAATTCCCGCCCACAAAAAACAGCCTCGGACCGGAGGCCAATTCTAGAGAGAGCCTTGAAAGCACAATAATCAGGCGCGGTTCCACCCGCAAGTTCTCGCATGATCCAATATCGCTTGCACAGATGTCGGCAATACTTGGCAGGTCAACCACGGGCTTTCCCTCTGACTTTGTCGTTGCAACAGACATGTACCTAATTGCAAACTCAGTAGAGGGCCTCAAGTCCGGCGCATATTTTTACGACAGGCAGGCCGGCTCACTTGACATGTTGAAGCCCGGAGACCTGCGCGATGCGTCAGGCCATCTGGGCCTTGACCAAATGCTGCCATACGACGCCGCAGCAACAATTTTTTTCATGTCAGACCTGCATGGCGTTTTGGAAAGGCTTGGCAACCGCGGCTACAGGGCTGCCCAGATTGATGCATCAATCACTGCAGGAAAGATGTACCTTGCAGCATATGCAGTAGGCATTGGAGCAACTGGCCTTACCTTTTACGATGACGAGGTTGTGGAATTTTTTGGGCCCCACTCGCAAAACAAGAGCGCCATGTTCATGCTTGCCCTAGGCAAAAAGCGAAAAAGAAAGTAGTAATGCCATTTCTCAAGCCTTAAATCCGTACCACCGAACCACTCATGGGGCATGGGCTCAAAGAATAGGTACATCCTGATTGCAGTCTTGGTCCTCATCCCAATAGCAATAGATTTGGGGGTCCCAATTTACAACAGGGAGGCGCCGGAACTCTTCGGCATGCCGTTTTTCTACTGGTTCCAGACGCTGTGGCTTTTTGTCTCGGCCGCATTTTACATGGCCTATGCACGCCTGGCGGAGGCACGCAAATGATCGGCGCAGACGCGACCACCGCCTTTGTGGTCCTTTTCATAATGTTCATCGTGCTTGGTTTTTACGGAAAGTACTGGAGGAGGGGAGACCTCAACCACGTCCACGAGTGGTCCCTTGCCGGAAGGAAGCTTGGAACTACGCTGGTCTTCTTCCTCATAGGGGCAGACCTCTACACGGCTTACAGCTTTGTAGCCATACCCTCAGGGGTCTTTGCCAAGGGAGCGCTTTACTTTTTTGCAATCCCGTACGTAATGCTCACTTTTGGAGTGGCCCTTGTCACCATGCCGAGGCTCTGGACCCTTGCAAGGGAAAGGGGATACATCACGGCGTCCGACTTTGTAAGGGACAGGTTTTCGAGCAGGACGCTTGCCATAATGATAGCAATCACAGGAATCGTGGCCGAGCTGCCCTACATTGCGCTCCAGATAGTTGGCATGCAGGCAGTTCTCACAGTAATGCTTGCAGGCGTTGCAAACGCCCAGATGGTGGAGGAGATTTCCCTGCTGATTGCATTCATAATTCTGGCTGCCTTTACCTACACCAGCGGCCTGAGGGGTGCTACCCTTACGGCAGTATTCAAGGACATCCTCATCTGGGCCACCGTCCTTGCTGTCATAATCGTAGTGCCGATTAGCATAGGGGGTTTTGGCCATGCGTTCTCGCAGGCCAAGGCAAGCTACGTCACACTCCCGTCGGCCCTAGTGCCCGGTTATGCAACCCTCATACTTGGAAGCGCCCTTGCCCTCTATCTCTACCCCCATGCAATAAACGGCGTCCTAAGTTCAGAGAGTGCCGAGAAGCTGAGGAGGAGCACTGCTCTTCTCCCGCTCTACGGCGTGGGACTTGCAGTGCTTGCGCTGATGGGAATACTTGTGTTTGCAGTACCGGACGCGATGAAGTTTCTCTCGGGTTTCCCCGAGAGTTCACGAGGCATATTGGTAGTCCCGTCCCTGATAATGTTCACCATGCCGGGCTGGTTCTCCGGAATTGCGCTGCTGGGAATATTTGTAGGCGGTCTTGTGCCGGCTGCAATCATGGCAATGGCCCAGGCAAACCTTCTCACTAGGAACATAATCAAGGAGTTCCGCCCAAACCTCACGGGCAGTTCTGAAATTCGGATAACAAAAATTTCTTCCACGGCATTCAAGTTCGTCGCACTGGGTTTTGTCTTCCTGGTGCCTGCAACATATGCAATCTCCCTCCAGCTTCTCGGCGGGATTCTGATTGCACAGATACTTCCCTCCGTACTTTGCGGCCTCTATGTCAAATCGCTAAAAAGGGCGCCCCTCATCATAGGCCTGCTCGTCGGCATAGGTTCCGGCATTTACATGGTAGAGGATGCCAACAACTTTGGTCCCATGACTGTCTCACTATTTAACACGGCCCTTGGCCCGATATATATCGCGGTAATCTCGCTTGCTGCAAACCTTGCAATCTCCTTTGGAGGCAGCTTTGCCTCTAGAAAGAAAAGTGCGTGATTATTTAAAATCGGGGATTTTTTCCACTTGCCTACTCGTATTCCATCAGTTTCTTTTCTTCAAGCAGCGTGTGGAGGTTGTGGACTGCCCTGTATACCTCTGACTCTTTCTTGGTGCCTGTGCATACAAGCTTGCCTGATGCAAATATCAGCACCACGGAGCGCGGGTCAAGCATCCTGTGGATTAGGCCCGGGAATTGTTCCGGCTCGTACATTGACCTTGGAAGGCTTCGAGCCGCCCGCTCAAGGTGCACCTTGCCTCCTAGGCTTACCGATGCGACGATGTTTTGAATTGTAATCTCTGGGTCATTTTTTATCTTGATCTTCCCCTTGCGGAGCTTTTGGACTACAGTCCTTACCGCGTTTATAGCTGCGTCCTCCGACTTGGATCCGGTACAAACCATCTTTCCCGAGCTGAAGATAAGCGTCGCAGTCTTTGGAGACTTGAGCCTAAAGACAAGGCCGGGGAATTGTTCTGGATGGTATTCCACATCTGGGAAGGTCTTTGTTATCTCAACAAGATCGATTTTCTGGTCAACGGATGCCGAAGCAACCACATTTACAATGTCTACTATAGGTTTTGTTTGAGGCACTGGATAGGGGTACAAACTTGAACTATATATATCAATTAGGTGTTCTACGCACGGCTGGGCATACCGTACGGTGGGCAGAGGAGATACCGCTACCTATCCCCTAGTATGAAGCGCAGGATACAGTTCCGCTGATCTTTTCCACGTCGGGATCTTTTGAGATCTCGTATACTGTGCCCAGGGTCATCAACCCTACGACCTCGAGCATCTGGTGGTCTTTTACGGCCATCTCAAATCCGTATTTTGCCAGTCCAAATCTCTTCTGGTCGAGATCGATGCCTTCCCTGTATTTCACAATGATCTCGCCATGGGGCTCCACGTCAGTGAACTTTCTTTCATAATACATTGCCTGCATCGCAAGTCCGGGTTCAATCTTCTGAAGTTTGGTTTCTATGTCCTTTAGGAACTCGTCGTATTCTGCCTCAATTGCCTGAGACATACATCTAGTACGCATGGATCTTATTTAAGTATGAAAGAGAGCCCTGTACCGTAAAAGAGTTTCTGAGAATTTGTTAGTGAAGGTTATCAACCATTTCGTGGCATAGTACCATATGACCGTGCTTTATCTACACACAGCAAGCGTCTCAGAAGGCCGGGAGATTCCAAAAGACGTAGTCTTCAACATTCTCAACGAGGCGGAATTGAGAGATGATAGGTGTTCAGAGAGGAAGACTAGCTAACTGGTGCAATCACAACGTCGACTTTCTTATAATAGCGTCAGGAGCCCTGATATTGGCCTTTGTCGAGGTCTTGGGCACCTATACAAATCCATCAACAAGCCCCGACTATGGATTCTGGGCCCTTCTTGCTGGAGTGGTGATGCTGTCGATTGGAATTGCAGCCCTTGTGTGTTACAGAATCTTGCTTAGGCTGCGGGGTTTTTTTAGCATTTAAAACAAGCATTCGCCCCAAAATTTTTGGGACTGTTCTGATTGAATTATATTCAAGCAGAAAAAAGTCCCACAGCACAGATGAATTTTGGAAAATTTTTTGACAGGAAAAAATCAGAAGGCCCTTCCAAAAACATGGAAGAAATCTACAAGATAAAAAAGTCAATCGAGATGGAAGACAGGATATTTGAGGAGGAACTTGCGGCAAAATACTCCCTCCTGCAGGAATTCACCTTGGATGGCCTAAAGAAGTTGTGCGATGAGCGCCTTGGAACCCAGCCCCCTGCCGAAGAATATTCCGACTCTGCAATCGGCGAGAAGAGACCACTTCCGCAATTCAAGGAGGACTACATCCATTTCATCATAGAGGAAATGAGGCTTGACGAGATCAAAGAATACGCAATTGAGAAGAAGATTGTCTCTCCAAAGTTTTTCAAGAACTAGCCAGCAGGTACCACAAGATCAAGAAAGATTGTCTTTGTAACCGCGCCGTTTGAAACGCTCACCCCCAGGGTATAGTTCCCAGGCGGCGCAGAATAGTTTCGAAGAAGTATCTTCGCGTCATGGCCAGACGAAAGGTCCAAACTGTCTGGCACGATACGAACGTCCACGTTGCCAAACCCTGCGGCTGGCTCCATCGAGCTTGAGGCGTTAAGAAAAACCTTGTTCTGGCTGTACGGGCTAGTCCCGTCTACCCGTAGGCTGACAGATGTGTCCTTTGTCGCGTCAGTGCTAAGAGCAACCACGTTTGAACCAGCCGAGATGGAAAACGGGACTTGGGTGTGGCCATCAATCCTGCCAAGCTTGTCAGTGTTCCATTCGGAGAACCAAAGTATCATGCCGTCGTTGGGGTCTGTCGCTATGTTAAGCGGGTATGTCAGGTAGCCATCCTTTGGCCTCGATGGAATGTCGTACTCTATCATAGTCTTGTTTTCAACATCAAAAAACGCAAGCTTGTTTCCCTCGTGCTCGTTGAACCACAGGTACTTGCCCCCACCGGCCTCCCTGAGCCAGAATGGAAGTGTGGTCGCGTGGAATGCGTTCTGCGAGGTAGGATACCTTATCACCTTGTTTTCCCCAAGCAGGTATTCCGTCAGGAAGCTTGTCCCATGCTCCGTGAGCCAGACCGAGTCGTTTCCCACTACAAGGTCAGTCGGTGCCGAGAGCTGGGTCTGGTTGTCTAGAGGCATCGCCCTTACCTTTGAGATGCCACGAACAGTTCCGTTTTCTTCAGATATGGAATACTGGACCACCTTCTGCGAGGTAATCTCAGTCACCCACACCGAGCCCCCGCTGAGATAGAGGCCTGCAGGCCCCGTCCCGTTTCCAAGGTCAAAGTTTGCAATCTTGTATCCCGAAGGAGAGGCTGGATCCTTTTCTACAACCCCAAGCGAGTCCCCCTCAAGGGTGGTAAACCACACATTGCCGCTTGACCTGTCCACCTTCATCTGAAAGGCAGAGCCCGCCTTTGATTCCATTGCATGAAATGAGCCGTCCGACGGGTCAAAACTCCACAAGGTCCTAGTCCCGAGCGGCGAGAACCATATGTTGCCATCAGTTCCCCGCACCGCAGTCCAGACCATGCTTGTGTTCTGTCCCGGCTTGAAATACGGTATGCCTCCGTCCTTTATTTCGTAATGATTCAGGTTGCCCCCCTTGTCAAAGCTGTAAAGCATGTCAGACTTGGAGGACGTGACAAAAACAGTCCCGGACTTGTCTACCACCAACCCGTTAGGCCCAGTGCCGTCCGGTAGTGAGAACTCTGTCAGGTATGGATTCTGGTTTGCAACTTCAGGCCTGCTGCTGGTTCCTTGCTGCGGGCCCTGTAAAACCACCCAAGATATCGCAATGGCTACAAGTACCATCCCTGCTGCAATCGCCGCTTTCCTTGAAATCAATTCTTCCTCTGAGGTTCACTTCCTCTACTCTTGCCTTATTAGTCTCTCGCAGATTCCAATCCTGCCATGAAACCACGGCATGGAAAAGACAGTCAAAGATAAAATACTTTGAAACCCTAGACCCTACAAATGAAAAAAAAGTACCTGCTCCTGGTAGTGTATTTTGCCTTCTTCGTAGGACTTGTCACTTATGAGATACTCAACCCGCCTTTTAGCAGCGATGCTGCAAAGGTTGGCAATTACGAGATACAGATTACGACCACGCCTTCGGTCCCTGACGTTGGCAAGGATACAAAGATCCACTTTAAGGTGCTCGACCAGACAGGAAACCCCGTTGACAACGTAAGGATGGGTGTAAAGATCTACCACGACGATGACCTTACAAAGGAGTTCCCTCCCACCAACTACCCCGGCCAGTGGGACATGGACTATGTTTTTGAGGAGCCCGGCAACCATGTCTTCAAGGTGGACCTCACTGATCCGGACACTGGCAATGTCGATTCATACGATTTCAACATAACTACACTCAGCCTTTACACGTCAATCTTCATAGTTCTTGTAATCGCAGGGGTCGGAGGGGCTGCAGGGATTGTGATTGCAATCCTGATTTTCACAAAGAAGACACGGCCAAACTTCAAGTATTAATCAAAAGGCGTGGTCCTTTTCTGCAGTCCACGTGGAGAACACCTCCATTGAACAGCGCCATTGCGCCCGTTCGCTTTCTGTTTCCTGCGGGACCACGCCAAGTCAAGCCATTTTTTCTGGCCCTACTCGCATGGCATAATATTGAATTTCTTGATATTTAAGATTTAGTTCAAAATTTTCCAAACAATAATTTCATAAAAATGCTTTTTTATCTATTTATCCTTCAAACTTGCAATAACTGCAGACGTCATTTCCTGATTTTGCTTGTTTTCAAGACGAGAAAATCGTACGGGACATCAAGCCAGCACTATTCCAGCATGGTCCAGAACCGCGTATATCGAAAGAGACCAAACCACCCAGAAATGAAGAACCCAAGCGAGAGTGCAAAGAGAAGATAGAGGTCCCTCTTGCGGTGGGCAAGATCCATGTTGAGAAAGATGAACGCCCCCATCCCTATCAGCCCAAAGAAAAGCACAAGCCTTCCAACTCGTCTCCAGTTCAATTACACAAAATCCCAACCTGCCTGTAATAAAGTCAATCGCGGTTCAGAGGCAGATTCTCGGCATTTCCAGCCCCTAAACGATTCCGCACTTTGTGTAGTACTGCTGGTGGTATTCCTCGGCCTTGTAGAACTCCGGGGCGGGCAGAATCTCCGTAACAATCTTCTTTTTTACCTGTCCCGAGTCCTGCAACTCCTGCAGTGACCTTTGCGCCTCTTCCTCCTGCTCCCTGCTGTGGCAGAAAATCACCGACCTGTACTGCGTTCCAACGTCTGGCCCCTGCCTGTTGAGCGTCGTGGGGTCGTGACAGTGCCAGAAGACATCAAGGATTCCCTTGTAGGAAATTATGGACGGGTCAAATTCCACCTGAACAACCTCGGCATGGCCCGTGTTGTCCGTGCACACCTCCTCGTATGTCGGGTTTTTGAGATTCCCTCCCATGTACCCAACCGAGGTTGCCGTTACTCCACGCACCTTCCTAAACTCGTGCTCCACGCACCAAAAACATCCCGCGCCAAACGTGGCTTTCATAAACCTCCTTCTTGCTTTACAGGATTAATTCCTATCGGACTAGCGGCATGAAAAGCTGGACTACCTGGTAGTCAGTAAGGTTGCCTGAAGACCACGCGCATATTGCCTGCTTGTCAACGGCTTGGGCGCCTGGAGAGTTTGACGGGACTGAGATTATCTTGCTTGCCACAAGGTACTTGACAGAGCCGGCAAAGTCGTCCTGCTGGATGCTGTTCTGGCACCAAAGGGAGGCAAGGTGCCTCACCCAGTGCGGCACGTGGCTTGCATAAACAACATTGACCGAAAACGAGCGAAGCGCTGAGGTGCCCTCTGCGTTTGTCCCAGAGCATGTAACCGTGGTAGTTCCCACCGGAAAGTGCGAGCCAGACGATGGGTAGCAGACTGCTCCCGAAAGCCCCTCAAGCGAGGTTGAGTTTGCGAAATTAACCGCGGCTCCAAGCGGATCATAGGTCTGTACCGAGATGTTCCGGGTCACAACGTGGGCGGGCCCCTGAGGAACGTTTCCCTGGTAGTGTGTTCCGATGCTGAGAAATATGCTCGACTCTGAGGGGATTGGCTGAGAGTTGTCCACCACCCGAAACTCCATGGTCGAGCCAATCTCTACCGGAAACCCGTCAAGTTCACGTGGTATCTTGAAAGTTGCCGAAAAAACACCGGTGTCGGGCCCGGTCTCCCTTAGCACCCCCATCCCAATTGCAAAGGCCGGATCGGCAAGGGTCGTGCTTACTCCCCCCATGTGGACCTCTACTACGCTCAGCGGAATGTCATCAGGCACTTGTGAGTCCAGGTTGTAGTTTGGCGCATAGAGCTGAAGCGTATAGTCCTGCCCTATGTTAGCACTTGGCGCGGTCGGCGCCGCAGGAGTTGACGGAATCGACCTTAGCACTACCGACTGGGTAATTGTCTGCGGATGCCCCGAATAGTCGGCAGGCTGGTGGTATGTCATTTCCACAACGTCTCCGTCCTGGAGAGGCCTTCCGTCTATGGAAGACGGCAGCTCGAGCTGAAGCTGGAACATGCCAGTGTCAATCCCCGTCTCCACCATGTCCGAAGGTCCCGCGATTGGGGTTCCATTTATTGTAAAATCCACAAGCCCTGCAGTCGAGAGGGTCATGACCCCCCGGTGGTCGGTCACCAGGTTCCCGTCCGTGATGTAAAAGGTAAGTACCGTTCCCGGCATTGCAGACTGGGCAAAACAGGCAGTCATGGGCAAGAACAGAAGGACTGCGGCAAGATATCTCACACCTCCACTTGGATAACGGTGCCTATAACTATGATGTGCAATGGCTCAAATATCATAATTTTATTTTTTTGTGATAAGGAAGGTTAAAAGTTGATTTGCGAGATTAAAGGTCGTTGGAACTAGGGCATTGTGCTCGTCTTATTTCCATGCGTTGGATGTGTCCGACTTGAAGTTTGCAAGCATCTCCCCCTTTATTGCAGTCATCATACTTGGAATCGCAGTCTTTGCAGGACACCCCATGCTTGACAGGAGCGTGGACATGACCCAGTGGAAGGCCAACCAGCAAATCCTCCTTCTGATAGAAAACTGCCAGGACGGCCACATGAGCGCGTCTTCGTGCAAGGAGCAGCTGCCTACGGTCCTTGACCAATGCAGGTCGTTCCATGTCCTTGCATGCGACGATGACAGGCTGGCCGGCCTCCTCAACCCTGGCCACAACAGGGTCGGAATGGAATAGACCAACTTTCTGGTCTAGCCGTGCTTGTCAGTTCTTCTTGTGAAGCTTTGGCTTGAGTTTGGAGTTTTTCTTGAGAAGCTCAAGTGCAAGGGCCTTGTTGTTTAGCGCAATGTCGTATTTCTTGTCGATTTTTAGCGCCGCATTGAAGCACTTTATTGCCTCCTTGAGCAGCCCGATCTCGCCAAGTGACAGTCCCTTGTACGCAATAGCCATGGCGTACCTAGGCTGGATCTTCAGCACCTTGTCGTAGCATTCTATTGCGTCATGATATTTGCCCAAGGTATGCAGTGCCGATCCCTTGTTGACAAGCGCGTCTGCATTCCTGGGGTCTAGTGCAAGCGCAAGGTCATAGCACTTGACCGACTGCCTCACCTTGCCGAGGTTTTGGAGCGTGACCCCCTTGTTGACAAGGGCAGGAATGTTTGACGGGTCCTTGAAAAGTATCAGGTCATAGTACTCAAGTGCAAGGGTATACTCCCCTTCCTCGCAGAGGTTGTAGGCCTCGTCCAAAAGGGCAGAATTCCTCATTCCTCATGTCCTTATCAAAACCTAGGATATTACTTTAGTGGAAATCCGGTTTCAACCCTAGGGTTGAACAGAGGCGTGATATAGATGGGCACTGACCCATCATTGTGAACGAGTACATCGCCCTTGCAGTCTTTGTATTTGTCTACGTCCTCATAGTTGGAAGGATCCGGTTTAGGATCCCAATCTGGACCGCCATGCTAATTGGCGCAGTACTGATGGTGGGACTCGGTGTGATATCACCAGAGGCTGCATTCAAGTCTGTCCAGCTTGACGTCATAATGTTCCTTTTCGGAATGTTCAGCATCGTGTCAGCCCTTGACAGGTCCGGCCTCATCAGGTACGTTGCAGTCAAGATGCTCTCGCGCGCCAAGACACCGGAAAGGCTGCTCCTGATTCTGGTAGTGGGCATAGGCCTCCTCTCAGCATTTCTTGTCAACGACACCATCGCACTGATGGGAATCCCACTTGTCGCCTACGTCTCAAGGCAGTTGGGAATCAGGCCCGCTGTCCTGCTCATCGCACTTGCATTTGGAGTAACGGTGGGAAGCGCCATGACGCCAATCGGCAACCCCCAGAACCTCTTGATTGCACTCCAGAGCGGCATTTCCCTGCCATTTACAAATTTTGTAAAATTCCTTGCGGTTCCAACGGTAATCAACCTCTTCGTCACCTACTACATCTTACGGATTTACTTCAGAAGGGACCTTGCCCAGGCCCACATGCAGCCCGTGACGCTTGAACACCCCACAATAACTGACATGCACCTTGCAAGGATTTCTGGAGGGGTGCTGGTGGCAACAACCATCGGCTTTTTCGTCTCAGAGATTCTCAACTTCCTAAAGGTAGCTGACATTAGCCTGAGCCTAGTGGCCCTTGGGGGCGCCGCTGTTCTCTATGCCATTTCCCGCGACAGGAAGGAGATAATACAAAACGTAAACTATCCCGTACTTGTCTTTTTTGCGGCGATGTTCGTTGTAACTGCCGCAGTCTGGTCTTCCGGTGCCATACCAATGATTATGAAGTACTTCCCTCTTCCAAACCCAAGCAACCTGGTGCAGAGCAACGCCGTGATTTCGGCCACGGCAGTTCTCTTGGGACAAGTGCTAAGCAACGTGCCGTTTGTTTCCCTGTACCACTATGTCATGTTACAGAACGGGTTTACAGGATCAGATGTCTCCTCATGGATGATGCTTGCTGCTGCAAGCACCGTTTCTGGCAACCTAACAATACTTGCGGCTGCAAGCAACATCATAATAATACAGGCCTCCGAGTCAAGAAACATCAAGGCGTTCACATTTTTCGAGTTCCTCAAGGTGGGCTCCATTGTCACGTGTGTCAACCTGATCGTGTTCTACCTCTTCATACTTGCTGTGTGAGTGCATTTGGGTGCTCTGGGTTTAATTTCCTAGCCCTCCCAATCCAAACTCATAATCCATAACAGTCTTTAAGGGACTGGAAGGTGGGTTTTCTAATGCCAACCATAGTGTTTGACTTTGACGGGACCTTGGCGGACACCCTTTCGGTAGTGATAAAGATAGCCAACAAGTTTGCCGACCAATATGGGTACCGCAAGATACCAGTTGGAGACATACCAAAGCTCCGCGAGAAGAGGCCAAGCGAGGTCCTAAAACACCTAGGCATTTCAATATTCAAGCTTCCAATTGTAGTAAGAAAGATAAGATTTGAGATGAACAAGGAGATCGCGCATCTCCACCCCCCGGTTGAAATCAGGGATACGCTTCAAAACCTAGCCAGAAAGGGATGCACCCTTGGAATCCTTACTACAAACTCCAGGGAAAACGTCACCGAGTTTCTCAAAAACAACGACCTGCAGTTCTTTGACTTTGTCTTTTCCGGCAGGGCATTATACGGAAAGAGCAGGCTGCTCAAGAAGATGATGAAGGACAAAACCATTCCCCACGAGGATCCAATCTACGTTGGCGACGAAATCCGGGACGTCGAGGCGGCAAAAAAGGCAGGCATAAGGGTAATAGGCGTCACATGGGGCTACAACACCAAGGCCGCACTCCAAAAGTCAAATCCTGACCATATTGTCGAAAGGCCAGACGACCTGCAGCAGATAATCCTGGAAAACTGCTAGATAGATCCTGCAAAGTTTTTACATGGCTCTTTTGGAATTTTCACCGGTTTGAGCGAGGATGTAACAAACGAGGAAAAGAGGGCCCTCACCCCAGACTCGGGATTCAACCTCTGCGGGATAGATTACTTTGAGCCATTTGGCAGGAGGCTCTACCTCATAGACCATTTTGAGCGGTACCAGGACGCCCTCAAGGCAAAGAAGGAAAAGGACAAGCCCGAAGAATATGTCATACTGTATCAGGGCGCCCAGTAGCAGTTTACACAGAAATTAATACCACATATCCTTTGTTTTCTTGTGCCACTTGACCAAGAATTTAGGAGATATCTTGCGGATACCATCCATGGAATAATGGCCTCTATTCCCACCCTGAAAAAGGAATACCCAAAGTTCAGGGGCGACTGGAAGTTTGAAAGCGAGTTTGACTTTCTTTACGGATGTATTGTGGGCCAGGTGCTCGGCACCGGCCTTACCGCGTTTAAGATGATTTACGAGCGCGAGGCCGCCTCTGACGAGATTCTTGATATCGGCGAACTGGTAGAGTCATATTTCCCCGAAATCAGGGAAAGGATTCTTCGCGCCAAATCCTGAAGTGTGGTCGCTTTACTTTTTTGTGGGTTTTTCGTACATTTTCTTAAAGATCCGCACGGCCTCAAGATGTGAGCAGTTTGCCTTGAGGCCCTTTCCGTGGTGGAACTTGTAAAAGTTCTTGAACCCCTCGCACTCGCACGTCTCGGAGCTTACAAAGTAGGACTTGGAAGGGTCGCTTGACGACTTGACCTGGTAGAGGTCCTCTTCGACCTTTACTACCCCGTCCTTTGCAAGGGCCTTTGCCTTCTTTATCGTGTTTGCGCTCACGTCTTGCAGTTTGAAATCGCGCAATAAAAAATCTTGGTGCCTTCCTCAAAGATCTTTAAATGAAATGTATGCGCAGATGTAGCATGGAAGGCGGAACCCTGCTTGACGCCATATCCCATGGAAAGGTTACGATATCGGTTGACGGCAAGCCGCTAATGGCGCTTGACACAGATTCCAAGTCGCTTGACGTAGAAATGGCAGGACTTGAGAGGCTAGGCCTGAGGATTTCAGACCTGTTCTTGGCAGGGTACAGAGGCAAGAGGGTTTACCTCAAGTCTTCCGGAATTGTGCGAAAGTTTGTAAAAAACGGGTGGAGGTTCTCCCTTTATGACAAGGGCGACCGCCTCGTAATGGCAGGCGGCACCTCCAGATTCGGCCCCATCCTGCGCTTCAACCCGCTTAGGCTGAGGCGCATCCTAAGGGCAGCCTAGATCTTCGGAGTCATCATCACTACGTTTTTCTTCGATGAGGCCTTTTTTTCTTCCTCGGTCAGTTCCCGTACATGTACTGAGAAGGTTACCAGCCCGTCGATTTCAATTGTCTTTTCCATGCCGGGAAGTTTGATGTTGGTCTTTTGGAAGTTGATGTCAAGTTGCGAGTGCTTGTCAGCAAGTGATTCTATCAGCCCTTCAAAGAAGTTTGCCTCCTTTTCAGAATTTTCCTTGCTCATACGAAATAATGCCCGCCAAAGTATTTACGCTTTTAGTAGCATCAGCACTGCGCCAAGAGAATCAGAGTGGACCGTACTCCGTTTATCCTCCTTATTTTTCCAGAAACCGTCTGGTGAATCTCGTCGGTGGTCTTTGACTCTATCTCTGCCACAATGTCATAGTGACCTTCGGTCCCGCGCGCCTCCTTGACCATGTCTATTGCCCTAAGTTCCTCTAGCACCTGTTCTTCCTGGCCGTAATCGCAGGCAATCATGACATATGCAGTTGGCATGATATCTAATAGTGCATCGTGATATTTGAAGGAGCTAACTTTTTGGATCCTTTGCGACATGATTGCTAATCGGGCCGCTCTTGACAGGTCGCCTAGGCTGAAACTCATTTCTGAAAATAGAGTTTCCCCCTTAAATAGAAAGGCATCCGCTGTAACCTATGAAAATTAAAACAATCCTTGTACCGCTTGACGGTTCCCAAAATTCAATCATGTCCCTCAAACAAGCTCTTGACCTTGCAGACCAATGCGGCGCGTCCGTTATCGGACTGCATGTAATTACTGACATGAGCGCTTTTGCAGCCGTCCATCCCCTTGTGATAGGCGAGTCCAAGTGGCCAAGCCATGTCAAAGACCTCATGGCGGAGGCAAGGAAGATGGCTGGCAAGATAAAGGTGCCATACCAGGAATTTGTAATAGGCGGCAAGGTAGCAGGATACGACATCGTCACATTTGCTGATGCAAAGAAAAATGCCATAGACCTCATAGTCATGGCCCGCAGGGGTTCACTCCTGCCAAAGGAGGCCTTTCCGGGAAGTACGACCAACTTTGTGATGCACATGGCAAAAGTTCCCGTCCTGCTAGTAAGGTAGGCTAAAAATTACACCTGTAGAGTCCTACCATCCTAGTGAGTTTTTTACCGGACCGTTTCCCAATTTTACCAGTGAAATTCGCTTCCAGCAATGTCATTGCCCCCTCAATAACAAACAGAAAGTTTCCCGCATATCCAAGAGAGGTACATGAAACCAAGCGTACAACAGTTGCCTGAACGGTCCTGTTCTCCTAACAATCACCTGTGAGAATCAAATTGTTAGGCTAAAAGGAAGCAGGACCGGTAGAACATTGTTTGGAAATGGAGTCTAGCCCCTCAGATAGCATTGATATGGCTGCCCCAGGTTATGAAAAAGCAATCGACGCCGAGGATCTCACAAAGATTTACCATGGCAACATCCGTGCGGTCGACAGGGTAACATTCTCAATAAAGTCTGGTGAGATCTTTGGCCTGCTTGGGCCAAACGGAGCTGGGAAGACAACCACGATAAAGATGATAGTCACCCTTAGCAGCGCAACGTCTGGAAAGCTGCAAGTCTTTGGCGTTGATGCGTTCAAATCCCCTGTAACGGTAAGGAGCATGCTTGGGTATGTTCCCCAGACCATATCAGTTGACACCGACCTTACAGGATACGAGAACCTGCTGATTTTTGCAAAACTTTCCTACGTGCCAAAAAAAGACAGGACTGAGAGAATCTGGGACGCCCTTGAATACATGGGACTGAAGGAGAGAGCCCATGACCTTGTCAAGCATTACAGCGGAGGCATGATGAGGAGGCTTGAGATTGCGCAGGCAATCGTCAACAGACCTAGGCTACTTCTCCTCGACGAGCCGACAATAGGGCTCGATCCTTCGTCGAAGATTCATGTCTGGAAAAGCATCAAGCAGTTAAAACAGGAATATGGCACCACTGTCCTGATTACCACCCACGACATGGGCGAGGCAGATGATTTGTGCGAGAGAATTGCAATCATGTCAGAGGGAAAAATTGCGGTACTTGGAAGCCCTCAGGAGCTCAAAAGAAGCGTGGGGGGCGATGTTGTTACGCTACACCTATCAACCCCCCAGCCCGGGATTGCCATCCCAAAGGAGATTGGAAGTGTTATCCACAGCGAGGCAAAGATGGTGCAAATCCTTACAACAAACGGCGAGGAGGCAATACCCCTTATTGCCGACTATTTCAGGTCGCAGAAAGTCGGCATAGAGTCAATATCAATCAACAGGCCAAACCTCGATGACGTGTTCATGAAATATGCAAGAAAGCGCCTCCACGAGGAACAGACGGTAGGTGCTGTCAGGGCTCGACGCGAAATTGCGAGGCACATGCGATGAACCTCGGCAGATTTATCTCAAGTTCCTTCACTGTGGCCGAGATGGAGGCAAGAAAGATTCGCCACGATACCACGGAGCTCTGGACACGAATCGTCCAGCCAGCCCTTTGGCTACTTGTTTTTGGGGTGACCTTCAACAGCATCAAGGGGCTCCCAAGCGGCGCGTTTTCCTACATACAGTTCATCACGCCTGGAATCCTAGCCCAATCAGTCCTCTTTATTGCGATTTTCTACGGCATTACCATAGTCTGGGAGAGGGACGTTGGAATTATCACAAAACTTCTTTCCATGCCCGCATCCCGCACGTCCATAGTGCTTGGCAAGTCCCTTTCCGCAAGCCTCAGGGGAGTCTTTCAGGCAGTGATGATCTTTGCGCTGGCCCTAGTCCTCGGAGTCAAGATAAGGCTTGACCCCTTGGACATTGCAGGAGTATTTGCGATTGTGATACTTTTTGCCATGTGTTTCTCCAGCCTATCCATGCTTATTGCATCCTTCATGAAGACAAGGGACAGGATGATGGGCATCGGCCAGGCCCTTACCATGCCGCTTTTCTTTGCAAGCAACGCGATATACCCAATCTCCATCATGCCGGTATGGCTCCAGTATGCTTCCGTAGCAAACCCCCTAAGCTATGTTGTCGATGCCATGCGTTCCATGCTTCTTTCAGGAAATTATGGAAACCTCCCCATTGACATTGCGGCGCTGCTTGCGTCCACTGCTGTTTTTGTGGGTCTTGCCTCGTTTACAATAAGCCGACTTCTCGAGTAGCCTGCCACATGGAATCTTCGGCTTACCAATTCGATGTCTTTATTTTACGCCCATGATGAAGGGACGTAAATGAGAATCCTGTCAAAGGTCTCCATCGCCGCACTTGTTGCCATCGTGGTCTGCGTTGCAGTTGCACCCTCCATCCACCCCGCCCTTGCCCAGGCGGACAACAGTCCTCTCCAGCAGAAGACACAGAATGGAGCAACAATGGAGTTCTATTACTCGCCGTCAAGCCCCTCGATAAACGGCTATACCACGCTGACATTTTCCCTTGTTAACGCATCCAACGGAAATCCAATTCAGAATTATGTAGGCTTTGTAACGGTGGGCAACGTGGTCAACTATACCGGAGGGAGTGGCTACTACAACTTTAGCAGCATAAGCGTGACAAACGGTACATTTTCGGTAAGCTATGCATTTCCAAACGACGGTCTTTTCCCAGTGTTTTTCCGTGCCAACTATCCCTCATCCACTTATGGCCCAGGCAGCCCAATCGCAATAGGCGAGTTCAAGGTACTGGTCCCTCCACCGCAGGCACTCCCGTCTGACAACACCATGCTATATGTCGGCATCGGGATTGCAGCCGCTGCAGGCGGAGGGGCGGCGGCGGTAATCCTGCTGAGACGAAAGCCCTCATCCTACTGAGTTTCCAAGATCCTCCCGTCATACCAAGAGGTTTCAGTTTATGACACTAACTTCATGCATACCGCATATACCTCAAACTCCGGTGCAGGACCAAGTGTCGTACCCCCGGTAGGGCCTCCCGGCGTATATCTTGCCGTCACGAGCCATTTGGTGCCGTCATCAGAGGGACGGTTCTCGTAAACCGATAGTGCATCGTGGAATCCCGAATAGTATCCACCTCCAGTGAGCGTCTCGCCCTTTTTGCAAGAGGCCTCCCCATACCCATCATAGGCAAATGGTCCTGCCGAATGCGACGAGTTTGTCCTGACCACAGCGGTAATTTTTTCAGTTTCAGTTGTGGCAGATACGGCGTGTCCTCCTTGGCCTAAAACTACCACGGCCAAGCCCCCAGCGGCAACTGCGAGCAATGCCAAGATCACCTTGTTGTCCATGCCTTGTTCACGCTTCCGAATCTAATAAAACGGCGCACAGAATGCGTGCACAAACATGATACAAACTAGGGAGCTATGCCGGACCCTGCCTATTATCGATGATCCTGATTTTCATCATTGGTATCCACCCACTACGTTAAATCGATTAGAGGCGAAAATACATCTAATGAAGGACAGACTCTACCTCGTTGCAGCTTCCGCCGTTGGAATTGCAGGAGGGATCCACCTGTACCTAGGCCTATCACTTCTCAAGTCGCAGTTCTTCCAGTTCTCCGATTTTTTTCTAATCGTAGCAGCAGTGCAACTTTGCTGGACAATCCCCATGCTGAAAAAATTTGGCAGGATGTGGCTTTTCGTAGGAATTGGAGGAAACCTTGCACTCTTTGGCCTGTGGGTCCTGACCAGACTTCCAAACCCCATCACAAGGATTGGCCTTCCGGTAAACTCACTAGGAATAGCTGAGGAGGCATTCCAGCTTGCCTACATAGCAATTGCAATTGCGCTTGTCTATGCGCTCAAGCCCGGCAGATCGTTCCAAAAAAAGGAAACCCTACAAGGTAGCGCTTGAGAGAGGATTCTACCATGCCGCAAGGCCAAAGGACAACCAGGGCCTCTTGCTTCAAGGTTGCTTGAATCCTCAAGAGCGTTCTGCCAACCATCTGCCAACCTCTGGCCACAGCTTCTCATGAGCCTCGTCAGATATGCACAGTCCAACGTGTCCCGTGGGAAACTCTATCAGCCTCTTGTCTGCACTGCCTATCTTGTCCATGATGGACTTGCACGAAGAGGGAGGAACAAGGTCATCCTTTGTGCCGACTATGTCAAGCAGCGGCATGTCGATGTTTTTGAGGTCAAGCGTGTCCGAACCAACACGCATTTTGTTTTTTATAAGTAGGTTGTCCTTGTATATCTGGTCAACTATCTCACGGTAAACCCTGCCGATTATTGGCCTGCTGTCATAAAGCCATGTCTCTATTGCGAAAAACTGCGCAATCTCATCCAGTGTCCTCGGCTCGCTAAAGTAGCGCGGATATTTTAGGATGGTCTCTGCTGGGTTCCGCAGGACAAACGCCAGGTTGAGCAGCCATCCCGGAACGTTGCCGCATGCCTCGACCAATTTGTCGGCATCAAGCGCCGCAGTCCATTTCTCAACCACCGTCTCTTCCTTTTCAATGTCCAATGGGGTTGCATGCAGGACGAGGTTTTTCACGTCATCCTTGTGGGTTGCCGCATGGATGAGGGCAAAAAGCCCTCCCCAACAATATCCAAACAAGGATACCTTTTCACAACCAGTCATTTCCCTTATCTTTTCTATTGCGCCCCCGACGTATTCCTCAGCATAGGTTTCAAGGGAAAGACCGCTGTCAAATGAGGAAGGCGTGCCCCAATCAGTAGCATAAACGTCAAACCCCTGGCTCTGGAGGTTCTTAATCACGCTGACCCTTGGCAGGAGGTCGAGTATGTAATACCTGTTAATGAGGGAGTACACTATGAGAATTGGCGTCTTGTGCTTGGGCTTTGACTCGGACTTGTAGTGAAGCATGTTGAACCTCCCCCTTGTTTCAACAAGCTCGGAAGGAGTGCGATTGACGTTGTCCCTCAGCGGTTCAAGGAATCTGTTTTCAAACGATAGAAGATTATAGACATTGCTTGCAAGCTGGCGGTGGCCAGTCAACCGAATGACCTCAAGCCAGGAGCCAACAAAGTTTGCCATGCTTGACACCAAGTCGTCCTCCATCAGATTACGGCGGAGCGAGTTGTCAAAGGAGCGCCTTATGTTTTTCTCAATCTTCTGTGCCGTGCCCCTGGCATTCAAGAATGATTGTAATGCATCTGCATATGCTTCAACGACGGCAGAACCGTATCGCATTGCAAAAACAAACCCGTCATAAAAATAGTCAAAGTAGGGGTTTGAAACCTCACCCCTTTCGGCAAATTCGGCAATGGCCTGCGTGAGCAACATGCCTAGGAATAGCGCTCATGGGCTTTAAATCAGATGACAAGAACCATCTTTAGGAATCACCTGCCAATCCATGCCTCAAAGTTGAATTCTCCCCCTGAGGTGTAAACCGCCTTGCCATCAAGCTAGAATACACAACATTTAAGCTGGCGAACCGAAAATAACCGACATGCCTGCAGATGATGACGAGTCGGAGGTCCTAAGGGGCATGTTCGAGGAAATAATGAAGATCATCAGCCAAAAGCAGGTCAAGGTGGAAACAATCCTGCAGAGGTCAATCGAGCAGGAAATCATCTCGCGCGATTCCTTTGACAGGATGCAGAAAATGCTTGAGGATTACGGGAAGAAAAAACAGTGGACCTAGGTCATGACTCGGGCCAGTTTGCGCCGCACGAGTAGCAGATGCTCCTTACCCCGTTGTACCTCTCGTCGTAATACACACCGCAATTGAGGGACTCGCAACCAAGGCAGCTTACGAGGTTGTCGGAATCGAACACTATTGTCTGGGATGGAAACTTGTGGTTTAGGAGCACCATGATCGGGTGCGCCTTGCTCTTGTAAACCGCATATTTCCTCCCGTCCACTATCACCGAGGTGTGGGCCTGGACCAAGTCACATTTTTTGAGGTTTTTAATCTTCTTGTATGCAAGTGCAGATGATATCTTGCATTCCTTGCTAATGTCAAGGGCGGACTTGGGGGAGTCAGTCAGCGACTCGAGTATCCGCCGAGAGTGCTTGTCGCCCAGAATCTTGAAGATAGCATCAACTGTAGGTTCGTCTTCGACCGTCCTGCCCCTTAGTATTAATTTCATATCCATTGCAATTCACAACTTGAGCCTGCGTTACATTGTTTTTATGATTCCAAGATAAAAAGAAATCTGTCAAGGCAAAATTTTCTGCCATGTCATATTTCGTAACACCGCTCAAACTTCCTACCGGATGTTCCTTATTTTTTCCCTGTACTTTTCCCGGTAAAGCGACCTGCACGAAGTGCAGCAGAAGAACCTCTCCGATCTGCCAACCCTCATCGTGGCCGGGCGCCCATGCACCGGACCCTTGCAATAGTCACATGAGATTCTCACAAGCATCCCCCTCCCAACGCGTACGGTGTGCCCGACCCTTCCTCTTTTCTGGACAGGCCCAATCTTTCTGCCAGACCCCTTCTCAACCT
Organism: Nitrosotalea sp.; assembly: GCA_035252645.1. Lineage (GTDB taxonomy): Archaea > Thermoproteota > Nitrososphaeria > Nitrososphaerales > Nitrosopumilaceae > Nitrosotalea. Next base: position 91,399 of record DATFCV010000057.1, on the reverse strand, counting down.
TGCCAAGGTCCAGATCTGGAACTATTGCCCTTATCAGCCCGGACCTGACAAGCCTCTCATAGCGCGCCTTTACGGTTGGCGTGCTGACACCTATCTCCCTTGAAACCTGCCTGAAGGATTTCCTCCCGTCCTCTAGGAGGGATTGGATCACATCTACGTCCACTTTGTCCAGCTTGAGCGGCATGACCTAGAACCACCTTTCTCATATCTAATTATTGCCTTTACAATTGTAAAGTACTATCATTAAGTACGTCCCGCTCGAAGGATTCTCAGGCGAGTAGGCTAGCGTGTCTTCCAGTTCCGCAACAAAGAGAACAGTTCTCAAGATAGGAGGGATGCATTGTGCCGGATGCGTAGGCCTAGTCCAAGACCAACTCATGGGGCTTGACGGCGTAAAAAATTGCGAGGTCAACCTTGCAGCAGAAAACGCTTCGCTTGAGTTTGACCCCTCCTCTGTCGGGCTTGCAGAGATGGAAAAAGCGGTTGAAAATGCAGGATACCGGGTCGTCTATGAAAAATTATCCATGAAACTGTCGAACATGACAGATGCAGGAGACGCCTACAGGTTGGAATCCCTTTTGCACAAACTGGAAGGTGTAAGAGAGGCATCGGCCAATTTCGGAACAGGCAAGGTACAGGTAAGGTACAACAAGGCTCTGCTCTCACTCTCCGACATAAGGCATGCCATCAGCAAGAGCGGCTACCACATACTGGGCGAGGACTTGTCTTTAACTGCAGAAGAGGTCGAGGCCTCGAAGCTCAAAAAATCATTCCTCATCTCACTTGGCTTTACAATACCAATCATAATCTTTGGCTATCCCGAGCTCTTGCCTTTTGTACCAAAGGCAGGCACGGCTGAAGCCGCCTACCTGCTGTTTGCCTGTGCAAGCATTGTCCAGTTTGCAGCAGGGGCCAGGTTCTATGTCGGAGCATACAGGATTGCAAGGCTGGGCTCTGCAAACATGGACACACTCGTGGTTACCGGCACGACGGCGGCATTTCTATTCAGTGCCTTCAACACGTTTCCCAACCCGGTTTGGCACAACCTCTACTATGACGCATCATCAGTGGTAATCACATTCATACTTTTGGGCAAGTACCTAGAGAACAAGGCAAAGGGCAAGACAACCTCAACAATCAAAATGATGCTTGAACTCCAGCCAAGGACTGCCACGATAAGAAAGGCCGACAAAGAATTGGAGGTCCCGATCGAGACAATCATGGAAGGCGATACTATACTTGTGCGGCCTGGAGAAAAAATCCCAGTAGACAGCATTGTGCTTGAGGGCTGCTCGGCAGTAGACGAGTCTGCAATCACCGGAGAATCGCGCCCTGTGCAGAAAAAGTCCGGCGACGAGGTAATTGGAGGCACAATCAACAGGGAAGGTGCACTTGTCATCAAGGCCTCAAAAGTAGGCAAGGACACTGTACTTGCACAGATTGTCAGCCTGGTCGAGGACGCAATGGGAAGAAAGCCCCCAATGCAGAGACTCGTAGACAAGATTGCCGGATACTTTGCATTCATAGTAATGACAGTGGCTTTGGCAACATTCCTTTCATGGTATTTTGCAGCGCCCGGAGGGGAGCGGGCCTTCTCAACTGCCCTCATCCCCGCAGTGGCAATACTGGTGGTCGCCTGCCCATGCGCTTTGGGACTTGCGACCCCGACTGCGGTCATAGTCGGAATGAGCAAAGGCGCACAAAATGGAATCATTTTCAAGGACGGACGGGCGCTCGAGTCCTTGGGCAGGATAGGGTTCGCGGTGTTCGACAAGACTGGAACACTTACGGTAGGATCCCCAGTTGTCACCGATCTTTTACCGCTGACGGCAGAGTCAGATCCAGAATCGGCGGCGCGTCGGCTGCTAGAGGTTGCCGCGCGTGCAGAAAAAAACTCGGAACACCCAATCGCCAAGGCAATAGTCAAAAAGGCAAGCGAGTACGGAGTCAACCTTGCCAGTCCGTCGGACTTTGTTACAATCCCCGGCAGGGGCGCAAGGGCGTCCTACGGCGGCGAGCAAGTCCTCGTGGGAAGTCCCGGCCTGATGAAGGAAAATGGCCTTGACCTGAATCAGGTGGAGGGTGAAATCTCAGGGCTGCAGGAGGAGGGCAAAACCACTGTCATCGTTGCAAGAGGAACGCGCGTGGAAGGAATAATTGCCCTGCAAGACTTGCCAAAGGAAAATGCAAGGAGCGTCCTGGCGGCAATAAGGAAAATGGGCATAGAGGTCGCGATGCTGACAGGTGACAACGAGAGGACTGCAAAAATAATTGGCAAGGATCTTGGAATCGACACGGTGATTGCGGGGGTCTCCCCCCTCCAGAAGGTCGATGCAATAAAGCAATTTCAAAAGGGGAGAAAGGCAGTAGCTATGGTAGGAGACGGCATAAATGACGCCGCGGCCCTGACGCAGGCAGATGTCGGGATCGCACTAGGCAGCGGTACCGACATTGCCATCGAGTCAGGCAACATGATACTGCTGGGCAAAGACCTGTGGGGAGTTGTTGCGGCAATCGAGGTAAGCAGAAAGACGGTAAGCAGGATAAAGCAGAACCTCTTCTACGCATTTGTGTACAATGCAATCCTAATACCAATTGCGGCCTTTGGATTCCTGTATCCTGCCCTCGGGGGACTGGCAATGGCGGCAAGCTCGGTTTCCGTTACAGGCAGTTCACTCTTGCTCAAGGGGTGGAACCCTCCAAGCAGGTTACTTGGCAGGAAAGCCCTACACAGCGTCTGCAACAAAATAGAATAAAAAAGAAGAGGGTGCCTTTGGTAGGAATCCCTCCCTTTGAAGACTTCTTGCCTACCAAGCGACTGACTAAGAGACACTTCCATTGAAAAAAAGGAACGCTTGGTTTGTAGTCTCCGCCATCCTATCGGCATCACAGCATATAGAATTCTCTCAAAACAAAAGCTTAGTTTTCATAAGTCTAGCTTATTTGTCAGAGGGTTAGCTTTTTCAAAATGCCCCATTTGCCTAAAAATTCCAACGTGGAAGAGTCGTTTTTCCAAAAATAGGCCCTAGAGTTTTACGTTCAGGCCCTTGATTTTTGCAATTATAGAGTCGTGATCGGAATTTGGCTCGGTGGACAGGATCAAAAGCCCATCGTCGAGGAAAAGCGTGATCATTTTGACCTTCTCTTTTGAAGTTATCATCCAGTTAGTCTTTCCCAATGCCTCGTTGAACATGTCCTCCCAAGAGGCCTTTACAGAGGCCTGATAATGAGCCATGTTGGAAAGCTCATCGTCTAGGAGCGCCGCGGTATTTGGTCGCCTGGCAAAGGAAATCAGCTTTCTGTCCTTTATCCTGCCTACAAAGCGCACAGAATTGTCCAACCCCAGGACGTGCATGCAAGCATCCACCGCCTTGAAACTTTGAGTCAATTCTTAGCATAGCACGTTCCAAAAGGAAATTTAATCGTATGGGATCAGGTCCACGAATCGGGATCTTTTTTCCAAATACGCACACCGTCAACGAAGACCTGCTTCTCCTCTTCGAAAATCGTATGCCACCTTCCATCGTGCGGGAACATCCTGTTCATCTCATGCACCTTCTCGTTGGTAGGAGGCATGTTGGTCAGCGCGCCCCAGCGCATGTTGGGAATCTTTGGCATAACCTCGTTAATGTCCCGCATTTCTCTCTCACATGCCACGTTTTATCTTCTTTATACCTTTGCAGCCAGTCACTTCCATGTATCCTATTCCTCCTGGGCCTCGTTTACAAGCATGGTGATTGTAGATATGACTTGGTCCACCCTCCTTATCTTCCCAAGTACGTTACGTATGTCCTCCATATTCTTGCAGCTCACCTTAACTACGATATCGTATACGCCATACACTCCCTGAATCTCATACCCAACCAGCTGGTTTGCCCCCATGATCTCCTTTATCTTTGAAATAATCTGGGTCTCCGAGTTTGACTTGATGTTCAGCAATATGTATGCAGTCGCCACACTACAATTACGCGCCCATACTATTTCAGGGTGGGGGTAAGGATCCTCTCAATCTTATCGTCGCATCAATTTGCATCCAGAACTACAGTACTGGCTGTCACAATATCGTTACACGATGAGCTTTATTACTTTGGACGACATATAATATTCCCATGAGAACAGAATTCTGCCACATTTGTAAGGAAGGGGGAAAGCAATGCGTGGATGTAGACACCAAAGGCGAAGTCTACCTTAGGATGTTCCACGTCAAATGCGCCAAATGCGGTGCACCACTTGCCACCTGACCTCTCATTTTTGTGACCGGGTTTTTCCATTGCCAGTCAATTAATCGACTGCCTACGTATACAACTCATGACAACCATAGTAGGAATCAAGACAAGTGATGGAGTTGTCTTGGGCTCCGACAAGAGAGCAAGCAAAGGATTCTTCATCGGATCAAAGATAGTGCAAAAAATTGCAAAGATGGACGACACGCTGGCAGTGGCAATTGCCGGACAGCTGTCCGATGCTGAGTACATAATCAAGGTGGCAAAGGCAGAAAGACGCCTCATGGAGCTAAGGAGGGGGTTCCCTCTCACCGTGAAGGAGTCTACAAGGCTCATTGCAAACCTAGCATATTCAGGCCTTAGAAACTACCAGCCATATTATGTAGAGCTTCTTGTGGCAGGAGTCGACCAGCATGGCTCGCATGTCTACGCAGCTGACATGAGCGGAGCCATCACAGAGGAGGACTTTGCCTCATCTGGATCGGGCTCTCCAATAGCGTACGGAGTCCTTGAGAGCCTGTACAGCAAGGAAATTCGGAACGAACAGGCAAAGGAGATTGCGACCAGAGCAGTCTCGGCAGCAATGGAAAGGGACCCAGGTTCCGGAAACGGCATAGACATTCTGGCAATCCCAAGAGTCGCAAGGGAGGTCACTGCATAATGTCAGAACCGTCTACTGGAAGATTCCCCTTCTACGGAGCCCAGGGTCGCCTGGTTCTTGTAGACAGCGCGCTTGAGGCCGTAAGTCGGGGTTCCACCACGATAGGAATCAAGACCCCCAAGTTTGCAATCCTGTCAAGCCAGATCAAGCCAACGCACCCCCTCATCGAGCCATCGGAGAAGATATTCTCAATTGACTACCATGTGGGTGCCACAGGTTCGGGCTACATAGGAGACATACTCCAGCTCATCGACACGCTGAGACTCGAGGCGCAAAAGCACAAGCTTACATACGAGACGCCAATAGACACCGACTCGCTGGCAAAACACCTAAGCACCTACCTCCACAACTACACCACATATGCTGTAAGGCCGCAGGCTGCATCGATAATAGTTGCAGGGGCCGACGAGACTGGAATTCAGTTGTACCAGGTAGATCCAAGCGGCACGTTTTTCCGCGGTTCTGGCTTTGCAATAGGACAGTCTGCCGAGACGGCGCTTGACGTGATCACGAAGGGATACAGCGCGGACATGACCCAGCAGCAGGCAATAGACCTCGCAACGAAGGCAATCGAGAAGGCGCTAGGAGAAAAGCCAGTCGTGGAGACCGGCGTACTCGTAGCAGGCGAGAACAACTTCCGCAAGCTTCCACTGGAGAAGCAATCCTAACCTTTTTTATTTTTTAAAAATTTTGTTGGATAAACTGTCCAACTGTTTAAATAATATTCTTTGAGATTTTGAGTTGTGAATTACACTACCGATGTTGTTGCCGAGGCAGACACCAAATGACCTACGAGTGGGCATGGCTTGTAACAGGCCTGACCTTGGTAGGAATGGGGCTGCGCCACGCGCTGGATGTGGACCACATTACCGCAATTGACAACCTTATCCGATTTAACAACGCCTCAAGGAGGGCAAGATGGGTCGGTGCCGGCTTCAGTTCGGGACACATGATGTCCATCCTTGTAGAGATGGTCCTCATGGTGTTTGTTGCCTCCAGCTTCATCAACCAGGGCGGTATTTTTTCCATCTCAACAGGTCTGATGGGAGCAGCAGCGCTTGGAGTCATAGGGGCGCTGAACTTTTATGCCATGAAAAAGCACGGCAAGACCTCCGCCTCGATACTTGCCGGAAAGATTCTACCAAGGACAAAATTCATGGGCACCATGGGCTCGTCGTTTGTTGTGGGTACTGTTTTTGGGCTGGGTTTTGATACCGCAACCCAGCTTTCCGCAATCGCCCTCTCCGCTGCAGCAACCGCAATAGGAGGAATAGAGTCAGCCCTTGAGATGATAGCAATTTTCGGCGCAGGAATGGTTGCAATGGACACCCTTGACAGTGTCCTGTTCCGCGCGGCTTTTGTGAGAACCCTTGGGACTTCGGGGTTCAAGAACCTGTCCTATGCCCTCAGCGGCACCGCCTTGATCATTGCAGCCACCTCGTTTTACGAAAGCATGACAAATTCCGATCTTGTTCCGGAATATACAGGACCAGTGCTTGCAGTAGGCGCACTTGTTTGCACGTTTGCCTATGCAAGGCGTAGAAAAGGCAGTCAACTCCCAAGCGCACAGATTAATATCGAATCAAAATAAGAGACCTTGGAAACAACACATGCACAACGTCGTAAAACTCCTCGGAAGAGTGGCACAGCGTTACTATCCTAGCAGGGTACTCTCGTTTGAGCCAGCCCACATCTTCAAGTCGCTACAACTAATCCACGAAAACAACAGGGCAAGCAGATCACTCCTTGTAAGTGAGGTTGGGTTGGGAGAAGGTTCAGTGAAAACGCTTGTAAGGCACTTGAAGATGCACGGACTCGTATCCACTACAAAGGCTGGCATGACCCTGACTAACAAGGGCAGTGCGCTTTTTTCAAAACTCATCGATGCAATCCCCGCTGAAACCGAAATGAAGGAATACTCAATTTTGGTGGGCAAGTTCAACCACGCTATACTTGTCAGGGGCCTAGCAAAGGACGTGGGTAGTGGAATTGAGCAGAGGGATGCCGCGATAAAGATTGGCGCCCAAGGTGCAATAACGCTAGTGTTTCGCGACAACAAGTTATTTACGTCTGACAAGACCTACGACATACCAATCAAAGACCAAAAGCTTACCCTTGATGTAATCGAGAATCTTCGGCCAAAAAACGACGATGTCATAATTGTGGCAGGGGCAGAGAACCGGAAGACGGCAGACTTGGCTGCAAAAAGGGCAGCCCTTGAGACGATATCAAACCACGAAAAGCACGAGTCCTAGGGACCAATTTTGGCACTCCTAAGAACGAGCAAAAAACTGATTCCCGCCAAAAGCACCACCGCTGAGGGGACAAATTCCGGAATGGGGACATATTTTGCAAATTCCGGGGCCATCTTTGAGAGACCTTCGGGGTCATAGTTCAGGACCTGCCTGGCTTCAGGCGAGAACTGTGCCACCGTAGCCGGGTCTATGCCTAGGTCCTCAAGGCATTTTGCGCTGTCGGACACCTTGTTGAGAAAGGGTGAGTACACATAGTGTGCAAGAGATTTCATGTCAGTGCCTGGATGGCTCTCCATGTAGAATCGTACCGCATCGTTGATCCCCACAATATTTGACTTGTAGAGGAATTCGACATATGCAATGTTCCCCTTGGTGCAGTCCATGGCTTCCGGCTCAAAAGCGTAAGCATGAGATACGGCTGCCGCAGCCACTGAAAAAACAAGCGAGAAGAGCAAGGATTTCAATACAACTTCTGGATGGCCATCTTAATTATACCGGTTGGGAAAATATCATGCTTGGTAACAACCAAGAGTTGCCGGGCTACGTCAGTTATACTGGCTGAAAGAGCCCAAGCTGTTTCTTGCGCCCGATTCGGCTTTTTCGAAAATCTTTGTTATCTGCTCAAAGATCCTGCATGCGCTCACCATTGCCTCCGCCTTGTTCTTGTCTCCTGCCGCGTTGCTTTCCACAATGGCATACCTTGAGACAATCCTGAGGTTTACCTGGAACTTGTCCCCCGCAGCCCACTGCAAGACGCGTCCTCCGTCTCCCTCTACGAGTCCCAGCCAGCGCAGACTGCCAAACCACTTGCCCGCAAGCCTACTTGTGATCTCTTCCACGTTTATGGCAGTTGGGATATAGGTCTGAAGCACTTGGTAAAATGGTAGGTGTTGCCTCGAAATTTTTTTGGCAAGGCCCTCGAGGTCGAGCATTGACCTTTTTACCAAGATTGCGCTAAGGTTCTTGCTGAGCCTGTATCCAGTCGGGCCCTTCTCCACCAAGCCCGAGGACTCGAGCCTGTGCAGAGACCTCGAGAGGCTCTGCTGGTGCATCCCGAGTTTCCTTGCAAGGCCGTTGAAGGTGTACTGGTTTCCTGCAAGCTCCGTATCCTGATTTAGCACAGACAAAACTTTCTTGTCGTTTTCCTGAAAATCATCAAGCGATAGGGGAGGGCCTTCTACTACTAGCTGCACTACTTTGTCGTCTACAGCAACCTCCTTTTCCCGCGCTCCCTCATCAATCTCAGTTTCCATCTCTTTCATCTTTTCTAATCCCATAATGATCCACCTAATTATTTAAGGGTAGGCAGGACTTCCTCCCTTTCCTGCGCGCCGACGGCAGTCCTTATGGACCTGTATAACCTGTCAAGCCGGTTTTTCCTCGACCTTCCATTCCTAGAGTTTAGTCTCAACTTGTTGTTGCAGCATGGGCAGCGCTGGAACGGATTGAGCCCTACGTCAACAAATATTCCGCATATCGAGCACGGCCTCTGGCCAGCCTCGAACCTAAACCCCCCAAAGGGCTTTTTTGCTGCATATCTCTCACAGATTCCCTTGCATCTCAAGGACTTTGACACCTACAAAGTGATATCCTGGGCAAGCACATGTTTTTCATAGAGATGGCATTCATAAAGTGACTACAACGCAACAAACCTAGTCACACATCCTGCCGGAGTTTGTTTCCAAAATGACGCGTCAGGGGCAGGTCAAAAAGACAGTCTCAACATCACCCCATACAAACCAAGTTAGGGCATGTGGTTTTGCGAGTTGTTGCCGACCCGGACTTCTGTTGCATTGGTCGTGCCAATGGCAACAAAGTACGGATCGGGATGATGTCAAACGATACAAGTTGGTACCAATTGGTTCCAATGCGAGATAAACAGATTGGTACAATCGAAAAATAAACCATGCCACAGGACGCCATGACGGTAGAGATTGAAGGACTTGCCAAGATAAGATAAAAAAGAAACGGTCAGGATTTAACCTTGAAGAATTAACCCAGGTTGTTATCGAATCCTTCCACGATGGAAAAGGTCGAGGTGTACCGCTCGTCATTCGCACTCAGGTCGACGTCATGGCCGCTCGTGTTTACGAGTGCAAAGTCGGTTATCCCGTCAGGATTTGCCCCGCCCATGCCATCAGCGCCTACGTTAAAATGGTAGACGCATATGCCTGCGGCCGGATCCGAAAGGTGCTGCAGGTACTGTATCGGTGGAGCTTCCATCGTAAATACGCCGCCGTCAATTATGCCCTGATATAGCCTCAGGTCCGGAGTACCGTCATGCTCGCAAGGAAGAACCATTGCCATGTGACCCATGGTAGTTATCCACGGAGTAGTGTCAGCTACATCCAGAAATTGACCTGCCTTTAGATGAACTCCCTCAAAATGGAACCATTCTTCAGTTGGGATGTTCGGCGGAGAGGTTGCGGTTTGGTTATATCCCGGCGTTACCTGCTCGCATCTTCCATAGTATGCAATTCCCTGGTACACATAGCAGGGATTGTCTGCGGAGGATGCAGAGTCGTCTGCAACGCACCAACCGGTAAACGCCCACGGATTTCCTATAAAGGTAGTCGTATCAGTATATGTTGGAACTGGTGGACCTCCCATATAGGTAGCCGGATAGGTCACCTGTTGGCAAGTCCCGGAAGAGGAAGTAAACGGTGGCACGTGTATCCATGGAGTTGACGTATATAGGTGCGGTTGCACCATTGCGTAGGCTTCGATTTTTTGATTCGGGCCCAACCCGAAGACCATGCTGGCCACAAACACCATGGCCAGTGCTGCCAATAACATTCGAGTCCTCATTATCGATTCATACACAGTGGTACCGTATTTTAGAAAATTGGTACATTCGATGTTTGTACCATGTTTTCAGGTTTTTCGTGGTTATCGCGGACAGATGATACAGACAACAACTCATTGGAAAAAATGCAGGTACAACGAATTCCGAGATAGCCGTGGATCGAGTGCTATTTGCAGACCGGGTTGTTGATGCAGTGAAGACTAGCTCCGGTCAGGGTGGCTCCGCCCAAGTCAACGCCTTTGAGATCGTCGCCGTCAAAATTAGCCCCCGTCAAATCCGCATATGCAAATCCCGTGCCCTGAAGGCTCGCACCTCTGAAATCCGATCCCCTCAGGTCCGAGTTCATAAACAACACACCATTCAGATTTGCGCCGTTGAACGAATCACGTTCCAATGTAGCCCACCTCATAGTGCTGTCCTGAAGAGTGGCCCCGGTCATGTTTGCACCGTTCATGGTTACGAAATTAAAGTCCGATGACTTGACGTTAGCGCCTGCCAGGTAAGTTCCGCTCATACTAGCGCTTGAGAGGTCTATGTTTTCCATCTGAGTGTTCGTGAGGTTGGCAAAGTCAAGATTCGCCTCTACCAGATCTGATTTGTAGAGGTTTGCCCCCGCAAGGTCTGCCCCGATAAGATTGGATTTGGAGAGGTGTGCATGGTTAAGATCATCTCCAGCCTTGTTGCAGAATTCCCAATCTACCTCTGGGAAGTTCTCAGAGTTGCAGTTGGATGTATGTCGGTCCACGTCCACGCTTATCTGATTTATGTCTCTTGTAGGAGTGGTGAAATATTTATCGTAATCAGCCGCATTCAGGGTTCCCGAAGACAAAACCCCGGCCAGGCTTTGCAATGAAGCGGCGGTAAAGAGAGGATTATTGGTCATCCCTGCCATGCCATTCGTCAACCCCTGCGTGTAGGCATCGAACGTGAACATGCTAGAAATTCCCACCATGTTGCCTGCAATCTCGTCAAAGAAGGAAGGTGCCACGCTGCATTGTGATGATTGCCCCGGCAGGCTTTGAGTATTGACACAGTTTGATGATGATGCCGGTATCCCCGCCATGGAATTACTTGAAGATGTACCGCCAGACATGCCGCTCATGCTGGGCATTACAGCATTACAATTTTCCATTGCAGCCATGGCCTGAGGACTATATGTCATTCCCTGAACATCGTTGCAATAAATCAGCTGACCTATGGATGCCAATAGGTTATCTGTAGTGCTCGACGTGCCGCTCATGCCACCCATTCCTTGCATGCCGTTAGACGAGGGTGAGTTGCTCATAGATTGCCCAGAGGTAAGCTCCTGGATGGCATTAAGAAAGTCCTGGTCACTCATTTGGCCGTTGGCCCAAAGTATCGCCTTGTAATGGAACCAGGACGGAATGGTCGAGGGCATGTCCATGGCACTAGCATAATTCTGACTTAGCAGACTTGAAACTAGCGTTATAGAAAGAATCGCCACTGCTGACAAAATGATTCTTTTTGTATTCAACTTCTGTTCAATTGATTTTTCTAAATATTATTATTAAACAAAATGGTACATTCGATGGTTGTACTAAACCATACCGGGCTTTTCTCATTACCAGCAAAACGATTAAGAACCATACTGGTTTTGTACCAGATTTTTAAAATAGGCATACTAGTTATAAAAAAGAGAGAATACAATAAAATAATCAGGAGAAATCTCCAAACGTTCACTTATTGTATTCTCATTTTTTACCTTCCTTTAGAACTAGTATGAAGAACAGATTTGCAAAGGAAATTGTCTGTTAGATAACCTTAATTTTCAAAAATCTCGAAATTGTCAGAAAGCCGACAAAGGATACCGCCACAAGCAGTGCTGGGACTGGAAATTCCGGAACGGCCGCGATATTAAAGGCCGATATAAGATTTGGATGTATGTTCATGTGCACAACCATCATCACGTCGTTTCCTGAGCTCTTTGAATCTATTTTTTGCTTCAAGTCGGTGAGCGCTGAACCTACCTTAGTGAGATATGGCGCAGTGTTTGATGGAGCCATTGATTGCACGTTGCTGAACATTGTTTGGGCAGTACTCGTAAGGGCTTGGGCACTCTGATATGCGGCCATGTCCACTATCGGTGTGGCTGCCATGGCAGACATTCCTGACATGCTGCTGCCAGACGAAGACATTCCTGACATGCTTCCCGTACCCATATTCATATTATTCATGTTGGTAAGATCAACTTTCGATCCTATTGCATCGCCATAGTCCTTGAGTACTTCATTGAGCACATTTACAGTTGCAAGGGCCTGCACAGTCGCGTTGGTCTGGGATGAACTACTTACCTGTTCGGATTCTGCGCTATCCAAGAGATTTCCTATGGCAATGACTTTTTGATCTGCAGTGGCAGGATCCGCATTTGGCTGACCCAGATAGGAATACAGATCATCAATAGATGAAGAAATCTGGTTTGCCAGGTTGGAATCCTTCTGGGACAATACACCAATCTCATTGCCTCCAAAATAACCTTGGCTCTTGGAGACGTGCCATTGTGACAACGTGCTGTTTGCCGCATTGTCCGCCGCAAGTTTTGCCTCCACTTTGAATTCCTGAATTTTTGCAATCAGGTCTGCGTCAGAATTTTGAACGAAGTTATGAGCAAATGCCGGATGAACTAAAGCCATCCCCCCCAGAGCAAACAATGCAACAAAAATAGAAAGTGATTTCCGCATACTGATCCCTCTATCAAGCCATTATTTTAAAAGATTCTGGTATATCCATCAAATAATTTAGATCTTGTTTTTCCTTGTCAGCGATATGACTGCAATCACAACACCTGCAGCTCCTATCCCTATCCCAGCCATGCTAATGATGTATAGGCTATCAGTCGTGTTTTTTACGTCCTGAAATGATTGCGCCACCTTAGCGTAGCTTGCCGCCGCGCCGTTTGCAGTGTTTTTTGCATCATTGATGTCGTTTGTAAGCTGATTTACTATGTTTTGAGAAAGTTGTGCAGATGCAAAATGCGTCGGAAGGGCAACGATAACCAAAACTGCAATCACCGCTTGGACAAGGTTTTTCCAGTTCATCTCTAGTACAATTAGCAACAGTGACGAGTTTTCATAAATATGTTATGGTACAATACGGTTTCAACGGAAATTCTAGAATTTGAAAATCCCGTTTCTTGCCGTCACAACAACTCCACCAATTACTGCAGCCACAAGAACAAACGATGCAACCGGACCAAATTCCGGAACGGCTTGGTTGGTAGACGGCGGCGTGTTTGTTGACGACATGTTTTGCATTACCTGGTTGGGTGCGGATGGAAAGTAATACTTGTCTTTTGCTTCTACGTCCTGCATCGGATAGGTTGTCGGAGGGATTGTCAGTCCGTCAATGTTGCCCTTGATGATGACGTTGTAGGTTCCAAGCTGGGTTGGCCTCATTGCCGCAGTATATAATCCGGGCGTGTCATCGCTAGGTGAAAAGATGGAGGTAATGTCCTTTGTCTGCCCGCCATACTGGATGGATACAGTCATGTTGTTAAGGCCAGTATCTGCAATCGGCGGGGCACTGTCGTTTGTACCGTTGTAAATATACACATCAATCTCGTTTGTGTCACCTTGTAATGGAGGTTCGTTGAGCCAGCCTATCTTAACTGAGACATTAGAAGGCATCCCAGGCATGCTGGATGACATTCCAGTCATGTTGAACGTCTTTAATATATGGGCCTCAGCGGGATGAACCACAAAAGGAGCCATGGCAAAAATTGCTGCAACAAAAACCGCTGGAATTATTATTTTTTGCAGTATCATGTAACCACTTTCCTCAAGGGAAGTTATACTTGTCCTTTCCCTCTACGTCCTGCATTGGATAGGTTGTTGGAGGGATTGTCACTCCTCCAATCGTACCTTTGATTATTACGTTGTATGTGCCGATCTGGGTTGGGATAATGGCTGCGCTGTACAGTCCAGGAGTGTCATCGCTCGCACTAAAAAATGAAGTAATGTCCTTTGTCTGCCCGCCATACTGGATTGATACTGTCATGTGGTCAAGTCCGGTATCTGCAATCGGCGGGGCACTGTCGTTTGTACCGTTGTAAATGTAGACGTCTATCTGGTTTGTATCTCCAACTAGCGGTGGTTCGTTCATCCACCCGATCTTTACTGATACGTTGTTGAATGTCTTTAAAATGTGAGCCTCTGCTGGATGTATCACAAAAGGTGCTACCGCAACTGCGGCAACAGCCAAAAGTATTGGGATTACCAGATGTCTTGGTCTCATTTTCTTGACTTCAATTGACTAAGTTAATCATATATACATTTTGGTACAAAATCAAAATACGAAATCCTGTTCTGTTGCTGTACCAGTATTGTATTAAATTATAGGTGTCCATAACATTTGTTGGATTGCATTTATGAAAAAAACTGCAAAGATATCTTCTTTTAAAATAATCCTCATCCTCTGCCTTGCTGTCTCAGCCCTAGTTCTAGTCCCAAACATTCCAAGTTCATATGCGCATGCCTTTGTAATCGGGAGCGACCCGGCTCCGTTTGCGTCTCTTACTGCCCCGCCATCAAAGGTTGATGTAGACTTTATCGATCCCATAGATATCAACCACAGTCAGATCAAGGTTCTCGATTCAAATGGCAAGGACACGAGTAACGGTGATTTCCACTACATCTCATCTGACAAGACAAAGGCTTCAGTCTCCCTCCCTCCCAACTTACCAAACGGCATCTATACTGTCTATACAAAGGTCCTTGACGCAACCGACGGCCATACAACCGAAAACGCGTTTGTCTTTGCAGTTGGCCAGCCCATACCAGCAAGTCTTTTGAACAAAAAGGAGAGCGTCTCATTTGCCGACATTGTTTCAGTCTATGACGCCGTAGCGAGATATCCTGCACTTCTGGGACAGATCATGGTGGTTGGTGCCCTTTTCTCGACATTCTGGTTGTGGAAACCGCTGTCACGGATTCCTGTACTAATGGAAGGGTTTGCACAGACCAGGGTCAAGATAGAGCGAAATATGACGAAGATTGTCCTCCTCGGAACGGTAATAATTCTTGTCGGAAACGCGGCCATGATTTTGTCTGAAATGCATTCGATCAACTCTGGTTTCACCGACGCGATAGCCACCAAGTTTGGCAACATGTGGCTAGTCCGAATGTCACTGTCGTCAGCCCTATTTGGGCTTGCATTTTTCGCTTTTCTCAGGCAAAAGAAGTCTGACAGGTTATTGCCAAAGAGTTTGGTCGCAGGATTGTTCGGCCTTGGCATAACAGTACTTACCACAACAACCCTCATTAGTCACGGTGCCGCAAGCGGCATATTTCTGGCGCTGATCTTGGACTTTGTTCATAACGTAGTTGCCTCGCTATGGATAGGCGGAGTAATCTACCTGGCCTTTGCCGTCGCACCATTGCTCAAGCAGATGCTCGATAACCGCCAAAGCGCATCAGTCTTGGCAGTGATCATACCCAGGTTTTCCACAATAGTAGTAGGTCTGCTCGGACTGGTAGCAATAACCGGGCCATCACTCCTCTACGAGCTTGAAAACAATCTCTCCCTCACCTTGGCTTCCATATATGGTGAGACGCTGATAATCAAGCTTTCACTGGCTGCCGCCATGATAGGGTTTGGGGCATACCACCAGCTCGTACTTTACAAACAGTCCAGAAGGGCGATTTCGGCAGAACCCATGCAAAAATACAGTGGCGCAATGCCAATAGAGATCAAGGTCCCAGTCGAGAACGGGAACGGCGGCATGCCTGTTGCAAAACACTTTAACCGCTTTATAAAAATCGAGGCGATAATAGGATTATTTCTGATTGCCTCAATCGCAGTACTTGTCGATTCCGGCCTGCCGCCAACCCAATTTCAAAACGAACTGTCACAACAGAAAAGCCAGATCCCCCACATCTACGCCTTTGCCACACCGCTGGTATCTCAGAACCAGTTTGCAGAGACAAGGTTTACTGACAGTGGAGACAAGATAGTAATGTCGGTCAACCCCTACTACTCCGGGAAGAACAATGTCACCCTGTACTTTTTTGGACCCGACGGCAAACCACTCACAGGAATAAATGCGACCAGCATAACTCTCGAACAGGTGGACAAGAGCATAGGCCCGCTGGTGGTCGGTTACAACCCTGACAACCCCCAAGCAGGCAACGCCTTCAAGGAATTGTCGACTGGAGTGTTCTCCGTCAGCACCAGCGCCCTTGCAATCCCCGGACACTGGAACGCCCAAGTCGAAGGGATAACCACGCAGGCTGGAGCCCTTAACGCCGTTGCAACTTTTGATGATCTTTATGTCAAGCCTAACCTGAATCAGCTGCAGGCCAACATCACAGAGTACAAGATGCCCGACAAAGCCCTGCCCCTGTACCCGCTTTATGATCCTATCAGGGACGTGGTCTGGGTTGGCGACTCTGCAATAGGCAGCGGAAGATTATGGGAGTTTGATCCAAGTACGGGCAGTTTTACGGAGCACAAAATCAACGGAACCAACATCATAATGTACACAATAATGGACTTCCAGAACAACGTATGGTATTCTGATCCTCTCTCTAAGATTCTCGGTTACTACGATCCGGACAGCGGCAAATCAACGAATTACCACATTCCGGCAAATACAACCATCTCAGGCCTTGCAATAGACAACCAAGGTAACCTTTGGATGACATCTGCATCCAGCAACCAACTGCTAAAATTCGACATGTCAAAAAAGGCATTCCAGTCATATAACCTTCCTGCAAACTCTGCCCCACTTGGACTCTCGATAGACCAGGCCACAAATCAGATATGGATAGCCGAGAGCAATCTTGGGAGGATAGCAAAGGTAGATCCAGCTCAGAACTACAGGGTAACGGAATACGCGCCAAACAATGGTACACTTGCAAGCCCCACAGCAGTCTTGTATGACTCTGTGACTGGCAAGGTGTTTGTGTCAGAGCATGACGGTAGGGCCGTCTCTGCTTTTGATCCTCTGACCAATTCTTTTGAAAAATACCAGGTGGATCAGAATTCACAGGACCTCCCCTTTGGAATGTCTTTTGATGCCAACCACGACCTGTGGCTTGCACAGCACACATATGACAAAATTGCGGTCATAGATCCAAGGACGGGCCAGGCCAACGAGTTCCCAATACCCACCAATTCATCGTTTACCCAATGGGTTGCAACGGATTCCAACGGTGACATAATACTTGCTGAACAAAGGGCAAACGCACTTGGCATTCTCACAACCCATACTGCCCCAGGGTTTATCACAAACGCCCCTCAGGAAGCCTCCGCGTTGGGTATACCATTGCCCTTCGATTACGCAGGGTTGGCAGGACCTGCAATCGCGTGTTGCCTCACAATGGTAGCCTTGGTCTACTCCAAGAGCGCGATAGAGATGGGAGACGGCATAAGAGAGATAAAAAAGGCACTCTGACTCGGGTTTTAACGGTCTGACACCCGGTATCCAAGCCCAAGTCGGCCCTTTGCCAAATGTACCACTTGGTTTAAATTCCTTTTTGACCAATTTTCAGCGTGTTCAGGCCACAGTCGTTGTTTGAGACAAGAACCACAGTGCTAAGCATACTGATATTTTCTCTAGTTGTGGCCATGTCAATACCTGTCGTACTGCCGCACCTTTTCCAGCATTACGAGTCGTTCCACATCCTTTTGCACATAGGAGGCATAGGCTTTGCAGCCTTCCTTACCTCAGTAGCAGCCCTTGCATATAGAAAGGTCAAGACACGGAGGCTCCTTTTTACTACTATAGCCTTTGGGACATTCATTATAGCAGAAGCATTCTGGCTAATCGATGCAGCTTGGCAGTCAAAGTACTATTTTTGGTCCTTCTCTTCAGCCGAGATCGGCCATGTAACCGTGTTCTTTGCACTGCTGATGTTTGCCCTTAGCGTTTTTCGGAGGGATTGACAGATGGACCGGTTAATGCAGATAATCCAAGTCGTTGAAAAAAACCCTGGAATAAAGTTCCGCGAGATAATGCGCGAGACCGGCATGAAAAACGGAGTCCTAGAGTATTACGCGTCCAAATTGGAAAGGGATGGAACAGTAAAGGTGGAGAGGACTCCAGGCCAGACAAGATTCTACCCTCCCGGCACGTCAGATGAGGACACCGTGCTCATAAAGAACCTGAGGCAGGAAACCCCCAAGCAGATACTTGCAGCGCTGTTGCAGCATGGAGATTTGTCATTTAGCGACCTAGTCAAAGAGACAAAAAAATCGCCCGCCACGGTTTCTCTTTACCTTGCCCAGGTATCAAATGACGGCATTGTCAAGAATCGCATTGTGGATTTCAAGCGAAAATACTACGTTGAAAACATAGAAAAGTTGCAAGGCATAGTTGACAAGTATCACCCAAGCATGCTTGAAAGTTCGGCCGAGCGCCTTGCAGACACGTTCTCATCGCTTTGAAGGGCCGGAATGCATAAAATTCCACTTGAGGAACTTTTTGGAGCCAGTGTCTAGAGTTTATTTAGTGTTACAAAGATGCAGGAAATGAGCGAAACGTCGTGAAAGCGATCTATTTTGTAGCAATCTTCATGGCTTTTTCTTCCTCCTTCCTGATTCTGAACGTATACGGGGATGGCCTTGCAAGCGAGACACTTCCGCCCTCCCTGATAGGAAAGACAAACGTCACTCTCTCAATTGGGTCCGTACCATTTCTCATCGATAACAACCACGCAGGCACCCAGCTAAACCTCGTACTGATGGATGCCGACACCCAGCAGCCCATCCCCGACGCCACCCTTGCAATCTCGGCATTCAAGGGACAGAGCGCTGTGTTTGGTCACATATTCAAAAGCGACAGCGGCAATTTCATACTAAACTTTTATCCCGAGCAGTCAGGAAACATCACGTTCAACGAGGAGGGCGGGATGCTCTCAGGATTATTTGGACAGGACAGCGGAAACTACCAGATAAAGGGCCCGATTTTCAGCAACGCGGGCCTGTACCGCTTCAAGATAGAGGTCATAACCATGGGAGCATATGACAACCAAGTAAGCAAGTCATATGCCGCAGGAATATCAATTCCCGAGTATAACAACCTGACAATAACCGACCCGACCTATGGCACTCACCAGGTGCAGATAATTGCCTATTACGACCAGATTCATGACGTCAAGTATGACCAGACAAAAAAGGCCATAAACTTTACAATGCCTTTTGACTGGTCAAACCAAAACATAGACCAGCTTACGGTGGTCCACCAGGAAATCAGGATACCTCGCGATGCAGGAAATCTGGTCGTCACAAAATATGACGCATATGTAAACAACATCAAGATACCCGACAAGCTCATCTCAATTGACGACTATTCAATGGACGCATACAGGATAGTCCACCTCATCCTTTACAAGAAGGACGTACAGACTCTCCTTTCCGAGCAGAAGGATCCGGGACAAGACATGCGTTTTTCGCTGAGGCCA
Source organism: Nitrosotalea sp. (assembly GCA_035252645.1). GTDB lineage: Archaea > Thermoproteota > Nitrososphaeria > Nitrososphaerales > Nitrosopumilaceae > Nitrosotalea. Next base: position 72,035 of record DATFCV010000057.1, on the reverse strand, counting down.
AGTGATGAGAACGCCTTTCCCGTCGTACAGTTTACAAGAAATGCCCAGTTCAAGGTAGCCCTCAGCTGGGACCCGCCAAAGATTCTGGCAGGCTCCACGACTCGGTTTACATTTCAGGTGGAAGATCCCTACACCATGAACAGGACTGTGGCATCCATCCCCTACGACTTTTCAGTCCTCGAGGGGAAAAACGGCGTGATATACCACGAGGTCGGAAGGACCTTGGCTACTGGAAACACCGCCTCCGTCTCCTTTCCTGCAAACTACACTGGCTCTATCACAATAGCCTTTGAGAACCTCAACGACAGCAGCTTTGCATCGACTGAATTTCCGGCAACGGTAAGCAGCCCAAGTACGCAAACCACGGCCTCTGCCCCCTCCACGGTTCCCGAGTTTCCCATAGCGCCACTTGCGGTATTTGCCGCAATGGTAGGATTGTCCCTAGCCCTCACAAGGGCAAGGCCTTACAGCAAGATCTTGCCCTAGCCTTTCATCCCGTATCCAACAAGGACAGAATAGCACCCAAGCCCGCAGTCCTCGCAGATGGGCTTCATGGATTTTGACTCGGCGCTCCCTATGCAGCATGGCATCTTCTCCCTCCCCAAATGATCCACAGATATTATAGCCCATGTCGGACAGTCGACCGGAGTTGTGCCCTTTCCTCCCCAGTTCTTCTTCATCAGCTCCAGCTGGCTCACTGGATTTATGATGTAATCAGGATGTTTTTCCCGCATGGCAATAATTTCATCCACTAGTCTGGTCCTCTCCTCGCCAAAGGGAAGCCAGAGCGGGTCATTTTTCATAAAAGGCGTGTGGAATTGGAACCCAATCTTGTTCGAATAGTCTGACCATTCCGCAATTACGTCCTTTACTGTCTTGTAGTTTAGCGCATTTATGGTCATGGTAATCCAAATGTCCTTGTATGCAAGGTCGCCGTTTTTCTCCACATAGTCTGTCACGTTCTTCCTCGTCTTGTCCCATGCCCCATTGCCCCGAATTTTGTCGTGAATCTCCTTTGTACCGTCAATTGAGATCCAGTAAAAGTACAGGTCCTTGTAGTGTTTAAGCGGCAACGTTCCATTTGAAACGATGCATATCCTCTTTGGGAATTCCTTAATGAAAAGATCAATGACATCAGGCCTCATCGTCGGCTCTCCCCCCACTAGTGTGATTATGAAAACGTGGTTCTTCTTGAACTTCTCGTCGATTACTTTTTTCCACTGCTCGACTGTTAGCTCCTCGTTTTCCTTCCTGTTTAGCCACCAGTAGCAGTGCTCGCAGTGAAGGTTACAGACGTTTATGATGTCTGCAGACCCGTAGATTGGGCTGCGTTTGTTAAACAGCCTGTACGCCGCAAATTTGGTAAATATGTGCATGTAGGCGGGGGTCTCCCGGATTATCTGTCCGATGCCCCTTCCCATTATTTCCATGAGATTTTTGTATTATCATATGCTTATAAGTTCTGGTACAAAGGAGGGCCAACCTGCAGGTCCCAAAAACCATATGCGTTATTGTCGCAGGCACGTTTACTTGTCTTCCTTACCCTAGCTACATCGGATGCCTCCCGCATAGGCACCTTCTTTCCTAGTTAGAGCACATCAGTGTTGTAGTGCATCGAATCTTTTCCAGTCTACGAATGTTTGCGATGATCCTCTTGCTTATCTCGTCTATCGTATGCGACTGAATCTTCACAAGGACATCATAGTTTCCGTAGACGCCAGATACTTCCTGTACCCCCTCGATCGGCCGGATTTTTTCTATCAGTGAGTGTTCTGAACCCATCTCGCAGGTTATCATTACATAGGCCGTTTCCAATCCCTATTATTACGCGACCAAAGTATTTTAGATTTTCAGCACGTGTACCGTAAAATTGTTCCATATCCTTCCTAGGACTAACTAGGTGCAAAGCTATCGCTGTATCGATCAGAATGAAATAAAAAAGATGGAGTTACTTTGCTCCAATCAAGAAGGTGACGTCCACCGAGGTGGTTATGTCCTGGTTGGACGTGAAAATCGGCGTCTGTACGGCCGGGGCTGCCGCACCCATTGTCATCCTTCCATATGCTGCCATAGGTTCTGCCATATGAAACTCGGACAGGTTGACTGACTTTACTCCTACTATCTTCTCATTGAGCGGAGCAAGAGCCTGCTGAGCCCTAGATTGTGCGTCCAACACGGCCTGGGAAATCAAGCCGTTCTGCACGCTTTGCAGTTGAGCAGGCGATAGCGTAAATGTGACGCTGTCCACCCTGTTTGCTCCGGCGCTGACTGCAGTATCAAGTATATTTCCTGCAAGTCCAAGCTTTCCTGTCTTGATTTCTAGCGTGTTTGAAACCTTGTATCCCACAAGTTCGTTCTTATACTGATTGTATGGAGGATACGGTCCTGTTTCGTTGTAGACAGGCTGGATGTTGAAGTTGTTGGTGCTGATCTCGGAGCTGGTAATGCCAAGTTTTTCTATCGCAGTCGCGGTGGCATTCATAGCCTGGGCATTTTGCCCTAGTGCATCCAATGCAGTCTTTGCCTGCGTGTCCACCCCCAAGTCTATTATGACAAGATTCGGTGTCACAGTCGTGGTTGCAGTTCCCGTAACAGAGGTTGTGTTCTGCTCGGGCGGCATGTAAGGATACTGCTGCCCAAATGCATCGTCATTCCAGGAATGCATTCCCGTAAGTATTGTTGCTGAAACAATAGCTATTGCAGCCATTGTCAGAGCGTTCGTCAATTTTGTCATTGTACTGTATTACTTACCTGATCTTATAGGCTTTGATTAAATTTGGTTTTAACTTATGTCAGGTAACAAAATACTGTGAAAGGGCTCCATTTTGACCCGGTAGAGATTCGGTCTCATCTCTTTGCAATCCTCTGTTTTTTCTTCCCAGCCCTTTTTGCCAGCTTTATGCCAAAAAATACGGCGCAGAAGAATGCAGTGCCAGCGAGCAGTGCTATAATGATTGCAAGTGGCTCACTCGCAAGGGCTGACGGTTCTGCAGGGGGCACAGGACCTGCAAGAGGTGCGGCTTTGATTGCCGCGTGCATCTCCGGGGCGGGCGGAGATTGTGGTACGTAAGGTGAGTTGTTTTGAAAACTGCTCCTTTCTGCAAGATAAATCCCAGATGCTCCGACCACAAAGGACGCAATAGATGCCATAAAGTGTCGCAGCCTAGTCAGTACCGTCTCCCTTCGTGTCCCCTGATTGCCGCTGCCATCTGGGTTTTCCGGCGGGATTATTACAAGGGCAGTCTTTACAGGGGCATAGTACTTCATCTCCTTGTTCTTTTGGCTCATTTCCACCTTATCGACCTTGATTAGGCCTACGCCTAGCAGCCTGTTTACATGCCAGTTAACTAGTGGAAGCGAGATATCAAGAGCCTTGGCAATCTCGTTTGAGCTCGTAACTCCCTGCGAAATTTTTGCAAAAATGGCCCTTCCGGTGTCGTTGGCAAGTTCTTCGCCTATTATCTTAATCCTTTGGTCCTCGGTACTGATTACCTCTATGTATTCCTCCGGTTTTATAGAGAGATCAGGCTCCTTTCCGTTTTCAGGCACTGTTAGTTTCTCTTCGCATCCCATTAAAATTTCTTGGCGATATGCTTCACGGATTATTTCTACACAACTGTTATAATTCACAGGGCCCATGTCGACCCCCGGTTCCGTAGGCTGGGAATAACACGCTACATTCCAAAATGGAATTAAAACAGCCCAAGTTCTTCCACTCTTCTTTAGTACATTCAAGGCCATTCACAGGTATGGAACAGAGCCACAAGCAGGTGGAAAGGATACTGATAGGTCTAGCCATAGAGCACACGTTACTCCAGATTGATCGCCCAGTTTTTGAGAGGGTGCAGAAGATGTTTACTGAGAGATACCATTGCGACGTTGCGGATTCCTCCGATCATCCCGAATACCTACGAGACATACTGGGAGACGTCTTTGGCAGCTCGCAAACCGATGTCATCAAGTCGATAGGGGGGTTTCTTTCGGACTTTAGGAATCAGTACCAAATCAACGAATTCATGACCAAGATGGGAATGTAGAAAACGTCATCTAGCAGCACGCATAAGAACGCCCTACCAGATTGGACCCCGTCCCTCTTGGAGGACCACACCGACGCGCTACCTTTCGGACATGCTCCACTTGTCTTCCTTGTCCATCTTCAATATGCGCTCGGCAGGTATGTCCCGATGGTCCTTGCCCAAATGCATCGTATATTCAAGGAGGCTTGTGAATTTTTTCTTGCAGACCGGACAGTCCTTCTCAAAGTCAGGCATTTCTAACAAAAGATGAGAAAATTTCTATTTTAAGGTATTCCAGAAGTTGACAAAACCTTCAGGCCCTATAGCTTGCCAAACTCGTCCTCGTCAGAGTACGCCCTTTCCGCATGCTCGCTGATGTCAAGACCCGAGTCCTCCACCTCCGGCGGCACGCGAATCGGCGTGAGTACTTGCAATATCTTCAGAATGAGCCATGTGCCCCCAAATCCCAAAAGTACTGCTATGCCTACCCCTATTGCCTGGGCCTCAAGCTGATGCGGATTTCCAAACAAGAGACCATTGACTCCTGCATGATTTACCGCGTCGGATGCAAACACTCCCACAAGCAACGAGCCTAGAATCCCGGCAATTCCATGCACAGACCCAATGTCAAGAGCGTCGTCTATCTTCAAGCGCGACTTGAATATAGGCACCGTCATTGATGACGCAAATCCGCAGATTATTCCTATCACAAACGCCCATTCCACCCCCACATAACCAGATGCAGGGGTTATTCCCGCAAGGCCTGCCACCGCGCCGTTGATTGCTGCAACAACGCTTGACTTTTTCGTCCTCACCCAAAATATTACGACCCAGATAAGTGCAGAAACTGCAGATGCAATCTGCGTATTGATTATTGTAAGCCCCGAAGTGCTCCCCGCAGAATAGGCGCTTCCCGCATTGAAGCCAAACCATCCAAGCCAGAGAAGCGATGATCCAAGTACTGCAAGCGGTATGCTGTGCGGTACCATTATTCCAGGGCCAAAGTTCATCCTCCTTCCAAGCACAAGGGCGGCCGCAATACCCCCAACGCCTGTTGTCGTGTGAATTATTATGCCGCCTGCAAAGTCTACGACGCCGAGGCTGTGAAGCCATCCGCTGCCCCATATCCAGTGTACAAGCGGATAGTAAATGAGGCCGCTCCATGCAACGATGAAAAGTATGAAGGCATTGAACTTCATCCTCTCTGCTACCGCGCCTGTCAGTATTAGCGGAGTAATCACTGCAAACATCATCTGGAACATTGCAAAGAGAACACCTGGAATCTTCGGGGCGTACTTCACCGAGTCGTGCTGCGGCACCCCTTTGAGAAACGCCCAGTCAAGGTTCCCCGTGACCCCAGATCCCGTATCTGGTCCGAATGTAAGGCTGAAACCAAAGGTAAACCACATTACGCTCAGCAGTGCAAGTCCAAAGAAAATCTGCATAAAGACAGAAACGGCATTTTTCTTGCGCAAAAGACCTGCCTCAAACATGCCAAGGGCAGGAATCATTAGAAGAACGAGGCTGGAGGCTATCATGACCCATGCGGTGTCTCCAGAATCTATAGGCAAGATGGTATCAACTACTCCTCTAGGCGTTTATCAAGATTCTGCTAATTCCTTGTCCCTGGTTCTGATTTTTCAGCCTATTTCCAGCACGATGGCCAGGCATTGGACTAGCCGGCTTGCGACAAAACTGTTTTCGAATTTTCCAGAAGAATTTTTCTAAGATGGATACATGCTAGCAGCTTATGGCAGGCCGGGCTTGTTTCCAAACTTTCCTTCCATGAGAATCTCTCCAAGAGGCTTTCTCCCGCTTGGAGCCTCGCGCTTTTGGAGTTCTGATGGGAGGCTCTCCTTTGGTCCTCTCCTGCCTATGGCTATCATTGCCATGACCTCATATCCCTCTGGCACCCCGAGGTCCTTCCGGGCTTTTTCATAATCAAACCCTGCCATTCCATGGGTTGCAAGTCCCAAGGTTGTGGCCTGTATCGCAAGGTTTTGCCACGCAGCCCCGGCATCAAACTGGTGCGTGAAGGACGGCTTGCCGTTGTGCTCAAAGGTCTTGAGTGAGACTACGACTGCAAGTGCGGATGCCTTTTCACACCACTGCTTGTTAGAATCGGCTAGAAGATTGAAAAGAAGGGCCCAGTGCGGCGAGTTCTTCTTTGCATAGACAAACCTCCATGGCTGGTTGTTGAATGAAGAAGGGGCCCAGCGTGCAGCCTCAAATAACGAAAAGAGTTCCTTGTCGTTTATTTCCTCGCCTGTGAAGGACCTGGGAGACCACCTGTTTAGTATGTGGGCATTAACCTCAAACTCCGCCTTACGGGTTTTCTGGACCTCTGGGTCTATCATGTAAAAAAAGTAGTTCTCATTTGTTATTAAATATAACACACGATATTGGATTTTGCCAATTCAGAATGGAAAAACGACCTCAAGGTCGCGCTACGCGAGTCTTAAGACAGCCCTTGCGATGTTTTTCTGGATTGCCTTGTCGTACATGTCAGGAAGTATGTTGTCGTAGTGGAGTTTTTTTTCAGGTACGGTGTTTGCTATGGCACGGGCCGTTGCAGCCAAGAGGCCTTCCGATATTCTGGTTATCTTTTTGTCAAGTATGACCCGCATCAGATGAGGAAAGACAAGTGCATTGTTGACCTTGTTAGGATAAAGGTAGCTTCCAGTTGCCACAATTCGTGCCCCGGCAGCCTTGGCAAGGTTTGGCCTTATTTCCGGATCGGGGTTTGTCAGGGCAAAGATCACAGGGTCCTTTGACATCAGCCGTATCATGGAAGGACTCACAAGGTTCCTTATGCCAGAAACTCCTATGAAGACATCAGCGCCTCTCATTGCGTCACCAATCTGCCCCTTGAGGAGTTTTTTGTTCGTGATGCTTGCCATCTCGTTCTTGTACTTGTTCATGTTCTCCCTCCTCCCCTTGTAAATTATCCCGCCAGAATCGGTTACAAGGATGTTTTTGCATCCTGCCGCAACAAGCAGCTTGCAAATCCCGTATCCCGCCGAGCCTGCGCCGGCGATAACAACCCGCATAGATTTCATATTCTTTTTTACAAGTTTCATCGAGTTTAGGAGGCCTGCTAGGACCACCACCGACGTACCGTGCCTGTCATCGTGAAAGACCGGTATCGACAAAAGACGTGACAGCTCGTCTGAAATCTCAAGGACTTTGGGGGACTCGATGTCCTCTAGGTTTATCGCGCCAAATGCAGGCTCTACTGCCCTGACTGCCGCCACAATCTCCTCCTTCCTTGTGGTCCCAAGGCAGAGCGGAAAGGCGCTCACCCCTCCAAACTCCCTGTACAGTACTGCCTTTCCCTCCATCACTGGCAGGGCTGCGTATGGCCCTATGTTTCCAAGTCCCAGTATCCTAGTCCCGTCGGTTACTATAGCTACATTGTTTCCTTTCGACGTAAGGTCAAACTTTTTTTCCGGATGATGATATATCTCCTCGCACACCGCTGCAACACCTGGCGTATAGATAAGCTTGATGTCACCTGATCTGAGATTCTTCATCTTCCCTGTAACGATTATCTTTCCTCTGAGTTTTTTGTGAAGGGCTATTGCCCGCCTCGAGTTTTTGTCAATTGCCAACTGCGAGCACCAAAGTTCCCTTTACCGCCTCTGGTCCAGGTATTTCCTGTCAAGCTTGTACACAATGGTGTTTTCTGTCAGGTCAAAGCCCACTGGGCAGTCAAGTTCCTTGAATGCAGATTCGTAAAAGTGCTTGAAGTGTTTTGACCATTTCAGTCCCATGTCATGTCGCATGATAAATTTGATCTCGTTCTTGTCGTCAATCTGTGTAAAGCTGAATCCTGCGGCCTTTGCCCTGCCCCTGAGTATCGATATCCACTCCCAAATGTCAAACTTGCCTTTCATGGCATAAAGCATGTCTCTTGAGATGAGCTTTCCCTTCTCCTCTGCAATGCTTTGGATTACCTTGTCGTCCATTTTATCAAACCACGCCATTAGTAGCACTTTGGAGACTGGTACCCATCCAGATTTTGCGGCCACAAGGTCCCAGTCTACGGCATGCGATAGCAGTTGGTTTACAAGGGCGTTCAGCGTTATCCTTTCAAATGAAGCGTGCGATTTTATCTTATCGAGTACCTCTTTGTCAATCCTAAAGGTTACCGTCTTGTTCTTCTCGCCTATCGACTCGTCATCCAATGAGCAGACTTGCATGATGCGAGCAGATTAATATTGCGAAACTAAATTACCTTCCCACACAGCGCAGTAGTCGTTATTCGACAAAGTGCTGCACTAGCAGGTTGTCATAAAATCGGACCGACTTGATGTTGACAAATTCCAGCATGCCATATCTTGAAAGCTCCCTGCCAAACCCACTCTGCTTGACCCCGCCAAATGGTATCCTAGGGTCTGAGGCAACCATGTTGTTCACGGTTATTATGCCAGACTCTACCATCCTGGAGAGTTTGTCTGCCTTGTCAAGGTCCTGAGTCCATATGCTCCCCCCCAGGCCGTACTGGGACTCGTTTGCGAGGCGTATTGCCTCCTTTTCGTCCTCGACTATTGTGACTGGAGCCACCGGACCAAATGCCTCCTCCTGGGCGACGCGCATCTTTGGAGTGACCTTGCCAAGTATTGTTGGAGCATAGTAGAACCCCTTGCTTCCCATCCTCTTGCCCCCGGTCATTACCTCTGCACCCTTGCTTACAGCATCCTTGACCAGTTCCTCTATCTTCTCAAGACCAGCCGAGTTTACAAGCGGCCCCATGTCGGTTGCATCTGATGTAGGATCACCGACGCGGAGTTTTTCTGCCTTTTGGACGAACTTTTCCACGAATTCTGCCCCAAGGTTCTTTGTTACAAAAAACCTCTTTGATGCAATGCAGCTCTGACCACAGTTGATGAACCGCCCCCGCACCGCCCCGGTGGACGCCTTTTCCACGTCGGCGTCGGAACAAACTATGAACGGATCACTTCCGCCAAGTTCCAGCACGCATTTTTTTACCTTCGAGGTAGCGCGCTGCGCAACCTTTGACCCTGCGACATTGCTGCCAGTAAAGGTAACTGCATTTGCGGCGTCTATGAGATATTCCGCCATTGTCGAGTCTGCGACCGCAGTCTGGAAAACACCTTCAGGAAGACCTGCCTTGTTGAACATGTTTTCAATCTCGAGACCGCACTGCATCGTGGCGCTTGCAGGCTTGAGCACGACGGTGTTTCCCGCCATTAGCGATGGGGCTGCAAACCTTAGCGCCTGCCAGTACGGAAAGTTCCACGGCATTATGCTGCCTATTACCCCCAAAGGCTCAAACGCGATAAAGCTCTTTCTTGCGTCCGTGTTGATTGACTCGTCGTGTAAAAAGTTGGCGCCGTTGTCCGCGTAAAACTCCATCACCCACGCGCACTTTTCAACCTCGGAAATAGACTCTTTGATTGCCTTTCCCATCTCGCGTGTTGCCGCAGCAGCTAGCTGCTGCTTGTTCTTACGGAGCACCTCGGCGAACACGTTCAGAAAATCAGACCTCCTCTTGATGTCTGTCCTCCAGTCAAGGAAGGCCTTCCTTGCCTTGTCCATTTTTTTGGCAAGATCCTCCTTTGTTATCACATCATATTGTGCTATGATCTCTTCGGTTGCAGGATTAATTGTTTTAATTGGCATACAAGTTAGAGGCAAAACCTACTATATAATCAAGTCTGCCCACTTGCAACTGAATAATTTGCAATCTTTAACATTTTAATAATTTGACAGTCGATTACTAGCAGATGCAATCTCTCTCCTCCCGTGAGAAAACCAACCTCCATTATGAAACTGTCCTAGTGCTGCAGGGGGGAGGCTCACTTGGCGCGTACGAGTGCGGAGTCTACAAGGCGCTGCAAAGACACGGAATAAAGTTCGATATCGTAGCAGGAACCTCGATAGGGGCAGTAAACGCCTCGATAATCTGCGGGAGCAGGAGTGACGATCCCGCAAAGGCCTTGGAAGATTTTTGGTTAGATATTGCAGAAGGAATAACTCCACCCGGCCTGCCTGACGAGGTGAGGCCATATTTTGCAGCCATGAATTCTGCAATCTTTGGCAACTCCAAGGTTTTCTTCCCCAAGTGGTTTCTTCCCAGTGCTGATTATTTTACACCGTATCTATGGCAGTATCTTTACGACATTACACCCCTCAAGACAACCCTTAACGAGTATGTCGATTTTGAAAAGATTCGACAGCCACAAAAACCCCGGCTGATAGTCACGTCAACTGACGTACAGAATGCCAAGCCATCGGTCTTTGACAGTAAATATGACAACATCGGAGCCGACGAAGTCCTTGCAAGCGCAGGATATCCATTTTACGGCATAGCATGGACTAAGAAAAGCGGCAAGTATCTCTGGGATGGCACGCTGCTTTCGAACACACCCCTTCGCGAGGTGATAAATGCCTCTCCCAAGCATGACAAAAAGGTCTTTGTCGTAGACCTCTTCCCTACAACGCAGCATGAGATCCCTGGAAACATGTTCGAGGTATGGCACAGGGCAAGGGATATCATATACACAGACAAGACAGAACACAACGTACGCATGTCAAAGATAATATCGCGTTATCTGAGGCTAATTCGCGAGATGCGCGAGATACTTGCAACCACCACAGACGAAAAAGCTAAACAAGGGTTTGAGCATCTCGAGCCGGAATACCACAGGCTGGCATCCGAGAGGGGAGGGATTATAGAACAAATAGTAAAGATCCAGCGAAGCGAGCACCGTCACTTTCTGTTTGAGGACGCCGACTTTTCATTGGCTACCGTGAAGGAGCTAATAAACGCAGGTGAGCACGATGCAAAGGAATCCCTTGCCGCAAGTGGTTAAATAGGATCCTACCCGCCCAAAAACAATTTACCCCCTGCCAAACTAATATGACGAAAAAGAAATAACATAGATGTAACAGCCGTAAGTACAGTTGCAAACCAAGTTTGCAGAGATCGGTGGACATAGGATAAGGTATCTAGAGGACGGAAGATCGGAAAGGACTCTAGTGCTAATACATGGTCTTGGAGGATCTTCCGAGAGATGGCTTGAAGTAATCCCCCGCCTTTCCTCCAAGTACAGGGTGATCGCCCCAGATATCATAGGCTTCGGGTACAGCGACAAGCCGTCAGAGGATTATACAATAGAGTTTTTTTCAGGCTTCCTTTCATCATTCATAGAAACGCTAGGGCTCAAGAGTGTCACCCTAGTGGGGACTTCACTAGGAGGACAGATCGCCGCCCACTATTCCGCAGACAATCCAGATGTGGAAAGACTCGTCCTTGTTGCCCCATCCGGGGCAATGAAATCAAGCACGGCTGCGGTGGACGCGTACATAATGGCCGCGCTTTATCCCAACCCTGTCAGCGCAAGGGAGGCATTTGGCTTGATGTCAAGGTCCGGAGCGGTGGACGATTTTACCGTGTCAGACTTTGTCAAGCGCATGTCGCTTCCAAACGCCAAGCTTGCCTTCATCTCGGCGGTGCTTGGTATCAAAAATTCCTCAATAGAACAAAGCCTTCCAAGGATAAGGGCCCCCACCCTGCTGGTCTGGGGGAAGCAGGACAGGGTAATACCAATCGGGTTTGCTGCCAAGTATGCATCATCAATCAAAAACTGTACCTTCCTACCCCTCGATGACTGCGGCCACCTCCCCCACGTGGAGATGCCAGAAACGTTTTCAGACGCGGTTCTCGAGTTTCTCCAATCAAGGATAGCGTTGGCCAAACAACAACATTAAATACCCATCATTGGTATTAATTACCAATGACTGGTAACGAAACCCAATACGATCCTACAGAGATGTTCCGCGAGTGGATACATCGAAGCGGAAAGGCACAGATGGACTTTATGAAAACGTTTGGTGAGATGATGAGCAAGAGCAGCCAACCAACCCCCCTAGACGTGCTCAAGGAGATGTCAAACAAGACAGCAAAGGCGCAGTCCGACTTTGTTCAAAACATGGCAAACATGAATCCAGGAGGAATGTTCAATTTATTCAACCCATCACAGATCTTTCCCTCGCTTGCATCATGGGGTGCCTTCAAGACAACGGTAGGCAGCAACGGTAGGATATCCATCCCAGAGGCCGAGCGAGAAGCTCTTGGAATCATGGAGGAGGACCTCGTACAGGTTATCGTGATTCCAGTCAAGAGAATGAAGCTAAAAGAGGAGGTGAAATGATGAGTAAAACAGAGTCAAAAGAGATTTTTTCAGTTTGCAAGCAAAACGTCAGCCGATGCTTTGACGAGGCAGAGAAGAACGTTGCACAATACCTACAGGCGGTGACCAACCTACAGCAGGAGTATGCAACAGCATGCAAGAACACAATCGAGAATGCAATATCTATGCACCAGGAATACGCAACACGAACAGGCTTGACCTCAAACATCCCGTCAGCATATCTCAAGGCAGTAAACGATGCAACAGACGAGGTAGTAAAGACAAGCTCAGTACAAAGCAAAGCAGTCCTTGCAGCAATAGATGCAGTAAGACAGAACGTAAAGACATTCAACGAAAATGCCAAGGCGTTTTCAGACATGAATGGCAACATACTGCAATCGTGGTTCTCGGCTTGGACACCGACTAGATCCTAGTCAGGTCTCCAACCGACCCTTTATTTTTCCGACCTTTCCTTTATCCACTGGCCCAGTTCCGGAAGGACCCTTTTTTGCGAAAAAGAGCTGGCTATCATTCCCACATGCCCCGTGGCATAGATTCTAAGAGTCTTGTCCTCCGTCGATATGGCATAGTGTATAGGCATGCTGCACTCAGGAGAAACTAGGTGGTCGCCTACGGCCACCTGTGTGAAAACAGGCATGGATATGTTCTTCAGGTCTACTTTCCTTCCTGCCACATTCATCTGATTCCTGATCAGAAGGTTGTCCTGATAGACGTTTTTTACCCATTCCCTGAAAAGCTCCCCTGGGATTGGAGGTGTGTCGCTTAGCCATTTTTCAACCCTAATAAAGTTCTCCACAAATTCCTTGTTGTGTATGTTTTTGAAAAACTGGACATATTTTTCGAACCCCTGTTCGAATGGCTTTAGTATCGAAAATACGTAGTACATGAACTCAGGCGGCATGTTGCCTATCACCTCCACCATCTTATCTACGTCAATGTGCTTTGCAAGGTTGGCAACTACCGTGCTATCCTTGCTCCCGTCAACCACCGGTGCAGTAAGGACAAGGTTTTTCACCTTTTCCGGATGGAGCGCGGAATAAACTGTGGCAAGTGTACCGCCCGTACAATATCCTTGGAGAGAGACTTTGTCTATCGATGATTCGTTTGAAACGAAGTCGATACAATTGTCCATGTAGCTGTTCACGTAATCATCGAACCCCAGGTACTTGTCCATGGCAGTTGGCGTACCCCAGTCGATCAGGTAAACGTCCACCCCCTGGTCCATCAGGTTTCTCACCCAGCTCTTCTGCGGATGTATGTCGAGAATCTGGTACCTGTTTATGAGCGCGTATGCTATCACGAGCGGTGTCCGAACTTCCTTTGGTTTTTCGGAATTAAAGTGCAAAAGCCTCATCTTTCCCTCCGTGTAGACGACGTCGTACGGGGTCATGCCCAAGATTATCTCGTCTGGTGCGGCTACAAGCTTTGGAGCATCAAGTATGTTCCTGTTCATCTGGAGAAGTTCTTCCAGAATGCGGGGGTCTATTCTAAGCTCGCTTTCCATTCCCGTTTCCTCCCACATTGGCTATTTTTTCAAGTTTGGCAACTCTTTTTCGCAACAAGTGTAATTCTTTATACAACTCATCGACTTCCTTCTTGGTTGGCATGTTTGCAGCCTCCAGCATGAGGGAGAGGATGTTGTTCCAGTGCTTTGCAAGGTCAAGTTCGCTTGAAACCAACTTACCAAAGTTTTCCGCAAACTCTGGCGAGTCAAAAAGCCTAGTAAAATAGTTCTCAAAAATGTCTATCCAGATGCGTTTTGTAGAGTCAAGATGCTCCGTATCGGTTGGGATTTCAGGCACCTTCTTGCTGAACTGCTTCTGCGCCTCGTTCCAAGTGTCCGTCAGCTGTTTGTAGTATTCCGACAGCCGGATATTGAATTCTGCCAACCCTTCGTTAATCTCAATCATTTCTCCGCTTACCAGCTTCGCGTTTACCCCCAGCTTCCTAAAGGGTCCTGTAGACATTAGGGAGTGAGGCCTGCTTGACATCAAGGCAAGCAAGTCCGTCCAAAACAACGATACGTGTTTGTAGTAACCCATAGATTTTTTGTAATCTTCTGTAGACATGAAATACATTCATGATAGTTTACTGAACTTATAGGGCTTGCTGAACACCCAGTGCTTTTGCCGTACTTGAAACCTTTTCCCTGCCAGAAAATACATCCCCCTTAACCACCCTACGAGTGGCTCCAGATACAAGCAAACTAACTACAAATAATTAAAAGAAACCTAGTACAATGAATGTCAATGGCGCAAAAAAGGACACATCTTGACAAGGTGGAAACTGAAGCCCCCCACACGATATCCATATGCGACATAATGCACAGCAATGCAAACACCATAATTGAAAAGCTCGAATCTCTCTTGCCCTCCAACATGGAGATGTATTCCGATTTTTACGCCGAGTACCTTCATTCGCTGCAAGACCTCTTTGGCGCATGTTACATTGCCGAAAATGAGATCCTATCAAGGATGGGCATAGACCAGCGAGTATTGCAGGCCTCTGCGGAATTCACAAAGGCACTAACAAAATCTGCAATATCCCAGATAGAGATGGCAAACAACACGCAAAAGGCCTTCCTCCAAAACCAGATAACAGCCATCAAAACATCAGACCAGTACATTCATCTGATGCTTGACTACTATTCGAAAATCCTGTCAGGTGCCCTTGGGATTATCAAAAAGCCCTAGTTCCCAGCCCCATCCTCCCTTACAACGCAATTGACAAGCCGCAAAACCTTATCTCGCGATAAATGCCACAAATTCAAGTATGCAGGATCGTTTCGTTACAATCGATGGCAAACGGATAAGATATCTTGAACAAGGCAACTCGCAAGAAACCGTTGTCCTCCTCCATGGCCTTGGCGGGATGGCCGAGAGATGGCTCCCCGTATTTCCGCTCCTGAATAAAAAATACCGTGTTATCGCACCCGACCTTCCCGGCTTTGGACAAAGCGACAAGCCACAAATAGACTATACACCAGAGTTCTTCAAGCAGGTCACGCTAGGTCTTTTGGAGACCCTTTCTCTCCGGAACGTCTACCTTGTAGGGACCTCGCATGGCGGCGAGATTGCAGCAGAGTGTGCATCTACTCAAGATCCCCGCATAAAGAAGGTAGTGATGGTCTGCCCCGCCGGGATCATGAAAAAATCCACTCCCGCACTTGACACTTACATCATGGCCGCGCTGTATCCGAACCGCGAGTTAGTCAAGACGGCATACAGAATGATGACGGGAAATGAAGGCGAGATTAGCGAGTCTGCTGTGGAAAATTTCATTTCGAACATGACGCGCTCAAACACCAAGATGGCATTCCTGTCCACCCTCCTAGGCATGAAAAACTCTCCCCCCATAACGGAGAAACTCCAGCTAATCAGGTCCCCAGTCCTTCTCATCTGGGGAAGCAATGACAGGATGATACCGCTCGAATATTCAAAAAGCTTTGTGTCGTCGCTTGAAAACTGCAAGTTCGTGGTGATGGAAGGATGCGGACACATACCATATGAAGAACAACCGGCTGAATTTTCAAAAATAGTGCTTGAATTTTTATGCAGGTAAGACCAATTCCTTTCCAGTTTGATTAAAATAAAACGAGTTTATGAGCCGTCCTCACCGCAGGACGGATTCAGAGTTTTGGTTGACAGGCTGTGGCCTCGGGGACTTTCAAAGGAATCCGCAGGGGTGGACCTATGGATAAAGGAGATTGCTCCTAGCGACAAACTCAGGAAATGGTTCTCCCACGACCCAAAGAAATGGGCCGAGTTTAAAAAGCGATACGCATCCGAACTTGATGGGAGAGGCGAAATTGTGGAAAACCTCAGGTCCCTTGCGAAGGAAAAGGGAAAGATAACCCTAGTCTACGGAGCAAAGGACGAAAAATACAACAATGCGGTATTTTTGCAAGAGTTTTTAGGAAAATCGCAGTAAAAAGCACCGTCCCGCAATGTTGATGTACCATTGGAGGCAACTTTATCCATGGTAGAGAAAAAGAAAAAGCCGTCAGAGGAATTTCTTGACGAGACTACCGAAAATGACACAGAGCAGATAGAGTTCTTGGACGACGAGTTCGAGGACGACGAAGTCGATTAGCAAGCCCCACGGAATAAAAAATACGTCGAATAATTTATGACAATCACTTAAAAGAAGGCAAATTACCACTGAATTATTGAGTGAAGAATACAACTCTCAAATCGAAAGGGTTGCCGCAATGATATCAGAAGACGCCATACCACTGGACGAACAAGATGAGTCAAAACTCAAGAAATATTATGAATTTGTAAAAGAACGGTTCAAGGTGGAGGGCGAGCCCGCAATCCAGCTTGTCAACGAGGCATTCTTGTACCTGAAGCTAAAGAGTTCAGACTCAATTGACCCGCTCCAGCACGGAGACGAGTTTGGGGCTGGGTTCAGCTAGAAGACTTTATGTCGAGAATCTTATCCGGTTCCTGCTTGACACCACAAGTACGGAAGCCACTGCAGCTATGAGGATGAATGCAGTCAAGGCTCCAAATTCCGGCACCACCTGTGTCCCTATTACCTCTATTCTTTGAGTCCCGGCGGCAAATGGAACGGTCAGCGTCCGGTCGGTGTCAGTCTTGGTCTCATGAAAACTCGAATACGTGTCGTCCACAAGCACTATGAACTGGTCGTCTCCTGTGCTTGCCTTGGCATCAATCACGCTTCGCGGCAGGTCGATTACGAGGTTGCCGTCGCGGGTAGAGTTTACCAAGATGACAATCGATGTGTCAGCGGTATTAACCTGCATGTCATTTATCGTGGCACCAGTGATTGTATAGTTCAGGTTGTATGATTCCCCACCCTGGGGATTCTTTACAACAAATGTCTCCATAGGCTGGGCAAAAGAGGGCAAGGCTGACAGCGATAACGAGAATACCAGCAAAACAACCAAAACCCTAACTAGCACAAGAGGTCTGATATTGACTCGTATTTTTCCTTTGCTGGCACCAGCAATACCAGACGGAGATGCTTGAGCAAAAATCGCTTCCAGGAATCAAGATCTTCCCATGTTCTCCGCCGAGGTTATTATAGGTCCGGCCTTCTCCCAAAGTAGACTTGCCTGACCCACTGAAGGTAAAACAGATCAAGGAAAAGATTGACAAAAACGAGTCCCGGCTCAAAAAAATGATAGCAGAGGTCGAGGGGCTGTGGGAGGACACAGGCCTTGACCCCAAGGACCCGTCTTATCTTGTTGAAAAGACCATGCGGTTTGAGTTGGCACAGAAAAACGTCACAGCAGTCTTTTCCTCCTTCAAGGACTTGACCGAGGACTACAGAAAGCTCTGCGAGGAATTAGAGAGAGCAGACGAGTGATGCAGGTGTCCGAGTCTGCAGAACTGTTTGCAAAGGAGCGTTTTGGAGGAGCCCTGCGAGCAGACGGGACCACGCACCTTGGGCACCTAGGCGGGGTCGTTTCAAGGCTAAAAGGACTAGGTGTCTCTGATCAGGAAGTTCTGGCATCGGCCTGGCTCCACAGCATCATAAATGAGACTCCGACAACCTTTGACGAGATTGACAAGAGGTTTGGCAGCAGGGTGGCAGTTCTTGTCCTTTCGCTTACTCCAGATAAGAGCCTGCCAAGGTCTGAAACAGAGAGGCAGTACGTGAAACAGCTGAGGGAGTCCCCCATTGAGGCGAAGCTCATCAAGCTATGTGACACATCCACGACCCTAAAGGACCTAAAAGGCGCTGCATTTTCGCGGACAAAAAAGGCCAAGCAATTGAAAAAGGAGTTGTATTACATCTCGGTGATGAAACATGAACTCTCGCTGGCAAAGGCCCAGCATCCCGGAATCCAGGCAATCATCAACGGCATAAACGAAATTGCCTCAAGCCATGGCCAGAGACCCGTCATGGTCTAGCAGAGCACGCAGTGGTTAACGAGTCGCATACACGGCCATCAGAGTACCGGAAGAGATATCTACTATGTGCCACTAGCGCGTTTAATGAAAGACGAGACAAAAAAAATGAAATCCAACACAGAGGAAGAATACAACAGCGCTCTGGCATCTGAGGATCCCACCAAGATATCAAAGGAATCCCAAGAGGATTTGGCCCGCGAGGCAATCAAGAAATTCAAATCTCTGAAATAATCAAATCCCTATCGCTTTTATCTGGGCAGCTGTGCCTACAAGTCGTTGTCCGAAAACTTGGCAAGCTCCATACAGCAGTTGATCCTTCTTGGCAAGGGCGACCGAGGAAGACTAGAGTATATCCTTGAGATGATAACAATGGGCAAGCCACTTCCGATATCGGATCAGCGGTACCTCGAGGGAATCATCCCGCTCTACCTTGGTTCCCAAGATTCCGAGTCGTTGCAAAGGCACACGGAACTGGCAATCAATTCCCTTTACAGTGAGATGAGAACCCTCCAGGAGAAACTAGACAGGCTTGAGCGGCACGGGTTTGAAAGATACGTGGGCAGAAAGGCGGTCTTTTTCTTTGTCACCGTGTTTGTCGGGTGGCATGCATTCCAAGAACAAATCACGGAAGCACTGGTGCAGTATGTCCCTGCCAGCATGATACAGTACATGTTTCCCCTAAACACTCTTGCAAACAGTTTTGGCCAAGGTTCTCTTGTGGAGCTGGCGTTCCTTTCCATGGCTCTTGCCTGGCCTTTCATTGGTGCAGTACACCTTTCGAGATTCATCAGGTCACGCAAATCTCAGCGGTCAAAATAAACAATCGCCACAGATTCAAGACCTAACTCTTACATCAAGAGACGACAGTTGCGCAAACAAAATTTTGCGTCATTTGCAATCAAGTTCTTTCATGGTTGCAAATAGGTGCAAAATAATGCTATCGTCTTAAATAACAAGGTAAAACATTTGGAAGCAGAAACTGTGGGAGAGATTGGATATATGAACAACCCCATCCATCCAGACTCCCCACAGTTTCCTTTACTTGACGCAAATTTGGGTGAAGATGGAAAAAGTGGTTTCTAGGTGAATAGTTAGGCTCAATCGCTCCGCGAGCAAGACCTGTCATGCTTCTTATACCAGCATTTGAGAGACCAACCTGTTGAAGAAAGCGCTCTTCCTTGCACTACTTGTCCTGGGTTTTGCCTCCTGCGCGGGTCATGCATGGGCAGAGGCCAGCCCCGTCCAGACCAGCCTCTCGTCAATGTTCAACCCCGCAAACATACACACGAACACCTATACCGACGCCACTTACAACTTTTCCATACTTCCTCCGCAAGGCTGGATTCCCGTTAGCCAAGAGAACAAGTCAGATACCGCGCTGGCAGTATTTTCAAATGAAAACCCCGAAAGCGAGGCAAACTTTGCAATCTACTACTACCAAGGAAAGCCCATTCCGGATACAATCTTGGCAGAACCTGATCCCTTGATACTTGATCTTGCGATCTCAAAACTCTTTGACACCTCTAAGTTTGCCATATACCAGCAAAACATAGAGCGCTTTTCAGACGGGTTTGTGATAGAGGCAGTCGCAGCCCAAAACCAGACCAAAAACTTTCCTGTTATCGAGGAATTTTCTTTCTGGTTGCTGGATGGGAGGCAGTACTTTTTGGTGATGGCCTCATCGCAGACAGGCTTTAACCAGAATGCCGCGGCGTTTGAGCGGTCAGCCTACACATTCTACGTAGGAAAGCCGCCTGCCGATACACACATCCCACCATGGGTCAAAACAGATGCCAGGTGGTGGTCTGAAGGGGTAATTGACGACAAGAACTTTCTTGCCGCCATAGAATACCTCGTCGGCAAAGGGATTCTGACCGTTGGGCATACCACTCCCTCAGCCCAGCCCCAGCAACAGATTCCGTCATGGCTTAGGAATTCCGCAGGATGGTGGGCAGCAGGAGAAATATCTGATAGCGACTTTGCAAAGGGCATACAATACCTCATTAGCAATGGCATAATCCGTCCCTAGTTATACAAAGGATCCCCTTTTACGCCCTAATTTGCCAAGGGAACATATGCGCCCTGCTGCAGCCTCTTTCCCAGATAAAATATACCCGTTATTATGGCCATTTCTACGGGAGCAAAGCACCAGAGACAGACCAAGAGGACTTTCTTCCTCCTAGGGGGCATGCTCATGACCTGTCTGTACCAATCTGATACATACCTCATTTCTTAAACCTACATCTGTCACGATTGCTCTTAAGAGTATACTGAGATTCTCAGTCCTGGAATGTCACACAGCCTCCTTGCAGGCAACCTGTCTAGATGGCATCAACATCGGAGACGGCCGCCCGTATAATCATGAAGGCTGTGGCTTCTTTTTTCTGAATTCGTTTATGGCAACTATCGAGCCTATAATCAAGGCAAGCATCCCCGCGATCACAATTCCTATCGCCGCAGGGATTGCATAGCACGAGTACTGGTTCTCCTGTCCGCACTTGCCGCTAAGATACGGATCCTCCCCCATAATCACACTGACTGTGGCAGGCTCGGTTCCCTCGTTTGACACCTCAAACGAGTATGGGCCTTGGTGCTGCGAGGACTTGCCAATGATGTGATAGGCATACCCATTCTTGCTCTCCTTCTCAAACGAGCCCCCTCCCGGTTCGTTAACTGAAAGTTTCACCTGGCTTGACTTGGGTTCCGCGTTTACTATCAGTATGGTGTGTTCAAAAAGCGAGTCCCACGCAATAGTTGAATTGACAGACACCCCCTGTGGCACCACTTTTCCCTCAATCAGATACTGCTTGTGTGACATGACAGACTCCACCACGTCGTATGACCCGTCAAAGATGGTCGACCCCACCACCAGTGCCACTATGCCAACAAAGGCCACAACTATGCCACGCGGTACGCGCAGTTTTGCCAAGTTGCAATTCCAAGCAATCCGGCCTTATAAGAAAGGTATGCTGCACAATCCGTTTGATTTCCAGCCTACTTTAGCCGTTCTAGGTTTAGGAATGGCGAAAGGTCGATGGTGGAACAAGCACACTTGCAGTAGACGCTTTGCCTACGCCTGAATACAAAGTGCTTTTTTCCGCTCTCATCTATAGAGCCAGAAACGACCAGAAGCTTCTTGTCATTGAGCCGCTTTATTTGCCGATATACCGTAGTAAGTGAGATGTCGCAATCCTGGCTCAGTTGGAATGCGTTCTTGGGCGAGTTTGCCGAGCGAAGTATCCTGACTGCGCTCTCCTCTGACAAAACCTTCATCAACGGTTCTGGAATTCCGCTCTTTTGCGAGTCTTGTGAAACTATCGTATCAGTTTAACTTACGACAACCATAAAGATAAACTTGAATTCAGCGCTTGCAACTGTTTGCACCGAAATCAAGTAGTGTCGAAGTATTTGAGGGCGTCCTGAATCGTGCCTATTTCTACGACCTTCATACCGTATTTGCCCTCCATCATTGGCGAGAGCGGCTGTTGTTCCGTGGTACAGGTCTGATAGGTTATCGGCCCCTCGGTCTTTTCACTGCAGTTTTGTACAGGCACTACCGCCTGCCCCTCCGGAACGAGGAAGGTCTTTGCGCCAAACTGCCCCGCAGCCTCTGCCTTGTAGGACGCAGCCCCTATCGGTCCAATCGTGCCATCCGGCTGTATCGTTCCTGTCATTAGAACCTGATGGTTTATCGTCTTTCCAAGAAGGTCAGAGATCAGCAGCACAGTCATTGCCCCTCCCGCGCTTCCCCCGTCAACTGCCTGCAGGTCCTCATTGTTTCCCGAGCTAATCGAAAATATTACATCCTTTTTTGAAAGGTCTACTCCCGTTACGTTTTGTGCCACCATTACCGCAGTCCTTGCCGATGACTGAAAGTCTACCCCGGTCGGAATCGCAGTATTGACAAGAACCAGGCCAGACCCATCCCTTATCTCCACTGTAATCTTCAGTATAGACCCCTGGTAAGTGGTAGTCTCAAAAAAACCGTCTGACTGGATGACTGGACGAACGGCTACTGCATAAATCGAGTCGGTGTTCTGGCCAGTAGATGAGGTCTGGGTAGAAATGGACTTGACCTGCTGCAGGAGAAGGTTGTACTTTGACTGGAGTGTATCATACCTGCTCTGAAGGTCGCTTAGCTTTTGTCCAAGGTTGCCATTCTGCGACGAGTTAGCACTAGTGGTGCCAGTACCAGAGCCAACGTGTAGGATGTTATTGTCAATTAGGTACTGCATGGCCATCAGAAAGTCCGAATCTCCAGTCTTGTTCTGCGACCACCACTGGGCCGTTTTTTTGACCCATGCAGGTATCTGTATTTCTTGGGCGGATGCTTTCACATGGTAACCGACAGAAAGCGAGACGGCGATCACTATGGTCAGAATTACAACAAGCGAGGCCTTTCTCATAAGGAGCTCACGTTTAACTAAATCTAGCCCTTGTTTTTTATAAATTTTTTTCAGGTTCCCATTCCCTGCATTGCAAAATCGCAGCACGTGCTAGTTCTTGTTTTTCCTTCTTGCACCGGCGAGAATCACAATTGCAGACGCCCCATAGATAAGGCCGTTAATGCCATAGAACTTGATCCAGTGGAATTGAAGCTGTAGGTTGCAGCTGTGCGCATCATCGCCCGGGCTGGTCCTTACAGATCCAGGCTGGAGGGCCTTTGTGCCACAGTCCATTCCGGTGAGAGTCTCATACCAGGCGACTGAAAAAACCGCAAGCGCGGCATATAGTACAATGAGCCCTACCACCTTCAAGTTGAGCGAGTTTTTGTCCTGTCGTATCATAAGAACCGCCTTTCATGTCAGGGTCCTTTGAGGACGCCAATTCCAAACAGAGAGTCGTTTTCACAATCCATCGTATCCCCAAGGTTGCAACTCGCGGTATTTAATTCGAGCTGTAGTTCAGATCTTGGAACGAGTTGCAATCCAATCCAACTAAAGAGTAACAAATTCCAAGACACGTCTGGGAATAACCACAATAGATAAAATCAAAGTGCGATATCTAGAGATGGTGGATGGAATCAACGTAGCAGTCATTGTAAAGCTAGAGCCTGATTTTTCGGAGGGAAACGTAAGCTACAACCCAGACGGCACCCTCAATAGGGCCGAGACCAAGAACATCCTAGGGCCGCACAGCGCCATTGCAGTCAACGCGGCATTTTATGCCAAAGTAAGGTATGGCGCGAAAATTTCCATAGGGACGATGGGTCCGCCCACCGCAGAATCAATGCTCCAGCACACGCAGCTAATTTCAGATGCCGATGACCTTTATCTTTACAGCGACAGGGCCTTTGCAGGGGCAGACACCCTTGCCACTGCCGAAGTGCTCAAGTCAGGCATACTAAAGATTGGAAAAAGGATTGATATTGTTTTTTCAGGGCACAGGGCCTCCGACGGAGAGACAGGCCAGACCGGCCCCCAGACCGCCTGGAAGCTAGGGATGACATTTCTTGGAAACGTAATCGATTATGAGATAGATACTGTGGAAAGAAAGGTGAGGGCAAAGAGGCTTGTCAGGCTTCAGGGCATTTACGATGTTATTGAGGAAATAGAGTCCCCCTTACCAGTCTTCATTGCGATTGACCCGTCATACAAGCCAAGATTCAACACGGTATCGCAAAGGCTGTCCTACGAGAGGTACCAACAGGAGGCATATTCAAGGGCACAGAACTCCAAGCAATACCTGAAGGTCCTCAATGCTTCCCAAATTGAGGCCGACCCCAAACTTATCGGCATTGCAGGCTCTCCAACCATTGTCTACAAGGTAGAGCGCATCCCAAAGGGCAAGGCAACAAGGCAGGCTCAAGTAGTGGACGGAAGCGACAGGGACCAGATCCGGCAGGTTGTAGCAAAAATTACTCAGAGCCTTTCCACAATGGTGATAAAATGACAGACGGCGATTATAGGCACGTCTATGTCGTGATAGAACACGAGGAGGGAAGGCTTCTCCAGGTCAGCCTTGAGATGGTAAGCGAGGCAAGGAGAATGATGGATGATTTCAACAAGAAATACTCCTCAAGGGAGAAAGTCGTGGCAGTCCTGCTCGGAAGCGGCGTCAGCAAAGTTCCCCAAGTTCTGATAGCGCATGGTGCCGACGCGGTCGTAGTTGCCGACAATGAGGAGCTGAAGCATGTCAGAAATACAATTTTCACCAAGGTGATACGCCAGATTTCACTTGACAAAGATGTTGCTGCAAAGATAGAGCCAGAATACGGCTTGCAGTTCAAGAGGCCAAGGTACCTCTTCTTTGGGGCCGACTCGATTGGCAGGCATCTTTCCGCGACGGTGATGGCAGAGTTGGAATCTGGCCTTGCCTCCGACATAAACAAGCTTGTTGTCTCCGACCTGCAGATTACCCACCAGACCAAAACTGGAGGCAAGCCAATTACTTTTGAGAAGACGCTTGAGATGTTCAGGCCTGACTTTTCAGGGTTCCTGTGGACAACGATTCTCTGCCTTGACAACAAAAACCCTGCCATGCAAAGGGACTTTCACCCGCAGGCCTGCAGCATCATACCCGGTGTCTTCGAAGTGTTGCAGGCAGATGATTCAAGGAAGGGAATGGTGATAGAATTTACTCCAAAATTTGACGCGCAGGATCTTCGAGTGAAAATCCTGAGCAGGAACATTATCAAAAGCGAGATTGATTTTGACAGCTGCAAGGCAGTTGTCAGCTTCGGCCGTGGCGTCAAGGACTCTCCAGAGCAAAACATCAAGATGATTGAGGAACTTTCCTCATTGCTTGGGGCGCAGATAGGAATTACCCTGCCCCTTTCAAAGAGGCCATTTTCTGTAAGCCAGTCGGTGGATTCAACCTACCTCATACCAGACAGGGTCATAGGAATCAGCGGTAGAAAGGTCAGCCCGAAGGTATACGTGGCGGCAGGCATCAGCGGGGCGATGCAGCACATTGCAGGTATGCGGGATTCTGAGCTTGTTGTTGCAATCAACCCTGACGAGGCGGCCCCAATCAAGGATGAGTGCGACATTTTCGTAAAGGGCAGGATGGAGGATGTCTTGCCAATTTTTCTAGAGGAACTAAAAAAGCAGAAGCAGGTAGTGCAGGCATAGGGAGTAGATTTGGAAAAATACGACGTCGTAATTATTGGCGGAGGATCAGCAGGGCTTGCGGCCCTCAGGCAGCTTTCCTCGCTTGGAAAGCAGGCAGTCCTACTTGAGGCCGGAGAAAAGGTCGGCTCAAAAAACATCTCGGGAGGAATACTCTACTCTAAGAAGCCAAAAAAGTCTAGGACCTACAACGTGGACGACATATATGAGAACTTTTTATCCGAAGCCCCGTTTGAAAGGAAGATTACCAAATACATACTTCATGCCACTTCAAAGGACAAGGTTTTCTCCATAGACCTCACCGCAGCGCACAATTACGAGTCAAATTTCGGCTGCTCGGTCCTGCTTGGAAAGCTTAACAGGTGGTTTGCCAAGCAAGCCGACGAGGCTGCCCAGAAGCAGGGGGGCGGCGTGGTGCAAGGTGTGCATGCAAAATCCGTGAGATGGGAGGGCGAGCGCACCATAGTAGAAACAAACGAGCTTGAGGAAATCGAAACAAAGGCGATCATTGCAGCAGATGGGGTCAACTCGGAGATTGCATTCCTTACAGGTGCAAGGCAAAAGTTTTCGCCTCGACAGCTGTACCAGGGAGTCAAGGTCGTCGTCAAGCTTCCAGAGGACATCATGAACGAGAGATTCTCAATGGGCGGAGACGACGGTGCGGCCCATCTTTTTGCCGGGGATGTCACCTTGGGCCATATCGGAGGAGGCTTTCTTTACACAAACCGCGACACGCTCTCCCTTGGTGCCGTCTACCACTTGGACTCACTTCTTGAAAACCCAGTCGAGCCTTATGAACTAGTCAATGCCCTTCTTCGAAACCCCATGGTGTCAGGACTTGTAAAGGACGAGGTTCCCGTCAGGGGCGAGATAGACAGAAACCTCCCAAAGGAGGAGCAGATGAGGATACGATTTGCGGTAACCAAGATGATTAAGAATTGGACCGAGCTGAGGGATGCCTACTATTCCAGGGAGCAAAGGGAGAAGCTCGTCAGGGACGGAAAATATGGATCCGCAGACGAGATGAACGCCCAGATGTCCTCACTGAGGGAGCAGATGTCTGACAAGTACGGCATCAAGTTCGAGACGGACTATGTCGAGGCAGAATACGGCGCAAAGCTGGTACCAGATGGCAAGCGATGCAGGATGGAAAGGCCCTACTTCAAAAATGTCCTTTTTGTAGGCGATGCTGCTGGGAGAGGAGTTTTCGTTGGCCCCAGAATAGAAGGTCTCAACGTCGGAATAGACGATGCCGCCAGGGCCGCCACCGCGATAGCAAGGGCAATAGACAAAAACAACTTTTCAGACGACTATCTTGGCAAGTACTATTCCCAGTCGCTTGAGGAAAGCCCCTATACCCATGACATGAAGGCCATTGACAAGGACTACCTGAAAATTTTCCTTGACGCCGCAAAAGGCGTTCCAAAGGAGATTATCAATTCAAGGTACGGAATGGTAGTAAAGATGATGTCAAGCAATACGCTGCGAAGCTTTGCAGTAGGGTTTGCGAACATACTTGGATATGACAAGCTGCTCCCGATAATCGAAACGGTGGATACCTACGTCAAGATCCCCACAGAGATTGCAGATAAGTTTGGCACGACCGTTGCCCCTTCCTACAGCCCAACAATACCATCTATTGCAGAACGGATTGCCAGGCTGAAATACAACGACGACCCAAACCCGCACATAAAGGTGCTAAAACCTACAAGCGAGTTTATGAAAAAGATGATAACGCTTTGCCCCACGCGCTGCTATTTTATGGAAAAAGATGGCGTGATGATTCAGCACGAGGGCTGCATCGAATGTGGCACCTGTTCTGAGGAGACAGACTGGAAACATCCAGCAGGCGAGAAGGGAATCAGCTACCAGTACGGCTAGGATCTTGGCTAGGCTACGACCTTGACCTTGCCCCGTTCAATCGCCCGGAGGCCCTCGTACGCCCTGCGCAATTCCACGTAATAGTCATCCATCCTTGGCTCCACAATGGTATAGGCAATGTAAAAGTCCTCAGCCTCCCTCAAGTACCTTGCAATCTTTTCATGCCCCGGAACCTTTGATATAAAACGCATGTTGTTGATCCTGTCGGCAAGCTTGATTGTCTTGATGTCATACTCTGATCGTGCTAGCGCGTTGCAATAGTCCCGGAACCGTTCAAGCTCACGCTCCGCCTCGCCAGACCCCGGGTAGAGGTCAAGAGGTTTTGTCTTGAGTGTGGTGGCAACCTTGTAGACATATTCGCCAAACTTGTGGGAAAAATATGCGTCAAACCCGTATGATTTTGCAGCATGCAGGTCAAGTATCCTGTCATTGTCCTCCATTACGTCATGAAGTATTGCCGAAACTATCTGGATTGTAGTCATTGGCTTGTTTGCCCAAGTATAATGCCTTATCACATCCATTGCAACCGGATAAATGTGAGTCTCAAGAAATGGCGAGACCCCGTCTTCACGTCTCACGCCAGAATGAACCTCTTCTGCAAGATGTATTGCGCTTTCAATGTAACTGTCCACATGAATTTTTGCTTCCCGCTCTACAAAGGCCAAAAACTCTGCCTTTTTCACCGATTCTTGCATCAATCGTAATTACAGCACCGGCATTGAAAAAGTTGATCATGTTCAACAGGGAAGGCATGCTTTGGCCACCCATTCCTTTTGCAGCAACCAGATTTTAGAACCCTAAGGGCTGCCCCTTGAAAATCCCATTATGCGGCCTGACCTTGCGTTAATTTCAAGATGAAAGCTTCTTCCGTCGTTTGAAGAGACCATCACTTCAACATGCCACACTCCGCCCTTTAGGACGGGGGTTTCTACTTTCATTACCGAAAAATGTTGTCTCACAAAATTTTCCGCGATATCTCTCGCTTCCTTCTCCTCTATTATTCCGATCTACCCTGCCAGAAAAATGCTCAAAATTATATTTAACAATTTACGAATACAACTGCAAATCAGGCTTCACATCTCTGATTGCACTTGAATAGCTACTAATCAATTTGAACCACTTGCAACTTCATTTTGCCCCCACTTGGAAGTTGCATATGCCGACCCAAGTCCGTCAAAAAAAACGAAAAATCCAGTTTCTGGATGCAAATTACGAATAAGTTGTTCAGCAAAACAATTAAGTAACTTTCTTCTAGAAGAAGTGGATGGATGGGCAAAGAGGAGTCGAAATTCCCGAGGAGTTTCGCCTAATCCTACATGACAACTGCATCCAAGCCATACAAGAACTTCAAGAAAAGATGTCCCAGATGATGGAGATGTACAAGAACAACTCCACCTTCCCGTTCGACTTTTACAACCTAGCAATGAGAGAGGCCGACACCAAGATCTCATGTGTCAGGGAGCTTTACAAGAGAATCGCAGGCACCGACTTGGATTAGCCAGTTCAAGGAAACCATCTGAATCATACAAGACGTGTTTACGGCATCTTGGTAAACAAACCTCCGGCAAGCAAAGTCTGCGCGCCCAAAAAGGATTGTGTTATTAAACCGACTTTATCCAGAAGGGTAGAGTTGAAACTTCCTTCGATAAACAGGGTCAAGAATGCTGAGGGAGAAAGCGTCAAGGAGAAAAAAGCCGAAGAACCAGCCCCCGTTGAAAAACCGGCAGCTGCCGAGGCCCCCCAGACCCAACCTGCACCCATAAAGGACAGTGCTGCAAGGTTTGAAGATAACATGCGCTACATCGTAAAGGCGCTTACCGCAATAGGCATGCCCATGGTCCTCAGGTCGGAACAGACCGTGATGCTTGAGGACGACGTTGCACGCGAAGTCCTTGCCCTCCTTGAGGAAAACGAGGCCCTCAAGTCACAGATTTCAGAGCCAGCCAGCATCTCGGAGGGAGAGGAATACCTCCTAAAGGCAGCAAACTTTTTCTATTTCAAAGGCGAGCCCCAGAAGGCAATCTCGATATACAACCAGATACTTGAGAAAAATCCCACAAAGATGGCGGCTCTGAACAACAGGGGAGTCGTGCTAGATGCGGCAGGTGAGTACGAGGATGCGCTGAAGAGTTTCAACGACGCGCTTGCAAGAGTGCCCGAGAACGTGCACCTCCTTTCAAACAAGGGAATCACCCTGTACAAGGATGAAAAATATGACCAGTCCCTTGAGTGCTTTGACGCGGCACTGAAAATCGATGCCAATTATGTAAACGCCCTCACGTTCAAGGCTCACGCCCTCTATAGGCTTGGCAGAAACCCAGAGGCCCTTGACCTTTACAACAAGATCATAAGGCTTGACAACAACAACGCCGAGGCACTCTACAACAAGGCGTGCCTGTGTTCCCTCAAGGGAGACCAGTACGGCGCAGTCACATCGCTTGAAAGGGCAGTTCGAATCGACCCCACATGGAGAGAGGCTGCCGAACAAGACAAGGATCTCGACCGCGTCAGAGAGGCCCTACGCCTAAGAAACACTGCAAAGTAGGACATACGGATACTACCGGCTTTTCATGGATGTCTCACTTTTGTTTTTTCAATGAGAGATAGATGTGGGTAATTGTCTCGCGCGAAGGATGAATCTTCTCAAGGGACTTTCGGCTGATTCCACAGCTTTCAAGCGTCTTCCACATTTCTTCGACGGGTATTTCCAATTCCTGCATTACAGGTATTCTTTGCGGGGAATAATATTTCCGGGTGTGAATCTATTTAGTTCTTGTGAGCATCCAAGTTGAACCAAAATCTACATGGCACAAAATCTGCAGGAGTTTCCCAGAGCCCCTCATTCCGTTCTCTTGTAAATAGATTTGAAGTCCTCAGCAATCCTATAGGCAATTGTCTGCAGTTTCGTTACCTCAGTCATGTTTGTCTTGCCGCGAGCCAGTTGCCTCATCATTGTCATGCATTTGTGCACCTTGTTGTGATCCGACGGCATTCCCTCGTCTGACCACGCCTTGAAGCAGTCGTCAAAGTCAAGGCAGAAGTTCAGGATTATCTTTTCCCAGTCCTTTCCTCCCACGGGATAACCCGTCGCAAGGGCAAGTTCGCGAAATTCGTTGCTCTTGTCAGCATAAAGCATCCTTAACGCCTTGTCTGCTTTCTTTTGATCATATCCGTCCAGCGCGCTTGAGCCTTTCACGCGAGACCTCACCGTCCCTCCTATTTTAATTTGTCAGAGAAGCGCCAACAGGCCGTTCGTGTTTTAAATAAATTGTCTGGTGGCAATGACCGATACGTTTGATTGTAGGAACGGGTCCAGGAAAAAAAGATGACGGCCATCCCATTGCTTGTCCTAATTTTTGTTGCCGCATTAACTGCCTTTCCCGCACTTGCCCAAGGTGAGATTGCAATTAACATAACTGGCGGAAGCGAGGCTGGACAGCCTTGCGTTTCCTCCAAGACCTGCTACGATCCCGATGTTGTCACCATACAGCCAAGGACGGTCGTGGCATGGACAAACATCGACACCACGGCTCACACAGTAACAAGCGGAAACCCCTCAGACAACGTCACCGGCACGGAGTTTGACAGCGGCGAGATAGGCCCTGGCGGTACCTACACCTTTGTTTTCATGAGCCCCGGGACGTACCCATACTTCTGTTCCATCCATCCCTGGATGACAGGCAGCGTGATAGTAGGAACTGGGCCCACGCCTAGCGCCACAACTCCCGAGTTTGGCCCCTTGGCAATGCTGGTATTTGTTGCCTCTGCCATTGCAGTTGTTACAATTTCAAAGGGCAGGCTGGGTTTCAAGCTCTAAAATTTTTCAAACGGCTGGCCTTACTGCTGGGCGCCGCAGTGCATGCAAAACTTTGCCTCGGCCTGAAGAGGAAGGCCACACTTGCCGCAGGTCTTGCCCTGTGGCGAGACCGGTGCCGGCGCAGTAATTGTGGCGTTCAAGTCACGTATCTGCTGATTGAGCCACTCCCAAAAGTTCTTCTCAAACTTGTGAGCCCTGTAGACTTCGGCTCCTGCGACTGCCGCCCCTGCGCCAAATGAAACGGCGCTTGCAAGTAGAGCCGGGATTGCAATGTCCCTTCCCCATGCTCCCGTCCTCAGGGTAAGGTCATAGGCATTGTTTGAACCCGTTACCATTATCTCGACATCCCTTATGCTTCCTGTGATGGCAGAAATTGTCCCTCCCTTGTGGGCCTTGATGCTCCAGTATCCGTCTTTTGAATCCTCATGGATGACCTGCAGCCCTAGTTCAGAGAAGTGCTGCTTTATCCTTGAGATCAGATTGCTGAGCTCAAGGTTGCCCAGCTTTACGGATTCTTCCTTCATGATTGATGTGGAGTGTCCCATGCTATTTGACATTTGCTAAGATTCTCAATACCCCCTCCTGCACGGGCACATCTTTATCCCTCTGTTTGCCCCATGATACACATTGGGCCATAGCACGCCAAAGAAGGAATCATTCCACAAAAAAGGCCTCTCGCTTCAACGGCTCGGGAGGCAGGAGGAGGCAATCACATTTTTTGACATGGCCATAGAGCTCGATCCTTCTGACCTCGAGGTTCTGTACGACCGCGCAGTCTCGCTTCAGATGAGCATGAAGTTTGACGATGCGATTAGTTCGTTTGACAAGGTACTGGAATCAGACCCTGAAAATTTTGCCGCCCTTGTAAACAAGGGCCTCTGCCTTGCAAACCCCGAGGTGCAAAGACAGGAAGAGGCGCTCCTCTGTTTTGAGGATGCACTGAGGATCTCCCCAAACGATCCCGGCGTCCTGTCGCTGAAAGGATACACCCTTGACGCGCTTGGCAGGTTTCGCGAGGCAATAATGTGCTTTGATGTTGTACTCCAGAAACATCCTGACGACACTAACGTTTCCGTAAACAAGGGCCTGTCCCTGATGCACCTCGGCAGGTATGACGAGGCAGTTGCCTACTTTGACAGGGTGCTTGAAGACGAGCCGGGAAACCTATTTGCACTAGAGTGGAAAAAGGATGCAGAAAAGATGAGGGACAGGGACCTCTTGTCCTAGATGCCCCGATTTTGATTCCTAGTTCTGGCCCAGCGCCACATATGACTGCCATTTTGCCGCAACAAAGCTCTTGGCGGTGTCATTTCCAAGATAGTACGACTCGCTGTAGACATTGTCAGGGAAGAGCCTGTAAGTCCCGTTGTACTGTATGACAGTGACAAGCGGTATCACGGGCTGGTCAATCTTAAAGTCCTGTGGCTCTAGGTTGTAAAGGTCACAGGTCCTAAGAAACCTCACGTACTTGTCGGAAAAGTCCACAAAGCAAGTGGTCTCAAGATTCCACTGCGCCACCTTGCCTAGGTAGACCGTATAGTTTCCAGCAAACACCGGCAGTCCCGATATTGTATTTGTTATCGAGGTCGTGGTATTTGCAATCGTCGTCTTGGTGGTCGGATACGGATTAACGGTATAGGCAGAGTTTGCAAGCTGCTTGACGTATCCTGGCTTTGTAACGGTAACGTCTATCTCATATGTCCCAGGGGTTGCCGATATGGCAGACTGGTAAGTGAACCTTCCGTTGCTGTCAGTGGTCGTGGTTACGGCTTCCGAGCCGAATATTATGAACACGTTGGCGTTTGCAACAGGCCTATACGCCTGGTCTGTCACGTTACCCACTATTACCGGAAAGTCGCCCTGCATTATCGGGTCCTTCTGCGGCTTTACAGATACTAGCATGTTGTAAGTCAGCTCAGAGTGCGAGGTTGGGATTCCTGAAAACCCAACAACCATCAGAACTATCACTGCTGCTATTGGTGCAAGATGAATTCCTTTCAACGAAGGATACTTTTTACAACCATTGTTAATTAGCGAAATCTAACTTTTTTCTCTTTTGACTCAGAATTGTTTATCGGCGACACAGCCCCGGCCTCCCAATAGTTAAATAGCAAACATTTCGAGTGTTTCTTGTGAACAGGGCAGAGGCTCATGAAATCGCCGAAAGAATAAGCAGCATAAGCCGCTACGTAAGGTTTGCAGGGATTATCAACAGCTCTGGCAGGATTGTCGCATACGTCAGAAGGGCAGGAATGAAGCCCCTCTTGGGAACACAGAAAACAAGGAACCAATTCTCCCACCTTGCCACCCAGCGGGGCATGGCCTCCCAGTTCAACAAGCAGCTTGGAGACGTCAAGTTCGTCTGGGAAGAGCGCGAGAAGGTCCAGACAATAGCTTTTGCAATAGGCAAGAACACGGTCTGGGTCTCAATCGACAAGAACGTTGTCCGCTCCGAGATGCTCAGAATAATAGACAGCTTCCTTCCAATAGTAAAGAACTATCAATAGGTCACAGCATCGCAAGTATCAATTTGGATATCTTGCCGTAGTCAATCCCAGTCTTTGCCGACACGTACAGTATCTCTTTTTCGGAAATCGGGAAAGACATTATTATCACCTTTTCCCTGACAGACATTGCAAACCTTACTTTGCCTAGCTGTGCATCAAACTCCCTCCTCATCCTCACACGGAGGGCAACCTCGGTGAAAAGCATCTCGTCGTCCTTTGGATCCTCGAGCGATTTCAAGCCCTCACGGAGCCCCCCTGCAACGAGTTTCCCCCTCTCGTTTATCACTCCCACGAACCTCAATCCCGGATCAAGGTCCATTATCGACCGGCATGCCAAATCATAATCTCCAAGGCCTTGGTTTGTCAAGTCCCACCCATCCTCGTTATCAAGAACTGATAGATAACGTCTTCGATATCACATCAGAAAAAACCCAGACTGGAAACCCCGAGCTGCAAGATAATGCAAGACACTTGCCAAGTCTTCCCCCGACTGATCAGGCTTCCGCCTTGGCCGCTGTCTTGATTGCCTGGGCTATCTTTTCAGGCCGGCGCGATTCTAGGAAGACAACATGCCCGTCCTTGAACTCCATCCTGATTCCCTTCCTCCCCCCGAGCGAGTATGACTTTTTTGAGACTGCGCTGAGGAGGCCTAGCATGTTTTGCCCTTTCCCAGAGGGCATATAAGGCTCGCAGCTCTGAAGTCCAGCAAGCGGGATTTTTTTAAATGAAAAATGGAAAGGAAGAACCTTGACGTAAAGACCGTCGCTGCGCACCTGAATCCTAAGCTTTATCGTAAGCAGAAGAACTGGAAGCGCAAAACCGACCGCAATGAAAGCAGACGACCCTATCACTGTGGCAGTTGGTGGGGACCTGTCGCTTGCCATTGCGAAAATTTGCGGCAGGGCAAAGTACACGCTGCTGAACGTAAGGCATATGACTGCAAGCCAAATTGCCCCGTGCGAAAAAAGGTTCGCCTCCCGGTACAAAACCTCCGAGCCTTCCATTTCCTACTAGTCGTTTCAAGCCTGATTTATATCATAAACCAGACTTTCATCCAAAGAACCCTATCTCCGCTTCATCTTTTGGAGCTTGGTTGTGATCGTCACTATCCTAGTTATGGTCTCGCTGTTGTTGCCCTTTCCTTCAAGGAATTTGCAAAGCCAGTCTATCTCCTCGCTTGTAAGTAAGTTTTCCACAGGTGGCCTACTTTCTGACCCCTAAATAGCGTGTCGGGTCCCGCTCTAGAGCCTAGGCGAGAATCGAAGGCCAGTCTTCCTTGAAATCGCGACTATTGTCACTATTGCGACCGTTAGGATAAGGACCGCGATTGGCCCGAATTCTGGAATCACAAACGTGCCAACTATTTCTATTTGCTGGGTACCGTTCTTGAAGGGTATAGCAAGAGTCCTCTGGGTGCTGGTGTTCATAGTCTCGTTTGCCTGGCCGTTTTGCTGGCCGTCGTTTAGGACTACGAACTGGTCGTCAGTTCCGTCAGACTTTTTCGCATCGATTAGAGCCCTCGGCATGGTTATGGTCAAAAGACCGTCACCGGTCGTAGAAATCGATACTATGAGTGACTTGGACTGGGGGTTTGCCTTGATGTCAAGCACCTTGCCGTTTGTAATGGTATAGGTCACAGTGGAGTTTGTCCCGTCCACCTGAATGGTGCTTGGGCCTGCTCCCGCAGATCCTGTAAATGTAAATGTTGTAGAGGCCGACCTTTCTGAGCTTCCATACTGGACATAAACAGTGTATGTTCCAGCAGTCGTCCACAGCCCTCCTGTTGCAGTAAGGGCAGTTGAATATGTCTTGTCAGTTCCAACCTGAATCTGGTCAACCTTGATAACGTTTCCTACAGGGTTTCTTACTATTACCGTAAGTGGCGTGTCAGCCATGTAGTCCCTTGTAGTGCCAGAAATCATTACCTTGTCCCCGTCATTGTATGATGCCTTGTCGGTTGCGACTGTGACTGCAAGACTTCCAGATGAGGGGGTTCCCGGCATCCCTGTGGCGTTTGTGCCAAGCATGTATGCAGGCGGTGTAAGACCCTGAGGAACAGCGGTAGTGCTAGACTTGTTAGTAGCACTTGGGCTAGATGCTGTTACATTAGAATTAGTAGAATTCATGGCAGTGGAATTTGTAGCGGCAAACGCAGGGATTGCTGCGATCGAGCCAAACATTATCACAAGTAACAAAATTCCGCCAGTCTTGTTATTCAATAATTGCCAACGTTCTCACCGTTATATAAGGAATTGTTAAAAAAGTATTAATTTCTCAATCAGTTGATTTTGTCAAAACTTTACCCTTTTCCCACCCCAATATGCCCCAAGTGCAATTCAAGTCAAGGGATCTGATGCCAAGACGGCAAATCTTAAAAATCATCCATCCAAGGAATTGAGGAAAACCCTAGTACCAAAACCCTAGGTCTTGGTACTATGTGTCTGGATTGTGGGTTTCCTCCAAGTTACTTGTAGCGCCCGATCTATTTAAGAAAGAGTTACAGATTTTTGCCTTCTTGGATTACTATCTCCAAAATCCGATTATGCGATAGTAGCATGCAGGGAACGAACATCCCCCGTTTACGGTTCATCGTTGCCCTCAAGGAGCGAGCTTATCTTCCTGTCCAGTTCACTCATGGCGTTAAGGGATGACTCGTGCTTGTCGTCAAAGTCTGCAAGTTTTTTTAGTATGGCATCATGGTTTTCCTCAAGGTCCTTTATCCTGCACAAGATGCTGTCCTGGGATTCAGAGGTCTTCTTCTGCCTGTTGTATATCCACCAGCTGACTACACTTCCAATTATGGTGCCTGCAATGATTCCAAGGTACGCCGACGATGCGTTGCTCATGTCGACACACCCATTTGAGACCTCTGGGATGCAACCCCACATGCTTAGGAAAACTGGAAACATAAGAAACTGAGCCCGGAGAGATCTTTCATGCTTTCTATGAGCATCAGTTTACGAGATGGTGAAATTGATCAGATTCAAACTCATGCTGGCTTCATCAGTATCTTGCCCACCACACCCCCCCTTAGCATCTTGGCGTGTGCCTCGGCTGCGCTATCAAACGTGTAAACAGAGTCAACTATCGCCTTAATCCTCCCTTTGGACATCCAATCCAACCCCTCAACAAGTTCGGAGCGTGTTCCCTGCGTAGAGCCAAGAACGCTCACGCCCTTGAAAAATATGTGCCTAAGGTCTGTCTGTACTTCGTATCCTGTTGTCGCCCCGGTAGTCACAATTGTGGCTCCGTATTTTAGAAGTGTAAGCTCCTTGTTCCAGTGCGAGCCCCCTATGTGCTCAAAGATGACGTCAATTCCTGGCGCGGTGCCCTTCTGCCTAGCAAGGTCCTTTGAAATTGCAAACACTTCCTTGTGCCAGTCCTCCCTTCTGTGATCCACTGCAAAGTCTGCCCCCAGTTGGAGGCATTGCCCAAGCTTGCCCTGACTTGCTGTGGTTATTACGTCGCATCCGTACAGTTTTGCAATCTGAATCCCAAACGTACCCACGCCTGAGGCCCCACCCATTATCAGCACCGTCTGGCCTGGGCGAATCTTCGCCCTTCCCACAAGCATGTGCCAAGAGGTAACAAGGACCATGGAGGAAGCTGCCGCCTGTTCATAGCTTACATTTTCAGGAATTTTTGCCACGTTGACTTCGGGCAGGTGCGCGTATTCACAGTATCCCCCCCAAAGAGGCCCGGTCTGAAATCCCCAAATCTTTCTGAACCTGCAGTCGTATTCCCTGCCGTCGGTACAGTCCCTGCAGACCCTGCACGAAATGTTGCCGTGCGAGACAACCCTGTCACCCACCTTGACTGACGTGACGTCTTCTCCCACCGCAACTACCTCCCCCGCGGCATCAGTCCCCGAGATGTGCGGCATTGGTATCTGAATCGGCTTGCCCCTCATTGCCCAGATGTCGTCATAGTTGAGGCCGGCAAATTCCACCTTGAAGACCACCTCGTTTGACTTGGGCTTGGGGTCGGGTACATCCCTTACCTTTAGAATCCTTGCAAAATTGTCATCTGGCGCATATTCCTCGTATACAAGTGCCTTCACGATTCAGAAGGTTTCGGCTTTCTAATATTAACAAATTGTTCAGGATGCGGCATGCCGCCTGCCTTGATATATGAACAAAAAATTTTCGGGATGAGAAAAAGTTCCTAGTGGTGGTGTCCGCACCCACAGGAGTGGCCGCTTCCCATCGTCTCGGCCTGTTCCTTTCCTGCGCACTTGGAGCACTTGTTGGAGCCAGTGGCTGAAAAGAATCCTATTCCGCATACGACACATTTTGTGCTTGACATTACTTTGCATGGAATGCACCGATATTTATTGTACGGCATTGTTGCACGTACCAGGTTTTATGCAAGAATTTGCAATTTTTGAGCTTAAATTGTGATTTCCTACATGCCGTGATACGCAGGGACAATCCCAAACTAGGACCGTTTAACCCCCCATACATAGAACTTATTAATTGATCAGGCGGGTATTGAAATCAATGATGTCAAAACCAACGGGCGCATTATTTGGTGTTTTGACCCTAGTTGCCATTCTTGCAATAGCCCCATCGGCTTTTGCCCAGGAATCGACAACGGTAAACATTTCAGCGGGCGCAGGTTCAGGTCCGAATTGTTCGCAATCGAACAACTGTTTTGACCCGAACGTAATCACCGTGGCGCCAGGTACTACAGTGGAATGGAAAAACAATGACAAGGTAAGCCACACAGTAACAAGTGGCAGCCCTTCAGACAATCAGACTGGCACTGTCTTTGACAGCAGCCTGATTGCTTCCGGAAAGGACTTTTCGTTCACATTCAACAATCCTGGCACCTTCAATTACTTCTGCCAAGTCCATCCATGGATGACAGGCCAAGTAATTGTTAGCGCATCAGCTGCAAGTTCGTCCTCAGGCTCGTCAATGAATATGCCTTCAGGCTCGTCAATGAGCATGCCTTCAGGCTCGTCAATGAGCATGAACACGACGACAACGCCGTCAGGTCAGGGACAACAAGGCGGAATCCCACTAGGATCTCCGTACAATGCACCAGCAAATGTTACGACGTCTGCACCAACACCTGCACCGCCTTCACAGGCACCGCAGTATGGATCACAAGTACCCTCTTCAACACAAGCAGGCCAAGGCCAGCAGAGCGGAGTCCCACTAGGATCTCCGTACAACGCACCGGCCAATGTCACGACGTCTGCACCAACACCTGCACCGCCTTCACAGGCACCGCAGTATGGACAGCAGGCACCTGCAGTCTCAACTGGAGGAAGCGTAGGCCAGCAGAATGGAATTCCTCTTGGCACACCAACCTCACAGCCTGCACCAGCAAATCCAGACCAGATGACTGGATGGGCAGCGGGCATCGGAGTTGCAGCAGCAATGAGTGGTATCGGAATCTGGAGTGCAGTCAGACGCAGATAAGTAAAACAGAAAAACCAAATTCCCTTTTTTTAATTTATTTTACAAAACCTAGAGGCTGCGCCCTATTTTGGATCTTACGGATTGCAGGTTTTTCCCCATGATTGGGTTGCAAATCCTTACAGTGCGAGATGTCAAACTGCGTGCGTGCCTTGCCAGGGATGATTTTGGAACCTTCGAGGATGCAAAGATCACCGCCCTTCCACAGTTCCTCAGCAACCCTCGCTCGCATCGGTAGATGCCAGTGCATGCAGTTTTTGCGATTCTTGAATAGCAACCAAGTTCCTCGAAGAGCTTTTCAAGGCCGAGGTTGCTCCATTTTGATGTTTTGACTCGATAATCTTGCATGTTGGCATCCCGGCAAGATTGCGAGGATGCCTTGTGACTGCCGGACCTGATGGTCCTGTAGGCTTCGGCAATCATCTTGAACTTTTCGCCGTCCTGTCTAGAGATTCCCTTGTCAGGATGGTACCTCAACGCAAGCCTCCTATATGCTGCCTTGACCTCGGTCAAGGAGGCACCCTCGGGCAAACCCAGGATGCCGTAGCAGTTCTGACCGTCCATTACTCAAAATTACCACTTGCTGTTTTAAAAAAGTTTAAGCACATTTTCTTGTTCAATTTGAAAAATAAATTTCATAAATTGGCCCCAATCCCAAGGTGACCAACAGTCTGTTCGTGTGAAATCAATTACTACATCCCTGCCTTGCCCCGCACATAGCATCATTGAAATATTTAGTAATTCATCCCCTAGTAGTTGAAAACTCCAGTGCTGGCAATAGTGATTGGGGGAGGTCTCACAGCCATCACGGTATTTCTCGTTTTTAGTTTTCTCCTTTCCACACCCACGCAAAAGTATGACATTTCCATAGACCCCATCATCGTTAGGGACAGCATGGGTACTGAGACGCACGTGTCCATCAAGAACACAGGAATGGACGCCCTTACCAATGTGAAGGTAGATTACGGCGGGACTGCAAAGCCCGACCTTATTGCTCTTCTCAGCCCTGGGGAGAAGATCTCGCTTTCTCCTCCCTCAGGCAGCGACTTGACATCCGTGAGGGTTACGACAGACCAGGGAATCGATGTCACCAAGCAATATCGAGAGCCCGCAAGCGCCCCCTTCATCGGCAATTCAGGCTACGGCGGCTGATACCTTCCCTTTTGATTCCAGAGAAATATACCCAAAGAGTGCAAGCAGACACCTCCACGTCCGAATTGTTTAATCTTAAATGCAACACCATCCAACTACTTTCGACCAATGGCAAGGATGAAGATCAACGTTGCGGGTGGGGAGTTGACTCTGGAGTTTGCCGACACCAAGGACCTTGAAGAACAGCTAAAAAAGATAGATCTTTTGAAGATAGAAATGATGCTTGGCGACAAAAAGGAAGGCGTGTCGTTTGAAAACAGAGCCAAGACTGCCCCTCTAGCAGAGATACCAAGGGGTGCAGAAGACCTTGGAACAGTGAACCTCTTGAAAATATCCGAGGGCGGACAGGATGCAATGAAGCTTGCAGTTTTCCTTGCTGCAAATGGACTTGCAAGAGATGAAATCAAAAAGATAACAAAAATCACGATTCTCAGCTGACTGGTGCTGACTTGTAATAATTTATTCTCGCCTTAGAGCCACCATCGGCGAGAGTTTGGATGCCTTCCATGCAGGGAATATTCCAGCTGCCACCGCTAGCGCAACCGAGAGAAGCCAGATCTTTGCAACGTCAAGTGGTAGAAAGATTGGCGGAAATGAGCTAATGCTTGCGCCAAAGCCTCCCGGGCCTCCCCCGCCGGAGGAGGGGAAGCTTGTCATGGCATAACCCCCAACAATGCCCGTTACGACGCCAAGAGAGGCTCCCATGACACCAATCAGCCCCGCTTCCACAAGGAATAGCGCCAAAATTGCGGAGTTTTGAGCACCGATTGCCTTCATGGTACCTATCTCCCTAATTCTCTCAGTCACTGAATTGTAAAGCGTGGTAACAATCCCGACAGCACCAACAATAAGGGCTATGAACCCAATCATCTCCACAAACATGGCGTTTCCCTGGGCCGTCTGCTGCCTCACCTGAATGAAGGCCTGAGGCGTGTTAAGGCCTATATTTTTTCCATAAAGACCCGTTATCTCCTGCTGTACGGCATCCACATATGTGTCGTCCACAGTCTGCACCAAAAGCATGTCGTATCTATTAGATTTGCGCAATAGCTGGTTTGCCGCATCAGGATTGACCACAAGGGAGTTGTCAATTCTCGTGTTCCCAGACGGTTTCATAATGGCCGTTACAAGAAAGTTCCTCGTAGCCTCTTGGCTCTTTCCCGAGGAGTCGGAGTAGCTATATGTTATTTTCAGCGTCTGGCCTACAGTTACAAACGGAGTAGTGGCACCAGGCGGGTTTGCAATTGTGTCACCAACGACGGCTGCAGACCTGTCGTTTGGAGAAAGGTTCGAGCCGTCAACAAACTGCAGGTTAGGCAACTCCACTATCAGTTTTGTCGGGTCCATGCCGAGTATAGAGACGCGCTGGACGTTTCCATACGAGTTTATCGAAACCGAGCCAGAATACATCGGTACAACCTGGGTAACATATGGCAACCCCCTTATCTTGTTTATTATCACGTCGTTTAGGATAAGGGATGACTGAGACGATGCTCCTCCATAATATGACCTCGAGCCAGCAGTCGCGGTGATGACATTTGAGGCCAATGAATTTAGTTGTTTTTCCAGAAATGCAGACTGCCCTTCACTCAGCCCGTTTATCACGACAACAAGGCTTGCCCCCAAAACTACCATCAGTACTGTAAGGATGGTCCTGACCTTTCTGTCTATGAGGGCATCATAAGCAAGTGAAAAGATATCACGTGGGTTCATTTTTCTTTTTGTCGGCCTCGTTCAGGACTGCTACAATGTCGGTATCGCTTCCTGCCAGCATCCTCAACCTTTTCTTGGATTTTCTCCTGCGGATTACAACTGCCGCGGCTGCGCCGCCGGCAACTGCTGCACCTATACCACCCAAGATCAACGGATCGCCCATTATCATATCAAGTGCAGATTGCTGGACTTGTTGCCGCATCGGTTGAGCCCTTGGAACCATGATATTCTCCGAGAGAATTTCCGTGTGGAAGTTCTTTAGGTCGTCTGCATATACCACTTTGAACGAAACCTGGTAAACTCCTGGCTTGAGCAGTCCAATGCTGTTTAGCGGTATGCTAAAAGGTATGGGAGAATCGGATGTCAAATCTCCCAAGAATTGCTGTGAGGCCGCCCCACCTGAAGATCCTCCCTGTCCTCCGCCAAAGCCGCCCTGCCTTCCGCCGCCAAATCCTCCCTGTCCGCCTCCAAAGCCGCCCTGCCTTCCGCCACCCTGGCCTCCGCCAAATCCTCCCTGTCCGCCTCCAAAGCCGCCTTGGTCGGCAGCCTGATTGTTAGAGGACTGGAATGATGCCGATGTAAAGTTCGAGCCGTTTCCGTATGCCATCCTTGCCTGCTTTATGGCGTCAAGCAAAGGCGACGGTGCAAGCTGAATTGTACCGTAAAGACCGGTCGTACTGCCCTGATTGAGGAGGCTTCCCGCTATCTGCGGCTGGGTTCCCACATAGTTTACCGAGAGGCCGTAAATTTGCAATTTAATGTCTCCAACTACAAACGCACCAAGCGTCAAAGAGTTTGTCTGCGTCTGCCCATTTGCGACATAGTTTGCAGTGAGAGTAAATGATGTAGGGGTGTCAATCAACGAATTTGCCGCAAACACCTGAGTTGAAAGCAATTGCTGTTGTCCAGGCTGCAGTTTCGGGATGGTCCAAGTTGACTGGCCTACCACCGAGACAGATGTAGATTGTGGAACAAGCGAAACCACAACGTTTGTGGCTTCGGCAGTGCTGTTGTTTGCCACCGCAAAGTTGAGTGTGGAGAGGTTTCCAGAGGTAATCACGGCCGAGGTGCCGTTGCCAATATATGCCAGGCTCAGCGACTGGGGCGGCACGGGTGTAACTACTATGCCGGTGTTGAGAGTGGTTACCATCTGTTTGCCCCATGCGTTCTCATAGGTAAGCATTATCGAGACATCCTGCGTCTGACCTGCTGCAGATGTTGATGGAAAGACCGTAGTCTGAATTGTTGCCGTGCCGTTTGGCGGGATGTTCCCTAGGTTGAATTGCGTTGCCCCCAAGTTTACAATGTTGGTGGTGGTAGACGAAAGCGTTAGCGTGGATGAGCTGCTACTTGAACCAGAGTTGCCCTTCTGTCCAAGGTTTGTTATTGTAGCAACCACTCCTGTAGCAGTAGAAGACCCGTTGTTTGAAACGCTAATGACTAGTGGGTCGGCCTTTGCAGGAGATATCTCTGCGGTATTTGTTACAACATTCATCACCACCTTTCCTGGCAGAACAAGCGGCACCTCGAGCAGTGCAGACGTGCAGCTTTGGACGTTGAGATTCGTGGCACCAATCCCTATCTTGTAATTGATTACCATGTTAGTGGAATAGGATCCAACTTTGGCAGTTGGAAGTACGTCCACGTTAAAGAATAGGGTGACCGTGCTTCCCGCTCCGACTTGGCCGTAATAGCTTGCAAGCGCATAGTTGTTTGCCACCTTTGAGGCCGGGTTGTATTGTTGGAGCAGCTGCGGGATCTTGCTTTCACCAGTCGGGGTGAATCCCGACGGAAGGTTCAGGTAGGCAACTACAGAGTTTAATGGATTGTTTCCCTTGTTGTTTATGACAACAGCAAATACAGACGCTCCCTCCCCAGGCCCTACTTCCTTTTTGATTGGAACCGTGTTGCTGGCTGCAGCATCCGAAGTCCCCTGGTCCACCCAGTAGGCATCTATCACTACAGGGCCTTGGTAGCTGGCATCTATGGTAGTAGTAAGTGGAGCAGCACAGTCGTTTTCCTGCATGACTTGGCCATATGACGGATTGCTAAGAGACGTTGCAAAAATCATGCCGATGACTGCAATCGATGCGATCTTTGCCATGAGGCTTTTTTGAATTCTAATTGGTAACATCCTTCTCTATTCCTCCATCTCGTATGACTATGGACCTGTCGGTAGATTCCGCAAGTTCAGGGTTGTGCGTGACCATTATTATTGTCCTTTTGAATTTTCGCGAGAGCGTCTTTAGCATGTCAAAAACATCCTCGCCGGTCTTTGTGTCGAGGTTTCCAGTGGGCTCGTCTGCAAGAATTATTGTGGGGTTGTTTGCAAGAGCCCGTGCTATGGCAACTCTTTGCTGCTGACCCCCACTGAGATTAATGGGTTTTTGCCTCGCCTTGTCAGCGATCCCCAAGGCCTCAAGAATCTTCATTGCCCTCTCGTTTGCTTCCGATGGTGTCATCCCGGAGATTGTGCATGGCAGCTTTACGTTTTTGAGGACAGTGGTTCTGTTTATCAAGTTAAATGACTGGAAGATAAAGCCGATGAGGCTGTTTCTCATCGATGCTATTTCAGAGTCAGTCAGAGCGAAAATGTTTATTCCGTTAATGTGAACCTGCCCTGAGGTTGGCCTGTCAAGTGCCCCTATCATATTAAGAAGCGTAGACTTGCCGCTGCCAGAAGGGCCTACTATTGATACAAATTCTCCCTTCTTTACGGAAAAATCAATGTTCTTAAGCGCCGCCACCTTACCTGCCGCAGAATCGTAAATTTTTGACAGATTCCTCACTTCAAGGGCAGTGTCATTTGCCACAAGCTCCTTTGGTTTCTCACTTACCACTGCAACAGGTCGTTCTACGCCTGATTTATCCCTACTCAAGCCCATAGTAAACCGCCTGTTTTCTGCGTATAATTGTGTGCCTTTGCAAAAATATTCTCATTGTTGTAAAAACGGACTTT
Source organism: Nitrosotalea sp. (assembly GCA_035252645.1). Taxonomy (GTDB): domain Archaea; phylum Thermoproteota; class Nitrososphaeria; order Nitrososphaerales; family Nitrosopumilaceae; genus Nitrosotalea. The sequence goes on along the minus strand of DATFCV010000057.1, from coordinate 27,432 downwards.
GTGAATTGTATCTTCAGATAAGAGTTCGCCAATAATTTCGTATGAAGTCGTCGCGTAACTAGGATTGTGGGCACATCTCCCTGCGGAGTAGGCACTATGATCGAAGGGGTTTGGAAAATAGTTCTCCACAGCAGAACCTAAATTTGTGCCCACGTTCCTTCATTTGCTAGAGATGAATTAAATAATTGTCAAACTTTGTTCATGAACATTGTTAATGCAGTCAGCCGGTCACACTTGATCTGTAGCTCCCTCGACTAGCATCACAGTGAACCGCAATATGTAAAAGCTTAATACAGATTTTGGCATCCAAAAAAAGCGATATCCTTGTCACATGAGTATCGTGATCGCATATACATCCGAAAGGATATACTTTTGAAGCTTACCGAGTTCGGCGAGCTCAACCAGACAAACTTGCTAAGCTATTGTGGCCTCAACCTAATGAAACACAGAGACATTCTTGAAAGCTTAGAACGAAAGGGATTCATCAAGCGCGCCGAAATCCCTTGGGGAAACAAAAAAGTCATCAAATACTCAGTTACTGAAAAAGGGAGACAGTTTTGTCGCATGGTTTTAGAGCCTTATGAAGAAATTTTTCCGAGAAGTGAGAAACGTGACAAGGAACAAAGTTAGCGAAATGTTTTATTCATACACGAGGGAGTTGATCATCTGAATGTCTAACCCTGAAGAGAACAAGGACAAGGCACCCGACAATGCGCCGTCTGGTAGCGAGTCTCCGGAAAACCTGTTTAAGATGTTAGACGATCTACTCTCCCATACCAATAGCTCGAGGCGGATTTTCCTAATCTTTATCGCTTCCGCCCTGATTTTTGCACCTGTGGCCCTTGTAATGGGAGGCATTCTGATTGGCCATCCACGCTACAGCGTTTTCCGCCTAGAATCAAACCATGAAGAGTTCGGCGGCCCCATGATGCAAGGAGGCTTTACTCCTCAAAACGGTACACAGATGTACCTAGTAGAAAAAATGGGAAATACTACGGTCAGGGAGATGCAGTTCCATGCCCCACTGCGGCCCCTCCACCAAGACATACCCATTTTCATAGGAATCCAAGTCTTCATATTCATATGCATAGCGTTTGCAGCCCTGCTACTCTATGTTGCACTCAAGGAGTATAGATTTTTTGCAAAATGGAATGTGAGATACAAAAAGTACAAGGCAACGCAAGACAAGATTGACGACGAATTGGGAAAGGACTAGCCTCCACCCCACAAACCCCATTTCAAAGACAAGCAAGCTTACAACCTTTAGGGTTTTTTCATAAATTCCCTCGTCACCCATAGCATCATTAACCTTGTTCCTTAACAAGGTGGCACAAGCCATTATAAATTGAGCATGCAACTTACGGTAGAATGAACATACAGGGTCTGAAGAAGAACCAAAAGATGCTTGCAGTGGTCTTAGCCGTCGCGATTGTTGCCTCGGTGGGAGGTTCACTTGCATATGCACAGACTGCGCCAGGCTCTGGCCCAACCCAAGGTCAGACACCCATACAGGGCTCAGTCAATGTTCCGCAAATGATCTTGTCTAGCGTAAAGACGAACTTTGTTACTGCGGCAAACACCGCGGCTGGACAGGTACCAAACGGCCAAGTTTTGGCAGGAGGGCTTGTCATACAGCAGAGCTCAGTCGTTTATGCCTTCAAGGTTACAAACGGCACCAGTGTCTTTACTGTCCTAATTGATGCAGGAAACGGCAGTGTGCTCAAAACATCTCAAGGACATCCGTTGAATATGGGAGTCTTTGGAGGAATGGGCGGCCACGGAATGAGAATGCACGGCAAGATGGGCATGCACCCAGGCGCGTGGTCTCAAATGCAGCCAGGTGGCACCGGACAAGGCCAGCCATCTCCTAGCGGAACAACCCCCAGCGGATTCCAGGAATAGTCCAAGGACCGCTTTCCTTTTTCCATTTTTTGTACCGCATGGTGAAGACTCTAGAATGACGCCAAGCCTTTCATTCAAATTATAATTCATCCCACCATCAAGGAGGACTAGAGGCATGGAATACAAGTGGATAGCACTTACAAATACGACCCTGACTATCCTGATGGCATCGCTTGACACCAACATCGTAATCATCGCACTGCCCAAGATTTCTGCCGACCTGCACGCATCTGTGCTTGAGACCATGTGGATAGTCCTTTGCTTTGGCCTTGTTACTACGATTTCGCTCCTAAGCTTCGGGCGGCTTGCAGACATGTTTGGAAGGGTAAGACTGTACAATGCAGGCCTTGTGATATTCACGGTCGGCTCCGCGCTTTGCGGTTTTTCCGGATCAGGTCAGGAACTCATACTTTTCAGGTCTGTCCAAGCACTGGGAGCAGCTTTCCTCTTTTCCAACAGTGCCGCCATTCTCACCGATGCATTTGACCAAAAGGAGCGTGGCAAGGCACTTGGACTCAACCAGGTCTCCATCGTGTTTGGCTCCGTTGCAGGACTTGTCTTGGGCGGCCTGCTTACCGACACGCTTGGATGGAGGTCCATTTTCTGGGTAAATGTTCCAATCGGCGTTTTTGGCACAGTCTGGTCGTATACCCGACTCAAAGAGCTTGGAACAAGCACCGGCGGGAGGATAGATTGGATTGGAAATGGCATCCTAGCTTTTGGTTTGATCATCATTTTCCTCGGGCTGACTCTTGGGCCCCTGCAGATGATCTCCTTCACAGAGGAGATACTGTTGATTTTTGGCGGGATCGCCGTCCTTGTCTTTTTTGTCTACGCAGAGTCCAAGATAAGCGATCCCATGTTTGATGTAGACCTTTTCAGGATACGGGTCTTCAACGTGGGAAACCTTAGCGTTTTTTTCAACGCAGTCGCAAGAGGGGCCCTCATCTTGGTGATGTCATTCTACCTACAGGGGCCAACCATGAGGTTAAGCACTCTGGAATCTGGACTCTACCTTGTCCCGGTCTCGTTTACAATGGCAACCTTTGGTCCAATCAGCGGCTGGCTCTCCGACAAGCACGGGTCCAAGATCTTCATCCTCGGAGGACTTGGGATATCCGCCATAGGTTTTCTCATCCTTACCTCGCTCCAACAGCACGAGGGTTTTGTCCAGCTGATGGTCCCGCTTGTACTAATTGGATCTGGCATGGGAATGTTTGCTGCTCCCAACAGGACTGCCGTCATGAATTCCGTTCCCTCGAAGCGGAGAGGGATTGCATCTGGCATGACTACAACGCTTGTAACGCTTGGAAACATCACTAGCATGGGACTCTCATTTCTTATCATCACTAGATCGGTACCGATTTCCGAACTTGAGGCGATTTTTGTAGGCAAGACTATGAGTTTTACAAGCGGCGTGAGCTTTGTAAACTCCATCCATGCCATCTTCCTCATGTCAGCAGCCCTCCTTGTGTCATCAATGGTACCTGCAATCATCGAGCGCTGGCACAAACCCAGGTACTAGTTTCACTAGGGGTTTGAAAAATGCGGTGTAAATCCCGGATTGTGTCCTACAGTTTTGGCGTGAATCGCAGGCCGTTCCTTGAGGAAACCGCGATTATTGCCACTATTGCCATTGCCAACACCATTGCCGCAATCGGTCCGAACTCTGGGACAACCATTGTTCCAATTATCTCTATTTGCGAAGTCCCGTTAGAGAATGGAATTGTCATGGTCCTGTCGGTGGATGTGGTATGGGTCTCTTGCGCCTGATCGTTTTCTTGCCCGTCGTTTAGCACAAAGTAGGTGTCATCAGTGCCGTCTGACTTTTTGGCATCTATTAGCGCCCTTGGCATGGTTATCGTAAGTACACCGTCACCTGTAGTCTGAATTGAAACTATTAGCGACTTTGAGTTGGTATCTGCCTTTACGTCCACCACCTTACCATTGGTAATAGTATAGGTTACAGTGGAGTTTGTGCCGTCAACTAGTATCGTATTTCCACCAGGACTAACCGCAGAGCCTGAGAACTGGAATGAAGTGGTTGCAGACCTCTCAGGTCCGCCAAACTGAACATAAACCGAATACTTTCCCGCAGCCTGCCATAGTGCACCCCCCGCGGTAATGGTAGTTGAAAATGTCTTGCCGGCAGTTACCGGAACTTGGTTTACTGTCACAACGTTCCCCTCTGGGTTCCTCAAAATGAGCGTTAGTGGAGTGTCGCCAAGGTAATCACGTGTTGAACCGGATATCGTAACCTTGTCCCCATCATTGTATGACTGTTTGTCAGTTGTCACTGAAAGTGCTGCTGTTGCCCCTCCCATCTGTACAACAGTGCCGGAATTTCCAGCAGACTGGTTTGTTATCATGTAAGAAGGCGGAGGGAGATTCGACGGTGTTGTCTGGCCAGTGTTCTGGCTGGGCATTGCCATCGAGGAGTTTGAACTCATCGCGGTGGGAGGAGCCATGGTTGAGTTTGTGCTGTTAGTTGAATTTGCCGCAAAGGCCGGTGCCATTCCCGCCGCGCTAATCAAAATACCAATTAATACTAGACCTTTAGCGTTAATTCTCACTAAAGACGGGTTTCCTTTCTTGTATATAAGCAATTACTTAAAATTAATTTATTTCTGAATGAATTGCAGTTGGCAAACTTTGACCAAGTTTGTTGGCAATTGGCAAAGCAGAGTAGGACTTGCCAAAAGGCATCTCATGGTCTAGATGGCAAACCCCAAGGTCGACAGTAAAACCGGCAAGAGAGATTTTGCAGATACCTGTGCAATTGCCGAGAAGATATCGCCGTAGAAGGGCATCACAGTCATCACAATTGAGGCAACCAGGATGTTGCTAATCAATGCCATACAATAAAGTCGGCATTTAATTTATAAAAAATTGCGACACCATGTTAATGAACATAGTTAGCGAACCCAAAAACCGCGCAAAGGATTCAAAAATTCATCCACAAATCAACACTTGAAACGTCACCTATGAACGATTCATGTGCAAGGAATGGAAATATGGATTTCTGTTCCTTTTCCCTCGCCTTCTGATTCCGCCCAAATCTTCCCGCCGTGTGCCTCCACAATCCCCTTGCACACTGCCAGGCCAATCCCAGATCCCCCGTGCTCCCTGGTAGTAGAAGTGTCAACTTGGTAGAATTTGACAAATATCTTGTCAAGCTTTCCTTTTTGTATACCTATCCCGTTGTCCTTGATTATTATCCTGCAGGATTTGTCCTCCGCGTACAGTTTTATGAAAATCTTCCCGTTCTCTTTTGGGCAAAAGTCCAGTGCGTTGCTTATCAGATTGCTTATGACCTGAGAAATCCTCATTCTGTCACAGACGCAAGAAACTCCTTGCTGGACGTACATCTCCGCCTTTATCCCGTTCTTTTCTAGGTCAGGCCTCATGTTCTCAACGACCTCTCCAATCATGGTGCCAAGATCATTTTCTGTCTTGTTTAGGTGTAGCTGTCCAAGCCCAATCTTCTGCACATCGAGCAGGTCGGTCATAAGCCTCATCAGATACCGTACGTTTGACTTGATAATCTCAAGCCTTCTCTTTTGGTCATCGGTCAGTGTTCCGAACTTTTCGGCAAGAAGTATGTCCACATACCCCTGGATGGGCACAAGAGGCGTCTTCAGCTCGTGTGTTATCATAGCCAGGAATTCTTCCTTTGATTTCTCCACGTTCCTCAGTTCCTTGTACTGCTCGCGGATCCTCAGTTCGTTCTCCTCAATCTTCCTTCGTGCCTCGTAAAGGTCAGTTATGTCCTTGATGACTGTGTTGCTTCGCATGCTTTTACCCTGATAGAACGTGGTAGCACTCAGCAGGGCTGGAAAATTCGTGCCGTCCCTTCTCTTCATCCATACCTCCCTGTTGGTAATCACATTCCCGCTTGCCCAAGAATCCAAGACCTCCCTAATGTCGTCGAGGCTTTTTTCCGCAGTATGATCGTAAATCTTCGACCCGATTACTTCATTTTTTGAATATCCCAGGTTCCTTGCATAGGCATCGTTGCAGTCAATTATTGTCCCGTTTGTATCAATCGTCCTAAGCAGGTCCGGCGAGGTATCATACAGGCTGCGGAATTTTTTTTCCGCTGCCTCAAGCATGTGGTTTGCAATTTTCAGTTCCTCATACTGCGCCTTTATCTTTTCCTCGTCCTCTGCCACTGTAGCCCTAGCAGCATACAGGTCTGAGATGTTTCGAAGCGAGACAGTCCTCCCTATGACACGGCCGTTTTCGTCAAAAATGCTAGTCCCAGAGAGAAGCGTCGGAAACTCCATGCCGTCCTTGCTTTTTAGCCAGACTTCCTTGTTGGATATTGTACCTGTGGATTTCCATTCCTCTATTCCCTTCCTCAACTCATCACGGCTCTTTGCCGCAGTAAAATCGTAAATCGATCTTCCTATCACCTCCTCTTTTGAGTATCCAAGGACCCTAGAATACGACTCGTTGCAGTCGACAATCAACCCATTGAGGTCGATGGTTCGTAGAAGATCAGGTGAGTTCTCGTAAAGATTCCGATACTTTTTTTCCAGCATCATGAGGGACTCGTGTGCTTTTTGCAGCTCGGCGTATCTCCTATTTCCTTCCTCCTCGGCAAGTTTTGCTTTCTCAAAGGCCTCCCTCATTGGCGAGATGTCCTGTATCGTTATGAGGTAGCCTGCAGTCTTTTTTTCATATCCCCCTATTCTAGCACCCTTGCAAACTCCAAAAAAGGTGCTGCCATTCTTTTTGATGAGGCCAAGATCTATGGTCGGACCGATTCCTTTTTGCCGCATCTCCTCAATCCCTTGGAGGGCAGCCTGCCAGTATTCCTTTAGGATGAAATCAAGACAATTTTTTCCAACAACCTCTTCCTTGGAAAATCCAAAGTGGTCAAGCATCCTCTGGTTGGCGTCGAGGATAACCCCGCCTTCGTCCAACGTGCACACAAGATCAGGGGATATCTCATAGAAGGTGCGATAAACGTGATCCAGTTCACGGGGATGAATCATTTGTTCCTAGTCCAAGGTCTTCATCTCAACTTAAAAAGGGTGCTATCAAGAGGTCGCGATAACCTACCCGACACGAACATCGCCAGTATCCACAAGGTACTGGATTTCGCCTTCAAAGTCTGCGTCAGTAATCTTCCCCTGTGACCACCATGACGCGGTATTTTTCACCCACTCGGGAATGTGTTGCCCCGACTCTGCCACAAAGTAAGTCTGGGGCGGCACCACCATCCCCTGGGATATCATAGATCTTATTTCCGCCGTAAATGTATCACTTGACACTGAACCTACCGCCCATTGACCTGCAATGTCCTTGAAAAAGGAGGGGATTTCCTGCTTGCCTAGATCGTACAAAACGTCGGTTCTTGCAACCGTGCCCCTTGCGCCATACTGCGCATTAACCACATACTCCTTGCCCGGAACCCACAAGCTGTTGGGAATTATTGTAGCAGAAAACCTGTCCGAAGTCTCAGTAGAAACATGATTTGAGGCAACACCGTTGCCCGAAATATCAGTAACCCAAATAGTGATTACCTCGTTTGGAACAAACCTGGAGGCCTGTCCTGAAACGGTTATGTTGTCACCTAGCATGTAGTCCAGCTTGTCGGTACTCATCGAGAGCGTTACAGGCGACTGCGGAGGAAGGTCGGTTCCAACGTTAATTGTCCCCGTCATCCATGGGTGTATGAGGCAGTAATAGCCATAGGTTCCTGCCTTGTCAAATGTGTGTGAGAATGTACTTCCGGGGTTCATGATGCCGCTATCCATCCTGCCGTCTACGCCGAGGTTTGGCGTACCACTGGAGACAGTATGCACTGCTGAATCGTCATTTCTCCAAGTCACAGTATCACCCACCTGAATGTCAATCAAGGTTGGGGAGTAGAAAACCCCAGTGTTTTGATGCGATGCCCCAAGGGGAATTGTAACTAGATCATTTTCGGCATATGCATGCTGGAGTGCCACTGTACACAACATCAGGAGCGGCAACGAAAGGTAAAACTTGCCCAACCCGTTCATTGTTCAAATTTGGTATTTTTAGTAGATAAGACATGCGTAGGAGTTCTATGATAGATTAATCTCCAACAGTTGAAAACCTGTCTGCCACCTAGGCGGTGCGCCATCGCACGCATTCCACACGTCAAAGATGGGCTGATTAAGAAGATGTACTACATATTGCAACTCTAGAAAAGTCTGCCCATAAAGAAATAGATATCCAAGTACTAAAGTCATCAATGAAAACTCCGAAGATAAATGTCAAGAGTCTTGGCAGGAGTACGTCCACGATGCTTTTTGCCGCCGTTCTCCTGTCCGCGATTGCCGTATCCGCTCACGAGGCTTTCGCCATGGGGCAGGCACCAAGCACGTGCAATAACAGGTACGATGGAGCAATAACAGCTATGAAAATAAAGGTAGGCCAGAGAATCTACGACCCTATCGCCCATCCAAACCTTACCTTCAAGCTCTCTGAGGCAAAATCATACACGGTGACATTGACCATCCATACCGCAAGCACAAGCGTTCAGGGCAATACGCTTGTCGGAAGCACGTGGCTGGACACTAGTGCAGTGGGTTACGAGCTTGGCCAATGCATAAACAACGTCAGCCCAAGCCAGGACGTCACGCTGACAAAGACCGAGTCCCATCCGGCAAATCTCGAGCCAGGGACAGAGCAAACTGTGACGTGGAACACGCTGTCTCCGGGAAGTGTCACATACAACATAAAGTGGACAAGCACCTAGTCCTTGCGTGTCCATTTTTTCCCACCTTTTTTGTCTTGTCTAGTGAAAACTAGTGCCTTACGGAATCATCAGGTTTGATTCCACATGCAGGGCCTGCCAGTTATCCTTGTTCCAAGCGCCTGATAATTTTTCCGAGTGTTATCGTATCCAGGCTTGACCTTGCCTTTCCTTCCTTGATTTTTGTGTTCCATTCCTTTATCTTGTCGAGTTTGTTGTTGCCGCTGATTATCTTTCCGGCAAGGACCGGGTTTGATCCATACCAAGAGATCGCGGACTGGACTACGTATTGAAGGTCAGAATCGTTGATGATAGGCCAGTGCTGGGCAAGCGAAATTTCAAGCGAAACATCAAGAAGGCCAAGCCTCTTTCGTATCATGGAAAGAATTTCGGATAACCTAGAATGGGCCTCCAGTGCCGAAACGGATATCTTCACCGAGTTGCCGTCTTGTGTGCTCTTCTCCTCATCGGTGAATGTAGCAGTTACTGAACCATGTTTGCCAGAAATTACAAAGTGGTCACCAAGCATCTCCGTTTTTCCACCCATCTCCCCTATGATGTCGACCATCACCTGGAGCCGTTCCTTTTCAATCGTTCCTATTTCAATTGGGTTGCCCGACCTGCCCGAATTTGCCGCATCAACGGTTTCAGCAGATTTTTCGAGGTTAATCTTGACACAGCTTAGCGCAGCCCTGACGTTGTCCAAATCTTCGACTTCGAAAACGAGGGTTCCAGTCGCCTTGTCCTTCCTTCCAAGCCTTTTCAAAAAACTAAAAATTTCATCCGGTATCAGGTTCAGGTCTTGCGGGTCAATGAAAGCAGTCTGCCCCTGCGTGTCAGACTTCCAGTGAGCAGTCGAAGGCCGGGCAATGGTGCATATAATATTATACGCCGCTCTCTTCTCCATCGGCACCAGTGCAGTAGACCCCTCCTGCCTGTTTATCCGGTAATAGGTAGTTCCTTCCATTGCAGAACACCTTAGGACGTTTCCAACATGAGCCTCCGCAAAGTGCTTGCCGTCTTTTGTCGATACCTTAGCAGGTGTCCAAGTTCTGGCCTGGGGGTCAAACTCCTCCCACGAATCCATAGATGGTAGGTCTACCTTTTCAATTTCCCCAAGCGGCCTTACCTCTGGCTTGTAAAGCCTGGTGAGTATTTTTACGTGGTCGTCCAATGTATGGACCGATATACCAATCCCCCACAGAGAATCGAGAAATTCCTTTCGGCTGGAGGAATCAAGCGTGCACGTCCATCTTCTGTCAACCATCCTTGGCGACGCCCCTATCTTGTTCAATAGCCTGTCCAGCTTGTTCTGCTGCGAAAAGTGGACCGAACTTATCTTTGTAAATGTGTTTTTGTACGTCTCACACAGGTTAGGCCTCCCCCTCTGGAAGCACATGTCGCAGAATTCCAGCGGATCATTGCCCGGGGTCAAACTTTTCACAGAATTCCGGTGAATTTGATGCCAATTTCAGCTTTTATTTTGCCCCTTGCATGACTCATTGTAGGAACCTAGGAGCCTTCTTGATGAGGTGCGCTATTGAAACCCTCCCTGGACCTAGCACCATTATTGATATTAGGATGATAAAGGCCAAAAGTTCAAGTTCTATCCCTTGACTTCCCGAAAACGATTTGATTTTTTTTACGTATATGATTGCGCCAAGCATGTCGATAGCAATAAGGGCGCTTGCAATCCTCGAGAGCACTCCAGCCACAAGGAGGATACCGCCTACGAGTTCAAGCAGCCCTACAAGCATGGCCATCTCAGGAGGCAGGCCTATACCTGAGAGAAACTTGCCAAAACCGCTGCCAAATTTTAGCTGGCTGTGGACCATGAAAAAGACCCCCACGACTAGACGCAGGCCAAAATGGCTCAGGTCATGAAGCCTGTGAGTCCTAAGAGTAGCATCCGCCATGATCGAGTTTTACCGACCCTCCAGTTAACCCTTTGCTAGATTTTTCCTACATTGTAAAAGGCCTTACCTGAGAGTAATTTCAAACGTCGGTTCCGGACAGATGCTATTTGGAACTTGCAGATAGGATGCCTGGCCGTGTTGCCTGGAATATCTGCTGGATCTGTTCTTGAGAAAGGGAAACATCATAAAGATTGACATTAGAAATTGCCCCCGAAAACACATCCCGAGTCTTTGCACGTTCCTTCTCATAATATGCCCCTATTGTCACGTTTGCATCGGACGTCAGGTTTTGAGAGGTCTGGACTGTAAGCTTGCCGTCAACAAGAGCTGGGATGGGACCTACGTTGGCGGTATTTTCCAAGGTGCCATCTACGAAAATCATTATTGACGTGCCATTGAACGTGGCTGCAAGATGGGTCCACTTGTCCGGAATTTCGGTGGTGGACTGAACCGTCGTCCACTTGATGCCATCAAATACAGAGAAGGTGGCTAGCCGAACAGGGGGCATGTTGTTATTGACTGCAAGCACAAATGCATCGTCGTCGCTAACAACCGTAAAGATAGCAGACCCTTGACCATAGTCAGGCTTGACCCATGCGGATATACCGAGTGCCTGCAGAGTTGGCAAGCTCGAATTTGTGCCCTCATCTGCGCTACCTTTTATTTGTGGAGTGCTTCCCTTGTCGTTTTTGGTTTGCAGTTCATCTCTTGCAGGTGTAAAAGACTTTATCGGCAATGGAACTGTCTGATTTGTGAAATTTACAACCACCGAGTCAACAATCCCCAGTTTTTCCTGAAGGTTGGCAAGATTTGTTCTATTCAGAGAGGTAGAGTTTGAAAAATCCCAAAACCCCAGCGTCGAGTTTGTTCCTAAAGACGTTTTGTTGGAATACGGTGTAAACAATATGGTGGAGTTAGAAAACTGCGAGGCTGAAAGGGTGGAGTTGCTCGATGTGTCGTTGCCACACCCGTTGGAAGGTTCGCATGCTCCGGCAGTTGTCGGCATTACCAACGCAAGCAAGACTAGCGCTGCACAGACTATCGTAGGCAAACCCTTGCAAACTAGAACCGCCCGCCCCGAGTTTAGCAAGTTTCCACTGCCTTACTTACTCATGCAGCTCCTATCATGCTATGGTAAGATTTTTCTGTAAAATGTAACAAGTAGAAATGATACACTAATTTTTTATCGTATGGATAAAAAAAGTCCCTAGATTTGTCCTCTGGGTGCTTTTTGCTTCATGAAGGGTAGGACTAACCTATGCAGGTATTTAGCAACGTTGCAGCCGAGGAATCTGTTTGTCATCGTAGTCCTGTCCGTGTCCGTTGCCCTTTTTCTATACAACATACAGGCAACGAGCAGTTCAGGCGTCGAGATAGTCAGCCCTCCATCTACCAGACAATATGTAACAGTACTTGTCTCAATCGCAGGCCTTTTCAGTGCCATAGGAGCCATAGTTTTCAACAGCCTGTCCCAAGCAAGCCAGAACAAGAACCAGTACTACCAGATACTGAAGGATTTCGAGGTAGAGTATACCAAGCTTGCAGAAATCGAGTCCCAGCTCAAGGACTATGTCTGGATGACATTTGATGAGCTTTCAAGGGAGCCCCGTGAGACGATAGAGGATGTAGAACTCTACAGGTGGAAATTTTACCAGTTTCATGAGCGATTGTCACACCTTGCACTCAAAGGCATAATTCCAAAGGAAATTGCAAGATACTATATCTTCTCCTATGGCGTAAACCTATCATATATCGACATCGACTTTGACCCAGATCTTTTGAAAAAAGAGCTTTCGTATACAATGAGGTGGTGCAGGCAAGAAGGAATCCGGAAAACCAGAAGATTCTAGAAAGATGCTGTTGCTCCATTAGAAGATGCCAAATGCGTGCATATAGACGCACAGCCATAACGTGGCTGCACGGCAGATATATGAGTGCAGATTATCAGACTCAAAATTTTAATAGGCAGCTGGCTCGAGAGAGGGCAGAAGCAAACCATGTCACTTACAAAACCTGAGCTTTTCACCCGCTCAAGATCACTTTCAATCATCATCCCGACATATAACGAGGCACAGAACATAACAAAAATGCTAGACATTGTTTCGTCTAGCCTACCTCCCACCGCAAACGCCGAGATAGTTGTAGTAGACGATGACTCGCCAGATGGAACTGGCAAGATAGCAGAAGATTATGCAACAAGGGCAAAGGAAAGCGGCGGCTGGGACATACGCGTGATAACCCGGAGGGGCGAGAAGGGCCTAAGTTCTGCCATTCTTGCAGGAATAAGGGAATCCGTAGGAGACTCGGTAGTGGTAATGGACAGCGATTTTTCCCACCCTCCAGAGACGATTACGAAAATGCTAGAAGAGCTAAAGAGGTCGGATTGCGACATTGTAGTAGCATCAAGGTATGTAGAGGGCGGTTCCATCACAGGATGGCCCTTCAAGCGCAAGCTGATAAGCAAAGGTGCAACAAAGATTGCTCAGCGCAGCCTCGGCATAAAAATAAAGGACCCAATGTCTGGATTTTTCGCATTCCGACGGCACATCATAAGAAACATCAAGTTTGATGCCATAGGCTACAAGCTACTTCTTGAGATACTGGTCAAGGCAAGGGGCGCAAAGGTAAGAGAGATACCATACAACTTCATCGACAGGACGTCGGGAACGAGCAAGCTTGACAAATCCGTTGTGTTTGACTATGTAAAATCCGTCTGGAGACTGTATAGATACGGCAAGACCATGAAGGAAAGGAGGACATCCGTGCGTTTCTTTTCAAAGGCAGGAAGATTCTACACGGTTGGCGCCTCAGGTCTGCTTGTAAACTACCTAGTCTCCTTCCTCTTCGGCGTGGTGCTTTCCAACCTATGGGATGTATATGCCACGATGATCGGAATTCTGTTTTCAATGACCTCAAACTTTTTCTTAAACAAAATATGGACTTTTGAGGACAGGGACATGGGTTTGAAGAGAACCCTGCGACAGTACGGCTCTTTCATGATGTTCAGCGGAATCGGAGCCGCCTTCCAGCTTGGCATGGTATACCTTTTGGTAGACTCGAGGCACATGAGCTATGCACTCTCCCTGTTCATAGCAGTCGCAATTGCCTCAATAGGCAACTTTATCTTGAACAAAAAGTGGACCTTCAGGGAAAAGGTTTGGGGCTAGCCCTAGCACTATCCAAAATAGTCAGAACAGAGATCGTAATTCCCCCTTTCCTGCGTAACCCCTGTGACTATCAGTTTGTCAGCAGTTCGAATTTCTATTGAGCTTCCCTCAAAATTTTCCCGCAGGTTGGTATATGGGTAAAGGCCTGTATCATATCCAAAAATATCGCTTGAGAACTTGCGGATTGTAGTTGTGTTTCCGTACACTATAGAAAGCGGCCTCCCATCGCCAAGATGGGCCCTAAAGTGCGGATCTGCAACAAGGACTATGTCCTTTGCAGCGACTGGACAGTAAAGCAGGTCTCGAAAGTCTGCAAAAACGTGTTTATCATGAAACACATAATGAAAGATCCAAGAGTAGACCGGGCTTGAAATTACAGTGGCATTCCTATCGCTGGCAAGATACGACGATACAAAAGCAATTGACTCAGTCTGTGCTGAAATGTTTGTTGTGATAAGAAGTACGGAACATGTAAGGCCGAACACAGCAATCGATGCCAGTATCACGTATGAGAGGTTTACCGACCCAATTTGCTTTTTCACATCCATGATCATCCATCCGCCGGCAATGCAAAAGACCGGGATTATCGGAATCCAGTAAAAATACTGCACGAAGTTTACAACCGAGAAAAATGCCAAAAATGGTATTGACCAAAGCAAGGGAAACAGGCGCCGTTTTGTTGCCATGTATGCAATTCCTGCAAACCCCACAATGAAAAGGACCGGATCATAAACCAGGAATCCTCCAAGAAGTTCTGGCAATCCCCCGTTGCTCCTTCCGGCTTGGAGTACAATGTCGCCGAACCAAAGGTTAAGTTCGCCTCTTGCCAGGCTCTCAGCTGGCCAGATTAGCGGTATTAGTATCACAGGGACAAGCCAAAGCCAGATTCGCTTGATTTCCCCGTTCTTGTAAAATATGAAAATCAGGAGAGGAATCATGACTGCCATGTATTCCTTGGTAAAGATTGCGATGCCCATGCAGACTCCTGAGAGGATGGCAGTGGAGGACTTGTGCTTGGAGTCTTTCGAATAAATCGCAAGCAGTACCGATAGCAGCACAAACGGCAGAAGAATCGAATCAAGGAGGATCCTCCTTGTAAACCAAGTAATCGGCATTACCGCAAACAAAAGTGATGCAGCCGTTGCAACACCCCGCCCGTAGTATTTTTCCGAAATTTTGAATACAAGAAAGGTGTCTGCTACTGCCAAGATGCCCATAAGCAGGCGCGGAACCAGATACAAGGAAGCAATGGAGTCGGCAGTGGGCGAGGGGTGAAGGGAGGCAGGGTAGCCAACCGCTGAAAGCATACCTGCTAGAAATATTTGCCCAAAGTAGGGATGATCATAGAAAAACCCCTCCTGTGGTCCCAAGCCTGCTTGGATATGCATCGCCCTTCGCATGTATACCCCCTCGTCATAGAACAAGTCTGGAAAGGCACCCGCGTTCCAAAGATGCACAAAAGCCGAAAGAGCAAGTATGATAATCAAAATAGCATGTTTCTTTCTGCGAAGTACCTTCAATGATTCAGACAATCTCTCACCCTGCCAAGTGTGCATTAAATTTCACGGCTTATAACCAATGGCAAAGCATCGGGCCCATGCCACGAGCCTCTCTTGCCTCACCATAGGTTTTCCAATGTGCACTTGACAGACCTGCCCTATGATACATGGTTTATGCCAAGTTGGGTGATCTGGATTTTTTTGACCTCTTGTGATACAGCAAGAATATTGCCACCCCTACGACTGGGATCAGGTAGACAAGATATTGGTAATTGCCAAGTTGTACCTGATCAAAGAGTTGCTTGGGGGCAAGCCGGTATATTACACCATCAGAGAGCGAGACGATGTAGACTAGCCCGTCTGGTCCCACCTTTATGTCGGTAATGCACCCAAGTCCCGTTCCGTATATTATCTCGTCCATCGGGACTCCCACGTTTACAACATCATGCTGCAGTTGCGGCGATTTGAAGACAAACCCGTCCCTTTTCTGATCGAGTTCAAATTTGTAGAGATTGCCGTTGATGCAGTCGCCCACAAGGACGCTATTTTTGAGGCTTGGCAGACTGTCAGATTCTACGAAAGAGATGGCAGTTGGCGCGACTGGCTTTTCCCAAGTAAATTGCGGGTCATGATAAACATAGTTCTTGTAATGCGGTATTTTTGCAAGTTGGCTAGCATTTGCCGGACCTGTGACTATCCCCCAACCGCTGTTAAAGTTGGGCGGAACCAAGTTTACCTCATCGCCGTAATCTGGCCCATTCTCAGTATCCCAAAGGTTTCCCGTCACAGGATCAAAGGCAAGCCCAAAACTGTTCCGTACACCTATCGCATAATATGGTCCGGGCGGCACAAGCCTTGCAATCACTCCCGTGTCATCGGGCGGCCCTCCAGTGACGTTGTTCTCGTCTATCCCTGCAACATTCTCCTCGGTCCTCCCGTTGTCGCCGACAACAATGTAGACCGACCCGTTACTGCTGGTTGCCATCACCCCTCCGATGTGATAGTTCTCAAAGTGAGGAAAAGCCTTGACCAGTGTCTTGTTGACCAGTTTTTGCCCATTCCAGTCGTAGCTGTACACACAGTTGCAAAGGGCAGGACCGTTGGGGTGGGAAGACTCTGTAAAGTATAGGTAGACCTTTTTCCCCACAACGTCTATCCCGTCCATCCCCTGATCGCCGCTTGTGGTGACGTTTTCCTTCAGGATAGGCTCAATCTGCAGCACCCCGTTCCGTACTATATGTACCTCCCCTGAGAATTTCTCAAGGACTAAAATGTCATTTCCCATGAAGGCCATAGTAGTGGGTCCGCAGCATATGCCAGTGACATATTTCTGGACCTCCAAGGAACTATCATTGATTTGCTGGGCCGCAAATGCGGATGGCATAAAGAGGAGTGCAGAAAAGAAAAGTATCAGGCAGATTTTCAACTTGCTGTATTATTTCCCAATGCTTCCATCTATAAGGCTATAGCTACCTCCACACATGCCTCCTTTCAAGAAAATTCCAGGGTGTTATTCAGAATTGCAAGTTTTTTTGCACCATTCCCGTATGAGATAGCGACAAAAAGTTGAATTTCTGAGTCAGACTTAAATTATAAGAGTACGGTACAATTGCATGGGCTTTAAGACGCACTACCCTGCACCCAGTAAAGCGCCAGGGCCCAAAAGGTGTGCCAAACCCTTTCCAAGTTACTATAATTTTTTAGTAGAAATTTTACCAAGTACTTTAGTACTGGCTGAGAGGTAGGAAGGACATGGTCAGGCGTACCTTTCACCTTGCCAGGCCCTCTGGCAAGTTTCCAACCATAAAGCAAGAATCCCATGGACGCCAGCAGTTCCAGCCCCTTCCCCCGCCTACCGGCTCAAAGCCCTACCGCCTCTTGCTAGAGGACATTCTCCCTTCAGATGAGATATCAAAGATCAACGCCTCCGGCTCAATCTCGTTTCACGCCATCGGCGATACAGGAGGGATTGTAAACGGAACCCCCCAGCAGACTGTCGCAGACGCGATGGAAACTGATGCCTCAAAATCCGGAACGGCCTTTTTCTATCATCTCGGAGACGTCGTGTATTTTTACGGCGAGGCAAGCAACTACTATGCACAGTTTTACGAGCCCTACATGCATTATCCTGGCCCCATTCTTGCCATACCTGGAAACCACGATGGCGACGTGATGGACGGTGGAGTGCCTTCCCTTGCAGCCTTTGTAGAAAACTTTTGTGCAACCAAGCCCCATCTGACGCCAGAGGCAGGCGAATCCCCCCGAGATGCCATGACGCAGCCAAATGTCTACTGGACTCTGGAGGCGCCCTTTGTCACAATCATAGGCCTCTATTCCAACGTCCCCGAGGGGGGCCAGTTCGAGCAGGGCCAGATTGACTGGTTCAGGGGCGAGTTGGCCGATGCACCAAAGGACAAGGCCCTCATCGTATCTGTACACCACCCAGCCTATTCTGCCGATAACGAGCACGGGGGCAGCTCTACAATCGAGCAGGTGCTAGACGACGCGTTTTCAAGTTCCGGGCGGTCTGCAGACCTTGTCTTGACAGGCCACGTGCACAACTACCAGAGGTTTATTCGCCAGTTCAATGGCAAAGACATCACTTACATAGTGGCCGGCTCTGGCGGGTACCACAATCTGCACAAGCTAAACCCATACTATGGAAACAGCATCTCCCTGCCCTTCAGGATGCCAAACGTGGACGGCCTTACGCTTGAGAACTACTGCGTGGACCATTTTGGCTTCATGGGGCTTCAGGTAACACAGGATGCCATATTAGGGAAATATTACACCGTACCAAATGCCGGAGACGATTGGAGCGAACAATACAAAACTGTAGACACCTTTCAGATCGATCGTAGCGCGCTGACCTGACCAGATCCTTATTTATCTTACCTTGGTGCGAACTAAAATTCCCCAAAAAAGGGGAACTATGACAGCTTTTCCCAAAAAATGTCTACCAAGAGTTTATCAACGTACCGTACAAATATAGGTATGCCAAGAAAGGAATACAAAACAATCACCGTAAAGAATGCTTCTTACGAGCACTTCAAAAGAGCGGTAAGAGAGGCCAAGAAGAAGAACAAATCACTCGACAACAGCAGTTTCCTGAACTTGCTGGTAAGCCACCACAGGTCTAAAAGATAATGATGCAGGACACTGAGAAACCAACATTTGAACAGATGTGGAGGTTCATCGAGGAGAGGCTAGCCCCTAGAGGGACGCTGCCTGACAAGGCCAGTATCGACTATAGGCAGGCCTCCCAAATTTACGCGGTACTGCTTGCCGAAGAGATGATGTTCCGAGAGATGGCCCAAGTTGCCCTCCTAAAACGAGAGGCAGAAAAGATCAAGAATGCCTGCGACTAGCGGCATTGCCCCACACGTAGGCACCATTGTGCCTGTGGACGCTGGGCCATAAACAGGCCATCCTAAGATTTTAAAAATCCAGAAAAAACCCACTATGGACAGATGCGATTTCTGGCCTTGTGCGGACGCCACTACAAATACACTGGTTTTAAGAGACATGGCATGCTAGCATCACCCAATAAACACGAAAAATCTACAATGCAACCATAAAAATCAATATAGAACAATCTTACACAGTACTTAATTCGTTCAGACCTCCATTCAACCTTGAAACTGTAGGTGTGCAGTAGCAGAGTTCTTCCTAACCCCATCCGAACTCATCCTACAGTTTCATTTTTCATTGATTAAAAACGTGAAAAAACTAATTTTGCAAATAGCCCCAACCTGTTGCGATCTTACATAACAATCTTAGCATCCCTTTATCGCCTACGAAGAATCAATGACTTTTGGTAGGTCGGTGGGTCCCCTACGAGCGCACTGGTGTAAGAATGGGTACAAGTCAACATCCACTCCCCCACAGTTACACGAAAAACCCACCACTCTTGTAAACCAGCCTAGTTTAGGCGCGATTCAAGCAGCGCGCCTATCTGTTCCATAAGGTCGGCAAGAACATGCCTGTCAGTGTCCCTATCGCAGCTGACAAGTACTGTCCAATTTTCCACATAGAATATCAGGACATGGACTTTTTCTGCCACCATGTGAAGTGAACTCGTATGCCCTATTATCTCACCGTAAAGCTTCAAAAGCCTCCTTAGGATCTGCATGTCAACTCCCAGCACTGATGCCTGGCTTTTGTCCAAAAGGAAAGAGGTTGTAGCAACCTTACTGTGGACTATCTTTCCCTCCTCGTTTGTGAAAAACACAAACCTTATCGAGTCTGAAAAATCCACAATGTCTTCTAGCAGTTCATCGAAATTCATAAAACTCCCCCTCCGTCATACATGATGGCTGAGTTTTAACCATTTCCAAAAAATCGCGCCATGTCATCCATGGAACCACCCCTGATCGCTAGAACAATTTACTATAACTATCAGTCAAACGATTTTTGTAGTAGGATTCACCTTAATAATTTGGGTTTGGTCGGAGTGGAGCTTGCAGACCTATGTGCCAGGATCCTTGATGTAAATAGCAGCATCAGGCATGTTTCAGTAATAAACAGCAGAGGCAGGGCAGTGGAGGAAGTTTCCCGCGGAGGCCAGAGCGTGTTTTACAGCGGTGACCAGAAGGAGATGCTCTTGATGCAGTGCTCACTTACGATATCAATGGGCAGGGATTTTGACCAGTCGTTTGGCAAGATAAACTATGTTCACATGGAAAGGGAAAACCTCTCGCTTTATTCATTTCCGCTGGGGGACCATGTGGTCCTTGTCGCATCAAAGGCAGCCACGGGACCAATCTCTCTTGCAAGGGATGTCCTCTCCATTCTCAAGGAGTCCACAAGGCCTCGCAAGACCCGACCTGCAGAGCCGCTGGTTGAAGCAATCCACACACGCTGACACTGCCACTTGCGATTATTCCATCTGAGTCGAAGTGAGAAAATTTTTCATTATAGATACGATATATGAGGATGTCCGTATGTTGTCATGATTGTAGTGGGCATGATTGAACCTGGTTGATTCGTGCAGTGTGACAGCCTTTGTCCAAACCTGCCTCATCGTAGACCTGTCTATTGTCCAAAGCGAGTCGTCCGATGTCGTCACAATTATCCTTCCTCCCGAATATTTTGCAGAGAATCCCTTTGTCTGAGTCGAAAACTGCCGCGGGCTTGCAAGCTCCCTGCCAAGCAATTCCCAGAACTCGTCGAACTTCAACGGTTATACGTTGCAATAACTTTGATTTAACTAGTGGCCAGTCTACTGCATGTGCCTGGTGATAATTTCCTCTACGGAATCTGCCACGTCTGCAACCTCATGCCTGCTTGAATTGTCACAGGTTACAAGGAAAAGCCACCCTTGCTTGTGAAATATGAGTATGTGCCCCCTTTCCCGAATCATGTGTGTAAAGATGTTTTCCCCAACAATGTCATCATAAACCTTTAGCAGGCCCCTCAGAAAATGTATGTCCTTGGCCACCGACTCGGACTGGCCGTCGCTAATGAGCGATCGGGGGGTCGTGTGGCTGAAAACAGCCTCCCCATTTTGGTCCACCACAAGTATGTACCGCAATGACTCGCTGACTGACAAAATCTCGTCGACGATTTTCTTTGGAATCACAAACTGCTTTTGGTATCCATTACCCTGCATGACGCATCACTTAATTTAGCTTGCAGTCCTCTGGTGGCGCAAGCATGTCGGTAATCTCGTTTGCCATCTCGAGAAACTTTATGCCCCTCTCCGTAGTTCGATATATCTGTGCCCCCTCATCATAGGAGATCATCTTGTTTTCTCCAAGTAATTTCAGATAGCTTACCAGCTGAGAATAAGAAAGATATGCCATGTACATTATTTTTGTTTTAGTAGTGCCAGTCCTTGCAGTATGGAGTATTACAGAAATTATCTCAGTCCTGCTTCTGTTTTTCACTTATTGTTCTGTCTCTTTTTACTATTAAAAATATGTGGAAAATTCTTCTAGTACATTCCTCTAAGCGTATTTAGATGAGATGTTTTTGCCCCTCATGGAATTTTGAGACGGAGTCTTGCCAGATGTGGGAGGCAGCGTGAGCCTTTGGGCTCCGTCTTTGGCTGAGGCTCGTGGACCTGGGTTGCTTGCCGTTCCCTTTTGGTCCTGTATCATGGTTTTTGCGTTTTGCATCCCAACCCGTATGTTCTTGAACTGGATCTGTTTTGCCTTTGCTATTGCGTTTGAATGTCCTGATTTAGGGCATCCCTGGTTTTCTGCACGCATGCCGCAGGCTCGGCTTTTGCGCCTGAATGTCGTTTTGAATTTTTCCCCACTGGTACTGTACAGGGTTGTTGACTAGGGACGTTTTCTGCTGCACACCAAGAGCCTGCCCCATGGTCGGTGGAGCCTGATCGTAGGAATACCGGAAACTATTTCTGCAAGGTCGCCCATTTTATGTTAGAAATAGGAAATAGACCACATTTGATGGGCTTGAACCCGTCATGGTGGAAATTTATTTCTGACCATCCCAAAGCGGCAGAGAAGAACTTAAGAGTGTGATCGGGACTGACCAGTGTTAAAGGATTTCAGATTGAAAAAAGACGTTTTGCTGATAGAAGACAGTCCTGCAATCTCCCTACTGATAGCGGAGTTCCTCAAGAAACTTGGTTACAACAACATCCATTCTGCAAGTACCGGAAAGGAAGGCGTGGCAGCCTTCCAGAAATTAACGGACAACGGCATCCTGCCAATAGTGCTTCTTGATTACACTCTCCCCGATACCAATGCAAACGAGGTAATAGTGCAGTTATTCACCCTCAGGCCAGACGTCAAGGTGGTCATAGAGACTGCAGAGAACAAGGAGGAGAACGTGATAAAGGAGGCAATTCGCAGGGGCATCTACCTTTATCTCCAAAAGCCGATACGATTTGACAACATAAAGGACATCATGAGGATAATCGAGGACGAGGATGCCGTCCTTACCAACGGCCCTGCCAGTGCTGACAGAAACATAGATTCCTTTCTTGTTCCCCACACGGTCATAAGCCTGGCCCGGCTCTCAGAATACACTGGCCAGGCCCAGGAAAATCTCTCCGGCTACCTACAAAATCTCGCTTCAAAAGGAAGGGTTTCCCCGCTCTCACCCCTCAAGGAAATTGCCTGCAGCGTATGCAATTCTGTGTCTATCGAACAAGACTACCGCTGCCCTTCGTGCAATTCAAATGACTTTACCCAGGGCAAGCTAATAGAACACTTCAAGTGCGGCAACGTCAGTTCCGAAAAAACCTACGAGGACAACATCTGCCCAAAATGCAAAAAGGAGTTGAAAATCATCGGGGTAGATTACAAGACAATCGATAACTTCTACACCTGCAAAAGCTGTAACAACAAGTTCCCCGAGCCTTACACGCGGTACCTCTGCGGCAAGTGCAACAACACCTTTCGAATAGAGCAGGCCAAGTGGGTTTCCAGCATGGCATACAGGGTTATCAATTGAATCAACTCTTTATGGCTCCAAGCCTTCAATAGATACGCAATTTGATGAATAGTGCCATGGCAGACACTCCAAGGACTGACCCCGTGTTAATTTCAACAGCTGCTGCAATCTTTGCGGTTCTGTTCCTTATGGCATATCTTTTGTTCTCGCTCATGAGCATGATTGCGATAGCTGTTGGGGGGGGCCTTGTGGCCTACCAAGTCCTGACACTTCGGGGGAGGACCGCATCTAAATTCAAAAGCGGAGTCCGCTTTCCATCATCATTTCTCATCTTTCTCATAGGATCTCCGATTGTTCTTGGGATAGTAGTTGGCTATGACGCCTATTCGTTCCAAAATTCGATTGTAAAGGGCGTACTGCTATGGGGCCTCACAATGACGTTTTGGAGTACGCTCTTGTTTGTCCCGCTTTCCATGTACAGCAAAATGCGGGAATCGGAACTGCCCGAGCCTGACCCCTACCCCAAGATAACAATCTTGGTACCTGCATATAATGAGGAAAAGGTCATTGAAAAAACCATCCAAGGCCTGCTTGAGACGAGGTATCCCAACAAGGAAATAATTGTAATAGATGACGGAAGCAAGGATTCCACGTTTCAAATAATAAGCAAATACAAACACCAAATCAAAGCGTTGCACAAGGACAACGGGGGCAAGGCAAGCGCGATTAATTTTGGCCTAGCATATGCAACAGGCGAAATAATCGTCGTAGTGGACGCAGACACCATCATCGGGCCCGATTCCCTCATCTATCTGGCAAGAGGGTTTTATTCCGATGAAAATGTTGCAGCCGTTGCGGGAAACATCAAGGTAAGAAACAGAAGGAACTGGCTCACATGGTGCCAGGCCGTCGAGTACGTGGCCGGAATCCAGATTGTAAGAAGAGCCTTTGACCTATTTGGTGCCATTTCAGTAGTGCCCGGATCCCTTGGCGCGTTCAGGAGGTCCGTACTGGAGGAGGTGGGCACGTATCACAAGGATACCCTTGTGGAGGATTTTGACGTCACCCTCAAGATTTTGAAGACAAAGCTTGTGATTGCGGGAAGTACCAAGGCTACTGCATACACGGAGGCGCCAGAGACCCTGACCAGCCTGTACATGCAGCGCAGGCGCTGGTATGGAGGCAACCTCCAGGTGTTTTCAAGGCATTTTGACACCCTGTTCAATCCAAGGTTTGGCATCCTGCAAAGGCTAGTCTTCCCGTACATGCTATTTTCAAGCGTGGTCATGCCCTTTGTCGGGTTTCTGACAATCGCAAGTGCCATCTATGCAGCCTTCCTTGGAAACGGATTGCTTGTCCTTGAGGTGTTTTCAATCTTTACCGTACTTCAAGCCCTGCAGGTCCTCTTGGCAGTTAGAATGGACGACGAGGACCCAAAGTTAGTTTTCTACGGAATATTTTTAGTCGTAGGGTTCAAACAGATTCTTGACTTTCTATTGATTTCTGCAATGTTCCGAAAAATTTTCAAAAAAGAGATGATCTGGACCAGTGCAAAAAGGGTTGGATATGACAAGGCCTGAGATTTTCATATTTTTGGCAGCAATAACTGCGCTGGCCGCCTTTGCAGTCCCCCAGGCAGCTGCCGAGTCCTCCGGATCGATTGCGGTAAGCCTGTCATACCCAAATGGCGACATTGCCGACTATTCAGGTTCTTCGCTTAAAATCTACCAGGATTCCTCAAGCGTGCCATACCGCCTGATTGATTCCATCACGGGAAACCCGTTCAACATAGTATCCCTCCCGATTGGGCACAAGTACAAGATCGAAACCTACGTCAACGGCCTGCATTCCTCCGACACGTACGTCGACCTGCAGGGACCGCATGTAGATGCGGAGATAAAACTGCCCCTTCCTGGAGGCATGCGCCTTGATGTCTATTATGACGACGGAGTAACGCCCATCCCAAATGCAGAAGTAAGCGTCATTTCAGCCGACAACAGGACATGGGTCCAGGGGAATACCAACTCAAATGGACAGACGCTTCGCTTCTGGCTTGAGCCCACTGTTTTTCAGTTTGATCATTATACCGCAAACGTAAAAATCGGAAGCAACCTGTCATATTCCCAGTCGCCTGTCTTCCTCCAGCCAGGAACGTCGCAGGAAATCAAGGTCGTTACAAAATGGCCATCCGTCGTAAACAGCCTGATAACGGTAAGGGTCGTGGGACCTGACCAAAAGCCTGTGACTGCCAGCAACTTTACCGTTTATGCCGCAGATGGGGAAGGCAACACGATATCCCAGTCAAAAATTTCACGCGGCGAGGCCTACTTCTCAAATCTCAAGGTAGGAGACTATGAGTTCAAGGCAGTAAAAGCAGACGGCACGGTTTTAGGCACCGCTTACGAAACTATCGACGGTTCTAGGACAGATTTCGCCCTTTATGCAAACGCTGGGATTGTGCCGCAGCCGGCCTCAAACCCCACCCCCATAACACCACACCCTCCCACTGCCTCATGCGGCTGCGTAATCTTCAGGGTCGACGGCGTACAGGACTACTGGCTAGACAACGTGCAGACAGATGTAATTGACACGTTCTACCAAAAGGGTGCAAAGCAGACTGTAGGGATTGTTGCAAACGCCTTTGGAAATGACACCAAGCTTGTCAAACACATAGCGTCAGAATCCGACAAGATAGAGTACGCAATTAACGGGTGGAATTTCGAGGATTTCACCATGCTTGACCGGGACGGCCAGGCAAAACTCCTTGAGCAGTCAAGGCAAAAAATTTGGTCCCTTGTAGGCGTCTCGCCCAACGTTTTCATCCCCCCCTTTGGCAGGGCTGACAATGCAACCTTTTACGCCCTTTCAGGCAGCCCAATCACATTTTTGAGCGCCGCCCCAAACTTCCTGCCGCCTACCACACTTGATGGGAAAATCCACCTCCTGCCTACAAGCCTAATCCTAGACTCTCATGCAATCCAGTACAACGCAAGCGGCGATATTTTAGCAAGCATACAGGATAAAATTAAAACAAACGGAGTAGCAGTAGTGGCTCTCAATTTCCAGGATTTTGCCAGGGACAACGGCACAGACAAGATAAACATTTCAAACGAGACAAGACTTCAGAAACTAGGCAACATAATAGACGACATAAGAAACTCAGGAATATCGATTACAACCGCCGAAGAGGCATTCAATGGAACAAGCATTCCAGTTTACATCCCCCCTTGGATGAAAGACACTGCAGGATGGTGGTCAGAGGGCTATGTAAGTGACCAAGATTTTGTGTCAGAAATCAATTACCTGGTACAGGAGGGCATAATCAAGATGCCACAGCCGGCTGCAACGTCGCCTTTTGCTCAGGCAGATAAAATAAAAGGGGTCGCAGCCGATTGGTCAAAAAGTCAGGTACCAGACGAGGAATTCGTTCCTGCCTTACAGCACCTTATTTCCACCCCAGCGCAGAGCCACTAGGGCATCACAAATGGCCTCATGGGTGAGGCGGCGGGACAAACTGCGATGAGATCTTGGACCAAAATTCCAACATTGTAAACAGTACTGCCATGATAGGTGCGATAATCCCCACAAAGTGCTCAGTCTTTGCCCTAAAGTGCTGCTTTGTCAAGAACTCGTCCGCTTTCCTGTCCCCCAAGAAGTGCAGCAGTGGCTTTATTGGTTCTGACTTGGATCTTGCAAAGGCTTGGTCAAGCGCCTTGATGATTTCGGTTTTTTCCCGGGCCTGTGCGCAAAAGTACTTGGAGTAAATCTGTTTCATGTCTTCGATGTGAATCTTCATGTTTTTGAGAAGGTATTTGTTGTACGCATTTAGGCCGGCGATAAAGTATCTTACATCTTCATGGCCGTCCTCTTCTTTTTCCAAAATTGTAAAACACCCCCGTGCAAAATAAAATGAAAACTCCCTTCTTGAAATGAGGCTTGCAATCTTGCCGATTGTGCCGCCTATTGAAAAAATGGTGCTAAAGAAAATGTCATCTTCAACGAACCCCCGTGACTCGAAATAATTGTGTGCGCTTATTGGCATGGAGGGAATTGTCAGCGGTATTATCACAAGTACGGCCAAGCAGAGGAGAAATGCCGCAATCTCGCCATATAGAATCTTTTGCAACAACCTAAACTGGTAAACTAGGTTCTCAGGTCCTTTCCTTTCGAAATATTTCTCAGAAGAGAATCTAGAATCATATAGGATGTAGACTGCAAATATAACCACAAGCAAGAAGGGCCAGAAAAGTTGGTCGTTTGGTATGTCAACACCATAATAGTCTGCAATGTCTGGCAGCGCAAGAAAGACGGGAGGCAAGACAACAAGGATTATCAGAGATAGCAACTTGCCTGAAATCGAGGATCGATTGGTTTGAGAAGCCAATGCTCCATGTCTTAAAAGCGGGGATTATTATCGATTCCCCCCGATTATTTTGCGACGCATGTGTCTTAGACGCCGTTTGATGCACATGCTGCCATAATTGAAGGCCTAGCTTCCGCTAGGCAAGAGATTTCAAATAAGTATAGAAAAATGACGTAAAATCGTCGCGTATAGTCTCTATGTATGTGACTGAACTGATGTATTGGGTTGTTAGTGACGGCCAGCTCACCCCTCGCCGAAGCTTGGGATTTATACTGCCGTTCTATCAACGCGATCTTCTTTCGCCACCCTTTACCTTAACGGACGGATACCTTTTCTCGGGATGGGTTTCCTCCTTAGATGCTTTCAGGAGTTAGCCCAAATAGCTTAGCTGCACGGCCTGCCCTGTCGGACAACCGTTAAACCAGTGGCTACGCTGCTCTGTTCCTCTCGTACTCGGAGCAACTTCCCCTCAAGTATCCACGCTTCC
>DATFCV010000056.1:0-6572 GCA_035252645.1 Nitrosotalea sp. | reverse complement strand
AATTTGTTATGATAAGTTAAATTAATGGCTATGACATCACTAATTCAATAAATGTTTGCTAATTTTGTAAGAAGAAGATGGCTTGATTTTAGGAACGGACACGGATACTACCTAGCGTTCATCATGAATTTTGTCAACTTTATCCTGATTGCGTATAATTTTGCAGTCAAGGACGTTCCATCCATTCACGTGATATTTGGCAACCTTGTAACCTTTACCGCATTCTTCCTGGGAATCTACGTCCCAAGCGCGATAATACTAGGCTACTGGCACAGGCGCAATCAGTACGTGGTAGAGAACGAGGCGATGTTGCAGGAAAACTGGGTATGGGCTTGGCAAAGCAGGTTCCTTATCCGTTTGTTGCAGGGGCAGACTACCAAGGAGGAAAACGAGGAAGTTTTGAAGTATCTCGAAACAATTCTGAAAAGACACAAAAAGGAAGGCTTTCTGAGCTACGATGCCAGCAAGGAACCTGACAATACTTCATAGGTTTCACCGATAGAACTATCTGCAAAAATCAATTTCAGAAAAATACCGATATCGAAAAAGCTTCACCCTTTAAGTTTTCAAATAAAAATGAAAAAATACAAGGGGGATATACCAATCATGATTGGTTCGTCGCATAACCACGGTTTCTAGGGTTGTAAAATTCGTCAAAACGGGGGATTCTGCAGTTCATGGAAAGGACAAGGAAGCACCAATTACGGGATTCAAGCCGATTTCAAGCGCCGGCAGGGGGGAGATGGCATTCTGCGTTGCTTCAGGCGAGAGGGGGGAGAAGCTCGTACGTACCTCCAAGGCTTCCTTGATAATATGTCCGCCAGACTTGAAAAAGCGCCTCAAGGGCGCGGCGCCAAACCTGATTTTTGTCGAGAATCCAAGGCTGTGGTTCATTAGGTGCCTACGGAATTTTACCCAGGCCGACAAGTTGGTGGGAATACATCCTACCGCAGTCTTGGAGTCAAAGAAATTAGGATCGGGCGTGTACATCGGGCCGTACACATACATCGGCAAGAACGTTTCAATTGGGAATAATGTAGTAATACGAGGCGGTGTCCACATTTACGGCAACACAAAGATAGGGAACAACGTCATAATTGACTCCTCTACCGTGATTGGGGGTGATGGTTTTGGATTTGAGAAAAATGAGATTGGAGCCTGGGAGAAATTCCCGCACCTCGGGTGGGTTGAGATTCATGACAACGTGGAGATAGGGGCAAATGTGTGCATCGACAGGGGTACTCTTGAGGGCACAATAATACGCGAGGGGACAAAAATAGACAACCTCGTCCATGTGTCCCACAACGTGAAGATAGGCCGTAACTGCATCGTGGTTGCGCAGTCATTTCTTGGGGGTAGCTGCATCCTTGAGGACAATGCATACATCGCAATGGGGGTAGTTGTCAGGGACGGGGTCAGGATGGGTACTAACGCATTAGTGGGGATGGGAGCGGTTGTCATAGACGATGTCGAGAAAAACACGACTGTCATAGGTGTTCCTGCGCGGCCCATGAAAAAAAAGTCAAGATAGGTGGGATGTGAACACGAAAATCCTGGCAAAGTTAAAAACAGAAGCAGTCTACATTGTCTTTTACCTGAAATTACGAATTTATTCCCTCTACCTTGAATTGACACTTCCAAAAAAGGCCTAGAGAGTCATTTTGATATGGACATAAATCTATCATTCGTAATTACCAAGCCTGGGGGATTCTGATGAAAATTTTGCATGCGGGCAACATTGCAAACCTGGGGTATTTCATCGCAAACCCGCTCCGCAGGGAGGGGGTGGAGATCGACCTCCTGATGGAAAACCATCCTCCTCCAGAACAGGACCCTTTGAAATACGATCCGACTCTTCAGAACAAGTATCCGGACTGGATTATTTTCTATGACAGAAAGTCGTACTGGAAGCAAATCCTGAGGGTGATGAAGGACAGGAGATACGACCTGATTCACGCACATTATGATCTTGCAATTTTCGGGCACCTCTCGATGAGAAAACTTGTGTCACATGTTGTCGGCACGGACCTGCGGAAACTGGCATTTTCTCATTCCATTCGTGGACACCTACTTAGAAATGCCTACAAAAATTCTGAGGTTGTAATTTTCCAAACGCCAAGCGAGCCGCCACTGCTGGAAAAGCTCGGCATACAACAAGGGATATTCGTACCCTTTCCTACCGATGTCACTTTCTATGCGCCGCAAGAGATGCCACAAAGGCAGTTCCACCAGGAACTGGTAGTGTTTCATCCGACAAATCTAAACTGGGAAAAGGGAAACGAGATACTTGTCCGGGGATATGCCGAATTCGTAAGGTCAAACCCTAATTCCCTTTTGTTAATTGTAGACAGGGGGGAAGATTCGGCGAAAATCCACGCCCTTGTAGACTCGCTTGAGATTGAGGACAAGACCACGTTCATCAAGGGGCCGCTGAATTCCGTGGAGCTTAGGAAATACTACAATTTGGTTGACGTGGTTGCGGACCAGTTCCTGGTCCCGGATATTGGTTCGGTTGGAAGGGAGACCCTTTGTGCAGAAAAGCCGCTGCTTTCCTTCTGTGACAAGGATGGCTACAAGGATCTGTATGGGGAATCGCCTCCGGTAGCAAGTGCCACCACCCCATCCGAGGTTGCAGGGCAGCTGGAAAGGCTAAAGGATGAGAAGCTCAGGAGGGAAATTGGCAGGGAGGGACGAAGGTGGATGGTCAAGTACCACTCACAGCAAGCCGTAGCAAGGAGAATCCGTGCAATATATGAGGGAATCCTGAGCGGGAAAAAAATTCAACAAATCAGGGAAGATCTGCCAAAGATCTCCTCATGAGGGCGAAATGTTGACCGCTTGGCGCTTTCAAGCGCTGGGACGGGTTTAGGACTTGAAGCGGACTACCTCAAAGGCTTCGGCATATTTTGCGCCGACAAGCGCACCCCTGAACCTTGCTATCGAATTCATCAGCTCTAGATCATGGTAATACCTGCGGTACTGCGTCTTGTACAGGAGTAGGGCGTCAACCTTCTTCTTGAGATCCTCCTTTGTGACAACATTGAAGAAGGTGGGCTTGAAATACGGCGAACTCTTGACGTCTTCAAACGCCAAAAAGGAAATGTTCCTAAACACCCTCTCCACCTCCACTGCGACGCATTCGTGGTCCTGATGAATCGAGTTCCTACTCATTGAAAAGATAAGGTCTGGCTGGAAGGACGTTTTGATTCCTTCCAATGCCTGGCGGATCTTGCCCGCGTGTTCGCTCAGGCGTGTGTTTGGAAAGTCGTAAAGCTTGTAATCAGAAAGCCCGAAGAAGGCCATGGACTTTTTGAACTCCTTCGTGATTCCCTTGTTGCCTGGCTGCTCCTCGCAATCGGCAAAAACTACAGCTTTGATTTTGCTTCTTGTATCTCTCCTGATCTTTGAAAGCGTGGCTCCCATCCCAAATTCAATATCATCGGGGTGGGCAGCTATTAGCAGAATTTTTTTGAAATTAATTTCCATGATAACCACATTTTTTTAATGAGCCCCTATCCAACCGCCCTTGTCCCTCTAGCTCCATGTCTATGATATATAAATTTGGCCATGCAGTTTTGTCCGGAGGATTTTTCTTGAGGCCTTGTTGTATCGTCCGAGATTTTAGCTTGCCAAGGAATTATTAATAATAGGTGCTGATGGGAGAGGGATATTGGATAAAGACGTAGTGGCAGGACTGGGAGAGATAGGTTTTCCGATATTCCAGCTCATAAGCAAGGCTAAACCTGCTGTGGGCTATGACCTCAACGAAAAGCTGATGGAAAAAACAAGGAACCCGAGATACGAGAAGCTCGGCACGGCATTCCTGCATGTTTGCATACCGTTCAATGCAAACTTTGAATCGAACGTGATGAAATTGTACGAGCAGTTCAAGCCAAAGGGGATTGTCCTACACAGCACAATAAGCCCTGGCACCACCAAGTCCCTGCAGTCCAAACTGCCAATACCGGTTATCTACAGCGCCACAAGAGGTGTTCACAGGAGGATGCTGCGAGACCTGAAGAGGTACACCAAGTTCTACGCAGTCGAGCCGAATGCGCCCTCTGCGGAATGGGCTGCAAAGGCATATGAAAAGATGCTGAAAAAATGCAAGGTAAAGGCACGGAGGATGTCAAAACCTATCGCGCTTGAACTTGCAAAGATAGTGGTGGACACGTCATATTATGGGTGGCTCATCACATATGCCCAGCTAAGCAACATGATTGCAATTGAAAACGGAGTCGACTACGACGAGATGTGGTCGTTTTCAGATGAGATAGACAAGTACCTAGGAAACAGGCCCAAGATGTTCCCCGGGTTCATCGGGGGCCACTGCCTTGACGGCGACGAGATTGTGTTTATCAGGACTGGCATGGGGATGAGACCTGTCACCATAAGGGATTACGTAGACAAAAACCACACTAACGATGTCCTATCATATGATGCAAAAAACAAGGAGCCAATTTTTGACAAAGTAACAGCCAAGTGGAAACGAGACTTTTCTGGCACGATGGTTACGCTAACGTCCAGGACAAACCGCTCTATTACAACAACCGACGAGCACATAATGCTGGTGTCAGACGACCTCTCTGAAAGATATGCAAAGGAGGTCAAGACAAACGACCACATACCCTTTGTCTCACAGCTGCCGGAGGTTGGAATGCAAAAAACGTTTAGCTTCGAATCAAAGAACTGGAGGTTTCGATTCAACATGCCAAAATCAATCACAATAACGGAGGACTTTTGCAGGCTTTTGGGCTATTACGTAGCAGAAGGCTCGGTAAGCAACTATGGAAAAGGATATTCCATGAGGTTCTCATTTGCCAAAAAAGAGATCAGCTATATTGGCGACGTATGTGACATCCTAAAATCAATGGGAATAAACTATTACATTACAACACAAAATAATGTCACACACGTTGGCGTCAAGTCGACTCCACTTTCACTGTTTGTGGCAGACACGCTAGGTTGCGGAAGAGATTCAAAGACAAAGGGCCTTCCGGAATTCATCTATTTTGCATCGCGAAAGATGAAAGAAGAATTTCTGAGCGGCTACTTTAGGGGAGACGGATCATTTGCGCCGGAAATTGGAATGGCTCAGGCTGGAACATGCTCTAGGTTACTTGCAGCAGGACTTGACATCCTGCTTCTTTCAATGGGATACGTAATGACACATGTTAGCGGTATTCATGCTACAAGTGTGATAGACGTAAGGACAATCAAAGGGGGACTCCTGTATTCCCTTGTCTCAAAGAAAGAGGCCCAATACAACGGTCTTGCATCAATTGCAGGTTTTTCAGAGTCTCAAATCCAAAGGAGCCACAGCAAGACGCTCTGGCATGTTGCAAACGACAACCTGTACATGATCTCAACCACAAAAACAGTACACGAGGAATCAGAGCAGGAGGTATATTCCATTGATACCGAAAACCACCTCTTTGTCTCTACCGGGGGCAGGCTCATCCATAACTGTGTCATTCCGAACCTGGACCTGATTCACAACCAGACGCTAGATCTGATAAAGGAGATAAACGACATTTATTCCTCCAAAGTCAAGGACGCAAAAGAGATAGCAAAGAAATACGAGAAAAAATAGACCGTGCGATGGGAGGCCCAACTGCCGGTGGTAATATACACTCGACCCTTTTTCACTGGATCATTTTGTGACAAGTACTGGGCACTTGGAATATTGCACTACACCACTTGCGACACTGCCAAGGAGAAGCTTCTTGAATCCCCCGATCCCACGTGATCCCATCACTATCAGGTCTACGCCGTTTGCCTCAGCGTATGAAAGCAGGCCGTCTACTATCGAGTCCACCTTCAGGACAAGCCCTTTGAAACCCACGCCGGCCTTTCCGGCCTCGATTTCAAGCGCAGATACGAGCCTTGTGGCAGCCAACTGTTGCGAATTTTGTTCTGCGCGCAGCTCCTCAGGTGTGGTGGAGCCGGGCTCCGTATAATCCTCCTTGATGCAGGTAACTGCGGTGACTTGGGAGCCATATTTTTTTGCCAGGTCAACCGCAACATGGAATGCCTTGCGTGCGGGCTCGGAGCCGTCGTATGACACAAGGATGCGACCTATCTTCATGATTCTTCCTCCGCGCGAATTTGCTTAAAACCCTTTCAAGAATTCCAATCCTGATAATTGCAAAACCGGTAAAGGGAAAAACAACGGAGCTTTCGGTGAATCATATATAATATAGTAGATTGTGACTGAGGGCATGGAAACCAAGATCCATTCTAGTCTTAGGACGGTAGAGTGGAAGGACAATTCCGTTGTAATGATTGACCAGACCAAGCTTCCAAACGAGCTGGTCTACGTAAAATACACTGACTATCTCGATGTTGCAGATGCGATAAGAAACCTTGTCGTAAGGGGTGCGCCCGCAATAGGCGTGTCGGGAGCTTTTGGCCTTGCACTTGCCGCGCTACAAAGCAAGGCGGCAGACAGGGACGGACTTTTGAAGGACCTCGAGGAGGCAAAAAAGATCCTAAATGAGACGCGGCCAACAGCAGTCAACCTTGCATGGGGACTGGAGAGGGTGATGAAGGTTGCAAGGTCAGGAGCGGAT
>DATFCV010000055.1:0-42248 GCA_035252645.1 Nitrosotalea sp. | reverse complement strand
TTTGCCCAAAATTCCTTCCTGTATGCCTGATGGAAGTTTGGAGCACCGTCTGTAATCAATACGACGGGTTTTTTGACTGTAAAAAAGCAGCGGGTAACTGCTTTTTCAGATGGTTTTTTATTCTAAATCTTCACCTGTCAGGAATTTGTAAACTTCTTTTTTGCACGCAATTTTGGTGTTGATTTCCCTAAGCATCAGGTTATAGTAATCAAAGGGAATAGTAGGATTGTTATGATGGTTTGATATTATTTGCGTCTCTTGGTCTACAAGGTCCTTTATCAGCTTCATGAAAGTATCATGTATGAATGCCTTGCATGTTTCTGGGCTGTTTACTTCTTGAATTGTCAGCATTATCCTTTCATATATTGAAAGAGGAAAATAAATTATATGACGTTCGGATACAGCGGATTTGTCTATTATTTACTAGCATTTTGAATTAAGGCTATCCATTTGTTTTTTATTCTATCCTGATTCGTGCCTTTTTTGACGGATGCAGCGAAAAGATTGTGGGACCATTCCATCAATGCTTAAGTAACATTATCAATTCCTCAAAATGGGGTAACGGACAAGTGAGTTTGGCCGATAGGGATGATGGTCTTTTACGGGATGTGGTATCCTCGATTGTGGAAAAAGTTCTCATGAACATAGGCATGATAGAGTATAACAAAGTAAGCGACATACTTGCTGCACATAGCCTGACTTTTTCCGACTGTTATCAAAATCCCGATGTTCTCAAATTTGCATTAAAGAAATTGTTTGAAAATGAGTATATTGCCGTAGTGGAAAAGATCAAGACTGAGCTTAGTGGCCTTGATGATGATAACTATGGACTGGCCTTGTTTATTCAGAAATTGAGTAATTAACATCAATAATTACACTCGTTCCCATCCATGTCCCGTCGTTTTCTGACAAGTGGAATTTCCGGCGCAGGTTTGACATAGACCCTACAAAGGCTCCCGTTGTCTTTGTCTGATGGCGACTCAGTGACCCATATGTTGGGCTGACTGGAAGTCCATGAATTGTTGTATTGCTCTGAGCAGTTCCGAATCGTTTGTAGTGAGTATAAGGACAGAACCTCCGTCTATGTCGTTTACAGAATACTGGATGAGGTTCTTTTTTGCCGTCATGACATCAGTGCCCGGAACAGATTGGGCATGAATATAGAATGGTTTTGTGAAATTTCCCTGAGAAAACTCGTACTGTATCTCCCTGACATGAGATCTTATCTCGTCTATGGTCTTGGCGTCGCTCATGTTTGTTGACATTATCATGATTTCGCCGCCCGTTGAAGTGGCCATGAAATGATGGTGAATCATGCTTTGATTGAAGCCCATTGCCACATCTCCTCGCTCCAGCATTGCGGTTTGGTTGAATTCCCCTGTCTTTGTTTGGTTTGCAATGTTACTGTGTAAGTCAAGCGTGACAAAGTAAGCCAGAGAAGTTACTGCCACAACCGCAATCAATCCACAAATTACTAGAGTTTGTATTTTCAGCAGATGTTTGGAGCCGGAAACTCAATATGAATTTTCGTCACAGGGTTTGACAAGTCCATATGATTTTTCCAGCATAGGCACTTGTATTTGTCATTGACCAGAAAACTTCTTTTTGTAGATAAGGGCCACGATGCCAGCGCCTACAAAAGTTGCAGTAAGGTACAGCCACAGGTCGCCCAGATGTCCTGATACTACGGCAGGTGCCAAAGACCTGATTGGATTCATCGAGGCCCCTGAAATAAAAGATAAAAAGAAAATGTCAAGCCCAATCACCGAACCTATTGCCACTCCTCCAAATCCCTTTAGTCCCTTGGTATGGACAACAATCAGGATCGTCCCCATCAGAAATGCAGTAGCTAATATCTCCACGCCAAAGACAACAGGCAGCGGAAAGGAATAATCCGGGGCATTTGCGCCCAGGTTGGCCTCAGGCCCTATGAAATATTTTACAAACAGGCTAGCCAAAAAGGCGCCAATTGCCTCTGCCCCGAGATAGACGGAAGCAAGACTCCTTGGCATGTGCCTTGTGATAAAAAAGCCAAAGGTTACGGCAGGATTAAAGTGCGCCATGGATACCTTCCCAAAGGCGTAGACCATCAGTGCCACTGCAACAGCAGGGCACAAAGCTACAAACCACAGCCCAAAGGCCCCTGCGTATTTTGCATCAAGCACCACCGAGCCCGTGGCAAGGACTACCACTGCAAACGTGCCTACCAACTCGGCAAAGAACCTTTTTTGGTTGTGAGTAAGCCTGCTAGGACTCGAGAGTGCTGACAAGTTCCTCCACCTTTTTCCTTATATCGTCCCTGATTGTTCTCACCCTGTCTAGTGTCTTCCCCTTTGGGTCCTCAATATTCCAGTCCAGAATACCCCCCACAAACAACGCGGGGCATGATTCCTTATCCATGCATCCCATGTTTACAATCCTGTAAGAGTTCTTTATCATGTCCTCCGAGAGCACCTTTGGCCTCTGTTTTGCAATGTCAATCCCTATTTCCCTCATGACTTCCACTGCAAGGGGGCTGATGGAATCTATTGGCCTTGTACCTGCACTTTCTGG
Organism: Nitrosotalea sp.; assembly: GCA_035252645.1. Classification (GTDB taxonomy): domain Archaea; phylum Thermoproteota; class Nitrososphaeria; order Nitrososphaerales; family Nitrosopumilaceae; genus Nitrosotalea. The sequence goes on along the minus strand of DATFCV010000055.1, from coordinate 39,695 downwards.
CTCAAATCCATGTGGTGCAATATTCCTGAAAAAGCCCTCCGCCATCTGGCTCCTCCCTGCGTTTTCTACGCATACAAAGAGTATTTTTTTCAAATCAGGCATGTAAGATTTATATAAATTCTAATTCATATAAACCTTGATTGATATGAAAGCCTTGGCCCTGCTCAAGTGCATCTGCGAGGACACGCGGTTTAACATACTAGAGCTGCTTCAGAAAAACAGGGAAATGTCTGTAAACGAGCTTGTGTCCAAGCTGAAAAAGGACCAGCCGTTGGTTTCCCACCACCTAAAGGCCTTGAAGCAGTGCAACATAGTAAGCTCCAAGGAAAATGGCAAGTCAACAATGTATTTCATTTCGAACAAGGAGATATCACGGCTAATTGGCGAAATAGTAAAGACAGGCGACAAGATAGCCATAATATGCGAAGACCCCGCATGTAGCTGCTAGAGCGAGTATCTATTTTCGTTGGACACCAAGGCATGATTTACACTAGCCGTGTGCTCCTTCCGGACGTCAGATGAAGTCACTTGGAGGCTAGTGGACCGCGTGGTATTGGCGCCCCACAGCACCCATCGATGCGGCTAATGCAACTATGCATGCCACAAGGATGGCGCCATACATTTGCGCCGTGTTAAGCGGCGTGCACCCTACATACCCATAGGCTGCCTCGCCGCACGGTGGTGGTTGTTGTGCAAAGGCAAGTTCGTTTCCAGCAACTGAAACTATGCCCAGAGCCACTATGACTCCGGCAAGTTTTGCCGCACTTGGTCTAACCATAGAGTAGATACGAGTCCGCGATATTTACGCTAGCCGGATCTTATACTTGTCTCAGCGAGGCCTGGCATCTCATCTAGGCCTCCAATAAGCCCTTACTCGTTCCCTGCAGTCATCGCACCAATAGTACTCAAATGGGTAGTAATAGTCCAAGTCCATCTTGATGTGACACAACGGACACGTGTGGACCATCTGCTTTTCCACGTGTCACCTACTCCATGCATGGCTTTATTCTCATCTGTGCAGCAAGACTTCCAACCTTTGTGCATGTCATGGCAAACTCTCCCTACTAAGCCTTGACTCTATGGCAGTCCCAGTTACTTGATTCCGTTTATTATGGTAGTTATGACAAATGAGACTGCTGCACCGGCAGGTATCGTGATAATCCATGCCCACACAATTCTCTTTCCTACCCCCCACCTGACCGCAGAAAGTCTCCTTACCGCTCCCACTCCCATGATGCCTCCTGAGATTGCATGGGTCGTACTTGCCGGAATGCCCGCCCATGCAAGGAGTGCAATTATGGTTGCGGCCCCAGTCTCTGCCGAAAATCCCTGATACGGTTTGAGGTTTGTGATTTTTGTTGCCATGGTCTTGACAATCCTCCACCCTCCAAAGAATGTTCCAAGGCTCATTGCAATCGCAGCCATGATAATAACATATGACGGAATCGAGAATTTGGTGATTACTCCCTGGGTGAGAAGAATCAGAGCGATGACGCCCATGGTCTTTTGACCGTCGTTTGCACCATGCGTCAGCGAAAAGTATGTCGAGGAGATGAGCTGCAGCCTTCCAAAGATAGAGTTGACCGTGTTGGGCCTTACCTTGGCAAATATCTTCATCACAAGGAGTGCTACTGCAAACGCAAATGCAAGGCCGACGATGGGCGAGATTATGATTCCTGCAATCACGGTCTGAAGCCCGCCGAAATACACCGCCTTTGTACCAGCGCCTGCAATGCCGGCTCCAAGGATTCCCCCCACCAACGCATGGCTGCTTGAGGTGGGAAGACCAAGGAGCCAGGTTATAATGTCCCACGCTATTGCGCCTGCCAGTGCGCCTACTATGATGTTGAGGGTCACAAAATCTGGGTTGATGATGCCCTTGCCTATGGTGGTGGCAACCGCAACACCGAAAATGAACGGACCTACAAAGTTTGCAAATGCTGCAATGCCTACAGCCGGCATGGGTTTGAGGACCCTGGTCCCTACAACTGTTGCAATGGAGTTTGCGGCATCGTGAAACCCGTTTAGAAAGTCAAAAATTAGTGCCGCTGCTATTGCCCCAATTGCAAGCGCGATCATGCCTGGCCTAAGTATACTTTAGGACTACGTCCTCTACAGAATCGGCTACGTCAAGACACATGTCTGAAGCCTCCTCGAGAGACTCGTAAATGTCCTTGAGTTTTATTATGTTTATAACATCAGTGGTCTCAAGCAGCTCGCCTACCGCCTTCCTAAATATGTCGTCTGCGTTGTGTTCAATCTCGCTTACCTTCCTGCAGTGCTCGATTATCGACTTGCTTACCTTCAGCTTGTTCAGGCTTGTAATCATGAGGTTGATCTCCCTTGTGGCGCTTTGCAGCTCGCGTGCAAGCTCAAGCATGTATGGCGGGGGAGATTTTATCTTAAAGTTGACTATCCTCCCTGAGATTCCCTCTATGTAATCTATGATATCGTCTGCCTTGGAGGCAATTCTTGAGATGTCCTCCCTGTCAAAGGGAGTAATGAACGTCTTGTTAAGTTCCTCAAAAACGGAATGCGTGAGCTTGTCGGCCTCTCGCTCGATCTTCTTTATCTGCTGGTGGTTTGCCTCAAGCTTTGCAAAGTCTTCAAAAATTCCTACCAGGAGCTTGGAAGCTTCCTCTGCCTTGCAGGCAAGATCGTTTAGAAGCGACAGAATTTCCTTCTCGTTTGATTTTATCCATGTCATCCATTGCCCCATGAAGCTTTTCTGAATTTACGGGGTTAAATGTCTGATCAATATAGGACATATGATCTATATAGTAGACGGACTTGCGATCATCCGCAAAAGGCAAATGTACTTGAAGTCAGTTTGATATGTGATGGCCAGACTTGCCGTGAAGGATCTCAGGGTAGAGTACAGATTGAAAAATAATTCCGCCCGTGCCGTTGACGGAGTTTCTTTCGAGCTTCAGGATGGCGAGTCGGTCGGTATAGTAGGCGAGAGCGGATGCGGCAAGACAACACTTGGGCTTGCCATGATGAGGGCAGTCCAGGGAGGAAGGATAGAGTCTGGCGAGATTCTGCTAGACGGCAAGCCACTCCAGGAGATGAGCGAGCGGGAATTTACACGGGCTGTCCGGTGGAAACAGATTTCCATGGTTTTCCAGGGTGCAATGAACTCGCTTGACCCGGTATTTTCTATAAAACAGCAGTTTGACGAGGTGTTGCAAGAACACGGCTATGAGGGAGATGGAGGCAAGTTGATTTCCGATACCCTTGCGGCAGTGGGCCTTTCCCCCTCGGTTTTGGACAAGTTTCCCCATGAACTCAGCGGGGGCATGAAACAGAGGGTAGTTATTGCCATGGCCCTACTCTTGGGGCCAAAAATTGTGATAGCGGACGAGCCCACGACCGCCCTTGACGTCCTAGTCCAAGCCCAGATACTCGAACTCCTAAAGAAACTCAAGAAGGAGGGACTGACTGTCGTTTTGATATCCCACGACCTTGGAATAGTCTCGGAGATTTCCGACCGGATTGCAATAATGTACGCGGGCAAGGTTGTAGAGTTTGGGTCACTTCGCGAGGTCTATTCAGACCCCAAGCACCCGTACACCCAGGCCCTCCTCAAGGCCACTCCGAAAATCCGCGGCGACTTGGAACTTGCTACGCTGAAGGGCAATCCGCCAAGTCTCTATGCTGTACCGGAGGGCTGCAGGTTTTACGACAGGTGCCCAAAGGCCATGGAGAAATGCAAGAAAGACCCTCCGACAGTAAAGACACCAACTGGGTACGTATGCTGCTGGTTATTCGAATAAAATAAAATCAAAAAAGTGATCTAGTGGGAATAGAGGGTCTGATTAAGGCCTGCACCGTTGTAGTACGAATCGTACGTGTTTACGGCGTTCTGAAGTGCCATCTCGCTTGCAGTCTCAATTGCAGAGTTTCTGTCAATGTAGACGTTCTCGTTTGTAGTCGAGCTGGACAGACCAGTATATCCTGTACCATAGGTGTATGCCAAGTTCTTTGCATGAATCTCCTGGAAGATGGTTATTGCTTTGCCTAGGGCATTGGCTTGTGCTGCATCTAGCTGGCGGCCTACGGTGTTTTCGTTAGTTGTAGGACCTGCCTTGAGGTTTACATAGTCGGTGTCAATCTTTGTGATTGCGTTTACAAGTGCAGTTGCCTGTGTCTCCATATCATCCCAAGTCTTCTGGATCTGCGCCTGCCTGTCAGGAGCCTGCTCGTTGGTCGTTCCCTGATCCTGCAGGTTGGTATAGGTTGCGTTTATTCTTGCCAACTCGGATACGATGGACTCGGAGCTGTTCAATGACTGGGCCTCAGCCTGAGATACTAGGGCATTTCTGTCTCTTCCCTGCTCGTCAGTTGTTGTGCTGTTAAGGCCTGCATAGCCAGTGTCCTGGAATGCGACAAGTTGTTTTGCGTGGATCTTGTCAAACTCTCCCAAAGCATTCTGTGCAGATACTTGTGCGGCCGAATTCAAGTCTCTCCCCTTTGAAGTCTCGTCAGTGGTAGTGTAGCCTAGACCAGCCCATGTTCTTGTCGACTCGTTGACATCGTTGTTGGTGTACTTTGCAGCATAAGTGATTGCTGCCCTTTCCTGTGCCATCAACTCTCTCTGAGCGACTTGGGACCATTGATCGTCTGCAAATACCTTTTGCAGGTATGCCGAACTTCCACTTAGGACTAAACCGGTGATCATTACCGCGGCTAGGAGTTTAACGTTCACGTTTGAGTATCATATATCATAGCCTTTAAAACTTTGCGATACTAAGAAATTGACCCAGTGATCGGCTGGGGCAAGATCTGGGCCCCGGCCTTCGCAGTTGGTGCCTCCTTCCAGTCTTTTCAGAATGTCCTTCCTTGCGTCAGTTTATTTGATATACTTGGCGGAGAACAAGACCCCCGTGGAAGAGATCCTTTCTGTAACAGGCCTCCAGAAACACTTTGAAAAAAGAGGACTCTTTCGGGCAAAGGAAGTTGTTCGCGCCGTAGACGGCGTTTCTTTTTCCGTCGGAAAGGGCAAGACGCTTGTCCTTGCCGGCGAGTCCGGATCTGGCAAGACGACCATAGCGAGGCTGATTCTTGGCGGGATAGAGCCGGATGGTGGCCAGATCGTTTTCGACGGTTTCAAGATAGGTACCGACAAGGCAAGCCTCGACAGGATAAGGAGGGAGTGCCAGATGATTCACCAGGACCCGTATGCGTCAATTGACCCCAGGATGAGGATTATCGACATTGTAACCGAGCCCCTCGAGGTGCATGGAATTGGGGATTCGAAAAAGCGCAGAGAGATTGCCTCCGAGGCACTAAGGGACGTAAAACTCGACCCGGCAGAGATTTTCGACAAGTATCCCCACATGCTCTCAGGCGGTCAGAGACAGCGCGTCGTAATTGCAAGATCGATTGCTACCAAGCCCAAGTTGATAATAGCCGACGAGCCTGTCTCGATGCTTGACGTCTCAGTTAGGGTCGGCATACTTGAGCTGATGCGCGAGCTTCAGGAAAAGCATGGAATTTCCTTTCTCTATATTACACATGACCTTTCAACGGCAAGATATGTCGGGAATTCGATTGCGATAATGTACCTTGGCAAGATTGTGGAGACCGGACCCATAGAAGAAGTGCTGCTCCACCCCATGCACCCCTACACCATGGCCCTGGTGGAGTCAATCTCCGAGCCAAACCCCGACAACCTCAACAGAGAGAAGAAGATGAAAATCAACGCGCCGCTCGAGGTGAATCCGTATGAGGGATGCAGGTTCCGCCCGAGGTGTCCATATGCAATTGAAAAATGCTCCCAAGAGCCGCCACTTGAACGGGCGGGCCAAGACAGGTCCGTTGCTTGCTTTGTAAGGCCTGACTAGTTTGCGACCTGCTGGGCGTTTGAGATCCTGTGCGAAACTACCTGTGATACACCGTTTCTTGGGAAGACTCCGTAGATGAGCTTGGCCTTTTGCACGACCGAATCTTTGAGCGAGACCATTATTATCTGGCTTCCGGCTGACCTGTCTTCAAGTATCCTTGACAGCCTTTCAGTGTTAAGTGCGTCGAGGTGTGCGTCTACCTCGTCAAGAAGGTAGAACGGCGAGGGCTTTAGCTTTTGGAGGGCAAGCAAAAACGTGATTGCCGCAAGGGTCTTTTCTCCGCCGCTTATCGATGTAGATTCGCGCTTTGGCTTGTTTGGGAACTGCACTAGATATGAAAGCCCGGAGGAGAATATGTCGTCCTCGTTTTGGATTTCAAGCCAGGCGTTTCCTCCCGTCATCTTGCTGAATATCTCGCGAATGTCCTTGTCGACCTTGTCGTACGATTCAAGGAAAGTCTGCCTCTTGTCCTTGTCAATCTCCTCGATGAACTTCACGATGGAGTTTCTCTCGGCCTCTAGCTCGTTCTTCCTGGTGGACATTGAGCGGTATCCGGTGGAGATCTCGGCATATGTCTCAGGCGCCCTTGTGTTGAGCGAGCCCGACATCTTTTTCTTTTCTGCCTCAAGTTCTGCAAGCATGTGGTCAACGTCAAACGATTCTAGGAGCTGATCATAGCCATATGAGAGCAGTGTCTTTCGGATCCTCTCCTCGTTTTCTGACAGGTCCTTTACGTCGCGCAAAATTGAATCGGACTGCCTTTCAAGGCCGTTGATTTCTTTTGTGAGTGCTCTTTCGGACTCGTACAAGCCCTTCAGCTTGGTGTCGTATTCTTTTAGCGTCGAGACAGAGGTACCTGATGTTGAAATCAGCTGCTGTTCCTTCTCCCTTAGCTGGACAAGTGCGGCATCGGCATTTTCCTTCTCCTTTGTAAGAGCCCTTGACTGCACCTCAAGATCGTGCTTTTCGTGGTTGAGCGAGGACTGCTCCTCTCCAAGGCGCCTCATGTTTGCCTTGAATGAGTTTTCCTCGTTTGTAATCTCTGTGAGCCTTGACGTGAGGTCACGGAACTGGGCCGATACGGAAGTTTGCGCGCCCATAAGGGAAGAACGCTTCTCGTTGAGCGAAGAAATCATGGAGGCAATCCTTGCCTGCTCCTCCTCGGCATAGTTTTCCTTTGTAAGCGCGATTCTCTCCTCAAGCGAGGCTATGTACGATTCTGCCTTGGAGAATTCTACAGTTATGGTCTCGTCCCTCCTCTTTAGCTGCGAGACCCTTGACGATATCTGGTCAAGTGCCTCGTTAATCGTCTTGAGCTTGGCTTTGAATTCCGTCAGGTTCAGGTCGACGTTTGCAAGGCCAGTTTCAGACGCGTTGTATCTGCCACCGAGGTTCTTTGTTATGCGCTCTATCTTCTTGAGCTGGCCCTTCTTGTTCTGGATGAATTTTTTCAGCAGCTCTAGCGACTGGACCAGCCCGTCGACAGACGTGGAAAGCAGGATAATCTTTGTCAGGTGCGATACCTTGGAGTTTATATCGACAATCACGGCGTTTGCGTCGGCCTCGAAGAACTGGCCGTCAAGCGTTACTGCCCTAAAGCCCTTCTTTGAGAGCGAGTAGGCTGCTTCCTTTGAGTTTGCAAGCCCGATGTTCCCAAAAATGAAATTCTTCAAGGACACCAATTTTTCGTCGCACTTTACATAGTCTGAAAGCACCCCGAGTATCCCCTCTTCTTGCTTGATTGAGGCCTTGGAGTTTGTAACTGCGTCAAGCGGGATTATCCTAATTTTTGGAAGCTTTTTTTGCTGCGCAAACTCGGCAATCCCGAGCAGCGTTGCAAAGTCGTTGACAACCAGCGCCTTTAGCCAGTCAGAGCCTACCGCAAGTACGGCCCTCTCATACTGCTTGTCCCACGAAAGGAGTTCATATACAAGCCCCTGGATGCCGAGCCTCTTCGAGTCCTCCTTTAGCTTTGCAATCGAATAGTCCTCGTGCATTACTTCCTTTACCACCTTGATCTTTGCCTCGTACTGTGCGGCAGCCTTGCTTGCCTTTTCAAAAATCAGCGTCGTTTCCTCGATGTCCCTTTCTATCTTTGCTCCCTTGTCCCGCAGCTCGGAGAGCCGGGACTTGAGTTCCCCGATTGCGGCCTCGTGGCCTGCCCTCACCACCCTGAGCTTATGCTCAAGGTCAAGGAGTTTTTCGCGTTCTGCCTCCATGGCCTTTGCCCTCGTTGTGTTTTGTTCTATCTTGTTCTGTATGTCGAGCCTCTCCTGCTCGAGCTTTGAAATCGCAAGCTTGGCCTCGTTAAGAGTACCGTTTAGGTTTCGCAGCTTCTCGTCCACCTTGAGCTTGTTGCTTGCCACCTGCGACTGTTGCCTCATGGTCTGGTTTATCTCCGACTCGACCTGTGCAAGCTCAGCCGTTGTGCTTCGCTTTGACTCGTTGATTGTGTTAATGGAATTTTTCAGCTCTGAAATTTGGGACTCGAGCGTCTCGCGCTTTGCATGAAAGTCTGCAAGCTCGGCCTGAATTTCTGGGAGCCTGGACTCGATTTGTGCAAGCCTCCTTGCCCCTGTTGCAATCTTGCTGTTTGCGGCCTCGGACTGGTGCATCGCCGCAGAAAGTTCCGAATCTATCGAGGCCTTGGCAATGTTGTAGGCGTTCACTTCCTCCATGAACTTTTGCTTCTCCTCTTCTAGCTTCTTTATCTCCTCCCTCATCTGGACGCGCTGCTCATCGAACTTTTTGTACTCCGACTGGATGGCGTTAAGGCTCCTTTCCTTTGAGACCTTCTGTGTGTCTATATCGCGCAGCTTGTTTGAAGCCTGGATTGCGTAGAGCCTCTTGAGTTCCCTGTCCACAAAGTCGTATCTGAGCTGGTCGTTCCTTTCCACCTCAAGTTCGTCGATTCGCTTTTTTATCTCGTCCATCCTTGCAAGCGCAATCTCAAGCCTCCTGTCTGCCTCGTCAAGCTGCTTGAGTGCCTCTGTCTTTTTCTCGTCAAAATATGCAAGCCCTATGATATCCTCGATTATCCTCCTCCTCTCCTCTGAGTTAAATTCCGAAATTCTTGTAATGGTACCCTGCTGCACGATGTTCAGCTTGTGTATACCGCAGTTGGCGACCTCAAGAAGGTCAAGCACGTGGTTTCTGAGGACCTTTTTCTGGTTGAGATAGTAGATGTTCTCGCCTGACTCGTCCATCTCACGCGTGATCGTAACAGTGTTCGAGTCTACAGGGATCTTCCTGTCTGTGTTATCAAAATGGCAGCTGACACGCGCTATCTTTGCACCGTGGCGCTGGTTGTCAACGTCGTGGAGCAGCGAACGCAGCTTATCCACCCTCATTACCTTTGGCGAGTTTTCGCCAAGCGCAAAGGAGATTGCGTCAAGTATGTTGCTCTTGCCAGATCCGTTTGCGCCTGAGATCGCTATGAGACCGGGCTCGAGGTTAACAATCGTGTTTTTGTACCCAAAAGACTTGAAGCCAAAGATCTCTAGCTTGCGTATGTGTACCAATGTATCCGGTGACCTCGCATGTAACATAACAGATTATTGACAAGATTCGTTGACCATGCTAACAACAATTGCAATGTGTTACCTACCTTTCGCGTTTTCCATCAACAAACTCTTTGAATGCGCTCTTTGCCTCAGTGTACGGCATCTGAATGGGCGGGTGCTTGAAGCAGTACGATGAGATGCTGGTCATTGGCCCTGAGAGCTTCCTGTCAAGGGCTACCTTCAAGCCCCTTATTGCGTCAATCATGATACCGGCGCTGTTGTAGGCATCTATTACCTTCAGCTTGAGGTCTAGTTTGATCGGTATCTTGCCAAAGTACTTGCCCTCTATGTTGATGTAACAGATCTTCTCGTTGTCGATAAAGTCCACATAGTCGCTAGGCCCGATCCTCATCGGTATGTCATAGTCTGCCATCGCCTTGACGGCGCTGGTCTTGCTTATTCGCTTGTCCTCAAGTCTCTCCTCGTCAAGCATGTTGTAAAAGTCCATGTCTCCGCCAATGTTGAGCTGGTACGTGCCGTCCACTAGCACTCCCCTGTCTACAAATAGCTTGACAAGCGTCTTGTGAACCACGGTTGCGCCAAGCTGGCTCATTACGTCGTCTCCTGCAAGCGGGATCTTCTTCTCGGCAAACATCTGCTGCCATTTTGGCTCGGATGCGATGAAAACCGGGATGGCGTTGAGGAACCCTATTCCTGCCTCGAGAGCTTGGCTTGCGTAAAACCTTACGGCTTCTGTGCTCCCCACAGGAAGGTAGTTGACAAGCATCTCGGCACCTGTATCCTGAAGGATCTTTTTGACGTTCACGTCAGGCTCGCCTGACGGAGTGACTACCCTGCCAAGGTGCCTGCCAAGGCCGTCCTTAGTCGGTCCTTTCTGTACCAGAACACCTGTTTTTGGCACCTCCGCGATGGTGATTGTGTTGTTGGGTCTTGCATAGATTGCCTCTGAAATGTCCTTTCCTACCTTGGTGTCGGCAACGTCAAAAGCGGCAACAACTTCAATATCCCCCGGTTCATATCCGCCCAAGTTGTAGGCGGTGAGACCTACGGTATCGTTTGGATTATCCTTATAGTATTTCGAGCCTTGGATCAGTGCAGACGCACAGTTGCCCATTCCCGCTATGGCAATCTTGATCTTCTTACCCAACCTTATCGATAGCTACCAATTTACACCTACATATTAACCGTGACTAGGCGGCAAGCCTTGGAACAGGGACAGCAATCTGTAACCAATGCACAAAAGACCAGCCTTGAAAACTTTCAGGTTACAATTTAGCATATAGTCATAAAAATGATTTCGACGTAGTGAAATCATGATGAGTCAGGCAGTGGACAGGGTCCGAGCAAGGGAGGCGGCAGTTAATTTTCTGCAGAGATACCACAACGTTGTAAGGGTGGAAAGGATTGTCTTGGTTGACGGAGTGTGGCAGGTTGATGTACTGGTCTCATCCCCTACCAAGAGAAAGTTGCAGGTTGAGATCGACTCCCACACTGGAAACATACTTTGCTTTTAGGATTGGGCGTGGCACGCGGGAACCTGCTGGCATCTTTTGCATATGCCGCAGGTAGCCCCAAAGCCCCTAGTTCCAACTACCGACCCAGACGCGACTGTGTGATTTTGTTTTCAGAAGATTTTATAGCCCCAGACTTGGTTTGTGGGGTGTGAAGCAGGGAAGGCCAGTAAAGGACATTTCGATAAAAAAGGGTGACGACATCGGGGAGATTTTTGATCAGATGGCCAAGTCCGGAGGTTTTGAATCAAGGAATCTTTCAGACGGGCTCCACATTATGACCGAAATGGTTGAGGACAAGCAGTGCCTCAAGTTTTTGTCATTTGTAGGGGCCATAGTTTCGACAGGGCTGCGAGGAATAATTGCAGACATGGTAAAGAACAAGATGTGCGACGTTGTCATCACTACTTGCGGTGCACTAGATCATGACATTGCAAGACACTTTTCAAACTATCTCGAAGGCTCGTTTACTCTTGACGACAGCAAGCTTGCAGACGAGGGAATACACAGGCTTGGGAACGTGCTTGTGCCCCTGAAAAGCTACGGGCCGCTAATAGAGGAAAAGGTCCAGTCATTTCTGCAAAAGGAATACGAGAAAGGCAAGAAAGAGATGTCTACGCACGAGGTATGCAGGGCCATAGGCGCAAACCTAGGCGAGGACTCGTTCCTTTACTGGGCCTACAAAAACAACATACCGGTGGTAGTGCCTGGCATAATGGACGGAGCTGTCGGCAGCCAGATCTGGATGTTCACGCAAAAGCACAACGATTTCAGGCTCAACGTGGCATCAGACGGCGACCTTTTGTCGGGGCTGATATTCAAGGCAAAAAAGTCTGGAGCCCTAATGATAGGAGGAGGAATCTCAAAGCACCATACTCTGTGGTGGAACCAGTACCGCGAGGGGCTGGATTATGCGATATATATCACGACCGCACAGGAGTTTGACGGAAGCCTTAGCGGAGCCCTTGTGCGGGAGGCAATCTCATGGGGAAAAGTGACGCAAAATGCCAAGCAGACAACAATTCATGCCGAGGCGACTACGGTTTTGCCATTCCTTTATTCGGCGCTGCTTGCCAAGCTCAAGTAGTGTAGATTTTTTTCCTGTAAATTTCCCTAAAGCCCAGCCTAGTGTAGAAATTGACTAGTCCGTCCCTCTGGTAGGTTTCAAGCATCAGGACCTCAAGCCCCCTCCTCTTGGCCTCACCTGCAGCAAACTCAACAAGGGACGCGGCAAGCCCCATCTTCCTCATTGAAGGTACGGTTCCAAGGCAATAGAGCCCCAGTATCAAGTTTTTTTCGTACAGTGCCATGCAAGAGCCCTTTGATTTGTCAAGGTAGTATTCAATTGATGTTGCCGTATTCCCGACTGCCGCCTTCACTGGACCGAGCCAATCCATGCAGTCATAGGCCCTACAAAATGTCTCTGCCCACCTTCGCGCCTCACCCTGCGAGATCCTAAACGCCACCTTGTCAGAATGCGAGGGAGCCTTTGCAAGTACATGCTGCGTGTCGTAAAGCTTGAAGCCTTTTCTTTTCAGCAGTTCCTCAAGGTCTTCCCTTTCCAAGAGATAAAAGTACGGAACTGTGTGGTGTTGCTCAAAGAGGGCAAGCAAATCGTTGATTGTTTTTTCGTCAAGGCATGTGATTCCTGCAAACTTGTCGAAAAATACATCGTTTGGCATTTCGTCACTGAAAAACAGCGTTCCGCAATCCATCTTGACCGAGTTGGCCCACAGCCCTGTGAAGGCAAGGTCCAGGTCCTCGACCCGCGGTATCAGGTCGCCAGCCCCAGAACCCGACATATCCGTTCGAAATCAGTACGGCTTACTTTTGCACCAGACAAGACCTTGGAACAAATCGCATCAAAGATTTCAAGCGCCCTTGGCGAGTCAAGGTCACAGTCAAGCGAGGAAAGAAAGCCTTCCACAAGGGATGTAATCTCAGGGTCGGTTTGTGATGATGCCTTCAGTCCGGCCTTGTATATCCTTTCCAGTTGTGCATTTTTTTCCGCAATGTCTTCCTCCCTGAAATCGATGTCCTTGCGATAATGGGTTGAAAACAGGTACAGCCTGATAAGGTTCTGGCCGTATTTTTCAGCAAGGTCTCTTGACCACACCACATTCCCAAGAGACTTTGACATCTTATCCCCTCCGACAAGTACAAGGCCTACGTGCATCCAGGTCTTCACCGGGGTTTCCGAGCCTGTAAGAAGTTTGTACTGTGAAAGGTGCGCCTCATGATGGGGGTAGAGAAGCTCCCTTGCTCCGCCGTGGATGTCGTAGTTCCTTCCAAAGTTTTCAAGGGCAACCGTGGTGTCCTGCATGTGCCACCACGGAATTCCCCGGCCGAATCTGCTTTGCCAGGTAAAGTCAAAGTTTTCAGAACAGTTCCACAGCATGACGTCGTTCTGGCTTTTCTTGTTAGGGCCTATGTCAAGGCGGTGGAGCAATAGTTGGCCTTTTGACTGCTTTGAGAGCATGCCGTAACGCTCGTCCTTTGAGGAGTCTAGGTAGACGTTGCCGTTTGCATGGTAAGCAAGCTTGAGGTCAAGGAGCCTGGCGACATGGTTCTCTATTTGTCCTACATAGTCTGAAACATATGCAAGCCGCGTTACGCTTCGGATGTTGAGAAGTGCCAGGTCTTGGACAAACTTTTCCGCGTAGAACTTGGCCACCGAGTGGCAGTCCTTCGACTCGGCCTTTGCCTTGGTAAAGACGCTCTGGTTAATGTCAGTCATGTTGACAAGCACGTCTGTTCTGTAGCCTCGCTCGTTTAGGTGCCTGCAAAGCAGGTCGTAGGTCAGGAAGATTCTTGCGTGGCCCAAGTGGGTCAGGTCATAAAGCGTAGGGCCGCAGATGAAAACCCTGGCCAAGTCTTTTTGAAAAGGCTCGAACGTTTCATTTTTTGAAGAAAAAGAGTTGAAAAGGGAAATCATGGGATGGTCTAGCGTCCGCCCTGGGACATGATAGGTGTCAGTGTAACTGTAGAGCGCACCTTTGGAATTCTCCTTATCTTGTGAGTGACGATTTCCTCAAGTATCGCATTAGAGTCGGCCTGGACCTTTACAAAAATGTCGTAAATGCCGTATGTCCCACGGACCTCCTTTACCTCTGGAATTTTTGCTAGCTGGCTTATTATGTCGATCTCAGAGCCCAGGTCGCAGTTTATGAGAATGTAAAGTGATTCCATGCCTTTTGTTAAAAACCCAGAGGAAAAAAAGATATCTGCTGGGCGGCTCGTGTTTTTTAAACCCTGACACCGTCGGAAATTTCGAGTATCTTTTATAAGATCATCCAATCCAACATTGAAATGTAAGTGAATTTGAGCACAGAAACCGACAAGTTACTGCTTGAAAAATTTGAGGCCGAAATCTGGTCCAAGGTACCACACCTTGGCAATGACGGAGGCATTGTAAACGCAACCCCGCTTGTAGATATCACTAGTGATCTTAAGGAGTGTGCAAAGAAGGAATTCAACGTAAACCTCGACGACAAAGAGCTGAGGGTTTTTGGCAAGTTCGATTCCAAGCTGCCGGGCGGCTCGATAAAGGTAAGGCCCGCCGTACACATCATCCATGACGCCATAGCTACTGGCAAGATAAGGAACGGCAAGCCCATCTTTGAGGCAACGTCTGGCAACTTTGGGATTGCCTTGGGGCAACTCTCAAGGCTGGGCCTTGACGTGGTAGCACTAGTTTCAAGGAAGCTCCAGGAAGGGGTCTTTGAGGAGCTGCGAAACGAGAAGATACGCATCCTCAATCTTGACATGGACATTTGCCCGGCGCCAGGGATGAAGGACAGCCCAAACGTCCTTGCGGCAAAGGCAACCGCTGCAAACATACGCTCGCAGCTTTCCGAACTTGGGTTTGATCCTACAATTTTTGACGGCGCTATAACCGAGGCGCATGAGATTCTGGCAAAGCAAGACATCATAAACTTGGCAAAACTGCTTGCAAAAATTTACGGGGGGTTTTGCCCGGAGCAGTATGACAACGAACTTAACGTCGGGGTTCACAGGACCGTCACAGGTCCCGAGATTGACCAGCAGTTGCGCGCAAGTGGCCAATCTCTTGGAGACTATGGGATAGTCTGCACATTTGGCACAGGCGGGACATCCGGTGGACTGA
This sequence comes from Nitrosotalea sp., assembly GCA_035252645.1. Classification (GTDB taxonomy): domain Archaea; phylum Thermoproteota; class Nitrososphaeria; order Nitrososphaerales; family Nitrosopumilaceae; genus Nitrosotalea. The sequence goes on along the minus strand of DATFCV010000055.1, from coordinate 24,688 downwards.
GCAGGTACCTCTCCGAAAAATACAACAAAAAGTCGCTCCACGTGGTCTTTCCGCAGGGAGACCAGGACGTTGCAGGCATCAGGACCAAGTCAAAGGCAGCAGGACTCAAGTTCTACGAGCCTGACAGGTACGCGGGCCAGCACGAGGTAGATTTTACACAGGCAAGGAAGTTGCTAAAGTTTTTTGTATCCAAGGGCCACGACATGGGCGAGAGCAGCGCGCTTGCACTCTATGCCACGATGCAGCTTGCAAACTTTGGAGGCGGCAGTAAATTTGTGGTAATAGTAGCAGACGGAATTGCAAAGTACAGGAAGAACCTTGAAAGCATGTCAGAGAAGCAGGCCAGGGTTCAGGTGTCCCTTGAGGAGGCCCAGTCAAGCATTGGCGATTACGACAAGGTGGTGTGGATCCACACACAATACACGCCGCGCGAGGAGGGGATAGAAATGATTGCAAAGACCCTCGGCATCGACAAGAGCAAGGTCATAGTCCCTACCGCGGGGGAGGCCGAGCAGTTGCTCATGACCCAGAAGGTTCCCGATACGATAAACAAGGCGCTTGAGGGCTCGCACAAGTCGCTGCTTGTGTGCATGGCAGGATACACCTCGCTTAACGCCGTGAAGGTGCTAGCCGACAAGGGAATCGTAAGTGAGAGCCTCACTGGGGGCATTTCTGCAATATCACAGGGCAAGGGCAAGCAGATTGCAGAACTCATACGCGTAGCTACGGAATAGGACGGCTGCCCTGACGATTCCATTTAAAAAGGCGTAACAAATATGAAAATTCATGGATAATGGAATTTTCATACGCGAGATAAAGCAAGTAAACATCCAAGGAGGTTTTGTCATCGACGGGTTTCCTTACGCCGGCCTTGCAAACGCCATAGCAACGGAATCCCTCATAAACACTACTGCCCAATTTGTGCTGGCAGGAGTCCTAGACTCGGAACTTTTTCCACCAATCTCAATTATAAGGGATGAAAAGCCAGGCTTTCCTGCAAGGATATTTGTAAACGAAGAGCTCAAGGTTGCCGTGTTTTCGTCGTATCTCACGCCGCACGAATCCCTCCACAGGGAGGTGGCAAGGTGCATGCTCAAGTGGGCAAACGACCACAAGTGCTCTCTGATAGTTTCTGCAGCGGCGGTAAAAAACGACGAAAAGCCCGCAGTCATAGGCGTTGCGACAACAGACGCGGCAAGGAAAAAGCTTGCAGACGCCGACATTCCAGTACTCAAGAACGGGACGGTGCCAGGAATACCAGGGATTTTGCTAAACGAGGGATCCATTACAGACACAAACGTCATAGTGCTCCTCTACACCGGCAAGGAGACCGGGCCTGACTTTAGGGCAGGGGCTGAGATTTGCATGGCGGTATCAAAGCTGGTGCCTGGCGCATCTTGCGACCTGAGGACGCTGATGAGCGAGGCCGAAAACATCGAGTCGCAGATGAAGCAGGCCGAGGAAGATGCCGGCCCACTCCGAGATGCTATCTACGGATGAGCTACCAGGAAAGAGAGATTTCAGTCGAGGCGCTTGAAAAACACCTCAGGGTCTTGGATTCCGATGAGGGAATAAGGATAGAGAACGAGCCTGAGCATGCCTACATAAACAGGACATCGCGGAGATACTGCGTAAACATAGCGCGTGATGGAAAAGACGAGTTCTTCTATATGACAGAGCCGGGCGAGGTCCTTGACTTTATATCGAAGAAGATAGGGCCCCTGACCAAGATATTTGCATATTGAGTGCCAATGCCCTCCATTACGGAATTTGCAGCGACGGTAATTGCAATCTCGGTCTCGGGCGTAATGTCGCCAGGCCCGCTTTTTGCGTCAAACGTTGCCTACGGCATCAGAGGTGGCTGGAGGTCCGGCATCAGGATGGCACTTGGACATACAATAGTGGAGGGTCCGCTTGTCCTGCTCATAGGGATTGGCGCGTTATCGCTTGGAGCCCTCCCCCAGTTTCGCCAATACGTCTCGGTGCTTGGGGCAATTGCCCTCTTTGTTTTTGCCGGCCTCCAGGTTAGGTCTGCTCTTCAAAAGACACCAACTGAGCGGCAGTCAAAGCACGGGCCGTTTTATGCCGGGATTTTTCTAAGCGCCCTCAATCCCTTCTTTATCGTGTGGTGGCTCACCATAGGGTTCAAGCTCATCTCCGATGCCGTGGCCCTCTATTCGCTTGTCGGCATTGGGCTTGTCTTTGGCTTTCACATCTGGATGGACTATGGCTGGCTTGGGACAGTGGGGTTCCTTTCAGGGCGCGGCAGGGCGATACTCTCCGGAAAGAACTACAGGATGCTCATGGTGGCCCTTGCGGGCGTCCTTGTTTATTTCGGGACGGTTTTCCTTGCAGGCTCCCTCTAGCCGCAGTCGAGGATCTCAAAGCTTGCCTTGCACTGGCTGTCATATCCTGAAATTCGCTCGTTTATAGCGGCACAGGATTCTGGGTCGGGACTTGAACCGTACTTTTTTATGTCTTGCTCAAGGGCGAGTTGCTGCATGGGACAGCCGTTGCTCCCAACCAGGAAATATGCGACAATTGCGGCCGTACAGGTGGCAGCGACAAGGACGTACCAGTTTCTTCTAGACATTCTCTGGCTTGGAGACGTCGACCTCTATTGTAGAGACGTTCCTTTCCTTGCCGTCCTTTGACTCCATCCTTTCGGAGAAGATCCTCACGCCGCTTACCTTGTAGCCTACTGCGTTCATCCTCTTGACTATCATCTGCGAGACGTCCACCGCGGCGGTTATGCTCTTCCCGCGGGCCTTTATCGTAACCGTGGGCTCGTTTGCAAGGAGTGTAAGCGTGGCGTTTACGTAGGTAAGGATAGGTTTCTTTCCAATGAATATGATATTGGGCGGCCTTGTCACAACAGAGCTCTAAGAGTGTTTTATTTAATGGTTAGCGTGTTGGAACTGACATACCGAAATTTCGTCTGGAATGGCATTCCGAATTTTAATTTTCATGGAAGGGCCTGCCCAGGACAAGGCAATGGTCCGGTGTCTAGTGCGAGTGACCGCCCGGCTTGGGGTTTAGGTTCTTTTTCTCGATGAATTTTTCCAGAATCTTGTCGATATCTGCCTGCTCGGACATCTTTACCTCGTCGACAATTTCCTTTTCCTCTATCTCATAGCAGTTGAGAAGGTCGTTCTTGTCCTTGAAGAAGAGCATCACCTTTTCCTTGTAAAGGCAGTAGTAGAGCTTGTCAACCTCCATCTTTTCTGCCTTGATCTTGATTTCACCATTCTCGATTGTTACGGGATAGTCCACCAATACCGTTTGCGCAGTCGGTATTTAGAGGTAGTTTGAAACACCTCCCAAAACATAAAAAGCAAACCGGAACAACATCAGACTCGTGGCACAGAGGGTAGTCTTTCACATCGATTTTGATTATTTTTATGCCCAGTGCGAGGAGCTTAGAAGGTCAGACCTCAAGACCAAGCCAGTAGTGGTGTGCGTATATTCCGACAGGGGCGGCGACAGCGGCGCCGTTGCCACTGCAAACTACCACGCAAGGAAGTTCGGGGTCAAGTCAGGCATGCCTATAAAATTTGCAAAAAACAAGCTTGCCGAGGTACCGGAGGCGGTTTTTCTGCCTACAGATTTTGAGTACTATTCCGAGGTCTCAGAAAAGGCAATGGAAGTCATCAGGGGGTTTGCTGACGTGTTCGAGTACGTCGGAAGGGACGAGGCCTACCTTGACGTCTCCCAGAGAACAGGCGGGGATTTTTCAAGGGCCGCTCACCTTGCACAGCAGCTGAAAAACGCCCTCAGAAGCAGCATCAGGCTATCATCGACAGTCGGCGTGTCAACCAACAAGCTTGTCTCAAAGATTGCGTCTGGCTACAAAAAGCCCGACGGGCTGACAGTAGTGCCACCCGAAAAGGTCGAGCCGTTCCTTGACCCCATGCCCGTAAAGGAGATCCCCGGAATCGGGTCCAAGACCGAGGCAAAGTTGATGGAGCTTGGGCTTGAGACCATTTCAGACCTTAAGAAACTTGATGTCTTTGCACTAAACGGAATGTTTGGGAGGAAGACTGGCACCTACATCTACAATGCGGCGCGCGGCATAGACGAGTACCCGGTATCGCCAAGGGGAGATCCTGTCCAGTACAGCAGGATAGTCACGCTAAAGCAGGACTCGAAAGATCTTGGTTTTCTTTCACACGACTTGGAGGAGCTGTGCCAGGACGTCCATGGCGCGCTGACAAGGGACAGCCTAGCATTCAGGTCTGTCGGGATACAGTTCGTGCAGGAGGACCTGTCAAACAGGACCAAGTCCAGGATGCTGAAGAATCCCACTACAAGCCTTGACGAGCTTAAACGAAACGCGCTTGTGCTTTTACGGGAGCTGCTAGAAGACCAGAGACTCCTAGTACGGAGGCTTGGCGTAAGGGTTTCAGAGTTTAGCGAGGCGACTGGCCAAGACGACATTACAAGGTTCTTCTAGTGGCGCAGGCCCACGTTGTCTGCAAGCCTCTTGTGCTCGTCTGGCGATATCCATTCCACATGGAGGTAGTCAAGTATCTTTTCGTGCTCCATGCCGAGCCTTTTTGCCTCCTCCACTGCCACGATGTATGCCTCTATCTCGGTCGGCCTGTCGACGTAAGAATACGAATTGTCGTACAGGTCAAGGCCCTGCCTTTGCTGCCTTACGTGGACAAGCTCATGAACAATGTCAAGGTAGAGGGTAACTTGGTCGGAGTTCTTGAGGTGGTGTGGGGATACAACTATTGTAGCGTCCTCATTTTTTACGTGCATGTAATGCGTGCTTGCATCCACCACAAGCTTGATGCTTGAAAAGACGTCGTCAAGCTCTTGCCTTGAGCCAAACACCTTCTCAAGTATGGCAGCCTCCCTCAACCCCGAGAAGACATCTTCTATCTGGTATGTCCCAGGCGTTACTTCCCTATTGATTTTGATCAGGTCCCTTTCCAGCAACCTCCAACTCCTTTCTTTTCATCCTCTTGGTCTCGACATAAGTGACTATAAGCAGGAAGACAAAGAGCCATGGAAGGAACATTATCTCCCCCGCAATCCCGTGGAAGGACTGGAATTGGTTCACGTCAGTTGAGACCTTGAGCACAAACAGCGAGAGCGAGAGTATCCTGATGACGTTTACCCCGATTGTTCCAACCACGCCCATCGCAAAATAGGCCGCCTTGCGGTTCCTCGGGATGTTCATCTTCAGGAGGAACGCCATCATCACAAGCGAGTAGATTATCATGCTGTGGACCCCTGCCGACGGCCAGAACACCTGGAGGGCAAAAGGCCCGTGGTCTCCGTTGAGGAACATTATGTTGCCTGTTGCCGTGGCTGCCCCAAAGTGGAACGTGTTAATCAAAAAGACGTCAAGCCTTACAAGATACGGTACGACATACTGGAGAGGGCCAAGCGAGTCGTACGGGAAGAACGCGTCAAGCGAGAGTATTATCGCAGTTCCTGCGGCATATATCGGGCCTGCAGGCGAGATCCTAATCCACCTCCTGCCAAAGAGCAGCGTAAGGACCCCCACGAAAAACGCGGCAATAACGATAAAGTCCCACATCCATGTCCACGAGTCCTTGAGCTGCACGTGGAACTGGGGCGCGACTGCTATGAGGTAGTCCTTTAGTCCGTACTCGACGCCAACTAGGTAAGCAATTACTGCGGCGGCAAGCGGGATTGCGGCATAAAGCCTCTTCTTTGGAATGTCAAGTTTCAGGCCCATTATCTCTGCTGCGATAAATGCAAGTGCAAAGAGAAATCCTCCCCTCCCTTGGTTCCAGCCAAGACTGAAGGAATCTGGAAATACCGCAAGTGCAAACATTATCGGAGACGCGATTATCGCAATTGCAACAAGCACGCTTCTATTCTGCAACGATCTACTGCAAATCGGCTTCAATAAAAATGGTAACGCTTAGAAAAAGTCCTTGATTGATTTTTGCTTCCTTGCGTTTTGCAGACCGCTCCTTGCAAGCCACTCTTTCTTGTCGACGGAAAGACCCCTGCAGGCAAAGTCCAGCCCCTCCTCAAAGCTTGATACAATGGCAGGGCGTTGCTTGAGGGCCATCCTGACCCCTTCTCGCACCTGCCATACTCCGACAGGCACTGCGTACTCGGGCCTTATCTCGCGCAATACCAATGCGCCTGCCTGGACCTTTTGTGAGAAGAGGTGCTCTGCGACCGCAAGCCTTGATGCAAAGTGGGCCCCTGCGGTTTCAGGATAGTGTGCAAGCCCGTTTGCGTCCTCAAATGCCGAGCCAAAGCCTATGTTCCCCTCGTTGTCATACCACGCCTCCTGCATCTCAAACATCCACCTCCCTGGGAAAAGAACCACCGCGTAGAGGTTGCCCAGGTGAGAAAAGGAGTAAACCCCGCACGAGTCAATCGCGCCAAACGTTACAATCTCCTCGACAAGAGATTTTGATATAATGTCATCTGTGGCAGTTATGCTCCAGCGGGTGGGCACAAGCTTGCGAGACTTGCCAAACATCCCTATGCTGAAGCACTTTTGGATCTTGCTTACCTCTATGCCCCGGTTGTAAAGTTCGAGCACCGCGTCCTGCGCAAGCAAGTCCTTGTCGTAATACATTTTCTGGATGTTTGCGTCCGATGGCGAGTTTGAGAACTTGGCGCTTTTAATCTCGCCCACAGGCCCAAAGGGCGCGTTTTCCGAATCGACAAACGAGTGGGCCCTTGCGCTCTTTACAAATTCCATTTCCGAGTCTGTCGAGTGCGTCGACATGGCAAGCTCCTGAAGGCTCTCGATGTACCTCCCTGAGGGCTCCTGCGCCTTTACTGGCTGGATTCCCCTGACAAGCGAGAGGCGGTAGTTTACAATGTCCTCAAGCCCCTTTCCCACCCAGGACTCGGGCAGGTCCATCACCGTGGTGTTCCCATGGACGGGCGGCACCATAGGCCCGACGAGCACCCTTGGGTACCCATACGAGCCCACGAAGACGGAAGGCGGGCTTGAGCCCTCTACATAGTTTGATGAAAAAAGATTGGCATACCTTGAGAGATACTCATTCCAGTTTGATTCTATGGCCTTTCGTATGTCGGCAGCTGTCCTTGCCACTGCAATAGGTGGACTTTCTCTTCTAAATAAGATATCCATGGGATCTCTTTTATGTCGTTGTCTACAGGTTGGTCATTGGTGAGAGATTGGCAGACTCGGAATCTTTTGGCGTCGAGAAGGGATACGGCGCCCAGGCAGTAGGGTGGATGAACGAAGAGGCAAAGAAGAACGGCTGGAAGTTTGAGGCAAGGCTTTACGATCATGAGGTCACTACAAAGAACTTTGGTTCCTTTGAGATGTATTCTTGGATTGGCGACACAAAGGCCGCGCGCGATCTTGTGGAAAGGGCAAGCAAGAGGTTCAGAATAAAGGTAATAGAAGGGGGGTACAAGACTCGCAAGTTGATAATCAAGAAAGTAAGAAACGAGTACGGGATGGTCCGCAGCGGGGACCGCATAGTAGGCCAGGTTGAGTTTTCATCATCAAGGCTTACCCAGTCCAAATGGCAGGTTACAAAGGAAGAGCGCAAATAGCATCAGCCGGAGGCGTCAAGCTCCGCCTTGGCAAGAAGTTGGGCTACCCTCAGCGGTTCGGGGATGGCGCCCTGAAGGGTAAACTCGTCAAGTAGTTTTTTTGCCTCCTTGAGGTCGCAGCCCTCTACCCTGAGGTAGATGTCATGCCCAGTGTGCAGTTGCACCTTGGCCCTTGGGCCGAGTTTCTTGTACTGCGATACCTTGGCGTCGTACGAGCCTGGAAAGTGGTACTTGATGGCATCCTCGATTCCGACCGACTCCTCATATGTAACCCCTACTACCGGAACCTTGACCTCCTCCCAGAGCCTCCTGATGTCAACTATGTTGTACATCGATATTATGAGCCCCGAGAGCAGGACGAAGCTAATGTCCTGCCGCCCCAGGCCTTGGTACATTGATACAATTGCGTCGGTTGCGTCGTCACCCTCTAGCGTCGCTCTTCCAAAGACAAAGCCGTCGATTACAAGGTCCCTTCTCATCACCACACCGGCAAGGCTTGAGTGCTTGCCCTTCTCGCGAAATGACTCTGCCACGCCAAGTCCCCTCAGCCCCTTTTTTTCAAGATGTATGTGATTCATTGCTTTTTCTTTTTGAAACCTTTCGGTATGCAAAGACCGTTACTGCGATAAAGCATGCCGTAATGACAGACCAAGAAGCAAAGGCTGCAATGTCAAAGTCCGGCATGCTTGTAAATCTCACGCTCTTCTATTTTAGTCCACGGTGGCCCCGCATGCGGTTCTAGCCCACTATAGGCCCGCTCCCAACTATCCTTATTGTCTGGGACTCGGGCTTGAGGATTACGCAAATCTCGTTTTTTGTAAATGCGGCAGGCTTGTTAAGCGAGAGCTTCATCGGGCTCAGTGATACTATCTTGGCTGCCCTTGCCTGGAGGCCTATGTTTACTGTGAACGTCTGCCCCTCTGCAATCTTGTCCTTGAAGAACTTGTTCTGCACATAGTCAAGGGCAATATCCTGGGATACGGTTACTCCGTCCCCTATCGTGAGCTGGTCTCCCCTCTGTACGTCGTCTGACACAATTCCCTTTACTGCAAGGCCTACCCTTGCAGGCGAGGTTGCCTCCTCTACAGGGTCGTCGTGCATCTGGATTGATTTTACCAGGACCTCGTCTCCCTTTGGAAGCAGCTTGAGCTTGTCGTATGCCTTGACCGCGCCCTGTGCAACTTTTCCAAGTATTACCGTACCTACGCCCTTTACGTCAAAGCAGTGGTCTATAGGAATCCTCAAGGCCCCCCCCTGCGATACAGGCTCTAACGCGTCCATCTCCTTTTTGAGGTCAGCAAGGTCAACCATCTTGTACTGCTCGACGACAGTTCCCTTGATCATCGTCTTCAGCTTCTCGCCGTCGACCTCGTAGGAATGGGTCACTATGCCCTTTGTCTTCCCGAGTACGTCAAGTGCCACAATCTGCTCTCCTGTGAACTTGTCAAGCTTTGAGACGTGAAACACGACGTACTCGCCCATGTTTATCGCCTGGAGGAGGGGCTGTATCTTGTCAGGAAAGCCCGTAGGTATGGTCCAGGTCTTTACCGTTCCCGTCTCCTTCTTGTCATAAATTGTAAGGTCTGTCGCGGTTCCCTTCTTTCCAAAGTCCTTTGCAATGGACTCGTCTCCAAGGAGGGTATAGTTGATTGACTTCAAATCACTTGACGGTGCGGCGCACTAGTAAAATATCTTTTGTGGCAAACCCGGTTGCTTTTTTTTCGATGCGCCATGAAAGGCTAGACCACTCCGACCTTGTTGATTGTGACAAGCCCGTTGTCTCCAATTACTTCCTTTATCTCCGGCAGGATCTTCTCAATTTTTGACAGGTCGTCTATGACCTCGATTAGCATGGGCATGTTGACTGAGATCCCCTCGATTTGGAAGTTTGACTTGCCGCGCTTGCCGTAGCCTGCCACGCCGGTCCAGACCGTGGCGCCTGAGATCTTTCCCTTCCTTAACAGGTCAAGTATTATGTTGTGCACGCGCTTTCCCTCAAAGTTGTCGTTTCGCTTTATCCTTATCATGAGGCACCACATATCCTGCGTTCTCATTTCAGCCCTCCTTCCAGCATCATGCCTGCCAAGGCCTTACCTCCGAAGATTGCGCCAAGCGAAAGTCCAACGTTTGTCAGTATGTTTGCCGCTACTAGTAGGTATTGCTTGTTATCAAGCATGTTGGAGGCCTCCAGTGCAAACGACGACATGGTGGTAAGGCCCCCACAGAACCCGAGTGCCACAAGCATCGCGTATTTCTGGTCTAGGTTCCACTGGAGCGAGAGAACCGCAAAGACCCCAAGTATGAAGCTGCCAATAACGTTGACAATGAGCACGTTTACCGGCAGTGCTCCGAGAACTAGCGGAGATTTTGTAATCCCGTACCTCACGAACACCCCCGCCACTCCCCCAGCTGCTAAGAATGCTAGTTCGATCATCCTCATATCGACTGTCCTGCAATCTTCATTGTTTTTTTGGTTTTGTTTTTCATTTGTCTACCCCTGATTTTTTGGTAGACATTATCAGCACCTCGCGGGGCGGTTTAGGAACGGTCCAAGGCTAATGTCATAGCCCGAATGAATCAATACAGATCTGGGGTGAATTTAAGCCTATTTCAGACAGGTTTTGATGATGAGACGGCGGCACACCGCAGATGGGGCACTCATTTAGAAGAATGATGGAGGGCGTCCTGGGTTCGGACACCCCCCGGAGTTGGGCAACGTATCTTCCGATCCACAGCTATGGCTTTCATAGGTCGCGGCAGCACATAAGACGTTTGCAAGTTGAGTCTAGGAGATCAATACCTAAAGTGTCTTCGATAGGTTGGGTTTCGTGCCTAGGAAAAAAAATTTCCGAAGAGAATTACCGAACAATCTATCATACAGTGTTAAATCTAATTTCTTCCATATTATACAGGATGTCATTATATGTAATTGACAGCAAGGCCGCAAACGACATTGCGGTGGGATTCCTGCAGCAGTATCACTCTGTCGTCAAGATAATCAAGTCATCCCTTGAGGACGGCATTTGGACTGTGGAAGTGTTGGTTTCTTCGTCCAGTTTCAAGAAATTCCATGTCAAGGTAAACGCAAAGACCGGCCAAGTCATTGGGTTTTAGAACAAGAAACCAAAAGGTTGGCAGGCAGAATCAAGCCATGAAATGAAATTATTGTCCAGTGGTTACAAATTTTTGGGCGGAGCCGAGGTACAAAATTGGATACTGGTCCTGCAAGACAGTCACATGTAGTCTTTTTATGAAGGCTGCTGCAGGCCCTGCGATATGTTTTCCTTTCACCTGCTATAGGTACGTATCGCTTGCGCAGAAAAATCCATGGATAGTCATAAAAATTTTGGCTAAAAGCTTGGATCAATGATTGATGAGAAACACCGCAAGCAACTTGGCATCAAGGCTGTCGCAGTGGTTTTTGCGCTGCTCCTTGTAGCAATAGGAGCTGCCACAACCATACACCCAGTCTACGCCGACAATGACTGCGGCGACGATTGTGGCGACGGCTGTATCGTAAACGCGGCAGGGATATCCGTCTGCACCTCGGTTAGAACCCCCGGTGGCACGTAACGCCTGCACGCCTTCTCTTTTTTTTGCCATGTGAGCCAAAATCCCAGGGGTTAAAAAAATTCAGTGTCTTGCATATGTACCTATTATCTGGGTTTTTTCAATAACGTGTCCCTGCATCGCATCTTCCAGGTCAGCCCTCGATGCCCCCTGCCCAAGGTCTAGCACCCTGTCAAGGGCATAGAGGCTGAAGACATACCTGTGCGTTCCAAGCGGCGGGCATGGTCCGTGATATCCTACAGTTCCAGCGCTTGAGGTTCCCTGTGGGAGACTTGCGTTCATCCCTTGTGCAAGCGACGTTTGGTTTGGCTGGATGTTCCACATGGTCCAGTGCGTGAATGGCCCAGACGGGGCGTCGATATCTACAACCGTGAGGGCTAGGCTTTTTGCGCTTGAGGGCACTCCTAGCACCACAAGCGGCGGAGATTTGTTGCCCCCGTCGCAGGTGTACTGCGAAGGTATCGTGCCGTTGTCAGCAAATGCAGGGCTTGATACCATAAATTCGTCATTGTCTTGGATGCGGACTATCTCGGCATCCACCAGGTACTCCATGCCATTGAGAAATTCCTGGTCAGGCACAACTCCCTCTGCCCACCAGCCTGCATCGGTACGGACCCAGGACGGTATCTTTACGGATACAGCGCCAGATGTGCCGTTTGCATGATGCGGAACATCCATCAGTCCCTGGTCGATGAGATACTGCATCCCTTTTAGAAATTCAACGTCGCTTACCTGTCCTTCCGACCACCACTTGGCGTTATTTTTTACCCAGGATGGAACCTGTTGCGAGCTTGCATTACAGCAGGATAGCGGAATGATTGCGACGGCTGCAAGCAAAACGAGTGCTGTCCTCACAAAGTAGATACGCTTGGGTTTCAAATAAATTGATTTCAAACACGCAGGCCTCAAAAATCTTAATAGATTCAGCGCGGCAGCAAATTTGTGGTAGACATCATCCGGACAATTGACAGGGTGGGCAAGTGGTCCCTTAACAGGGCCGTAGGAAGAAAGCGCCCAATCGTCGCAGTCTTCAGTCTTACTCATTATTGCAATTATTTCTGCCCCATGTGCCCCTTTGGGGACGCCGACAAGCAGGGCCAGATCAAGTTTGCATCAAAACACGACCTCACAACTGACCAGTGGAAGATGATTTTCGACAAGGTCGCCAAGTACTGCATATGGTGCATAATCGAGGGCGGCGAGCCCACAAGCAGGCCAGACTTTATGGAGCTTGTCAGGTACCTCTACTCGCTTAAGATGCCGATAACCCTCATCACAAACTCCTCGCTTTTGCATACGGTAGACCTCGAGGAGCTAAAAAGGTACGTGCAGTTTGTGACCTGCAGCATAGACTCGGTGCATGAAGAGTCCTACTGCAAGGTTCGCGGGGTCACGCCCCAGACATACCAGAGGGTCATGGACAACCTCCGGCTTCTCAGCAAACACGGCGTACCGCACACCTTCAACTCGGTAATCACCAAGTTCAACACGCAGGAATTCATCGACAAGTCATACTTCCGAAAAGCCAGCGAGCTTGGCGTAGGCTCGGTCTCGCTGACCTTTGTCGAGGACAGGTCGGATGTGGACTATAGCCTCCTGCCAGACAGGGAGACAATGGTCCAGGTTTGCAAGTCCGTCCTTGAGCACATTTCAAGCAGGGAGGACCCGCAGGTAATGCTGCCTCCGGAATATTTTGAGCAGATAATCGAGCACGGGCGAGGAATCTATGACGAGTGCGGGGTGTGGAAGTCCATATTTGTAAACGGCAACGGCACGGTCATGGTGCCCTGCTGGAAGTACAACAGCCCGCAAAACACGTACAGCCTCCTTGAAAAATCCGTCGAGGAGATATGGTCGGCGCCCCAGTGGGAGATTGCAAAGACCTGCCATGACTGCAAGGTACTTGGGTGCATTTGGTACTCGTCACAGCCTGTGACGACATTTGCACAAAACTACATGCGCGGCCTCTCAAAGATGATTTCCCAGAAGGCGCCCGAGATAGCACAGCAGATCTAGCGTCTTCTTGCGACAACAAGGTCTACCTTGTAGTTCAGGACAAGCCTTGGGTTTGCCTCAAGACTCCACGGGATAAATGACTGCCGGGCCGTTCCTGCGACCAGCCTAAAGCCCGTGGCCCTGAGAAGCGACCTTACCTCTTCTGGGCCCAACTGCTGTTTGACAGAATTTTTCCCGCGCTCGTAGTCGTACGGGTCGGAAAGTATGAGGAATTTTTTTGCCTGCGCTGACAGTACCCTGACAAGTGGCCTTGGCTCTACGATGTCAAGGAGGTTGAGCGCAAGCACCGTGTCAAACTTTCCTCCAAAGGGATTTTTTAGCGAGTCGGCAACCACAAAGTCGGAATTACCTTCCCTGCTTTTCATTGCCTCAGATATTGCATAGTACGACTTGTCCATGCCAAAGACAAGGCCGCCCCGCCTTGCAGCCCTGCTTGACACATGCCCTATAGAGCAGCCATGCTCAAGGAACGTTTCAGAGATTGGCAGTTTTCCAATCAGTGACTCGACTTGCCTGTAGAACCGAGTCTTCAGGCTCTTTCTGTAAATTGCGACCCACCTCTTCTCAAGGCCTGTCGTGTCCTCCGACGCGTGCCTCACCTTTGCAAGGGCCTGCTTGACAAAGGACCTCATCTTTGCAGTCCTTGACTTTAGCATAAGTTCGCCGCCAAGGGACATTCTTACTGAGAAATACAGTGAAAGGTCCGCGACAAGAAGCGGAATCGATGAAATAACTGGATATTTGGAACCGCACAAATCGCAGTTTAGGAATCCCTCCTCCAACTCGCTTCCGTACAGGAGGGGCTCGGCTGAAAGGCGCGACCTGCAGTTTATGCACCTGAGGTATCGCAGCGTAAAGTCAAGCAACGAAGAGATGCATGGCGACGTAGATTAAATTCATTGTCTATTCGCGTATCTTGCTTTCCTGGAACGTCTGCGAGTTGTACCAGCAGTACCTAAAGTAGTCAAGGCACCACTCGTGGAACAGGGGGTCCTTGCTGTAGAACATCTCGCGCATGTCGGCAACCCCATCAAGGGTCGGAAACCCCACGCATGCCTCCTTCTCGTTGAGCACCACCACCACGTTTGTGCCTGCCCTCATCTTCCGCTCGACTAGGCCCTTTTCCAAAAGTTCCTTGATGCCTAGCTTGGCAAGAAGCTCCTTTCTTCCCTTTGGGACTATCACCGACTCGGCAAAGATGTACTGCAGGCTGATTCCCTGCCTTACCTTTGTGAGCAGTGGCTCGATGAGGTCAAGGGGGACCTCGGTGAAGATCTCGTAGACAAACTCGTCGGCGTCCTTGTAGATTGACTTCCACTGCTCCAGCACCTTGACAAATCCCTTTATCTGCTGGCCCCCCGCAAGGGCGCCTATCCTCTGTATGAACTTCATCGGCACGTCCCCAAAGTCGTGGTTCTCAAAGTACTTTCTGTTCTTTGACAGGAAAAGAAGCGACGGCACCTGGGTGCACATTGTCTTGCCGTATGTTGTCAAGTCGTACATGCCGTCCTTGTCCTTTGCTATCAGCCCCGCGCCTGCAAGCCTCTCAAAGTTCCTGTGGACCTCCTGGACCGTGGCATGGAGCTCCTTTGCCATGCTTGAAACTTTGGACTTTTTTTCAAGCAGCTTGAATATTATGTTGAGCCGCTGTTCGCTTGCCAATTCAAGAAAGTCGTCTGCTGCATTGGCATAGATGTTGTTCAATGACACGAATCTGCAAAGTATTTATGTAAAGGTTTGCCCGATTGTCCAAAACGATTGTCTGGCGTTGCCTTATGTAACTAAGTTAAGCAACCCATTAAATCGAGACCGGCATAGAAGGATCAATGCCAGAAGTTGACGTAGAAAAAGAACTGGAGAGCCTTCTTGCAGACAGCGCCAACAGGGCAATACTAGAGTCAATCATGGGCACTCCCAAGTCGACAAGCCAGATTTGTACCGAGTGCGGCATACCCACAAGTACTGGGTACAGGAAGATGCAAAAACTTGCAGAATGCCGGGCAATCCGCAAGATTGGCATAATCAACGAATCGGGCAAGCGCGAGATACTTTACAAGAGCAACCTCTATGTCCTAAGCAGGGTGCTCAAATAACTTAAAGCAAGCCCCAATCGAAGTGATTCCGTGATAACCGTAAACTGCAGGGACGTTCCCACCATCAAGTCATCGCTTGCAGTATACACGTCTGACAAGGTCGGGGCAGTGCCCGCGCTTAAGATTCACGAGTTCATGCTGGCCCCAGTAGGCGACGAGGAGATAAAGGGCGAGGACGTCATTACCGCAATCAAGATGTTCCTGGCATCGCTCAGCTGCGAGAGGCACTTTGCCGTGATTCAGAAGGGCAGTGTCATTTCAATAGTGGCCCTTGACGGTTACAAGCTGGAATCGGTTCCGCAGGGAAAGACGGACCAGTTCTTCTCATGCATCCACTGCGGCCATGTCACGCAGTTTGAAACGGTGCACAACAACCACATGAAGATACATTATCTGTAGGATTTATTAATCAAAAATGTCATACCATAGCCAAGGCTGGCGGCGGGCACGGGATTTGAACCCGTGAAGACGTTGGACGCCTTGAAGATCCTCAATCTCCCGCCCTAGACCTTGCTAGGCGAGCCCGCCGATACGTTCTTGCAAATTTTTTTATAAAAACATGCAAGAGAGTCAATACGAAACCAAGTTACGGTACAAGAAAAAGAAGTGATTTTTCAAACCTAGTTTTCAAGGCAAGGTTTGCATGGTTTGATTGCTTTTTTTCGTGTTTCACATTACCGCTTCCTTGGTGTTGCCTGCACCTAGATTGTGGGATCTCAATGGAGCATCCGATGTAGAACTTTCCGTCATTTTTAGAACGATACTACAATCCCGCCTTTCCGTGTATGTTTATTCGATTCAAGTTGCGATTTTCAAACCTTGGAACAAGAAATTATTTTCAAGACCTGTTTGTATTGAAGAAATTAAATACCATAATTAGGTCGACCTAATCAAATGGTTCTTTTCTGGTCAACCAGTATGACGTTAGAGACGGGTGCATAAACATGGCAGCCCGGACCTACGTCATGCTTGGGATTATTGTTGCGCTGGCATCTGCGCTTGTGGTCATTGTCGCCTACACCTTTGCTGGCAGTTCCCAGCCTGCACCAGTAATACAGGCGGCGGTACCCACCCAGTATCAAGGAGTCACACGCACTTACTATGTCGAGGCAGAGGAGGTCAGGTGGAACTACGCGCCGACAGGTGTCAACGGGATAACAGGCAAGGCCCTTGCAGACGATCCGACTACTGCCCTTTACACGCAAACCGGCGTGGACAGGATAGGTAGCACGTACATCAAGTGCGTCTATCGCGGATACACTGATGGCACGTTTACGACACCCCTGCCAAGGCCCGCCTGGCTTGGCATATTGGGGCCTGTCATTCATGCCGAGGTCGGTGACACTATTGACGTCGTCTTCAAGAACAACTGCACAATTCCTGCAAGCATGCACCCCCACGGCGTCCTCTATGACAAGGCATCAGAGGGGGCGCCCTATCTTGACGGAGTTCCAGACTCGCAAAAAGGAGGCGAGGCAGTACAACCTGGCGGGACCTTTACCTATGTCTGGCGTGTCCCTGAAAGGGCAGGGCCCGGCCCTGACGATCCAAGTTCCATACTCTGGATGTACCACTCGCATGTAAATGAAATCACGGATACCACGGCGGGGCTTGTGGGTCCGATGATAATAACAAGGCATGGCGAGGCAAACCAGAACGGAACGCCCAAGGGCGTCGACCGGGAATTTGTAACACTGTTTACCATTTTCAACGAGACAAACTCACCCTACTTTGCATCCAATCTCAAGGAGTTCGCAGGAGAGACCGCATCGCAGGTAAACTATAGCGACCCGAACTTTTTGGAAAGCAACCTCAAGTATTCCATCAATGGATACATCTTTGGAAACCTTCCAGGCCTCAAGATGAATGAAGATACACATGTGAGGTGGTATGTAGCGGGCATGGGAGGCGAGAGTGACCTACATGTTCCGCATTGGCATGGGAACACGCTCCTTATGAACGGCGGGAGAACTGACATGGTAGAGCTTCTCCCGATGAGCATGAAGACGCTTGACATGTATCCTGACAACGCAGGCACTTGGCTGCTGCACTGCCATGTAAATGACCACATTAATGGAGGTATGCTTGCACTGTATACCGTTGAGGGCGGCAACGGGACGCAGGCAATTACTACAGGTGGTCTCAAGATTGCGTTGTCAACAGATCCTGCAAACTTAATGGTGGGAAGGCCGGCAAATCTTGCGCTAAGCTTCCTAGACGGCAATACGGGCACGCCTGAGGGGCATGTGGATTACAGGGTTACCATCAGCAAAGGCGGCGCGCCGGTGTACGGGACTCCATTCCTGCACACTGCGGAGGGGACCGTCACCATACCTTACCAGTTCCAGGATGCTGGCACCTACAGCATTTTGGTAGAAGTTGACGGGGTGTACTTTATGCCAATCTCGGAGCAGTCACAATTTTCCGTCAATGTGATTGGCTGACAGAAGTCATTCGAGGACACTGCATCTGTCTCCTCTAAAATTCAGCTGCAATGGTGTTCCATAGTAAAGGATACCTATTTCGCCATGCTAGAATAATTATAGAAGATCAATACAGATTATCGTTTTACCCAGTTGACATAAAATTTGATTGCAAGTCCATTTCATGAATCGGGAAAAAAGCTGGCAAACATAAATAGATCTAGTGTCATTATCAAGGTAGAACCCGGACGGGGTGGGATTCGAACCCACGAGCTGAGGCGAACCCAGTGAAGGATTTTTCAGATCCTCGCCATACCTATCTTGGCGACCCGTCCGAGTTTTCTCTCACAAAATTTTCATAAAAGCAAGCAAGGTGGTCGGATACAGAAACGAATTCTAGCTTACGACTTCGTAAAAGACAGGCCTTGGCGGGGTCTCCATGTACGAATGGCCCTTGGACTGGATCCTAAAATGTTCCTGGGTCTGGTGCATCTTCTCAAACTTTTCCTGGTTCTCAAACTCTACAAGCATCGCGTGCTTGCCAGTACGCGTGGCCAAAAGCCTTCGGTTGACAAAGCCATCAAACTTGGAGAGCTCTTGGTTTGACTCGGTGACCCATTTTCGGAACTCCTCTTCCGTCCCTTTTTTGAGCTGTACCTCTACTACTGCTACGAACACAAAATATCCGTCGATTAAAGGATTTAAGAGGATTTCTCATATTCCCATTTCCGGCAAGCCGCCCGAAAATTTTCCCGCAATAATCCTAAATACGGGTTCAAGTGGGACATGGTATGAACGAGAAACTCATGATCTTTGGCGGAATTGCCGCTGCCATAATAGTCATGACCACCTTGGTATTCCCGTTCTGGAACCTTATTCCAAATACGGTAACCGAGCAGGTCACCGTAAAGGAGGTCGACTCGACAGGATGCTGGGTGGAGACAAAGGACCACTTTGTAATTCATGTGCCGCCCTGCCATGCGCAGCCTGGGGACAACATAACTGCTACCTTTGACGCAAAGGTAAGAGAGCGCGAAAAACAGATCTAGAGAAGCTTTAGGTCTTTTGTGACCTTGTCAATCTCGACTTCGGGTGCAGGTCCTATCGATATGCATGTCACAGTACCAGGCTCTATCTGGGTGTGCCCCGCGTCTGTGACCTCTGACCATGGGAGCCCAAGTGCTATGGCGTGTCTCTTGACGTCTTCGAGTTCCTGGAGGCTTGATACTTTTACCACTACCTTTTCTTGGCCGTACCTTTCCCACTCGTCATACCACTCCCTTTTGGATTTCCTGACATGCTCGGCTCCAAGGACGCATGCGTGCCCCACCTGGGCTGCAATCTTGCCTGTTCCCATCCCAAGGTCCCTCCTAACTACTATGACCTGCTTTATTGCACCCATGATAACCCTGACGAGGGTGGGAATGTTAAACTTTGGCTCAAGAGGGATGTGCAAAATTGTTACAGACTTGGTGATATATCGGAGAGCGCAAATACCAAAAATATGGTAAGGTCCCAGACCACCGCGCTTTTGTGCGCCTATTGTAGCGCGGAAATTAGGTTTGAGGAGGGCGACGTGATCTTTGGCGACGCGTGGTTCCACAAGGACTGCGCGCCAAAGTTCAGGCTCTTGCCAAGACATGCTGATTGAGACAGATTTCTGCGCCGAGTTTTGGTTAATATAAATAATTGTCGCGAATCAATACCTCGTGGATTACGACGTCGTTGTAGCAGGCGGAAGCGTCGCAGGACTTCTCTGCGCCCGGGAGATAGCAACGCTTGGCCACAAGGTGCTTGTCATCGAAGAAGACTATGAGATTGGGACTCCTGAGCACTGCGGCGGGCTAGTAAGCATTCCTGCGATGGACGACCTTGGAATAATTCCGATGCGGGCAACCCTTGACAACAAGATAAGGTCGGCCCGCCTTGTTGCGCCTTCCGGAAAAGAGGTTACGCTTGATGCAAGACCCCAGCAGGTAATAGTACTTGACAGGCGCGAGTTTGACAAGCAGATTGCACACCAAGCGACGTCAAACGGGGCCGAGGTCCGCGTAAGGACACAGATGCGCGAGATTACAGGCGACGGGGTCAGGACAAACGAGGGGGACGTAAGATGCAAGGTCATAGTTGATGCAAGGGGCGTGACGTCGCTTGTAAACAGGGACCGTACAGGAACCCTCCAGTCTGCGCAGTACGAGGTCTATGCGGACTGGGTTGACAAAGAAAGTGTCGAGGTTTATCTTGACCAGGAAAAGTATCCGGGATTTTTTGCGTGGGTCATACCTACAAGGCATGACGAGGCAAAGGTCGGAGTTGCAGGAAGGGGGATAAATGCAGCTACCGTTCTTGAGGAATTTTTGAAAAGCAAGGGGAGGCATTCTACAATTAGGAAGATATTTGCGCCCATCTGGATTAAGGGGCCAATCAAGGATTTTGTGGCAAAGAACGTCGTAACAATAGGTGACGCGGCAGGGCAGGCAAAACCTACAACGGCGGGTGGCATTTACTCGTCTGGCGTTGGCGGGATACTTGCGGGAAGGGCGATTTCAAGATACCTTGAGAGTGGCAGCCTGTCAGACCTGGGCCAGTACCAGTCCGAGTGGCAGGCCAAGTTTGGAAAGGAGTTTTCGCAGATGCTTCTTGCAAGGTCGCTGCTTGAGAGGCTTGACAACAAGACCATTAACTCTCTCTTTGACTCTATTACACCGCAGGTACTAGAAGAGATCTCGCGCGAGGGAAGTTTTGACTTTCACACCACGTCCGTTGCCAAGATGCTGGGAGTCAAGGGATCTGTAAAGGCAGTGCAGGCATTGCTTGGAAACGAGTTGAGACGTTTCCTAAGCTAGCTGTTCACGATCGCGAAGGTATAAATTCGGACTCGAATCAGCGTGAATTATGTCGTCATCCATAGCCCTGCCGGTATGCAGTTCATGCCACAGGCCGATAATGCCTAACGATAAATGTGTCAAGTTCAACTGCCCAAGCTGCGGACAGGTCCTGCTCTGGAGATGCGAGAGCTGCAGGGAATCGGCAAGGGCATATACGTGCAAGTCATGCAATTTTCAGGGACCATAGAAAGATGCCGCGACTAACACTACGTGCAAAGATCCTTCCGACTGGAACCGAGATAGACCTTGACAGCGCTGCAAAGAAGATATCCTCCGCCCTCAAGGATGGGATCACGCTATCAAAGTATACAAAAGAGCCCCTTGCTTTTGGCCTCTATTTTATTAATGCCGAGTTCAACTTAGATGATAAGGAAGGACAAATGGATTCGCTTGAAAACAGCGTGCGCTCAGTTGAAGGCATTGGGGAGTTTGAGGTGCTCGGAGTCAGCCGCGCCTCTGTAGACGCCAAGTAGGTGGCCCAAGTGGCAAGAAAGGAAGAGCTTCTCCAGATGCGTGTTGGCGAAGCAAAGCAGAGGGATGTGGGCAAGAGGCGGGCAAGGATAGAGCCTGAGGCAATGGAATTTCTAAAGGTAGAGCCAGGCGACATGATTGAGATAATAGGTAAAAAGTCAAGCTGTGCCATAGTCTGGCCTGCGGATGACGACAACAAGGCGCCAGACATGATACGAATCGACGGTCAGACAAGGAAGAACGTTGGAATTGGCATCAATGACCTGGTTTCAGTAAGGAAGGTTGCAGCCAAGGCAGCAAAGACAGTAGTACTGATGCCTGTCAACGGCAACGTCACTGTAGACAAGGAGTTTACGGATTTTGTCAAGAACAGGCTCAAGGGACTGCCCCTTTCGGAGGGTGACGAGATTTCAGTCATGATACTTGGAAATTCCATGGACTTTAAGATTCACAAGGTTGCCCCAAAAGGCGTTGTAAAGATAGAGCGCGCAACGTCGCTTACCATACTTACCGAGTCGTCCGTTGACAAGAAGCTCCGCGTCACATACGAGGAAATTGGCGGCCTGCGGGCGCAGATAAACAGGATGCGCGAGATAGTCGAGCTTCCGCTCAAGCACCCCGAGGTCTTTACGCAGCTTAACATCGAGCCGCACAGCGGCATACTTCTTTACGGCCCTCCAGGATGCGGCAAGACTCTGATAGCAAAGGTGCTTGCGTCCGAGTCGGAGGCAAACTTCTATTCAATCAACGGCCCTGAGATAATGAACAAGTACTACGGTGAGACCGAGGCCCGCCTCAGGGACATATTCAAGGAGGCAAAGGAGAACGCACCTGCAGTGATATTCATCGACGAGATAGACGCGATTGCCCCAAAGAGGGAGGAGGCGTACGGCGACGTGGAAAAAAGGGTCGTTGCCCAACTTCTTGCCCTCATGGACGGGCTCAACGACAGGGGAAACGTAATAGTCCTCGGGGCAACCAACAGGCCCGAGTCGGTAGACCCCGCGCTGCGAAGGCCGGGAAGGTTTGACAGGGAGATTGAGATATCGGTTCCAAACGCAGACGGGAGGCTTGAGATTTTGCAGATTCACACGCGCGGCATGCCGCTTGACGACGATGTCGACCTCAAGGCCCTTGCCTCAGAGCTGCACGGGTACACAGGTGCCGACATCAAGTCGCTTTGCAGGGAAGCGGCGATGAAGGCGCTGAGGACATTCTTGCCCGAAATCGAGATGGAGACTGAAAAGATTTCAGGCGAGGTCTTGCAGAAGCTCATAATCAAGATGCAGGACTTTTACGACGCGATGCACGAGATCGTGCCGACTGCAATGAGGGAGTTTTACGTAGAATCCCCCAAGATATGGTGGAAGGACGTCGGGGGACTCGACGATGCCAAGCGCACGCTAAACGACAACCTCATAACGGCAATCAAGGAGCCTGCCAAGTTCCAGAAGATGGGCATCAAGCCGCCAAAGGGCGCGCTTCTCTACGGGCCACCAGGATGCGGCAAGACCCTTCTTGCGCGGGCCCTTGCCACCGAGAGCGGGGGCAACATGATACTTGTTCGCGGCGCCGAGATTCTTTCAAAGTGGGTCGGGGAGTCGGAAAAGGCAATTCGCGAGATATTCCGCAAGGCCAAGGCGTCGTCGCCGTGCATAATAATTTTCGACGAGCTTGACTCGCTTGCAAGATCAAAGTCCCTCGAGGAAACAGGTGTTGGCGAGAGGCTCCTGAGCCAGCTGCTCACCGAGATGGAGGACGGAGGGGCTGCAAGGGTTGTCGTGGTAGGCATATCAAACAGGCCAGACCTGATAGACCCGTCGCTTCTGAGGCCCGGCAGGCTGGACCTTATTCTTTTCATACCGCCGCCCGAGGAGAAGGGAAGGTTTGAGATAATCAAGTCGCTTACGCGCCAGATGCCCCTTTCAGGAGACGTCGACCTCAAGGAGATTGCGCTCTCTACCAAGGGATACACCGGCGCGGACCTTGTAGCAGTATGCAGGGAGGCAGCAGTCCAGGCCATGCGAAACAACGCCCCCAAGATTAACAGCGTCGATTTTGCTGCGGCGCTAAAGGTCGTCAAGCCCTCGATTACCAAGGGAGTGGAGGACTGGTACACATCAATCAAAGACAATATATCATACGCCCTTCCAAAGCCAATTGACAAGGCCTTTTACGGATAAAACATGACTACAATGCCACTTCGAAACTCGGTGTACGAGATTATAAGGGACGCGGGCTCGATGACTGACAGCGAGCTGTCAAAAGCGCTCATCAAGAAAGGGATAACCATTCCCGAGGACGAGTTCAACAAGACCCTCCTCAACCTTGAGATTTATGGCCTCATCAAGGTGACATGGCTCACAAAGGACGAGAGGAGGATAGAGCTTGCAACGTCGGAGGGGGAGGAGGACGAGATTGAGAAGCAGACACGCGAGAGCCTCGAGCGAGAGTACGAGGCAGGGTTCCCCGGCGTTGAGCAGGGAGAAGCCTAGGCATTGCCGGAAAAAAATTCAGGTTACAAGAAAATTCAGGAATTGGTGGCAGATTTGTTAAAGAGAAGAAAGAATTTGCATAACAAATTGGCAAAGAGATGACATCAAGACCAACTACGTTTTTGTTCTTTCTGCTTGTTAAATTCAAATTTAAACAAATACCATATGCAAAAATGGTTTAGCATCTAGTCGTCTGTGGCTAGATCATCTAAAAGTTTAGAATATTTCTCAATGAGTTCATCCGTCACTTTCTCATCCTTTGGACTCATAGTTTCTTGATTCTCCTTGAGACATAAAAAGACAGCTGTTTCATAATGTCTTGGTTCAAGGTCTGGGTCTGTTTCTTGATCTCACTTAACATGTGTCTTAACTCTAAATTCTCGCTTCCTGGATCAATATCTAATTCATACCCGTTATCATACAGAAATTTACTTGCAGCGATAATTCCAGTTCGTCTATTGCCATCAAAAAATGCTTGAGTCCACGGAATCACAGCCATTATACACGCTGCTTTTTCAATCAAGTCTTTTTCTCGATTTCCAGAATTGCCAACACTATTTACTGTGGGAATTACACGATCAATATTTTTTGTAGTTTCAATGTATACCTTGACTTTTTTTATTTTCTCATATCTTTTGAGAATTTTCTCATTAACATCAATTAAATACTGATTATCAAGATTCATGAGTATCTTATCATTTGACGTCATATGATATTTCCCTTTGGCAGTACGATTTAAGGGTTGAAAGAAATTCTTTTTTTAATATGATGAATCAAATCATCGCGAAGTTATGTTAAATTCAAATTTAATCAAAATGCAACATGGTTTCTTCTGGTGAAGTATTCTTGCAGGGATTTGATCCTTCAGGGTTTGCGTTGCTCATACAACTGCCGTTAGGATACACAGCAATAACAGAGCAAGGCAGGATCGCCAACTGACTTTATTACAGTTTCTCGTAAATGTTGCTTCTTGGACCTACTTGAACTATGAAGATAACCATCTTTTGGCCTTCTAAATATAGAATTACCCTGTAATTTCCAACTCTTAGTTTTCTTAGGTTGAGGCCTGAAAGTTTCTCCGTAAAAAGATAAGGGTTGTTTGAAATCTCGTCAAGTTTTGTAACTATTTGCTGCGCGATGTCCTTGTTCAATCTTGAAATTTTTCGAAGTTGACTTTCAGCGGTTTTTGACCACTT
>DATFCV010000054.1:0-5332 GCA_035252645.1 Nitrosotalea sp. | reverse complement strand
AGTTCCGTGATGGCGTCATAGTTTGGCCTAAACTCCCTGTTGTCGCACCCGTACAGCAGCATCTCGTCCGAGTGGAGCCAAATCGAGTCAAACCCATAGTCGAGGTTTATCTTTGCCTCCTGCTGCAACCTCTCAAGCGGCAGGTCCTTCTTTGACCTCTTGTTTACGTCGCAAAAGTCACAGCCCCTCCCGCACCCCCTCATTGCCTCTATGAGCGAGTTGACAGTGGGTCCCTGGATCATCGGAATATTCTGAATGTTCTTTACAAAGCAGTGCATAAGTTCCGGCGCGTCGCCCTTTTCGAGGTCGTGGAACAGGTCAAGCGCAAGCTCGTCTGCCTCGCCTACTACCACGGTATCTATCCCGTGGATCTTCATCCTCTCGGTCTTGGCAAGCTCCCACGCGCCGTTTCCTCCTACTGCGACATGGAAGTTGTACTTTTTCTTGAGCTGGATAATTTTGGCGCACATCCTCTTGAACTTCATGGCAACATAGGATAGCTTCTCAGGCGACATGGTAGTCGTTACCGGCGCCATCCCAAGCGGGTCCATGACGTTTATCCCGACCACCTTGGTGTCGGGGCCTATGCATTTTTCAAGATAATCAGGATTTGCGATAAAGACCTCGTCGCGTGAGTACCCCTGGAGAAGCGATGCCTCGACCCTCCTGAGCCCCACCTGCGCAACCTTTGCCTCGCCTGTCGCAACGTTTGTCTCGACCGGCGGGCAGAAAACCTTGTCAAAAACGAATTCTGGTACGAGTTCATACGGCCCGCATGCGATAAACCCGTAGAGAAAGTTACCACGATAATTAGTCATCAGGCTACGATCTGCTGTAAGGACGATCCTCTTGCCTGCCATTCCTGTCTCTTTTTCCTACTACAATATAAAACATTTACCTCATAGCCCCATTCCGTCAAATTTTCTGCTTTGACATATAAGGCAGAATCACAATCCAAAACGCATGAGCGTCTCAGAGCCAAGGCATGTAGAGAGGCACCAGAAGGAAAGCAGCTCGATTAGGGACTTTGTGTTTGGCTTTGGAGACGGGATCAACACCTCGCTTGGCCTCGTTGCAGGAGTGGGCGGCGCAGACCAGGCCCCAAGCGTAATCATACTTGCAGCCATTGTCGCAATGTTTACCGGAGCCAAGGCAATGGCAGTCCAGAACTTTCTTGCAGTAAGGTCCCAGAGGCAGATACTCCAGTCCGAGATAGACCGCGAGAACTGGGAGATGGAAAATGTCCCAGAGGCAGAAAAGGCGGAGATAGAGGACATTTACAAGGCAAAGGGATTCTCAGGGCCCGAGCTTGATTCCATAGTAAAAAAGATAACGTCTGACAAGAAGGTCTGGCTTGATACAATGCTTACAGAGGAGCTCAAGCTAAACATCGAGGTTGTCGGCAGCCCGCTTAAGAGCGCGTTTAGAATGTTTGGAGCATTCCTAGTCGGCGGAATACTTCCCATAATCCCGTACTTTTTTGCGAGCGGATACGTCCCGCTGCTTGTTGCAATCGGCACAAGCCTTGCCGCGTCTTTTGTGATTGGGGCGGTAAAATCAAGGATGGCAAACCTCAACATGATATGGGGAGGGCTTGAGATGGCAGGCCTTGGAACCGGAATCGCGCTGATAGGCTACGGAATAGGCTCCGAGCTTGGCCACCTTGGAATAGTCAAGGCATAGATTTTTTCGCGGCAATCCTGTTTGCAATGCTTGCAGCAAAGGCCCCTGCACCAATCCCGTTGTCGATGTTTACAACCGAGAGGCCAAGCGTGCAGGACTGGAGCATCGATGCAAGGGCTGCCACCCCCTTTGCGCCATATCCATATCCTACCGACGAAGGCACTCCTACTACAGGAATGTCGACAAGCGCAGAGACTACCGAGGCAAGTGCGCCCTCCATCCCCGCAACCACTATCAACACGTCAACGTCCTCTTCTATCATCTTCCGAATTATCGGAAATATCCTGTGCAGCCCCGCAATCCCAACGTCGTAGCTTGTGATGCATCCGGCACCCATCGCCTCGCATGTCAGGCGGGCCTCCTCTGCAACCCCAATGTCAGATGTACCTGCGGTTATCACCCCGACCTTGCCGCCGGTGTTTGCAAGCCTCTTGTAAAACAGGATGGAGGTAGAGTTCCTTCCCGTCCTTGTCTTTATTTTGTTCTTTTTTGCAAATGAAAGCATCTTGTCATAGTTTTCCTTGCTGACTCGCGATGCAAGGATGCAGTCCGAGCGGGCAAGTGCGCCGAGAATTATCTTCTTGAGGTCAGGAAGGTGCTTGTTCTGCGCAAAGATAACCTCTGGCACTCCCCTCCTTATCCTCCTTCCAACGTCAAACTTGACAATATCCTCAATCTTTTGAATCGAATAAAGCGAGAGCATCTTCTTTGCCCTGGCCGCGCTTATCTTTCCAAGCTCAAGCGACTTGAGTATCTCCAAAAGTTCCAACAAGGGTCTGTTGTTGCCGTGAGGTTAAAAATTTAATTAAAGCTCGAGCCCGGCAATTGCCGACTTGACGCTGTCAACGCCCTTCTTGAACCACTCCTTCTCGGTGGCGTCAAGGTCAAGTTCTACAATCTTCTCTACCCCGTTCTTTCCTATTACTGCAGGAACGCCTATTGACACGTCAGAGTGGCCGTACTGGCCGTCAAGGTATGTCGCAACCGGTATGACCTGCTTGGTGTCGCGCAATACAGCTTCTATGATTGCAGAGATTGCGTTACCCGGGGCGTGCACTGTAGCCCCTTTGAGCTCGATGACCTTTGCAGCAACGCCCCTTGTCGCAGTCACAAGTTCGTCTGCCTTTTGCTTTGGAAGAAGCGTCGAAAGCGGAATTCCTGATACTGTAGAGAACCTCGGCAGCGGGAGCATGTTCTCGCCGTGCTCGCCTATCACCATCGCCCGAATCGAGTTCCTCGAGTATCCGGTGGCCTCGTGGATGAACTGCACGAACCTTGAGAGGTCAAGCATGTTGCCCATGCCAAAAACCCTGCTCTTGTCAAATCCCGAGACCTTGTATGTTAGGTATGCCATCGGGTCAAGCGGGTTTGTAACCGGAACTATGAATGCATCCTTTGCGTGTGTCTTTATGTTTTCAACCACGCCCTTTACTATTGATGCGTTAATCTTCAGAAGATCCATCCTTGTCATGCCGGGCTTGCGTCCCGAGCCTGCGACCACAACTACGATATCAGAACCCTTCATCTCAGAATAATCGTTAGAGCCGCGGATGTTGACGTCGATTCCCTTCTCCGAGAGCATGTGGTTGAGATCCATCGCCTCGCCCTGCGGGAGGCCCTGCACAACATCAAGCAGAAGAATCTCATCGGTAACCTTGCGAAGTGCGGTAAAGAGTGCAGCCGCGCCGCCCACTTTTCCCGAGCCGACAATCGTAATCATGCTTTTCCGGTCGCTTAATTCAGTAATTAAACGTCACGATTTTTCCTGCAGGTTTTCAAAAGAGATCTGCCAGATTTTGATAAAGACAATTTATATTCATTTGACGCGGTTTAATGGATCAATGACACTTGTCATCGACGCGCAGGTAGCAGGGATATCAGGGGACATGCTGCTTTCCGCGCTTGTAAGCATCGGGGCAGACAAGAAGAAAATAATCGACGGCGTTCTTGCATCCCAGGACCTGCTCAAGGGCTCAAAGATTCAGAAGATGGACTTTGTCAAGACGGTAAAACACGGCACAGAGGCCGCCATGCTTGTCCTTGAGATAAGCGAGGAGCACCACGAGAGGCACGGCGTCGAGGTTCAGGACTGCATACTCCAGATGTCAGACAGGCTGGGGCTTTCAGACCGCGCGAAAATTTTTGCAAAGGAGAGCATCAAGACGCTCATTACGGCCGAGTCAAAGATACACGGCGAGCCAGTCGAGTCCGTCCACTTTCACGAGGCCTCCAGCATCGATACCGTGGTAGACATACTGGGATGCGCAATTGCGCTTGACGATTTGGATATATTTTCAGATGATATCGTTTCCACGCCGGTAGCAGTGGGCGGAGGTACGCTCACCTTCTCACATGGCACCACCTCAAATCCTGCAAGCGCGATACTTGAGATCTTCCGGGGCTCTGACATTATTATCGCAGGAGGGCAGGCCCGCGAGGAGCTTACCACGCCTACAGGGGCGTGCATGCTTGTAAGCCTCGCATCACAGTGCTCCGAGTTTTATCCACCCATGAAAATCAGGTCGATAGGCTACGGCGCAGGCAGCAAGGACTTTGAGGGGTTTCCAAATGTGCTCAAGCTGGTAAGGGGCGAGACTGTGAAAAAGTTTGAGCATGACACCGTGCAGATAATCGAGACAAACGTTGATGACGTTTCAGGCGAGGTGATAGGCCAGGCAATAGACAAGCTTGTCGCAATGGGCGCAAAGGACGTCACCGTCGCGCCAGCAATCACAAAGAAGGGCAGGCCGACCAACCTGATATCGGTAATTTGCGACTCTGCCAACCTAAACGAGATGATATCCGCACTTGTCTCCGAGACCGGCACGCTTGGCGTGAGGGTCAGGTCGTCGGAGCGCCGCACGGTGCCAAGGACTATAGTTACCGTCCCGATAACCATCCATGGCAAGGACTTTACAGTCCAGTGCAAGATGGGAAAGAACGGAGACGCCTCGAAATATTTCAAGGTCGAGTCTGACAACATAAGGAAGATCTCCGAATCCCTCGGGATATCTTTCAGGGACGCAAATGCGTTGATTCTTACAGAAGTAAAACAGAAGATGCACCTGAAATGACCAGGATGGACGATTTAATCAAGTGGTTTGACGGCAGGGGAAGGGTCATGGTGGCACTCTCAGGCGGCGTGGACAGCGCACTTGTCGCATATGCAGCCCACAGGGCGCTCGGGGAAGGGGCAGTAGCAGTAACTGCAGACTACAAGACGCTTGCGCAGGAGGAGCTTGACTCGGCAAGGAAGGTCTGCTCTGAAATTGGGATAAGGCATGTAATCACGGAATACAACGAGCTTGACAACCCGGATTTTGTCAAAAACGACAAGGACAGGTGCTTCCACTGCAGGACGCAGTTGGCAGAACACCTAGCGATGGTGCTAAAGGCAGAGAACGCCGACACCATAGTTGACGGGACCAACATAGACGACCTGGGCGAGTACAGGCCTGGGATTGCCGCCCTGAGGGAGGGCGGCGTCAAGAGCCCGCTAGTCGAGGTAGGCCTTGGAAAGGAAAAGATCAGGGACTGTGCAAGGGAGGCAGGGCTGTCTGTATACGACAGGCCGTCAAACTCGTGCCTTGCATCAAGGATTCCGTGGGGCCTTGAGGTCACGGCCGAAAAGCTTGCAAGGATAGAAAAG
>DATFCV010000053.1:0-47126 GCA_035252645.1 Nitrosotalea sp. | reverse complement strand
TTAAACTAATTTCCTCATTGAGCCCTAGCAAACCTCTCAACTCTCTAGCATTTTTTCTGCTTTGTGATCTGAGAGTTTCAATTCTTTGATTTCTATCTTTATTTTGTAAGGTATTTACCTGATCATGCAAAAGAGAAATATGACTTTTAAGAATTTGAATTTCCTCAACTGTCGTATCTAACAAATTTATTACTTCGTTTATTTTCAAGGCAATTTCAGAATGTTCAGTTATTACAGTATCTTGGGAAAATTGTTCTAGAGAACGTTGTAATGTTTCAGAACATTGAATGAGATCGGATTCAATCTGTTTATCATCTCTAAACGGTTGTTGCATTATAACCATATTTTAGATTCTCCTTCTTCCCAATGAGAAAGTTTCAGGTAATTTCTTTTTTCGGATACTAAGTTCAAATTGTTGCTTTGTAACAAACATCCTGAAATCACGAAGAACGTCAAATAAAGCTATTTTATCTGAGAAATCACTTTTCATCTTTACTCGCCCCATAAATTCCAAAAACGTATTTCTAATAGTGATACGTTCCTCGTTTGTCATAATTGCCGTTTCCATAACTGGATTTATTTGAGAAAACACTGCTTCTAAAGTTTCTCCCAAAAACACATAATCAGGATTATCCGCCAATAGAGAAAATGTTAAAAGATCGGTACATATTCTTGAGCAACCTAAGTAATTATCTTCTGTTAAAATGCGTATGATATAATCGAGCGTTTCAGTAAGTGTAGTTTTAGAATCTTTCATGAGTTATATGCTAAATGCCTCCATATATCGTTTAATAATACTTTGTAAAATAACTTGACAAAGTTATCATTATAATCAAAACAAGATTATCCGTACGGTTTAAATCCTAGCGGTTTGTATATGACATATGCCAAAATGGAGTAAGGATGCTACTGAATTTACTGTCAATGTTCATTATGATGAAGAAAAAGGTTCTCAGGTCAGAATACCAAAACCATTGTTAGAAAAAATGGGCAATCCAGATAAAATTACTTTTTTGACAGAAGGCAAGGATGTAAGAATAGTCCCTCAAAAACAATCGGCATATAGAAACACGATAGCTACGAAAAAGATCAAAGAATCAAGGGTTAGAGGGGATAAAATAAGAACATGAAGAAAATAGAGAATGTAACCAGAGATAATGAGTATGCAAGTGTATTTGCAGACGGCATAATGATTGAAATTGGAGATGAAGTCACTAAACTAATTTTCTATCAAAATTCTAAAGCTCCGTCTGATGAGGGGACTCTAAATCCATATGAAGCAGTAAAGGTGTTAAAATTTGAAGTCAGAATCCCACAATCAGTTTTTGAAAGAACTTCAAAGCATTCTTTAGATTTGAATCAAGCCATAGATCAGTCATATGATGCAATAGAAGGCATAAAGGATGAAAAAATTAACGAGTTGCACGCTGAATTCACCTCTAAATTACAAAACTATCTATTCGATTCAAACTTAGATTATAGCCAAAATAATGAAGTTAAAGAAGTAATAGATCAGTTTTATGATTTACTTGGAAGATGTAAACGAGAGAAGAGCAAACAACCGCAGCCTGAATTACCAAAATGAATTGTAAAAACTGTCATCTCGATATTATTGAGGAAGAATTAGGATACCACACATGTTTTACAGGTAAGATAAAGAATGTCGAATTCGATAGTAATCGCCCATATATTATTCGAGTTTTTGACGGTCAAAAATGGCTAAATTGTCCAAATTTGAGGCATCAACCGACAGGAAACACGGATAATATACCGACAAGGAAACAGAACCTGATTGAAGTAATTGTAAACTCTACGGTAGATTTGTTGACTTTGTTTGACTTGTCAAAAGTCGGTTGATTAGGCAGCAGAAGACGGCATGCCCTGTTTGTCTATAGTTTCATTCCAAGCTATTGACCATTTTCTCACAAAATACATCATCACTGGAATTGATATTCCCCATGTGGCAAAAACGCCGTAAGGCCATGGTAGTAGGTATTGAATTAAAGCCCCTGGCACACCTAATCCAATATTAAGTAAAAGTCCTAATCTTAACTTTCGAATTTTGTAAAATGCATACAAGTATACGTATGGGAATATTGTCAAAGCCATCTGGAAGCGAATGTCTACTTTCTCTTTGTTTGTCGTGCCCTTTTGTAAGGGTACGAGAGTTTAACCTTTACTTTTACGTTCTGCAAACCAATTTTTAGATGAGCTTGGTCTATGCCTAAATCAGACTAGAATGGCATTTAGGGCATATGGCAGAAATAGGTTTTTTGGTAATTTTGTCTATTATGATATGACCTTTAGAAAACTCTGCTAATCCGCCACACTTGCAAGGAATAGAGTCTAACATACCGACAAGGAAACAGAACCTGATTGAAGGAATTGTTTCCTTATAGGTTGATTTTCTTGACTTTTCCCACGGGATGGATCAGGTGATGTTTATCATATGTTAAACTGACGTCACAGGTTGAGTGATCTTATGTCAATACAGCTGGCTTTATTTCAACATCGTCCCTATTGTAGAGTATCTTTTCGTGTGTGATGGTGACTGTGCAGTTTCGCTTGAACTTCATTTCCCTTGCATTACCATTGGAATCCTTGAAGATTATTCGTGGTTCCTTCGAGGTATCCACGATGTATTGCTTGCCCTGCTTAGTTGTCACAGACTCCTGACAGCCTTTCAAATCAATCAATTTGGCACATGCTATTGAGTTCGATTCGGTCCCAGACATGAACTCACCAGAATCTCCACTCTAAAAAAAGATTCTGTTGTTTCCAAGTTAGAGTAGTTTTAGCTTAAAATGTTGAATAGTGCTACACACAGCGCGCCGAACTATCGTTTTCTTCTCTGGCCCGGTTTGTTTTGCCCCGGAACCCGTTTTAGTATGAATCTCTTTCTAAAATTTTCACGGTTTCTTGTGATGCCAATCTCCCCGTGTCGTTCCCTTGCTTGAACCTTTGGAGTCTGGCCCCTAACTTTTCCTGCTTTAGTAAGCGATCCGTGAGTCGGCATGGATTATCACCCTGTTTTATGCAATTTATGTATTTGGTTTGTCCTACCAGTACTTGGCTTTGATGGTATTTATGACGCGTTCGTGTTCTGCGCCCTTCTTTCTTGCGAACTTTTCCATCGCGTTCAGAGGTACTCCTCCAAGAGACCTGGCAAGTGCTGTAAACATCTTTCTCTTCATGGTGCTGTTATGGCCAGTCTTGTCCATGAATTTCTGAATTCCATACTTGAAGTTGTGCTGCCAAGTCTTGTACATGACGCCAAGCTGTGCCGCAGTCATCTCATTGCCTATATCGAAAAATTCGGATTTTTCTAGCAAGCCTATCGGGACAAAGGTAAGGGGCGTCGTTGTGAACATGGATTCTGGTTGTTCCTTTTCAAGTTCACTTATGAGGCGTATGGTCTCCCATGCATCTTCCTCTGTCTCCGCATTGTCAAGGCCCATGATAAGTGTAAAGGCAGGTATCCAGTGGTGCTCGTTAAGAGTCTTCACTCCCTCTTTTACCACCCAGTGCCATTCCTCCGGCTTGTATGGGGAAAGTTTTCTGTCAGCATATTTTCCTATCAGCCTGAGGCTTCCAGTCTCAAAGCCACATTGAATGCCAATCTTATTGTCCGGCCCAGAGCGTATGATTTTTGAAATGTTTGGAATGAGTTTTTCATCAGCAATTGCTCCTGCCAGGGTTCCGTGAGTTGGATTGGTGTGTACGATGCCGGTAGACATTACCGCGGTAAAGAGCTCTTCTAGGGCTTCCCTGTTTGGCGCCATGTTCTTTGTCTTCCTTGGGTCAAGACCGTAGACAAATATGTCATCACTATGAAGCCAGGCGTTTCGTTGCCCTCCTTTCTTTATGTTAACCTCGATTTCCCGTTTCACTTTCTCCGGAGGATAGTATCTTAGTGGTCGGAGCGTCACGTCACAGAACTTGCAGCCCCTTCCACATCCTCGCATGACTTCCACCATGCCGTGCATGCTTGGTTCTACGATATCTGGTATTTGGTCCACCTCTGGCTCATCCCAGTAGTGGATGAACCTTCCATGGAACTTGCTTGAGTCCTTTCCAAACTCCTTTACCTCTACTTTAAAGTCGCTTTTGACGAAAGGATTCATGTTATCAAATTCGTTGTTGATTAGTTTGTTAAAGAAAAGTCCAGCATGCCCATCAATCTCTGGCGCAATTCCTCCAAGCTCTCCCTCAAGTACTGCATACAGACCATATTCCTGTATCTTCTTTGGATCATAGTTGTATTGCCAAGTTCCAGATGCGCCCACAATCACTTTGGCTTTGCTTCCCGTCTTTGCCTTTGCCTCTAGAATCTTCTTGTGCAGGAATGCGTTGTAATATTCGTCATAAGATATCTGCTTTCTGCCATAGGTAAAGGTCATGGTAACTGGACCCATGCCGAGCGGGTCCATCTCATAGGTTCCTACTACCTCAGTTTCTGGACCGATAAATTTCTCGATGTGATCAGGATGTGCAACCACCACGTCTTCTCTTTTGTAGCCGTCCCTAAGAAGCGCGGCCTCTACCTTCCTCAGTCCATATGGAGCATATGCGGCAACTCCGTTGTTATGTTGAATTGGGTTACAGATAAAGTCGAAAAGTACCTTTGGCGTCACTTGGTTTTTCAGCAGATAGTACCAGATGCTATTTTTTGGCCTGTGTGGATCAATCGCCGGTGCACATCCAAAGAAAGTAGCAAGAGATATCCCACGATAAGGAGACATTAGTGTACGATCGGCGCTTAATACAATTTTAGGATGACCCAATTTTCAATCTGAATGAATTCCTATAGCATTTTAAGGTTTCCCGTATTCCCTATAATCTAGTAATTCTCCAAAATGCCTGATTTGCTTCTGTGAGTATATCCAAACTCCTTATTTGTTAGCAAATATTGACCACTAAACACGGTCCCGTCCTTGCATGCTAAGACATCCCCAAAGCAGCAACTTCCACAAAGACCCATCCCACATTTCATCATCCTTTCAATGCTTGCCTCGACGTAGATCCTCTTTTCATGAGCGATTTGGACTACCTTGTGCATCATCTTTTCAGGACCACAGGTATAAGCAGCATCAAACACCGTCCCTTCTACCAGATTCTGCATGACATCAGTAACAAGACCAGCCTGACCGTATGATCCATCTTCAGTCACAACCAAGACCTGGTGTTTGTTTTCTCTCAAGATTTCATTTGCAACATCTTCAAAAAATACCTCCTGCTTTGTCTTAGCACCAATTATTACTGTAACCTCATCGGTTTTCCTCAAGAAAGAAGCAAGTCGCATCAAGGGAACCAGTCCCGTCCCGCCCCCTACAAGCAGCAACCTACCCTGCCTTATGGTGAAGGAATTTCCATACGGTCCCCTTACCCCAACCTTATCTCCCACCCCCAGAGAGTATAGGGCGGTCGAGGAAGGTCCGTGCTTTCTCACTGTAAACGCAGCCTTCCCTTTTTCCCGCCTTATCATTACACTCATGGGAAGCTCGTTCACACCGGGAATCCAAACCATTGCAAACTGGCCCGGCAATACACCAGCTAAAATTTCGTCTGAAAAAACAAGTGTCCTCACCGTAGGGGTCTCGTCTATCACCTTTTCTATGGTTAAAACCTTAATCGAGTCAGTATTTCTTTGCAATGCCAACCATATCACCAACCTTCTGAAAGTTTTTTCGTTCCATATATGCAGCAATTCCTTGATTAATTTCAGAGAAAACTCCCGTCCATCTTTCTGCGAGCGCGCTTCCAATCTGGACTGCACTTGCTCCCCCGAGAATGAATTCTACTGCATCTTCCCAGCCCGAAACTCC
The DNA here is from genome assembly GCA_035252645.1 of Nitrosotalea sp. GTDB lineage: Archaea > Thermoproteota > Nitrososphaeria > Nitrososphaerales > Nitrosopumilaceae > Nitrosotalea. Next base: position 41,301 of record DATFCV010000053.1, on the reverse strand, counting down.
GCCACAACCTATTATCGGGATGTTAAACTTGGAGGAAATTTCATAGACGCACCTTACTGCTATGGGCTTTATTGGAGTACCTGAAAGCCCTCCTATCTTGTGACTTAGGATGGGTCGCGTTGTCTCGACGTCGATTGCCATTGCTCTTACGGTGTTTATTGCAGTTATCGCATCGATCCCTGCCTCGCACGATGCGCTAACGGTTTCAAGATAATCTGATGATCCCAGTCCAACCTTGGCAATCACAGGAACTTTTGACATTTTTTTAACCTCGCGTACTATTTGCCGTACAAGGTCCGGATCATCTCCCACCTCAAGCCCAACTTTTTCCACGTGGGGACACGATAAATTCAATTCATATGCCAAGACCTTAACTTTTTCAAACTGTTTTATCATCAAGGAAAAGTCTTCCGCGACAGAGCCCACAAGACTTACCACAATTGGTACCGATGTGTTGTCTGAGATCATCTTTGCAAAGTATGAAGCCCCGGGATTTGAGAGGCCTACTGCATTCAGATACCCGCTCTTGACACCAACCACTGTGGGATTGGGGTATCCCTCCCATGGTTCCTTGCTCAAAGACTTTGTGACAAGCGCGCCCGCACCTTCCTTATATAAGCGTGCAAAAACTTCAAGGGATATGCCAAGAATGCCTGAAGCAAGCATTGTGGGTCTTTCAAGTGATATCGGCCCCACATTTGTTGAGATGTCGGGAGTCACTTCTAATCATAAAAAATGTTTGTCTTATAACGGTTGATGTGCGGTTTACACACTGTTACCTTTTTTAGTAAGACATGGAAATGCTCTGTATGCATTCTGTTATTCTTACAGAGCTTGGCATCTCGGTTTTCGACAATAATAAATGCGTAAAGTCATTCACATTTAGAAATCCGGCACAAGAGTATGTCGAGTTAAAAAAAGAGAAGGCAGACGTTGACGAACTCAGTCAGTTCCTTTCCAGTTCTGGAATCTCAAGCGTCTCTGTAAATGACTCTGGTCTTCTCAAACTTTTGAAGAAAAAGTCAATCGATGTAGAACTCATGGAGGAAAACAAGATTGAAACAATCCAGTCGTCCAAGATCAGGGTCCTCATAGACTCTGGATTTGCAAACGACGAGAGTGATGCTAGGAACAAGCTTAGGGATTTTGCAATGCAGCTTTCATCGTCAAAAGTTACAGAAATTTCAGAAAGCCCTGACCTTCACATAATACAAGCTATAAACGCGCTAGACGAGACCGACAAGACAATCAACCTCCTTAGTTCAAGACTGAGGGAGTGGTACGGTTTGCACTTTCCGGAGCTTGACAACCTTATCGATACCATTGTAGGCTATTCAAAAATAGTCATGGCAGGCAGAAGAGACAACCTGACTCAACAGGTTTACAATGACGCGGGCTTCCCGGCAGAAAAGGTGGAAATGCTTTCACTACTGCAAGAAAAGAGTAGGGGAGGACAGATTTCCAACGAGAATCTGGTAATAGTCCAGACGCTTGCAAAACAGATCTTGGAATTGTTTGACCTCAGGTCAACTCTTGAAAAGCATATCGAGTCACAGATGAAAGCAATTGCCCCGAATCTTTCTGGGATCTTGGGGACCTCAGTTGGCGCAAGAATACTTGGAAGGGCTGGTAGCCTTAAGAGACTGGCCACCATGCCGGCAAGCACAATTCAAGTGCTTGGGGCAGAGAAAGCACTCTTCCGGTCTCTGAAAACTGGGGCCCAGCCTCCAAAGCACGGGCTGCTTTTCCAGCACACCCTTGTCCATGCAGCTCCAAAGTGGCAACGCGGAAAGATTGCAAGGGCAATTGCAGCCAAGGCAGCCCTTGCGGCGCGTGTGGACGTTTTTGGAGGAGGCAGAAATGATACGCTCTTTGAAAAACTGAATGTTAGAATCACCGAAATAGGAGAGAAATACAAGGAGCCCCCCGAGAGGCCTCCCATACCAGTGCAGCAGCGCAGACCATTTGAAAGGAGAGAGCGAAGACGCGACGATTTTGGCAGACAAAGAGACAAAAAGAGCGAGTGGAGCAAGTCAAAACGAAGGAAATTTGGAAAACGAAGAAGGTAATATTTTCTGGGTGAAGGTTGAGGGGGAAAGAAGGCTTGCCACGCTGAACCTCGTCCCTGGAAATCAGGTTTACAGGGAAAAACTAGTAAAGATAAAAGATGAGGAATTCAGGGCGTGGGACCCCTACAGGAGCAAGCTTGCGGCTGCGATAATGAATGGCCTTCAGATGCTACCAATAGTCAGAAAATCGCGCGTCCTATACCTTGGGGTTTCCACAGGAACCACGGCAAGCCATGTCTCTGACATAGTGGGCCCAAGCGGAGTGGTTTTCTGCGTGGAACACACAAGCAGGGTTGCAAGGGAATTTCTTGACAGGGTTGCATCACACAGATCAAACATAGTTCCAATCCTTCAGGACGCAAGAAATCCAAAGGAGTATTTTGCGGTATATGGAACGATTGATGTCGTCTACGTCGACATTGCACAGCCTGACCAAACCGAGATTGCCATCCTGAACTGCAAAACCTTTTTGAAAAAGGATGGATACCTCATGCTTGTCATAAAGACAAGGAGCATCGATGTTACAAGAGAGCCGTCCGAGATAACGCGCTTGGAGGCAGCCAAGCTAAAGGAGAGCTTTGAGATAATCCAAGAAATCAACTTGAACCCCTATGAGAAAGATCATAGCATGGTAGTTGCAAAATTCCTCGGCTAGATTACCTAGTACCTAGCATTATCTTGACTGGCTTCCAGCTTCGCCTTACAAATTTCGGCGGGGCTCCGTTTTGTAGGATTGATTCCTTTATGAAGTTCATCGTCTTCGAATCCGATGGATATCCGCTACCGACGTCAAAGTCTTTTCGTATCTTTTCTATCGCCCTGTCCCTGGTTACCTTTGCCAGAATGGAAGCTGCAGACACCACGGGGAACCTACTGTCTGCATGATGACTAGAGTGAATTTTATTGATTTTAGAAAGTTTTGATATCATGAGGCCAAACCTAGCTGGATTTACGTCACACGAGTCCACGTAGGCAGAATCGGGTCTTAACTTGGCAACGACCTTAGCCATGTATTTTCCTTCAAGCTGGTTTAGCTGGTTTTTTTCAACGCTTTTGTCTATCAAGTGAGGCGGTATCTTTGCAACGTAATAGTCGTCCACCACCTCGAGGATCTTTTTGTACATGTTCTCCCTTGCCTGAGGACTAAGCTGCTTGGAATCTTTTACGCCAATAGCTACAAGGCGTTTAATTTTGGTCCGTTCAACCTTGATTCCTGCTATTACAAGAGGCCCTATGGCAGATCCTCTGCCGGCATCATCTACCCCGCAGACTAACATTTGGGTTGTTCATCCGCTAGATGTATTAAATCGTTTTAGATTAGACGCAACCATTGGAACCAAGTCTTGTCGAGGTGGTGGAAGGCAAAACCAAGCTTCTAGTACCAAGGGAATCAATCGTTGGCAAGGTACCCCCCAGGGAACCTGCTTTCTTCAACCCACGGGCAAGGATAAACAGGGATTTTTCAATTCTGGCCTATGCTGCCTTCTTGAAAAACTTCAAGGGGCCCAAGACGTTTCTCGATTCACTCTCAGGCATAGGAGCAAGGAGCATCCGGGTTGCAAATGAATTGCGAGAAGTCGAGAAGGTTTTTGTAAACGATGTAAACCCGAGGGCGCTAGAAATAGCCAGAGACATAGCTAGCCTTAATGGTGTTACAAATTGCATCTTCAGTGAGAATGAGGCATGCAGGTTTCTTAGTCTGCATTCCAAAAGAGAAGAAAGGGGCGCCATAGTGGACGTCGATCCTTTCGGTTCTCCATCGAGGTATCTAGACTGTGCAATCAGGGCAACTTTCCACGGAGGGCTACTTTCCGCTACGGCTACAGACCTTACTGTGCTACACGGGCTTTTTCCCGCAGCCTGCAAGCGGAAATACTACGGCCTGCCCGTCAGGGCTGAATATGGGGACGAGATTGCATTAAGGCTCATACTAGGCTGCATTAACATGGTGGGGGGAAGGTTGGATGTAAAAATTGTACCGTTGTTTGTGCAAAACAACATGCACTACTACAAGACATACGTCAAGGTACTTGTCAGGACAGGGAACGAAGAGGAAATGGGCTATATCCTGAACTGTAAAAATTGTGGAAATAGGCATGTTGTAAGGGATGCCACCCATGACTGCGAGGTTTGCAAGTCAAAGGCAGAACTGGCAGGCCCCCTCTGGGTCGGCCCACTTTACGATAAGGATTTTGTAGGAGAAATGGTTGCCAAGGAACCCCTGTTTGAGGTTGACAGGTCCTGCAAGAAAATCCTAGAGAGGTGCATGGACGAGACAGACATGCCGCCCACATACTTTACAATAGATGAGATTGCCCAAAGGAAACGGACAGCGCCCATTTCGCTTTCAAAGACCATTTCGAACCTTCAAAAATCCGGTTTTCGTGCAACTGCTACAAGCCTCAATCCCGCAGCTTTCAAGACAGATGCGCGCATAGATGAGATCCTTTCTACAGTCTAGTCTCCAAGATACCCCAGGCAGATATGGTACAGCTCGCTGCTTGTCTTTCTGCTGGCCTTTGGTTTTTTCAGCTGAACTTTCACAAATTTTTTCTTAAGATAATCCCTAAATTCGTTTGAGTATTCCCCGTCAAAGACTTTGAACAGGGCATTTCCCTTTCTTGCAAGCACATGATCCATAATCTTGCTAGCTGAGTAATTCAGCGAGATCTGCCTTCCGTGATCCACCGACCACGTTCCCGTCACCTGCGGAGAAAGATCACATATGACTGCGTTCACCTTTCTCTCAAAATAATCATATATCGATTCTACGACCGACACGTCTTCTATGTCACCCCGGATTATGTGTGCGTTTGGAATCTCTTCCACAAATGACTTGTCTACTCCCATCACTTTTCCCTTGTTTCCAGCAAGTTCTAGTGCAACTTGGGTCCATCCACCTGGAGAGCATCCAAGGTCCAAGACGTAAAATCCCGGCCCGATTATCCTGTAGGACTGGTTAAGCTCCTTGAGTTTGTACGCTGCCCTGCTTCTATATCCCTCTTGATGGGCCAGCCGACGGTACAAGTCACGCCTTGCATCTATTAGTTTCATTTCTTGGCCTTTTTAGAATTCGCAAATTCGGTAATTACCCATTGTTCTATCAACGGGCAAGTCCTTGGACTGACTTCGCCTTCAAGGGTACACTTTTGTTCAACAGGACAGATGAGGCACGGGGCAGATTCTATCGACTGTGTGCTTACAGGAACGTGAGCGATTTTTAGCTTGTATGTCCACCGCCCATCTTCTAGAACCTTTTCTCTTTTTATGAGGTGTTGTCGCTCTAGCTTCAGAGCCAGTCTTGAACCGTCCCGGCTTGAAAGTTTAAGCTTCTTCCAAAGTTCGCTTTGGAACATGCCGTCATCCCCACGCTTTGCTACATGATCAAGTACACTGGCTTTAAGTTTCTCCATGTCTAGACCTTCAATTTCAAAATTTTCAAGTTCCTTCTCGTCGATCTCTTCAAGCTCCTCGTCCGTCGGCTCAACCGCTTTTTTCCTTAATTCAGCAGCTTTTTTCTTGTCGCCCTTTGAGGTCTTTTTCTCTTCTACTTTCTTTGAGGCCTTTTTCTCTTCTACTTTCTTCGGTTTCTTTTCTTCGATTTTTTTTGCCTTTTCTGTTTTTTTAGCCATAATTATATCTCAATAACAAATATGCTATTCCTCAAGGATTTCTTGTCCTTTGCAATATAATAACATATTATTTCTTCTATTGGACGCTAAAGGTGGCGGTCACGTTTATCTCGTTCTGGTACGATTTGTCCTTCATATCTGCCACTATCTGGTAGTTCCCTGTGCTGTTTATAACGGGAGAGAATGCTTCGTGTAGAGGCAACGTGGCGTTTGCCTGTGCGAAGCACTGTGAAAAGTAGGCATTCTGGGCTACGACCTGTTTTGGTTCCGTGTTGACGTTGTAAATGGTCATGTAAAGGTCTCCACAATCAAAGGCGGTGTTGTTTACTCTAACGGTAAAGCTGAGCGGCACAGATAATGGATAAGAGCTGTTAAGGTTCAATATTCTGATATCTTTGCTTCCGACTTGTGCAGATTGGGCTGCAAAGTTGAACTGCAGGAAGTTCAGCTGTCTGTCAGGTTGTGCCAATACATCCGACAAGACATATCCCCCAAGAATTACCGAGATTACTACCGGAAGCACGAAAACAACATAAGCAATTTTCCTTACACCCATTTCGTAATCTAACCACTTGAATTCCCTTATATCTATTTGGTCGAGGTGTGAAACCATTTGATAATTTTGACGAATGAGTTAAATCATAGGCAAGGACAATAGGCGCTAGATGCGGCTTAGGAAGTTCAGAGTCAGAGCTTTTCGTTGTATTCATGATTCGGGTGAGATCAAAGTTGGCGACTTGGCCGCATTTGTGGGCAGGAACGAGAGTGGGAAGACAACAATACTTGAAGCCCTCACCTTATTGAACAAGGATCAAAAAACTTCAGATCTGGATTTGTGTGATGAAATGACTGAAGAGTTAAAGGCCGAAATCAAGCTGGCGGAGGGAGAGTTTGAGCTAAACGAAAAAGAGGTAGCACTAATCAGAGATAAATTTCCAAACCTTCAGGACATAAGGAAGCTCAAAATTTACAGGACTAACAAGCATCCCCGTGTCCAATACGACTTTGGGGAGATAAAGATAAGCGGAGAGGCAAGCAAGAGGCTCAATTCGTGGGAAAATTTCGTAGAACGCATACAAGACTTTGTAAACTCGATGCCAAACGAGATAAGAATTCGAGTCGATACGAAATTCCTATCTAGTCCCCCTCCAAGGACTAGGGATGTTTTTATGAACATGATGGCCGAATTCAACAACAACATTTACCTACTTGCATCAGAAGACCCCCGCGTAATATCAGACTGGAAAAAAATCTATCAGGACTTGGACTATATCTTTGATAACATGTTGATAGGTACTACGGAGAGATCTGCTCTTGAGAACTTTATCGAAGATAAGCTGCACCCAAGATTTGTGTATTTTTCTGACTACAAAAAGATCCTAGGAAACATAGACCTTGAGGAGTTTCTACGGGAAACCAGGGGAATTAGGCCAAAGGGGCTTGAATACATCGAGGAATTCGACAAGGCGGAAACGGTCATGAACCTTTTTTACCTTGCTGACCTAGATGCACAAAAGCTCGAGGAGGCACAAAGTAGCCCCTCACGGCTGATAAAACTTCTCCATACTGCGAGTAGAAAACTAAGCGACCGGCTAAATCCGGCTTGGAAAGGTGATCCTATCCATGTTGAGTTGAGATGGAACCCGGGAAATATCTTGAGTGTGGTGATATCTGATGTTCACAAAGACGGCACCGTGACCAACACAGGGCTCTTGAACAGAAGGGCCGAGGGATTCAAGTGGACATTTTCATTCATCGTAAACTTTGCTGCAGAAACCCAGAAGGCCGAGCTTAAGGAAGCAATTTTGCTTCTTGACGAGCCTGCAAGAAACCTACATCCCGCACAACAGAGAGGCATATCAGACCTCCTCAAGGGTCTAGCAGGATCAAACCAGATCCTATATGCAACGCATTCGCCATTTATGATATTTGATTATACGCCGGGAAACCTTTTGGTTGTAGAACTAGACAAAAGAAAACACCTAAGCCACATATACTATGACTATTGGAATGCTGATGATCAGACACTCATTCCCGTTTTGTATGGACTCTCAAGGGGTCTGACAGAATCCATCACAGACAGGCAAATAGGATTCAACTCCAGGCCCGTCATCATTGTCGAAACCATGTCTGACAGCATGTACCTAAACGCATTTGACAAGTTTCTAAAAGACCCGAACCTGTCCATGAACCCACTAAATATCGTTCCTGCCTACAGCAAGAACTCGGTCATGGCGCTTGCCATATTTTACAGGAATCACGGATATGACACTTTCATACTGCTAGACAACACTGAAGAATCAAGCCAAATAGCAGCTCAGCTTGAAACTAACAACTTTAAGAAAGTGCAGATGATTTTCTTTGAGCTTGGTGGCCAGACCAAGCAGTTCCTCGAAGACTTGATCGCTGATGACGACTACTTGTACGCGGTAAACCAGACCTATGAGGTAAAACTTAGGAAGGAGGGCTACAAAACCCTGACAAAGGAAGCAGTCCTAGCAAAAGGCAAACGAAGCATAGTCGACAACCTAAATGACATTTGGAAGGAAAACCAGCACCTAGGTTGGGAAAGGTTCGACAGGGAAGAGATTTGCAGGTACATTTGCGAGAAGATTGCAATAAACGAGGCAGATTTTCTGACCGACAAGACCAAGGACCAATTCAGATCACTATATAGGCTGATAGCAGAGCGGATAAGACAAAATCAGAACCTTGTCTCACAAACTACCCTACCATACTCAAGATGAGAAAAAGCACCAGATGAGTTTCTCTTCCATGTTCTAAGGTCTTGCAGAGATGGATGATTTATCATTAAGATTTAATTTAGAGGCAGATCGCTTCTTCCCTTGAGCATATGCTATTAAAATCAGTCCTACTTTTAGTACTAATAATAACCGGCACGGTTGCGACTTATTTGCCAACGGTAAATGCTTTGCCCGAGATGGCAACAGTCAACGAAACTAGTTCAGGTGGCAAGACCCTACTGCAGGTAACCAACAATCCGTCCAGCACCTCAGATATTACATCATTCACTCTGCAGATAAAAAACGGTGAGTTCACGTCCTTTACTCTCCAAAATGGCTGGATCGGAAAAAAGACATCTCCTACGACCATAGCCTTTTTCTCGTCAAACCCGATCAAACCCGGCGATTCCACCACCTTTGTCATTAGTACAAATCAGGTTACCCCTGACCTGGATTGGACGGCCTCTGATTCAAACAGCAACCTAGTAGCCTCTGGAGAGATAGGAGCTCCGCAACAACAAACTCTCCAACAGCAACAACAGCAGCAACAGCAACAACAGCAGCAACAGCAGAGACAAAATCCCGGCATACTTGGGACATCAAGTTTTCGAATCATACCTTCAACTCCAGCACCGGGTTTTGATGTACGAGTAGTGGGACAAAGTTTTGCCGCTTCCACACCCCTCAACTTGTATCTAGGAGGCCAGAAGATAGACTCATTCTCATCAGATACCAGCGGGAACTTTGTTGTAACAACAACCATCCCGCAGTCCCAACAGAGTGGAAGTGTTGACTTTGTGCTAAAGGACCAAGCAAGTAACCAGAAAACCTTCACCACTACAATCCAGCCTCCTCCACAGCCACGAGGTACAAGCCAGCAGGCGATCCCCCTTACAGTCAATGTTGATCCCGTAGTCCACCCAGGCGACACCGGAACCATCAGTGGAACCTCCAATGCAGGAAGCACTGTGACGATTTCGGTTCTCGACTCGAACGGTACAAGCATCACGACCTTTACTGCCACCGCTGACAGGAGCGGAAACTACGTGGTCTCCCAGCCCATCCCAACCGATAGACCGTTTGGCAAATACACCGTCTCAGTTTCAAACGGCAAGGATCAGGTCTCTAAAGATTATACAGTAACCAGCCCGCATCAACTCATCATACAGACATCCCAGAAGAGGTACGATCCAGGGGACACGGTAGTAATCAATGGAACTTCAGTTTCAAACGAGCCGGTGTCCATAGTAATAACCGATCAGACAGGAACCCAGGTGTTTGCAAAGGACATCAATGTAACAGCAAACGGCAAGATTTCAGCAACGTATTCAGTAAGCACCGCCGCCATAGTGGGAACATATACTATCACAGCGTCGCAAGGAAGCGATGAGGTAAGCACCAACGTTGGAGTGGGTCAAGACCCAACACAAATCTTGATTGCCCATCTGGACAAATTGAATTACCAGGTTACCGACAAGCCACAGCTCAGCGTCTCCGGAAGTCCCGGTTCCAATCTAAACCTTGTAATAATTGACCCGTCGGACAAGGAGAAATTCTCAGATACAATCCTGCTAGGCCAAGACGGGTTTGCTACTTACTCATTCAATCTTACTTCATACACTCCCGGCATCTACTCGCTAGCCCTCACCAGAGGCAACGACAAGGTTGTAAAGAATTTCGCAGTCGGCCTTGAGACAGGTTGCGGCCAGATTAGCCTTAGAACTGTAAAGTCTACCTACTTCCCAGGAGACAGCATGCTGATTTTCGGAAATGCAAACCCAGACTGCATCATCCAGATGAGCCTTACAGATCCAAGCGGCGTGCAGGCCAAGGCCGAACAGATCTTTGTGGACAAATCCGGCATATTTTCCGTCTTTGACTTTAGGATTCCTGACGATGCCCAATCAGGCACATGGAAGATAGATGCCACTAGCGGAATTGACCACAAGAGCCTACCCATTACCGTCAAGTCAGAATCAGTCCTATCCGTACAGTTGGACAAGTCTCCACCGTCCTATTCCACAGGCAGCATTGTCCAGATTTCCGGTAGCGGGGCTGGGCAATCAGTCGGGGTCGTCATAGACATACTAGATGCAAGCAACAAGCCCCTCGTGAACCTGCAGATACAATCGACAAACCGCGGAGACTATAGCACCGAATGGCTCATCCCTAAGAGCTTTGGCTCTGGAACCTTCACCGTACAGGTATCAAGCATAGCTGGAAAGGTATCCACCCCTATTACGATACAATAACCCGCTGAGAAATATTTTTTACATCCACAGATTGTGAAGCATTTGTGAACCTAAAAGAAAAGATCGCTGACATACCTGACTTTCCAAAAAAAGGCATACTGTTTCGAGACATAAGCCCCCTCCTACGAGACCCATCTGCTCTGTCCCTAGTAATAGACGAATTTTCAAAGCGCATTCATCCAAGAGAGGTGGACGTCTTTGTAGGCATCGAATCAAGAGGATTTCCCCTTGCGTGCGCTCTGGCCCTCAAGTATAACAAAGGCATGGTAATGATAAGAAAACAGGGCAAGCTTCCTGGCGCGACACACAAACTTGCCTACAATATAGAGTACGGAACTGCCACAATGGAGATTCAGAAGAATGCCATAAAGAAGGGCGAGAAGGTTTTCATTTGCGACGACCTGCTAGCAACTGGAGGCACTGCAAAGGCCGCGGCAAAGCTTGTTGAAAAACTAGGCGGCGAGGTTACAGGGTTTGCTTTCATAATAGAACTCACAGACCTGAGGGGATCAAAGGCAATCAAGGACTACAGGTACGAATCGCTGGTGAAATATTGACAGAACAGGCTGAGATTGGCATTTTTGGCGGAACTGGGATTTATGATCCAGGTCTCCTAAGCGATAGCAAGGAGATCACTATAGAAACGCCCTTTGGGAAGACCTCTGACTCCATAACTGTTGGCACCTACAAGGGAAGAAGGGTGGCTTTCATGCCAAGGCACGGTAGGAAGCATACAATCCCACCCCACATGATAAACTTCAGGGCCAACATTTGGGCATTCAAGGAAATGGGCATTAAGAGGATAATAGCTCCTTCAGCAGTGGGCAGCCTGCAGGAAAAATTCAAGCCTGGAGACTTTGCCATACCCACCCAATTCATAGATTTTACAAAATCAAGAAAATACACCTTTTTTGAGGATGGAAAGGTCGTTCACATTTCCGTTGCCGACCCCTTTTGTCCCGAGATGCAGACTGCCGTCTACAAGTCGGCGGAAAAGATTGATTTGCACCTTCACAAGGACGCCACATACGTCTGCATCGAAGGGCCACGTTTCTCCACAAGGGCAGAATCAAGATTTTACAAAGACGTCATAGGGGCCCACATCATAGGAATGACACTGGTCCCAGAGTGCCAGTTGGCAAGGGAAGCCCAGATGTGTTATGTTTCAATCTCCACAGTCACAGATTACGACGTATGGGCACAAAAGCCAGTCACTGCAAAGGAGGTCTTGGAAACTCTATCAAAGAACGTTCACACCACAAAGAACCTGCTCGGTGTTCTGCTTGAAGCAATCCCACAGCAAAGAGGATGCTCCTGTTCCAAGGCCCTTGAAGAAGCAGGACTCTAGCTGTCGGCAAAGGACTCTTTTTTCAAGCCTTCAGGAAGCGTAATATCCCCGCGGACCAGCCTTTGTTGTAGTTCGTTTATCACCTCGTCCACATCATACCCCAGCTTTACGAGTTCTTTTTCAACCGCCTTTGAAATCTTAGCGCCTACGTTGTGACCGCCTATCCTACCAAAAGCTATAGCGCTGAACTTGAAGGAATGACCGTCTATCGCGAAAACCCCCGTTATCTTTGCAGCTATCTGGCTTCCATGAACGTTGTTGATGCGAACGTCTAGAATCATGCTTTGTTTTATATCTCTACGGCCTTATTTACGGAGTTTTCGATCAAAAAGTTCCAGTGCTTGTCGTCTTCGATTTTAAAGTCTTTGACCTTGAGTGTTACAACTTTCTCTCCCAGACATTCATGCTGGATCTCATCGTCTTTTTTTATCTTGACCAGCTTCCATTTTTCCTTGTGTTTTTTCAGGTTACACAATAGGACAGACCACTTTTGGTCCGAGGAGATTTTAGGCATTCCCACATAGTCGACTATACTGTCAATCCCAAGCTGCTTTTCCTCGCAGAAGACCTTTTTGCACATGACACAGCGCCACGAATCCACAGAACCGATGGTCCTCTTTTCGTAATTTATGTTGGTAACTCCAAAATAAACTATCTCGTGTTTACATGTGTCTTGATCTACGGACATCGTTCCTTCTCCACATTGGGTTCTATTTAGTTCTTGCATCATCATACGGTTTTTCCAAAACGATTGAAATGTTGTCAACAAGCAAATTCTTTTTAAAAGGAATGTTCTCCCTCATGCACATCCTTCTATACATATTGACCACTGCAAATCTGGGATGGGTGGACTCAAACTCTGTGTCAGTGATGTCAATGAACCCCCCCAGGTTAACAAGGCTCTTTGCTACCTCAAGGGCTTGCAAGTCTGACACGCCAAGGCCTTTGGCAATTTCTTGGCTAGATTTTTTTCCTCCCTTTACTATCAGGAGAAATACCTTTGCCTGAAGGGAAGTTAGCCTGAGTTCCGAGACAAGACTTGCCTCGACCTCGTCAATGTTCACACTCACAAATGCGAAAGCGCATTTTGCCATAATTAAAGAATGCCCAAAACTATGAAAATAAATAGCGAAGCCGATCAGTTCTATCATGAGGCTCGTAGTTGGCATTACCGGTAGTTCTGGAATTATTTATGGCATAAGGATGCTGGAGGTACTCAAGCGCCTGAAGGTGGACGTGCACCTCATCATGACCGAGTGGGCAAAGAAATGCTTGGTTCTTGAGACTGACTTTGACCTGAAATATGTCAAGTCTCTTGCCAGCACTTTTTCAGAAGACTCGAACATGGCCGCAAGTGTTTCAAGCGGAACCCACAAGACTGACGGCATGATCATAATCCCTTGCAGCATGAAAACCCTTTCAAGCATCGCAAACGGATACGAGGAAACCCTTGTAGCGCGTGCGGCTGGTGTCACGATAAAGGAATCACGCAAGCTTGTGATTGTCCCAAGGGAAACGCCACTAACAAGCATTCACCTAGAAAACATGCTCAAGCTTGCAAGGATCGGAATCGTCATCCTGCCCGCAATGCCCGGCTTTTACAACAAGCCAAAGGGCGTAGACGACATGGTCAATCACGTGGTTGGGAAATGCCTTGACCAATTCGGTATCGAGCATGATCTTTTCAAAAGATGGGGGCTCCCAGAATACACCGTTGAGAACTAGTGCCACATTACATGCCCTGAATCGTCTGGAAATCCAACGAGTGTTTATATTTGGATGGATGTTTGTTTATACAGAATAAGGTTGACTAGCTACAAAAGCCGCTATTCTAACGACAAGTCGTTTGATTTCATAATCCCGTTAATGGTACTTTTGTTTCTGGGAGTGGTATACGTAATTTCGCTTAGAAACGATACGGGTTATGTGAGTTTTATCCTCATTGGAATAACCGCCGCGATCATGATTTACTGGGTAAGAGTCCTCAAAAAAATGACAAAAGAGGCGCAACCCCAATACACCCCCAAAGAATCTGAGACAAAAAATTGGGTATACGACCTAATCAAGGGCGAAAATGAGATCGTCTTTGTGGCAGAGGTACCTGGTCCGGAGGATCAGGTAACTGTCAGGCTCATAGAGGGGGTACTGTATGTCAGAGGATCAAGCCATTTTTCCAAGGAAGTGCCAATAGAGACAACTCCTGACATGGGAATTCACGACTTCAAGTACAGGAACGGCGTGCTAACTCTAAGGATAAAAAAGCTAGAGGCTCTTTGATTCTTCCAGCTTTGCTGGAAGGTACTTGTCTGTAATGTTGGTTAGGCCGTACTTTGAGAATGCCTCAAGTTCCGCCTTCCTCTTGAGCTTCAGGAAGACTTCCAGCTGTTTTTTCCAGTTTCCTTCCTGATATCTGGGATCCTTTTGAAGGTCATAGATTCGCTTGATGTCCGATTCCGTCATAGGAATTGTAGGAAGCTTGTATTTTTCAATATCCGTTGCCCATACGCCAAGCCACTTGGCATCTGGTACTGTTAGTTCCCTTAGATGGGCCGCGTTGGCTGACCCCGATTTTATTACCATTGCAATGTGTTCCCCGTACACGTCTCCGTCTGCAAGTATTACCACGGGCAGTCCCAGCTCCTGATTTAGTCTTCTCAGCAGGCTTCTGGTAGAACGTGGCGCCTGACCTGCAGTGTCTACGATTATCGACTTGAATTTTTTGTGGACGTTTTCCTCGACAAACCTTGTAAAGAGACCACCCTTCTCGATCGCAATAACTAGTTCTGCACTGGTGTCAACAAGCTCTGCACTGCTAAGGCTTGGTCCGATAAGGTATCCGTCCGGATGATCCGATAGATTCACTCTCTTGCCCTCATATCCTGGCACAGTGTATTCTATTGTAAGATCCCCAAAGACGCTGCTTCTTTCCTCCGGAAATATGTGAAATTCTTCACGTGGGCTTGAGGTAACGGCCTCCAAGTCCACTATGATGTTATCCGACTCGGGTTGGTCCTCAAAATCTATGCTGAAGGCCTGAGATGAATAATAGATGTCTCTTAGGGTAGAGGA
This sequence comes from Nitrosotalea sp., assembly GCA_035252645.1. GTDB lineage: Archaea > Thermoproteota > Nitrososphaeria > Nitrososphaerales > Nitrosopumilaceae > Nitrosotalea. Next base: position 26,187 of record DATFCV010000053.1, on the reverse strand, counting down.
TTTTCCCTCTCTTACCAGCCTGTTTACAAAAAAGGCAAGCCAGGCAAGTTGGGTATAAGAGCGGAGTTGCGACATGTTTCTTGCACTCCTTACAGCCCTGGCGTTTCCAAGGATATATTGCCTGATTTTCTTGTCGTAGACTATGTTGTTTACCGACCTGCTTGGGATCACAAACTGTGGGAACTTTCCCTGGTCAAGATCATTGTATATACTAAGACCGTGCTGCTGGAGGACGGAAAGAAGTTTTTCCTTTCGTGCCTCTGCGGTCTTTTGCCTATTGGACTTGTTCTTCAATTTCACTACCCATCTTTATTAGCTGTTTATAATTTGGCTCTTTTTTCTTTCCGGAAAGTTCCGTTGCAAACTGCGATATTAGTGGAACGTACTTTGCGTAAAGATTTGCCCTTTTCTTAGCCATGTCTGCCGCGCCCTGCCTTGACATGTGGACCGCCAGTTTTCTTGCTAGATATTGTAATGCATTTTTGAGTTCGCGTTCAAGTTCTGGTCTGTCTGCTACGTTTTCTTTTCCCACCGTCTTGTATGGTATCCTCGTAGAACAGATGTGAGAGACGATTACAAGGGGAGGATCGCCCTTTATCTTGTACCTGCTCCAGTCCATTTCGTTTACTATCTTCAACACAACATCACTTCCCTCATCATAAAGCAGTGGTATCCTGTTGGCAAACCTATACACCTTCAGGCCGGCAGGCGGGATGTCGCCACCATATGCAACGCCCATCTCAACCACAAAGGGGAATCCCGAGTAGGCGGAGGCGCTTCGTTGGATAACGGAGGCAAATTCAGGATTAAAGAACTTCATTATTCCTTTTGAAAGTGGTTCCTCTCCAAGCGGGGCGAGGCAGCTTGGGTCAGGAGCAAGAAAGTCCTCAAACTTTTGCAGTGCGTCTGCAAGCTTGACCAGTTCCTCATTGGTCATGCTCCCTATCCTCCTCTCCGGCTTGAACTTGGCAAATTCGCAGAATTTTTCCGCAGTTGTCGGTCCCACTCTTTGGAATCTCTTGGTAAGGAACGAAAGTAACGTGTCTCCCTGCACCGTATTTGCAAGTTGCTTGTAGTAGGGGCTTTCCGGGTCAAGGTCCACAGAATGGGATTGCGACTCGCCAAAATCCCAGTATGTAACCTTCTTGTTTGCCACGTCGATGTCGTCTATCCTAATCTTTCGCAGTCCTTCAAAGTCAATATTCAGAAACGACATCACTGCAATGATTGTTCGAACGGGCCTTGAAAGGTCCGACCATTTCTTCTGAGCTTTCTCCAAGATCTCACCGGCTGACAGGTTTTTCTTCTGGCCTATTTCCTTCCTTATCTTTTCTATCATTTTGTTGTCTACTGGAGGAATTTGGTAATGTGTGTCCACGATCATCCTTCTCATGGTTTCCACGTCAACGCCGTGGGGATGAGGTTTGATTATCGTGGGCGGTGGTGGCATCTCCTTTACTATTCTTGGATAATGGAATTTTTCTCCCGAGGGATCCTCAAAGGTTAGAGTGGCATAAGGCGTGATAAGAGAAGTCTGGGAGACATAGTCTCTGATCTTGGAGCCCGCCTTTGAATAATCTCCCTCAAGGACGATGCTGACGGTAAGGCCTGTTTTTGAGGCCTCTTTTTGGTGGTGCTTTAGTATGACGGGTTTGTTTTTTTGGATATCAAGCAACATCACAAACTCATCGGTTATTTTGCCGTCTGCCGAACTCTTCACTGTAACAGGTTTGTTTGTTGTAATTTGACCATAAAGTATTGCCATGGTTGCCCCCAGACCAAACATGCCTCGAGCCTGCTTGAGTCCGAATTTTGAGCCATAAAGTACCGTTCCGAACGCATGTGGCACGTGTTTAGGTTCTATCCCAGGCCCGTTATCTTTCACAGTGAGAATATAGTGCTTGGGGTCAGACTGTTCTGGATCCACCGCCTTGATTGACAGAGTTATGTCCGGCAGTATCTTTTTCTGGTCACATGCATCCAGTGCATTTTCGACAAATTCTCTCACAGACGTATAGAGCGATCGGGTAGGATTGCTAAAACCTGCTAGGTCTCTGTTCCTATAAAAGAACTCGCTTGGTGAGATCTGGCTAAAGGTCTCCTTACTCAAATATGTTTTCGCCCTCCCAAAGCTGCAATTTTTCCATCTTTTGTCTCCTCCTTGATTCTTGGAGATCGTTGTAGACCTTACCGTGAGTGCTTCCGTTTGAAAGCGCGGAAATTGCCTGAACAGCAGACCGTAGCTGCTTGCCTTCGCCTATTATTGCCACCGTGCGTCCATATACCGAGATGTTTGCGCCGCTTAGGTCTTCGACAGTTTTCCTGACCCTTCCAGCCTCTCCTATTATCCTGCCCTTTACTCGCTCTATTTGCGATGTCGACTTGCCCACAAACTCTCGTAAATCTATGATATGTAATGAATTTTCGCCTTGAAGAAGCCTCATGGCTTTGTCAGGGGAGAATCCTCGGCCTATTGCTAGAACGATCTCTTCCGCTTTGAACGGCATCATGCTTTCGACATCACCGTTTCCTCTAATAATAATCTCTCCCGTTTGACCGTCAACTGATAGGGACACCCCACAGATCTTTTCTATCTTGGCCTTGACCTTTCCAGATTTGCCTATTAAAGCTCCGACCCGTTCGAGTGGAATCAGTATGATTTTTTCAAATATCATTTCATTATTCTCCTTATCACGTCAGACGGATTTGCTACGGTCAATCCCCTCTTAACAAAGAATTTGGTTATATTTTTAATGTCTCGCTCAAGAAATTCCAACGCATTTGGGTGTCTTATGTCAATCGAGGATCCTAGATCGAAGACTACAAGGCCCTTTTTTGTCTTGAATACGTTGTACTCAGAAAAGTCCGCATGGACTAGTTTTGCCTTGTTGTACAAGTCACCAATAATAGAGATTGCAGCCTCATAGTCCTCGTAACCAACCTCGGTTTCTACCAGAAGTGGTTCGGGCACGCCATTTTTCCCGATAAAATCCATCACGAGAACATTTTTCACTACAGTGACAGGTTTTGCACAGGACATACCAGCGTCACGGCACTGGACAAGATTAGAATATTCCTTCTGCGCCCAGGCCTCTACCAAGTGTCTAGTGCCTTTTCTAATTTTTGTAAACCGAGGGTCTCCCATAAGATATGCCTGCCTTTTCTTGAAGTTTGAAGTGGCTACAAGGTAAATCTTCAACGCTAGATCATTTCCAGAAGGTCCCACAGCCCAGAATGTCTTTGATTCTTTTCCAGATCCCACCGCGCCATTCACATAAGAAACTATACCTGCATTTTTAAGTCCTGAAACCGTCATGGTTGTCGACTTGTCAAAAACTTCGTCATGAGTCTTGTTTTTACTGAACCCATCCTGTTCGGACTTTCTTTCCCTATCTTTTTCTAAAAGCTTGCCGTCTATCCGTTTTGCTAATTTTTTCTGAAGTTCATCAGTCAACATTTTGGTTTGAACGGACTTGGTAAAATTGGTTGCTGTCTAGAAATCTTTTGGTAGGTAACCGTTTTCCTTTAACCAGTCCACTTGGGATAGGGTGTACCTCCAAGTTATGTCGCCTCTGTCGTCGGCCTTGAAATCCCACGGTGCTATCGTAACGATGTCGTTATCTCTTATCCATATTTTGCGCTTCAGTTTTCCCCGGATCCTGCCCATCCTAGTTTTATCGTCAGTGCATTTTACTAAAACGTGATCACTGCCTAATAGCTTTATGACTCTGCCGAGCATTTCGCCTTCTTCCGGCAATTTCATTTCCTTTAATTCGCTTTCGCTTAACACTTTGCGCTTGCCCAAAATTCTCTGCATTCAATCCGTTCAGAATGTATATAATTGTTGTACTTTAAAACTTGAAAACCAAAAGGAACGGCACGCCCTCGATTTTCTTTACGCCTTTGGGAGAGCCAATACCCATTTTTACGGCAAGTCCAATCGTTTCCTCCCCCACCATGTTAATTATGGATGAGTTCCTTAGTAGCTGTGCAGCCTCGCCTTCATCCACAATCCTTTCTGCAAAATAGCTCTGGGTTATGTTCATGGTGAGACCTGCCTCAGCCAGATTTCTTCCCACCAGATTGGAGTCGCAGATATTGAGCATCCTGTTTCGTTGGTAATTGACGATCCTTACGGCAAATGGCATTACGCGTATTGGCCCTTTAGTGACGATTTAGCCCCGCATGCTTCACATACGAGAAAGTGCACCCTGTTGGACTTCTCGATTCTTGTATCAGGGCTTTTGCACATTGGGCACTCGACGTATTCCTTCACGTACCGCGCCAAGAGTACCGTGAATTCGTGCGGTTCCTTCTTTCCTACGAATACCGCTTTGTCACCAGCATACTGGGCCGGGGTTGCAAATTCCTTAGAAAGATACTGTAGTATTTTTTCTGGCTCCCTTCTCAATACCTTGGGAAATTCCGGAAAGTTTCTGAAGAAAGTCCTATTTCCTTGCCACATGATGTCAACCTTTGGAAGTTCGAATCTAGATGTAGAGTCCTTCCTGATTTCGGACACCTTGTCTTGCACCTTCTTTAGCAGTTTCTCGTAATCACTTTTTGCCAACTAGGTATTGAGCAATACCGCTACCTATATTGATTTATGTTTCAAAAAAGAAGAAAGTGGTCCCCTAAGGCTTTCCTATTCGGAAGACGTTAGTGCCACATTTCGGGCATTGGCCCTTTACCGCAGGTCGTCCATTCTTTAGCTTAACTTCTTTTGGATTTGCGATCTCGACTTTCTTCCTGCATTTGACGCAGTAGGCTTGAGTCATTTCATCTTCTTACGAAGGAGGTGGTATTTAGCAAGACGCTGTAAAAATTATTTCACTATACGCTAGAGGCTGTTAAATTTTTACAATGTCTTTCTCAGACCATATGTAAAGGATTTATACAAATAATTCCACTTTTTTGATATTTCTTAGGTTGAAATGATCCAACTTGAAGAAAATAACAAATAGGTTGGGGATTAATCAAAATGTTACCCCCGAGTTATACTTTTAAACATCATAAAAAGAGTCATCTGAGAGTGGCCACCAAAAAGGGGATCATCATTACTGCAATAATGCTGGGTGCCATAGCCGCAGGAAGCTCGGTAGTCTGGATTTTTCCCCAAAATAGAGGATCATCGATTGTTGTTTCAGACTATGGAAATGAGATTGATGGGGTAAAGGAGAGGCATTCCCTAATAATGGCAGAAATGGATTCGAATCTGAAAAGCCTTCTTAACAAGACCCTCTCACCTGACGACTTTGCAACGATGGCCCAGACTTCATCATCCCAAACCACATCGCTAATTTCCGAGCTTATTGAAGCCAATCCCCCTCCCGAGTGGCGCGCAAGCTACCTCACCTACGATGAGGCGTTAAAGAAATACAACGACTATCTCACTGAGACAATCTCACTGGCAGACAAGATAAAGAGCGGCATCTCATCGGCGGACTTGTCCGATGAGGTATCAAAGATAGACTCGTTGAGAAACGATACCGATTCTTTAATCGCCAAGTCTAGCCTAGCAAGACCGTGAGAATATAGAATTTGCTCTCACATGGTCAAAACTTTCTTCAATTTTGACAATATTTGGCATAAATTAGATTAATTAATAGGAAATACGATTTTCGTATATCATGTCAACCAAAGAGGCTGGACTCCAGAAGAGAGGAGCGGAAACCAAAGCCAGCAGGCTTCTCGTAATCTGTGTTGACAGGGATGACGACATTGGAGCCAAGGCGGGGGTTACCACCCCAGTTGTAGGTAGAAATGCCTGCATCGAGGCAGCTCAGCGACTTGCGCTTGAAGATCCCGAGGATGCCGACTCCAACTCCATCTTTGCCGCCGTCAAGACCTACGAAGATTTGGTAAGTAAGGGATACCAGGCAGAGGTCGCAGTCGTTTCAGGTACGGAGGAAAAGGGCGTTCAGGGCGATGAAAAAATCGTCATGCAAGTAAAAAACATAGTGCAGGCATTTTCAGCAAACGGTGCCGTGATTGTCTCGGATGGCGAAGATGATGAAAGCGTAATTCCAATAATTCAAAACGTCCTGCCAATAGTATCGGTAAAGCGCGTTGTAATGAGAGTTAGCAGAACTGTGGAATATTCTTATGCCGTTCTTGGAAGATACCTAAAGGCCATAGCCTTTGATTCTAAATATTCAAAATTTTTCTTGGGAGTGCCTGGGATCTTGCTTGTAATTGGCGGAATCGCAACGGTGTTAGGACTCACGACACAGATCTTTGCGGTAATGGTAAGTGTTCTTGGCGGAGCATTCCTCATCAGAGCATTTGACATTGACAGAGCATGGTCGCACTGGACCAAGCCAACTCCTGCCGGGTTTATCAGAGTTTTCACCCTAGTGGCAGGAATCCTTTTCATCCTTGCATCAATTACTGCCGGCGTAAGCACGTTGAGTCCACAGATATCCACTTCCAAACCAGACGAGATCCTAAAGCTAGTTGCCAACAAGCAAACGATCGGCATGTTTGTTGCTGGTATGTTGCCGTTCCTCTGGATGGGGATTGGATGCATATTTGGAGGGTCGTTGCTGAGCAGTTGGTTCAGGGGAAGCATCAGGTCGATCACCGACATCCTAAGGATCATTGTGCTCCTCACGCTCTATCCAATTATCGCACAGTTTACAATAGTGATAACGAGGGACGAGAGTCCATTTACCCTCATTCCTCCATTGCTCTTAGGTTTGGCAGTAATACTGATATCAGCATCGCTGCTCTTCCACAAGTATAGGAAGAAGAAGGGCGGTGAGGTGCTATCGGAATAAAAGATAAGGCTTTCAAATTCGGCGGTTTTTACTCACTTTATTCTCGAAAACTTGAGAAAGAGATCCGTGCGGGCGAAATTCCCAAGCATGTTGCAATCATACTAGACGGCAACAGGAGGTGGGCAAGGCGAAACCTCGTATTTAAGATGAATGGCCACTTTAGGGGTGCAGACGCAGTAGAAAAATTGCTTGATTGGTGTGAGGAGCTAAACATCAAGATAATCACTCTTTACGTCCTTTCTGCCGAGAACCTTACAAGAAACGATGAGGAGTTGGACTACCTATACGGCCTAATCAATCAGAGGCTTGAAAAACTGTACAATGATCCTCGCATCCATAAGAACCGAATGCGTGTCAAGGCCATAGGCCGCGTAGAACTTCTTCCCGACTTTCTAAAGGAAATTCTGGAAAAACTTGAATCAGTCACAAAGGACTATGATAACCACTATCTCAACATAGCGATAGCCTATGGAGGTCAGAATGAGCTTGTCGATGCAGTAAAAAAGATCGGGGCTAGGATAAAGGAGGGATCCCTTGACGTAAACCAAATAGACAAGGATGTAATAGAATCATGCCTTTACACCTCGCACCTCCCCCAATCATCGCCCGACTTGATATTGAGAACCTCTGGAGAGAAGAGGCTGAGTGGGTTCCTCATTTGGCAGAGTGCATACAGTGAGCTTGTTTTTATGGACGTATACTGGCCCGAGTTTAGAAAGATAGATCTGATGAGGGCCATCAGAACTTTCCAGCAAAGATCCCGCAGGCTTGGCAAGTAGAAAGGAGAAATACTAGTTTTCAAGTTACAGATACATGTTAGAAGAAAGATCAGCGGGGGCAATTCTTTTCCGCGAGTCACCAAACGGCAAGGTCTACCTGCTTTTGAACTACCCTTCTGGCCATTGGGATTTCGTCAAGGGAAACATCGAGGAGGGCGAAACGCTCAAGCAGACTGTCTTGAGGGAAATAAGTGAAGAGACAGGCATTACCGATGTCACTTTTTTAGACGGTTTTGAGAACAGGGTTGAATACCACTACCAACGCGATGGCAGTCTAGTGCACAAGGAAGTAGTCTTCTTTTTGGCAAAGACGTCCACGGAACACGTAAAGATCTCCCACGAGCACCAAGGCTTTATCTGGCTTGGATACGATGAGGCCTTGGAAAAGCTGACCTACAAGACTGCTCAGAACCTGATGAAAAAGGTTAGGGAACTAGGATTCTATACTTAGGTGCTGTAGTTTTTTTGCATCCAAAACAGGATGCTTCGAGTTCAGAATAGTCCTTCCAACTATGAGATACCTCGAGCCTGCCTCCAAGGCCTCCTTGGCACTTCCTCCTTGGGTGCCCACACCGGGGGAATATATGTCGCAGCGGTTTCCAATTATTTTCTTGGTCTGAATAATTACATCAGGAACAGTAGCTCCTACCACAACGCCGTCAACATTGGCAGAGTTCGACCACTTGAGAAACAAGTCATGAAGTTTCTGTGGTTTCCCAGTTTTTGGGTTTCTTATGCTAAGACCATATCCTAACTTTGCTCCAGGATGACTCATGTGAACCAGCGCTATCACGCCTCTATTTTGGTCGTGGGCCTCCCCTACGAGCGCCTTGAGGTTTTCAGGTCCCATTATCGGATTTGCTATTACTGCATCAAACCCGCACCTCCACAACCTTTTGACTGCCTGCATGTTTGTGCTCCCTATATCGTTCAGCTTTATGTCGGCAATGGTCTGCAGACCCTTCCTGTGAGCGTGACGGTTTATCCTCGAAAGGCTTTCTTCGCTAAGAGGCAGTATTACATGAAAATTGAGCTTTATTGCGCATAGATTTCCGCCAAGGAGGGTTATGTTCGATAATGTCTTCCTTTCAAGCTTGTCCGCACCCGAGTCGTCAAGATCGTTTGCAAGAATAATCCTGCTCTTTGTCGAAGCCTTTTCCATCCTTTTCCGGAAGCTTGTCATGTCCTGATAAGTGGGTGTTTGGCTCTTAGCTTTATTACCTTAAGGTACGAGTAGCCATGCTCACTTAGGCTGCTTACAAAGGAAGGCTCAATGCCATCCTTGCTTGAGTATTTCAGAAAAGGCTTGTTGGGCTCATAGTCTATCTTTACATGACAGAAATACGATGTTTCATCCGACTCATTAAAGTTCATGAATACTCCGATTTGCCATTTCGAGTCCTCTGGAAATGCAAACAGTGGGAATGGTGATTCCTCAAATCCATAACTCAGCTTTAGCAGGCTTGCAAGATCCTCAAGCTCTACAGGCTCGTATGCAGGATCAGATGCAGATGGGGTTTCAGGTTTTAGTGATTCTGGAAGTGACTTTATCCTGATAATTGGCGAATAAAGATACGTGGGATTTGAAATGGTGTTGACAATGTCGCAATCCTCCTTGCCGGTTTTGAATCCATAGGAAAGATAATGTCCGTATTTCGTGTTTGGGATGAAATAATTTACCGGCCTTTCCTTTAGCAGATCCATCTGTACTGAGACAACCTCTTTTCCTTCAAGGGTGAAGGAGAAACAGGTCCGCGGTATTCGCTCAAGCGCACATACAAGCCTTGAAAATTCGGTCAAATCATAAAGTTCCACATAGAAAGGCCTCTTAGACATAGAATCCATCCTAAAAGCCCCCCCTTAAAAGTAGTCGCTTGCTACAAATCAGCGCGTCTGTCTATGGTGTCGTTTACGTCTGGCCCAGTTCCAATCAGGGTTACTGGTACCTTCAGATTGTCCTCGATGTTTTTTATGAAGTATTTGGCAGGCGAACTCAGATCTGAGAAAGACTGCATGTGTGCACATTCAGGGTAAACTACGTCTAGTTTGGTAACCGCTATCTGCGTGGCGCTGTTAAGCATTATTGCTCTTTTTGCAAGGTCGAAATCAAACTCGGCGGCGCGTCTTGTTCTTCCCGTCACCGTACCAACTTCCTTCCAACCTTTTGCGGTGGTCGTTTCTGCATTCAGTTCGTTCTTCAATGGACCTTCTCCGACCCTCGTTACATATGACTTGAAAACGACGACCACATCATTGACCCTCTTCGGTCCAAGTCCAACGTCTGCACATATCGCGGATGCAGTGACGTCCTTTGACGTGACGTACGGGTATGTTCCGTGCCAAAGTGATAGAAAGGTTCCCTGTGTTCCTTCAACCATGACTTTTTCCCCCCTATCCAATGCAAAGTTTACAGCATTTGGGACATCCTCTAGGTAAAGTGCCAGCGAGCCCACATCCTTTGCAAGCTTGAGCGTTCTCAAGGCCCTGTCGGCATTTGCTGGTCCCGTTCCCGTACCGGTGCTCCCTATGGACTCCTTTAGTCTCCCCTTGGAGTCAGCGGCCTTGTGGGATTCCTCTATCATACCGCACTGGAAATCTATGAAGGTTCTATCCTCCACACCAAATTCAGATATCTCCTTTAGCAAAACTTCCTGACTCACTACAACTCCCGGACCAATCAGCAGTCTTGTGCCCGTATTTAGGAATGCGCTTGGGAGCATCCTTACTTTGTATGTTTTTCCGTTATGTTCAATTGTGTGGCCGGCGTTAGGTCCGACTCCTCCTCTTACTGCTATCGACGGGTTATCTTTCATTGCAAGATAAGACACGATCTTGCCCTTGCCCTCATCGCCAAAAAATCCGCCGACAATAACAGTGGAAGTCATACAGGATGAGAAAATGGCGGTCTATTTAAGCCAAATCCAAACTGCCAAGAAATGCGATCCTTTCGTTGTACAACAACCATCATTGTCAGCGATGCAATAAAGCCGATGGAGGACCTGTGCAAAACATGTTGCGTCCTAGATCGTCCAACGTCAAAAATCGCATCAATACAATTTTAGCAAAGGAACCAACCCCTACTGACATGTCGGGACCAAATTACGCTGGAAACATCATAGTTTCTCTTGCGAATTTGCCAGAGTTCCTTCGCAAACCAATACTCCAGAAAAGGTTATCTGAGTTTTTTTCGATGTCAGATGAGGACAAAAAGGAGATTATCAACAATGCCTTGCAGGCAGGTCCCACGATACAATTTGACAGGTTTGCGACCTTGTTTAGAACTTGGCTTGAAGTGCTTTGCAACCTATCTGAAGAACAAAGGTCCACAATGTTTGGTGCCTATATTGCTGAAATCACCAGCCATCCAGAAAAACTTGTAGCATTCAACCTGGACGGAATTTTGGAGATATTTCTATCACTTACTGAGGAACAAAAAAAGACCATATCTGACACTGTAAGAAGGATTGTAGAATCCCTTGGAGGAGACTCAAAAAGGAGAATTGGCCTCCTAATTCCTGAAAGAGCTAGGATGGAAATCGGGATCTAGGAAGGTTTGTCTGGCTTGCGCTGGTTTTCATCGGCAAAATTAATCACGTCTCCCTCTGGAGTCATCACGCCAACAAATACCTTCTCGTATCTTTTGACTACTTTGCGATGCTCAGGCATGGACATGTCCAGCCTCATCTCGTTCATCACCATTACTCTGTACTGCTTCCATTCTTCCCAGCAAGCATTACAGCAGGGATAAGCAGCAGCAATTGGATCCAATTCCATGCCATCAGGAATCTCTTTTTTGCACTTTGTGCAGACTCTAGCCATGAATTACCCGTAAAATTAAGCAATTTAATTCTTTAAGGTGATATCGGCCTTTGAACCTTCAAAGCTCTGTACATGCAAAATTAAAGTCCCGATTGGACCAAATTGTTGTCTATCAGATATTCGAGGCAGTTTTCATATTCATTGTCCGATATTTTATCCTCTGAGAGCCAATCTGCGTTATTTTTCAGCCAATTCGGCAAATGCGTCAATGAGTGCAAACCGCTTGATTTTATGACTGAATAGTCCATTAGATTTGTTATGCCGTGCAGATAATCAGGGTCCTTTATCTTATTCTCATACCATAGTCTTGATGCATCTCTGAACCAGCTAGGCATCACCTTTGGTGGTATCATCCCACTGGCGGTGTGGTTTGATTGGTCCAAGACCGCCTCGTATGTTTCGCTACGCGTGTAGCCATAGGACTTGCCACCAAGAAAGAGTGCATAGAAATGGAATGGACTTCCATTGTCCTTTGGCAATGCCTGCCAGTGAGCTAGAAACTTGCCTTGGGAATCCGTTGTCGTGATTGCCAGAATTATATTTGGCCGAGTGTATGTAGTATCGTCTTCAATGAAAATGGCGCGGTCGGGAAGGGGTGATCCGTCAGATGCAGTAAGAGATCCTGAGAATGACATGTTGTAAGAATCCTGCACAATCCCACTCACAAAATCCAAATGCAGTTTAGCAGGAGATGTAGCATATACCACGCCTGGAATAGTAGACAATAGAACCAATACCCAAATCACCCTCCACCCCATGGATCACAAGGGGATCCAATCGTTATATTATTTCTCTTGAACTCGTGAATTTACCGATTAGTCAAGTAATAATCAGGTTCCAAAGAAGTGGATCATGCGCCCCCCAAACAAGAAACACACACTACAAGACTGATTCTTCCTACTGACAAGAACTTTAGGTTAAGAAGAGATATTAGGGAATTGGTGGTATTTAGGCCATGAAGATCAAATGCCCAAAGTGTGATGAGATTGCAGAATTGGGCGACGATTTTTCATACGTCAAGTGTTCCAAGTGTTCCTTAGACATGACTTATGGAGAATACGTCAAATTCATAGCCTACAAGGACGCCCGTTATTCTGACATTCTGGGCGATTATGCCACCGATGGTGGCGGCGCAGCAGGAACTCTTGATGACTGGTAGGAAAAAAGTCCACTACAAGACTTAATTAATTTCAGGTACTAGTGCGCATAGTTGGCTCTATCGGACGCAGCATTCCTCGAAATATCTCTTAACCTCTTGGGATTTGTCGTAGGGCTAGCTCTGGGAATTTTTTCCTATGTCGGATTCAAGAACACCGGGAGCCCTACCCTTTTCCGGCTAAACATCGCTTTCTTTTCAATCGGAATAGGTTTCGGGGTGGTAGGATTTGGGTTTATGACGGAGATGCTCCTCCTGAACTACAATAACGTGGACGGCTGGATCCAGACATTAGGAATAGGCATTCAGACTGTGGGTTACTTTTTCATTGCATTCTCGCACGGCATCAAGTCGTTCTTCCCAAAATCTAGGTACTTCAAATCGCTTGCCATGCCCCTTTTTATCATACCCGGAAATTCACTAGAGCATATTATAAGGTCAATTTCTTTTATCCTATTGGTATATGGCACAATTGAGACCATAATGTCCTATATGGAGAATAGGAAACGAAGCACCATCTTCGTTGCCGCAGGCCTAGGCTTGCTCGCCTTAGGCGAGTTTCTGGGTTGGTACTCGGTAGTTTTTCCCAAGTCCATACTTTACTTCGTCTCACTTTCCACAAAGATTGCAGGCCTTGGAGCCTTGTTCATCCCCATATCTCAGGTACCATTAAGAGGAGGCATGAGGCTTGGCAGCAACGTATAGGACTCACATGAGCATCATAGGCGACATCCTTAGTACCACTAGGGACGAGTCTCCGGACGAGTCCGGAGCTAGTGTGACCTACCTTATTCGAAAGGCCAATGTTTCCCATGGCAGATTGGCGAAGATACTTGAAACTCTGGTGCAGCAGGGCCTCCTCGAACAGAACTCGTCAGAAAGAGCATGCAGATACAGAATCAGTTCCAGGGGCAGGGAATTTCTTCAGGCTTATCGTGGCTTTAGGGAATTTGCAGATTCCTTTGGTTTGAGGATCTAGTCGGATTCTTCCTCGTCTTCCTCGTATTCATCTTCCACGTCGTCATCAAATTCGTCCTCGAAATCGTTCACATAGTCGTCGGACATAGGGTTAGAAGAAAATATTTTACTATAAAAGACTTGCAATACTTGGCCAATTCTCAGATTTTATCACGCGGGGGCTACCCATCCACCGCATGATACACAAATGTCCATGCCATCCTCATTTAGATAGGTCTCCCCTCCAGGGGGACACTGACATTGTGGTATTTCCTCGTCCATGTAGCATATAGGCAATTCAGCTTTATATCATTTCCAGAACAAGAATTATTGCCGGCACTGGAACAGGTATGATATGAAAGTGCCCTGCAACCACGCCGGAATACTAGCTGCCGCGACAATAATAAAGAATGGGGGAGTAGTGGCCTTTCCCACAGACACAGTATACGGCATTGGATGCGATCCATATAACAAAAAGGCGGTGAAAAAGATCTATAAAATAAAGGGGCGGAAGGCCGAAAAACAATTACCAGTCCTTGGATTTTCCATCTTTGATATTTCCAAGATTGCAGAATTCGACGACCATTCACGCAAACTGGCCTCAAAGTATTGGCCAGGACCCCTTACCTTGGTTCTACCCCTCAAAGATGAACGAATTGCAGAAGCCCTTGGTTTGGAAGGGAAGATAGCCGTCCGCATCCCCGATCACCCTTGTGTGTTTGCCCTCCTCAAGGAATGTAAGTTGCTTGTTGGAACCAGCGCAAACCGTTCCGGTCAAAAGGCGGCGTCAAATGCTACAGAATTAATGGAAGGTCTATCAGGATATGACTTGTTGTTGGACGGCGGAGAAATTTTAAACCCTGTCGAGTCCACCATAGTAGAAGTCACCAAAAAAGGTCTTCACATTTTGCGAATAGGGAAAGTAAGTGAGAAGGAGTTGTTGGGCACAGTTTGAACTTGATCGTAACGTGCAGTCGCCACCTTGAGGAGGAAGCATCAGATGAGATTTCGAAGATCTTGGGTGAATTGGGCGATGACAATGCAAAGACGGGCCACAGCAGGTTCTCAGGCATAGTGGTAGTGGATACCAAGATTGATCCTTTCCAAGCTGTAAAGGATATCAAAGTGAAGATCCTCGACGAGCCGTGGAGTATGAGGTATTGCCATCGCTTCATACCCATTCAAGAGTCAACCAAAACTACGCTGGAAGAAATAGTGGATGCTGTGCGTAAACACCTCTCTGTTATGAATGCGCATGATACCTACCGGATTACAGTAGAAAAGCGTGGCTCGGGACAGTCCACAAAGGACATGATTGACGCAATTGCCAAGGCCATACCAAACAAGGTATCCCTTGAAAATTATGATTGGAATATAGTGGTTGAGATTCTGGGTGACATTGCAGGGATTTCCATACTAAAAGAAAGTGACATTGTGAGCACCATGAAAACAAAGAGAGACTCGTCGGAATAAGCTAGAAGTCAACCCAGTAGCCTTTCAGTTGGCCAAGGCGATGGCAGGTGGTCCAAAAAGACCCAGCCTTCGCCCCAATTCTAGAGTTTTTCCGACCCCAAAGGAGAGGTCCCCCCGTTCGAGTCCAGATGGCGAGTTTCTTCCATTTCCGAAACAGACCTTATCAAGTCCACGTATGACCTCCCACATGCAATTTTCAGAATTGAGCAGAGGACATCCGGGTACTCGCAGAGATAATCTATGTCTATATCTAACTCCTCGATTCTCTTGTCCACTTCTTCCATAGATTTAGCGTCAAGTGAATCCAGGATTTTGCCTATACCGTTCCTGATGAGCATATACTTGGCTTCATATCTGTTGTATTCCGACATGCACGAGATACCACGGTATTGTTGATAAGAATTGGGGAATTTTTGATGAGATTCAGATTCCACATTGGAATCTACCGAACGGTACTAGTCCTCCAGTGAGGAACGCTCGAGATTGCTACCCACGGCCGGCTTTTCTTGCACCTTAACATGTGACATAAACTGAAGGTTTGTTACGACTCTTGCATACAGTATGAAACAAGTTTTTACCATGCCATTTTTAGTCAGTAGCCAATCATCATTTTCATGGTCAGTGCAACAATACTGCAGATTTCTCAATTAGAAGATCTTCCAGCGGGGTTGGCGACTGGATGCAATCAAGTTCTTTTTTTGAAATTTTAAACTCGTTTCTGATAAAGCTGTCATTCATGGGGAAAGGTTCCAGGGGTTTTACCATATCGCTAATCGCAGAATAAAGATTGGCCGAATGTGTAGAAGGTCCAATCACAATAAGAATTGAGTCTTCCCCCTTTTGCAGCCCGGCTTTTCTTATGGCATCGCTAATCTGCCTGCTTGCGGCAAATCGCATAAGCATATCAGTCTCAATCTTGTTTGAGAGCATTGTTCCCCGTGCTCGTGCCTCCATTGAAACCTCAATGACCCTCCTCGCATGGTTTGAACTGAGGACATATTTCGCACGTATAGCCTGGACGATCAGTTCTGGGAACTTTTTCCTTAAGAGATCTAGAAAATCAGTTGGATCCGTTCGAATCCTGCCAGTCCTTATCAATTCGACATTTTGTCCCGAAACCCTGAACTTTTTTCGCATCTGACTACCGCCATGGACAACAGGAATTATGCTGACTAGATCACCGTCCTCAAGTATCGTTTCTTGCCCCTTCAATGCAGAAGAATCCACCCCGTTGACCGCTACTAAGACATTCCGTGCATCAAATGCCGGCATTCCCTTTGAAACTGTTTTTTGTAAAAAGGCAAGAAGATCCGAGACTGATATGGATGATTTATCTACAGAAATCTGGCCTGACTGAAAGGATCTCTTTGCTCCACCAAGTAGCCTGACGGTTATCATGTTTTGAAAGATGTATTTGCTCAATATTGAATTTGTGGTAAAAGATGCGTCAATTGACGGCTTAGCTGACTAGCTGTTCTTCCATCGCTTCTGGTTTTGCAACAGGTTCTCTTTCTCGCGCCATAGATTCTTTTTCTTTTTGTTCCTCAAGCTCCCTTCTCAGATGGGCGGTTATGTAACCAGCGATTTCGTTTTTTAGTCCCTTAGACCTCACTACTGCAACTTCGTCAACTACCTTCTTGTTCTGTCTAAAGTCAACTCCAAATTTCTCTTTATAAGTAGCCATGAGCTCTGTAGAAATTCGTCTGACTCTATTCACGCTTACTGATGGGCATAAGGGGTATTTTATACCTATACGCCTAGGTAGGAATTGGTATTTTTTTCTAAGATCCCAAGAGTTTCATCATAGGACTTGTTCAAAAGGTGAGAAGCACAAAGGAGCACGCTTGGAAGGAAAGTAATCTGTGCTGTCTTGTTACCAAAACATCTTGAAAACTTTACTGGACCGTCAGTTTCAAGCAGAACCTTGTCAGGAGATGTCTCGGAAAAAAGTACCTGCTTGTCTTGTGAATAAACCATGGCGGGCCCGTAGGAGGCATAGCATCCCAAGTCCATGGCTTTTTGAAGATCTTTCTTGCTTCCCGCGAACCAGTGCAGCAGAACGCCCTCGAGGTTGAAGGACGGCAGGATGGAAAATATCTCTTCAAGTGTCTTCCTAGAATGAATCGATACGGGCTTACCAAGCCTTTCTGCCAGGGATAGCATCTTACTAAATACTTCCTTTTGGCGTCCGAATTCTTTCTCGTCTGACACATAGGTCTTATCAAGGCCGATTTCACCAATCCCCGCTATTTTATCAGAGTTGCTTGTTATTAGCTTCAAAACGGGTTCAAAATCATCACCTGCCCTCTCCGGGTGAATTCCAAGAAATGGCAGTACCAGATTGCTTCTTTCTGCCAAGGCAAGGGTTGCGTTTGAACTAGAATAGTCCATCGATACACAGCAAGCCTTCAATCTCATCTTTTTCATGGCAGTAAGAACGTAAGGGAGTTCCGGTTCAAACTCGCTGTCTGAAAGGTGGATGTGCGCATCGGTCAGCCAACTCATTGTGGAATATCATAAAGACAGTGCGTATAAATCGATTACCTCAGATCCTCTAAAAGTCTTTTAACACAGTGATTATGAGTTAGAATATGACCACGGAATTTGGGCTTTCCGCAATGTATAGGATCCTAAAAAAGGCGGGTGCTGACCGTGTTAGTGACGAGTCAGCCAATGAATTGAGGAGAATCTTAGAAGAAATCGGTACCGCCATCGCTAAGGGCGCGGTGGACATGTCATCGCATGCGGGCAGAAAAACAATAAAGGCAGAGGATGTAAGACTAGCTGCAAAACAGTTCTCCAAATTCTAAAAGATTTAATTGTTCATAGGAAACCTGTTTGATTGCGGTGAGGTGGCAGAGCGGCTATGCGTTCGCCTGCAGAGCGAATCTATAGGGGTTCGAATCCCTTCCTCACCTTGATTATAATATAATAACCCACTTTTCTAAATATACCACTTTCTAACCTCCTTAGACTTGGCGGACAGAAATAACGGGCTGTTGGAATACATTCCAGGAGCCAAACCACCCGCACCACAATCTCCAAGTGGCATGCCACTGGAGGGATTTGGTCAGAATGTGCGTGACAGCGTAAGGGAATACGCCGAGGATGCCCAAAACGAGGTCGAAAAGGGGCACAATTTCCTGCAATGGGTTTTGACCAGGGTGTTTGAGGCAACAGAAGACGATGCTACTGATGCGATTATTGACGGGGCAAATGACTTGGGCATAGATGCATACCTACCGGTCGATTTTTCCGAGGACAAAATCTATCTTTTCCAGTCAAAGTATGGTACCTCACACTCTATGGAGGCAATTGCCAAGTTCAAGCATGATGTGCAAAACCTGCTCCTCAAGGATGTGGCAAAAATGCGACCCGAGATTGCCCACCTAGTTACACAAATTCAAAAAAAGAACCTGAAGGTCGAATGCGTTTACGTTACTGACCAGAGTGTTGAAGAAGAGAACTATGAGAATGTTGAGATCTACGATATGGACATAATAGTTCAAAAACTTTGGGACAGGATAAAAAAGCCAGCCATAGGAAAGAAGGCTGCCATCAGGCTAGAGAGCAAGTTGAGGTATCAGAATACACTACTTGGAATCCTAAAGCTAAGGGAACTAACAAATTTTGTTACCAAAAACCGCGATTACGTATTTGAGTCCAACATAAGGCAATGGATGCAGTTCAAGACTACCGTTAACAAAGGCCTGCGCGAGACCTTGCAGGAAACGCCCAACAAATTCTTCTACTACAACAACGGAATAACCATTGTTGTAAATGATTTTGAGGAGCTTGAGGACAACTCCATAGTATTGCATGCCCCTCAGATAGTAAACGGGGCACAGACGTCCAACTCTGTTCTGGACCATGCCAAGCGAACCCACAACCTAGAGGGCAGCATAACTGTCACCATAATCAAAGCGGCTGACGAATTGGATCAAAACAACATTACAAAGTATAGAAACTCACAGAATGCGGTGCGAGGGAAGGATCTGGTCTCCCTCATGGATTTTCACAAGTCAATCAAATCACAGATGGAAAGCATGGGATATTTTTACGAGATACAGGCGGGATCATTTGACAGCAAGACCAAGTCACAGCAATCCGAGTTCGTAGGAGATCACATCTACAACAAGTATCTGCCTGACAATCACAAAAAAGTAATTGTTGCCAAGGATGCCATACAGGCATTTGTAGCTGGTATAGAACAGAGACCAACCGAATCATACAGCTCTCCCGCTCAATTTCTTCCAAGGGGCAGTAAATATGACGAGGTATTCAATGAAAAGTTAAAGGACGACTTCCGCTTGTTGTTGTATCCTTACCTTGTCAAAGAGTATGCAAAAAAGAGCTTGAGCTATGGGAAGAAGGGCGGTCACAAGACAAAGAGATACGCAACGCTCTTTTTTGTTGCGGTATATTTCAAAATCCTACACGAAAAAATAATTTCCACCAAGGGCGATTTCAAAGAAGATATATCAAAACTTGAACCGATTTTCAAGAGCGTCAAACTTAATCAGAGGATCCTGAAGTTAACCGATACGGTTGTAACAAAGTTTCTAGAAGACACAGTGGTAGACGACGAGATGACTGCTGCAAACACATATCACAACTTCTTCTCACACCATCTCTGGTTAGACTCGATGATACGAGTGATTGAAAAGAAAATAAAGCAAGAAGAAGATGAGATCTCCGGCATTCAGAAGATAGTGCAGGACTTGTTCTAAAGGACTCTAACAAAGAAGCGGCAGATGGCTGACCGATAGGTCTCTTGCAGGAGGTCCGCATTTGGCCATCCGATCTACCGCTGTCTTATTGTACCAAATTGGTACTATTTAACATGATTTTTATAACGAAAAGGAGGCGTTTTAAAAACGTGGAAGGATTAACTGGCAAATGTGCACTGTGTAACGGTTCTTTGGACCACGTATACCAACCAATGGAAACATGGAACATAAAGGGCTCATTGTGCAGTAAGTGTTACTCCAAAAAGATCTCCGAGCATTACCCAGGCACCCATGAACGGGTCAACAAGTCAAATTAAGAACCATCCGGTCTCTATCTGATTCATGTCAGACGAATCTCCTACTCCCGTAGCATATCTCCAGATGTACTTTTCAGTTGCCGCCATCTTACTCTTTATCTTGAGAAGTGATTCCATCTCGGAATTGATGTTGCCACTAGCGTTGGAACATGTTTCACAGAATTTACATTTCGGATCAAGTGCAGGGGGCGAGGATTCCATCAGTGGATAGGCCCTGCAGGCAAGAGGCCTCTCATCGTAAATTTTACACCTGTATCCCCCATGCGGGGATCTTTCACTCCCTTCTGTGTCAAGGAAGGGGCACGTATTACCGTTGGATTCCCTTCCCATCATCTGGAATGCAAGGATTTTGTCAGGACTGGCTGCCTTTTCTGATACTCCTATCCTGGGGAGGATGATCGCTTTTACGGAGTGTTTCTTTGAAAGGTCCTCCAGCCTTTTTTTCTCCTCAGGTAGAACGAGCACCCCTATCTTACCGAATTTTACAGATGGATAATATTCCCTCTCGACACAGCACTTGGAACAGCCTTCCACACATGAAAAATCCAACACTTTACAATACGATCCATAGGTAAAAAATCCATTTCAACAGATTTTGATAATGAGATGTGTGGGAATGTAGTAATACCCTTATATCACCTCGCCTTATAAGTACCGAATATGGTAGCGTATAGAACCAGCATGCAGATAGTATGCGATCTTCTTACAGTTACAGAGGAAAGCGGAGCACACGGCATAAACGTAACTGCATTGCTGACCAAGGCAAACCTATCACATTCAAGGTTATCGAAATTTATCGAGAACCTGACCGGTGCCGGTCTTATAAACAGGATAGAGTTCGACGGCAAAAACACATTTGTAATAACTCCAAAAGGCAGACAGTATCTAGAAACATATACCAGATTCCAGAACTTGGCTGATTCCTTCGGTCTAGACCTCTAGGACGCCATCTGCAAGCATTTCAAACCTCCATCAGTGTTTGTTTTAAGATCTTCAGAATTTTGCAGCTGTGTCACCCCAGGGCTGAAAAAATTGACTGCAAGGGATCTTCGGCATTGACAAATGGTACAATAACATGGCAGATCGAAGCAACCAGGGTCTAGTATAAAACAACCGACAGATCTATAAGGACGTATTTTGTCACATCTGACGGGGAGTAGCGTGACAGAAGTTCTTGCATGGTGGAAGGGACTTGCAAAAGAATTGGAATTGGACATAGAGACTGCATATGAAGTGCAGGAAACGAACAAAAAATTCTAGGGTTTCATTAGTGTTAGGTTTTAGCAGTTTTACGTAATGTTCGGGTCGTGTCATCGCAATGGTTTACCAGTAAGTTTTACTAGAGAGGTAGGTCCCCAAGTGGCTGGAATTGCTCAAACTTCTTTGAGTATCGTCAAGTCAGGGAAGTTGGGCTGGTGTAAAAAATTACAAGCCTCGAGCGGGATTCGATCCCGCGGCCTAACGCTTACGAGGCGTTCGCTCTACCAGGCTGAGCTATCGAGGCATTGGTTCGGATTGCCATTAGAGTTTATAAAAAGCCTTTCTGCTTTTGACATATTGAAAGTATCAATCTCCGGAGTACGAGGAATTTTTGCAGATGATCTAAACCTCAAGGATGTGGTGCACTTTTGCCGCGGCTTTTCAAGTCTTATAAAATCAAAAAGATGCGTACTTGCTCGCGATACGAGACCTTCTAGCGACATCCTGGCACAAGTAGCTGCTGCCTCTTTGATGGAGAGGGGGATTTCAGTGTATAATCTCGGGATTGCTCCCACTCCGGTTGCTTTCAGGGAATCGAGGAGATTTGGAAGTGGGCTTATCATAACGTCTTCCCATAACCCATTAGAATGGAACGGCCTGAAATTCATAATAGAGGGGAGGGGAATAAATGAAAAGGAACTGAATCGCCTTGTTAAAGAAAACAAATTTCCGAAATCTAAGATAGGTTCCGAGTCTGAAATTGATTCAAACTATGTAGATGAAGCCATAAAGCTGATTGGCAGTGTGCGGGGTAACCCCAAGATCGCCCTCGATGTCGGCGGGGGTGCCGCCTTTAAAGTCGCGCCCCTCCTTCTGAAAAAACTCGGTTGCAAAATAAAGGCGATCAATCAAGATTCTGGCAAATCATCACGGGGACCTGATCCTACCTCCGACCCCCTACACGGCCTTACAAGATTATCAAGAGCAAGCGACGTTGGTTTTGCCTTCGATTTGGATGGCGACAGACTTGTTGTGGTGAAGGATGGAAAGAAGCAGGCACCAGATGTTACTCTCGGACTTGGCGTGGCCAAGGCCCTTGAGATCGGTTACAAAAGATTTGTCTTGAGTATTGACACTAGCATAGCAATTGAGAAGTTCATCAGGGATGAGGGTGGAAGCGTCAGACGATCAAAGGTAGGCGAGGCAAACGTGGTAGACTTGATGCTAAAGACAAATGCGCAGGCAGGTGGCGAGGGCAGCAGTGCAGGTTTCATTTTACCTAGATTCAACATGTGCAGAGACGGACTACTGACAAGCGGCCTTGTCTCGTCAATGGTTGGGACGGCAGACTTTACCGACATCACCAGATTCATGCAAGGATACATCCAACAAAGAAGCAAGGTGAATGTGGATTCCAAATTTCATGAAAAGACCCTCCGCATATTGTCAAAGAAAATGAAAGGTAGGTTTAGCCAGGTTATAACAATCGATGGGATAAAGGCGATAATCGATGAAGATAGCTGGGTTCTCGTGAGACAGTCAAACACCGAACATATAATCAGGGTTTCCACCGAATCGAACGAATTAGAAAAGGTAAAAAGGATTGAAAAGGAAATTTCCAGACTTGTCACAAAGAGCTATGAGGAAGCCAGACGAATTAGAAATAATTAAGACCTTTCAGAATAGTTTTGGTCTTGGGAGGGGGTTTGTTCCTGAGGACGTCGAAACCTTATACATGGATGGTCGAAATTTCTTTGTCAAGGCAGACATGCTGGTTCAGAGTACCGATGTCCCCAAGGGAATGAAATTGAGCCAGATTGCCAGAAAAAGCATAGTGTCTTGCGTCAGTGATTTTGCTTGCAAGGGGATAAGACCACGATATGCAATAATCTCTCTTGCACTCCCTTCCGGAATTACGAGAAAGGTGGTGAATGAACTAGCCAAGGGCTTTAAGAAGGCCTCCAAAGAATTTGGCGTGAAAATCGTGGGTGGAGACGTAAACAAAGGAAAGGAAATAATCATAGATGTCTCTATGTTTGGGACTGGGGGTAGAATTGTACGCAGAAAAGGAGCAGAAAAGGGCGACATAATCGTTACCACGGGACCCTTTGGCTATACCACTGCAGGTCTAAGAATCATACTCCAAAACTTCAATGCTAGCCGCGGTTTTGCAGAAAAATGCAAAAAGCGTCTATTTCTGCCCACTCCACATCTGGACTTTGGATTGCAAGCGGCGAAGTATTTTACGTCATCAATGGACTCAAGCGACGGACTCTCTGCCACCCTAAATGACATGAGCAAGTTGAGTAAAAGGAGGTTTGTCATAACAAGAATTCCGATGGAAAATGAAGTCTTGAATTTTGCAGTAAAAAATGCAGTCAGCGTGACAAAACTTGTGTTCTGTGGCGGTGAAGAATACGAGATAGTTGCCACAGTCCCTAAAGGGAGCCTGGGACGAGTAATAGGAATTGCCAAGCGCCTTGGGATCCCCCTTTATGAGATAGGCTATGTCACAGCAGGCAAGAACGTAGTTTGGGGCGATGGTAGGAAGCGTGGCATCATTAATAGATGCGGCTGGGTTCATTTTAGATCCTAATGTTTTTTAGTCAACTGCAAAACACTGGTCTAAATCCAACGCTTCAACCTCCGATTTTCTGCCTTATCGCAAAATCAATCGCTCACGGTGTAAATTCAACCATGCGTTGGATAAACTGTCCAATACTTTAAATAAATGTCAACCAAAAACGTTTCAGAAATGATAAACACGTCTCAAATAACAGCAACAAAACGAGTGGTTCCAATAATTGCAGCAGCGACACTTTGTGCAATATTTGGACTTGGGTATTTCATGGTGGGTTTTGACCAAGGACAACTGTTTAGTGTAGCAGAAGGTCAGATAGCATATACTCAGATGGGAGGCACCAATGGATATCTACACGAATTTACTCATGACATGAGACATGCATCGGGTTTTCCATGTCATTAGGTAAAACGAAATGAAAACCCTCTCCTTTTTTGCTATAGTTTTATTCGCTGGACTCTTGGCAGGCTTGATTCATGGTCTTATCAACGTCGCAATCGTTGAACCATATCTTGACAAAGCCATTGGACTTGAGAACTTGAGAAAGTTTGAATCAGGTGAAACCCAAAACACTCCACAGTTCCAGCAACAATTTACAGATTACAGGATATGGCAAAAACAAGGCTCGATAGTTGCAGGTGCCATGCTTGGTGTTGCTACTGGTTCTTTATTTGGACTAGTCTTTGCATATTCAAGAAATATTCTACCAAGTCAAAACTATGTCACAAAATCTCTAATACTTACAGGTATAATGTGGGCAACACTCTATTTTATTCCGTTCTTGAAATATCCTGCAAATCCTCCAACTGTAGGTGACCCTAACACCATAGTATTTCGAGCAGTAACATACATTGTATTTGTAGCAATATCAGGACTTGGAGCCTTAGCATTCTCAAGGCTTTACAAGAGGATGAAAAACAAAAAGTTTGTTGCATTTGTTGGATATGCAGGATTTATGGTTATCATGTTTGTCATAATGCCCCCAAATCCAGACACGATCACAACTCCAATGGATCTGGTTAATGGATTTCGAGCTATATCTGCCGTCACTATGACAGTATCATGGATTGTCAATGGTGTAATTCTTGGATTATTGTGGAAAAGATTCCAGCCTCATATTGAA
This sequence comes from Nitrosotalea sp., assembly GCA_035252645.1. Lineage (GTDB taxonomy): Archaea > Thermoproteota > Nitrososphaeria > Nitrososphaerales > Nitrosopumilaceae > Nitrosotalea. The sequence continues at coordinate 1,273 of DATFCV010000053.1, read as the reverse complement.
AATCAGGTATCGAAAAATTCATAATTTTTTGTCATCTCAAATCCACGCTTCAACCTTTAATTTTCTGCCTTATCCTAGAATGAACCTGATTCTTCGAACAAATGTTTTTTAGTCAACTGTAAAGCACGGGTCTAAAAACCTAGTCAATTTTATGCCTAAGTTATAAGTTACGTCAATACTTTTCGTACTCATAACTTCCAACCCCAAGACCAAAAAACATATTTCTCACGATTCAACAAATCATCAAATGGGAGCGCCATCACAAGGTGCAGGTATTCCACCTGAATTTTACGATAATATTCAAAAAATAAAAGAATCGTCTGAACGATTAGAGAAGTCTACAAAATATTTAGTGAGATATACGTATGCGATTTTAGGCTCGACCTTAATCATGACTGGAATTGCGATCGCCACTGCTCTCCATCTTTTCAAATAACCAACGCTTTACCTGCTATTCACTCACTCCCAAAATCTGGTCTTTCGTCAATTAGCAGAGTGTGGGAATGAGGGACGAATGACGAACAGAGCGTAAGACGAGAAAGAACGCTTAATTCAGAATACTACTGTTTTAGTCAACTGCAAAACACGGGTCTAAATACAAGTAATCATACAGATATGGAAACTAGTGAATGAACTCTTATTCCAATACCCATTTTCTTTAGTTCTTCCATAATTCCAGAATTTCGGATTATTTGTTGTGCCTTTTCAATACTTTCTAGAGCACGTCTTTTTACATCATCAGGAATATCTAACCGCTTAACTTCCTGTGCCTGTTGAAGCGGATCTTTAACTAATTGTAGATATACATTTCCTAATTTTCTTATTTCATCATTTACCCCAGACTCATGTAATAACTCCCAACCATCTTCAAAGGTGTATACAAAAACTTCTTTCTGCCCCTCAGTGCCACATTTCGGACAACTCAAGGATTCTCCCCCACCAGCGGTTCTGTAAATACCCCCCGTAGAAGTAGGATTATCACATTTTTTACAAACAGATTTTATTTCAACCAATGCCTACACTCCTTCGCTATGACAGATAATCTTTTCTAATCTCTATAGTGAGAAAGTTAATCAATTCCAATGGGAAATACTATACATGGTAGACCTAGACACTAAAATGAAAATTGATGCACTACTAAGATTAATAGCGAATTCTAACGATAGACATTATTGGCAAGAGCACTCTATGGACATCCCGTATCATTTCAATGGTATTCCTGAAGAAGCAAAACGAGAGATAATATCTAGCATGGAAGAATTAATTCAAGATA
>DATFCV010000052.1:0-7755 GCA_035252645.1 Nitrosotalea sp. | reverse complement strand
GTGGTTTATCATGTGGGTAAACATAGCCCGTGTCACTCTTTCCGGAACGTTTGTCGGACCGGGCAGCATTACCAAATATTCCAAATAAATTTCTCCATTCCCTAAAATTATAGACCATTATTTATAATTACAGTCAACAAGCGGTCGATGATCCCAAGGCGGCATTGTGACCTGAAGGTTCTGTTGCCAGCTTCATCTCAAGGTCGTCTACGATCTGCCGCTAAGGAATCATTAGCAGCCTTTCCCTTGCGCCTATTTTGACAAGAACGTCTCTTGTTCCCTGAGGAACGAGGCTCGCCCAGTCCTTGTCTGCCAGTATCATCTCCCGGATGTTCGTGCCTGATACCATTTCCCTCTGATACAACGGCACTTGAATTACCTTCATTCCACGCCTCTGGTAGAGCGAGATTGTAAAGTCGTCATTTGAGAATACTACATCATATTTTGGAACTATCGAGTCAACGTGGTAGGTCCATCGTTCATGGTCGCCGATGTCAGGAACGTAGTATATCTCGACCCTGCGCTTGATATCAGGGTCAAGTGACGCGAGGATCATCTCTTTTCTCTCGTCTGCGGTGAACGGATTTCTCTTCTCGTTGCTCCTGTTCGAGCTGCCTATTCCTATCCAGAGCTTTTCTACTTTTTCAAGTGCGAATTTGACTGCTGCCAGGTGCCCTATGTGGAACGGCTGGAACCTTCCTATCAAAAGCCCGTTCATTGCCAGACTCTTGTGCTCTTATTTAAAAAACCATTTGTAGGCCACCTAATCAGAAAATTTCCTCGAAAAAATGGGGATTCATTGGATTGTCGGAAGAGAGCCGTTTCCAGCAAAAAACCGGGTTCTTTGCCCAGCAGAATCAGTTATCTCTCCGCTAAAGTTGGTGTATGAGTTCTGTTTTCCCGAACAACTAGGCCAGGTTCCCCACGAATATTCCCCGGATCCTTGATTAGCAAGGCTCTCAGCGATAGTTTGTTTGACCGTGTCGTATGCTTTTGCATATGGAATCGCATTCAAAACCAGTACACCAAAAATTAACAAAGCTACTGATGCAATGATGATATTTTTCTTGTCATCCAATTTCAGTTGAATGTAGGATGTTTTCCCTTGAGCGACATAGATTTTGTAAAGACTGGTGCTCTATGAAAGAAAATTAAAGTCATTTATCCCATGGTCAAACAGTTTATTCTGCAAGCGACATGCTCAAGGCTGTTGAAAACTTCTCCCTTGCGTCTTTGAAACATGTTGGGTGGAACCTCTCTGTAGTCTTTTTTCCGCATTTAATGCAGATTTGCTGAATGGACCGTTTGCATTCAAAGCATTGAGAATAGTTTATCAGTTCTTCGCCGCATGTCCTGCAAATTTTGTCTGGCATCAATCTTTCACTAATTCATATTCCTGCAGCATAAGTCATTAACTCAGCGCAAATAGATGCCATAGGCTCTATAATCACACGTTTTTCTCTAGGATCTATAATTCACAATGATGAGGCGTGTAAAAATAAAAGGAAAAGGATTTTTAGATTTTTGGCATCAATCGCATTCCAGTCTTTGCAGACACCGCAATTATTGACACAATTGCGATGGCTAGGACTAGAGATGCAACGGGGCCAAATTCTGGAACCGCACTACCGCCAAAAGTTATCTCCGATACGGCTTGCTCATCTGCCTTTACCATTGCATCTGGCAAAGGAACGTATAGCAGAGGCGAAGCATACTGTTGTCCACCGTGGATAACCCAGCCCAAGAAGTTTGTCACTTCCTGTGCCTTGTCCGACGTTTCTCCGCTAACCTGGCTCAGGTCCTTGTAGGCCATGATATAGGTCAGAGTGGATATCGGGTATGAGTTGCTGCCCGGCTCATTTACTATCGAGACCTTGCTCCAGTCCCCATCGGGTGCGGGGAGGCTTGTAGCTCCTGCAGCCGCGTCCGCAGCAACAGAGGCTATCGTAGGTTCGACAAAGGCGCTACCATCTGCATTTTGAACGAATGCATAGGTCATGTTGTTCTGGTATGCATATGCTAGTTCGACGTATCCCACAGCGTAAGGAGTACTCTTGATTATTCCTGCTACGCCAGCATTTCCTTGGGCACCAGTCCCTACTGGCCATGGAACCACCTTTCCTTGGCCTACACTAGTCTTCCATTGCGGATATACCTTGGACAAGTAGTCCGTAAATGCGTAGGTCGTTCCAGATCCATCAGCACGGTGAGCTATGAGGATCTTTTGTGCCGGCAAGTTCATTCCAGGATTTAGGTTTGCAATTGCAGGATCGTTCCACATGGTGATGTTTCCCATGAAGATCTGTGCAATTATGGGACCTGTTAGCTTCATTCCTTTGTCTATGCCCGGTAGGTTGTAGGATATTGTAATTCCTCCAATGGATTCTGGAATGGTCACAACTCCCGGTGCTGCCGCCTGTTCGGTTGGCTGCAGTGGCGCATCAGATGCTGCAAAGTCTACAGTCTTTTGTTCAAGAAGCTTTATGCCCGCACCGCTTCCAATGGACTGGTAGTTTAGTTTTATGTTGGAATGCATACTGTTGTATTGCACTCTCCAATTGTCCATCAGTGGAAAGACGAATGTGGACCCAGCTCCTGTGATGGTATACGACTGGCTGCTTTGAGCACTGGCGTACAAGATTGTTGTTGGTACTAGCAATAGCATAAAAGCTACTGCCAAGAAAGTTTTTTTCATCAATCTTACGGACTTGCCTAATTATTTACGTGTGACCGGAGTAGTTTATGTAACTGCCTATAGGATATGGCGACTATATAGATCAGATTCAAACACCGAAACCTTCTCGGTTAGATGATAAACCGTTTAGTGAAAACGTCTCTGACCCGTAACAATATAATTTACTGATTCGCCCATGAATGCAGCGTGATCTGCAATCCTTTCTAGGTATCTCAGAACAAGCGCGTCAGCAAGCGCACATTTGACATTTGAGGAGTTAATCAGCATGGGAAGATGTTTGCTGTAATACTTGTCAACCAAGTCCTCGTCTGTCCTAAGCTGTCTTGCTTTCTCCAAATCGAGAGTGGCAAAGGATTGTACTGCCATGTTTATCATGTGTTTGATCTCCCCTGAAAGCGTGTAGATTACTTCGTTCTTGCACTCCGAGATGTCCCCAAACATGTCCCTCACCTTGGTTATGTCATATGCATAGCGACCGAACCTCGTAAACCCGTAGGAGACCTCAAGGCAGGACCTGATAAGCCTAAAATCGCTTGCCATCGGTTGGTAACGCAGTATCATATCAAAGGTAAGGTCACCGACCTCGTCATACAGACTCAGTATCTCTTGGGAGAGTTTGTGGGCTTCTTGGACTGCGTCTTTCCTCTCAAGATACGAGTCAATCGCCAAGTTTATCGATTCTAGTGCCATCGAGCCCATCTTTTCCATCAGAAATGAGAGCTTTTGAAGGTGGGGATCTATTAGCCGTGTCAACTAGCCAAACTGCCCCTGGACATACTTTGCCGTGATCTCGTTTCTTGGGTTCTCAAAGATTTGTTTGGTCTCCCCAAACTCAACCAAATCTCCTAGGTACATGAAGCCAGTATAGTCTGATACTCTCACAGCTTGCTGCATGTTATGTGTTACTATGATTATGGCATATTCCTTTTTCAGCTCGGTCATCATTTCCTCAATCTTCTGCGTGGCAATCGGATCAAGTGCAGATGCGGGCTCGTCCATCAGTAGGACCTCGGGTTGTATTGCAAGCGCCCGCGCAATGCAGAGGCGCTGTTGCTGACCGCCTGAAAGGCTCATGCCTGGCTTCTTGAGGTCGTGTTTTACCTCGTCCCAAAGATACACCATCTCGAGGCAGCCTTGGACGATCTGATCTAATATCTTCCTGTTCTTTACGCCGTTCAACTTGAGTCCAGCTGCAACATTGTCATAAATTGACATGGTGGGAAATGGATTTGGTTTTTGGAACACCATTCCTATTTTTCTCCTGTGGATGATTGCATCCTCTCGGTTCGAGTAGAGGTCTTGCCCATCGAGTAGTACTTTCCCCGTCACTTTGGCGTTCTTTGAAAGTTCATGCATCCTGTTAAGACAACGGAGAAAAGTGGTCTTTCCGCATCCTGATGGCCCTATCAAGGCAGTAACCGCACGTTCCCTGAATTTCATCGTGACTCCTTTTACTGCAACCACTCCATTGTAAGAGGCAACAATATTTTCCGCAATCAATTTGTACCTCGGCTCTTCCGCAGTCCGGTGGGAAATCGGGGTCCTTGTCAATGTTTCCATTTTATCCACCCGCTGTAATCCTAAACCGTCCACCTCCACGTTTTCGCAAGAACGCGTATCTAACGCCTACGTTGATTGAGAGCACTACAAGTATCAAGATCAAAGCCGCCCCCCATCCTTGAGCCGTTGCTGTATCATACGGAAGTAACGAGAGTCTCCAGATCCTGAGCGGCAACGCATCCATCGGTTGATCAAAGCCTGTGAAAAAGTCGCTGCTTCCAAGGATTGTAAATATCAGGGGAGCAGTCTCTCCCCCTATTCTTGCAACAGCTAGCATTATGCCAGTGATAAGACCGCTCTTGGCGCTGGTAAGAAGTATCCTGAGTACTATGGTCCATCTTTTGATTCCTAGTGCATACCCCGCTTCCCTGTACGTTATAGGAACCAGCTTTAGTGATTCTTCGGTGGTCCTAGTAATAATTGGCAGCATGATGATAGAAAGGGCAAACATCCCTGCCATAATGGAAAAGTAGCCCAGTGTCAGTACAATCATCACAAACGCAAAAAGCCCTATCACAATTGTTGGGAACTCCGCCAATACATCGTTAAAGAACCTAACCGCATGGCCGAACCTGTTGTTGCCAAATTCCGAGAGGAATATGCCTGCCATCACACCGATGGGCACTCCAATCAAGCTTGACGTGCCTATTAGCATAAGGGTTCCTTGTATTGCGGGGCCGATTCCTCCAGGATTATCAGATCCCACCGCGCCAGGTGGTTGAGTGAGCAAGGTGATGCTCAAGGCTGGCGCGCCGTTCCTCACAACCTCAAGGAGTATGCTTCCCAGGGGGATTACGGCCAGCCCTACACAGCAGATCACTATACCCTTTACTATTTTGTCAGTGGCAAGTCTGCTTCTGATATTATTCCTAAAGTGCTTTCTAAATTCCGCCCTCTGCTCCATTGTAATCATGCCAGTACTGCCCCCTCGTGGGCCTTGACCACTTTGGAAACCAAGAATTGCGCAACAATGTTGATGACAATGGCCATAACGAAAAGTATCAAGCCTACGCCTATCAACGCGGCCATGTGAAGACTTCCCTGCGACGCCTCTGGAAATTCATTTGCAATGATACTCGACATAGTTTGCCCTGGTCCAAACAACGATGTAGGAAAGGCCTGTGGACCCGTTGCGTTGCCAATTAACATGGTGACAGCCATCGTCTCCCCTACGGCTCTGCCCAGTCCCAGAATCGAGGCGCCAACAAGGCCGGATTTTGAGTATGGCATGACTGCCATTTTGAACACCTCCCACTTCGTAGCCCCAAGCATGTAAGCGGCCTCCCGTTGGGTACTTGGGACGGCAATCATAATTTCCCGTGAAATCGATGCAATTGTTGGAATTATCATGATGGCAAGTACCACGCTCGCAGTAAAAATATCCAAGCCAAATGGCGTTCCCGAAAAAATGAAGACTTTGTTTCCAAATGCATTGTTAAGTGGAACCTCAATCCAATCACGCAGGTAGTCCCTAAACACAAACATGCCCCACAGTCCGTAAATCACGCTTGGTACAGAGGCAAGAATTTCAATGACAAATGATAGTCCAGAACGTAGGGTCTTTGGGGCAAGGTCAGAAAGAAACATCGCTATCCCTATGCTTATAGGGACGCCGATCAGCATTGCAAGACCTGCGGTAACAAATGTGCCTAAAATATACGGTGCAGCTCCATACGATTCGCTTCCTTCTACTGCATTCCAATTGGAGCCGGTAAGAAATGAGATCCCTTCCTGCACCCAGATTTGGTACGATCCGGTAGCAAGCTGAAACACTATCAATACTATAACTGCCAGAATGTAGCATGCTGCAGTGGCTGCAGTTATCTTGAAGATTTTGTCATAAATGGGGGATCCTCCCTTCAGTTTCACAGTTTCCATCAAGTATATCTGATATGACTTTTGATGCAGATATCAGAGGTTCGACCATAATTTCTTAAGTTTCATATTAGAATATAGTTCTATATAGTACTACATAGAATGAGGTCACAACCGCTTTAATTATTACAGTTATAGAAACATCAATTGGTAGAGCTACTAAATGAAAAGGAGGTACGGAAGTTACAGCTTGTTGGTGGATCAACGTACGTTCTCTCCCTACCTAAGAAATGGATTGATGAATTAAATCTCAAGACTGGCGATCCAGTATCCATCGTAAAAAATGTAAACCAATCACTATCTATCTTGCCTACTGGAACGATTCAGAGTCCAAAAATAATGAAATCAAGAACTGTCATCAGTCAGAAAGAACCGGTGGAGTCCATACAGCGAAAGGTGATAGCCATGTATCTGGCAGGTTATCAAATGTTAGAGATTCAATCCAAAGGCGGAAGGATCCAACTTGAACACAAGCAGGCCATAAGAGATCTTGTAAGGAGAAATATGATAGGCACAGAAATTGTCGGTTCGACCCCGGAATCTATAACCATCCAGATTCTGACCAGCCTTCCCGAGCTTTCCATAAATGATGCTTTGAAGAGGATGTTTCTGCTAACAACCACTATGCATAGGCAGGCCATTGATGCCCTAAAGGAGATGGATGCCGAGCTTGGAGAGGAAATTACACATCTTGATGATGAGGTCGATCGCTTTAGCTTGTATATCCTTCGCAATCTCACTCTGGCAGTAGAACATGAGAGAATCCTCCGTGACATTGGCCTGAAAAAACCTTCGGATTGCATTAGTTACAGGATAGTCGTCAAATCAATAGAAAGAGTAGCAGATCATGCAGTCTCCATAGCAAGTAGAATAAAATTTTTGAAATCGACTCTGGAACCTGCACTGTTACAAAAGGTTACTAGGCTAAGCGAGGAATCGCTCAAGGTATTTGAGGACTCTATTGCAGCGCTAAACAAGAGAGATTATGCACTTGCCGACCTAGTGGCATCAACAGCACGGAGAATTGCGATAAAGGAGAAGGAGTTTACGGATAGCTTGGAAGAATCCAGGAAGTATACCAGCGTAATCAAATTCGTCCTCGAGGATATCAGAAGGACTGCCGAGTATTCTAGCGACATTGCAGAAGCAGTGATCAACGAGACGGTTCAGGACGTAATATCAGAAACCGGCTCATGATTTCGAGAACCTCTGGTACTGCGCATAACTACGGTTTTCCTCATGAATAGGGTTTAGCCATATAGAACGTACAGTCTATAGCAGATACATAGGTCTATGAAATATACAAAAAACCATAGCATATACTTAGATAATTTTGGTGTTAATTATCAGCATGGGTCTACTGTGATCGCCTTGTCCAAAATGATCAGTAGACCTACTCCCCAATCGTATTCAAAATCCATGATCATCTTTTTGGAGGGCAGATAGGCTAGCAGGATTCTTGTTCTTCAAGTATGGTGCACAGCGAGTTTCTCATGCACATCAGAGTTACGACAGACAGGACATTCTCATTTCTGACGACCTTCCATCTGATGATTCTTCTCAAGGAATCCGAGTCTTCTGCTTCCATCTTTACTAGGACATCAAATTCCCCTATCGTTCTTTGT
>DATFCV010000051.1:0-7167 GCA_035252645.1 Nitrosotalea sp. | reverse complement strand
GTTCGGCAACATACTCATGAAGAGATCATTTGACGCGGTAGGATCATGGCACGTAAAGGGACTCTTCCTTGGAATGATGCACTTCCAGGACAAGTACAACGAGGACCTTGAAAGGCTGCAGAGATGCGACATACACTACCTCACACCAGACCTTAGAATCATCCCGTTCTGCGCGTTCAACGTAATCCCAGAGTGGTACAGGGACAGAATCCAGAAGAAGTATTCCACCACAGTAGAGGAATGGGAGCAGAGAGTCGGCGCAAAGCTTGAGGACGGCCTATACAGGGGCATTATGAGAAGGGGATCAGGAGACGAGCTCGCTGCAGGATGTGCAAAGAGCGCCATGTTCCACGAAGCCTCGCAGGCACTGATGTAGGGCGCGCAAGCCAACCCACGTCTGTTCCAACAATCTCGTCCTATTGCCAGACTCAAGTTATATTAGAACATAAATTCCGGGAAGACTGGATATGAAAAATGGCAGATGCGGTTGACCTTGACCTTGTAAGGAACGTCCTTACCCTCCGCTATGACCCCACTAAAAAAAACACGTTCCTTCCCAACCTTGGCTGGAAGGACGCAGTGCCGGAACCTGCAAGCGCCACATCTGAGGATGTGGAGACCCGCCTAAAAGGAATCATCAAAAATTTTGTAAATAGGGAAAAGCCGGCAAGCATTACACTTGCACTGAGCGGCGGGATTGACTCGCTCCTTATGCTGACGCTGTTCCGTGAAGTCTTTCCAGACATGAAAATCACCTGCCTGAGCGCAGGGTTCAGCGAAAACGACGAAGAGGTGAATTCTGCAAGGGAGATAGCCCGACACTTTGGAACCGATTTTGAAACGCTGATTCTGGACAATTTTCTTGACAACCTGCCGCAACAGATAGCGATCGTAGGGGAGCCCAAGTGGCATTACTACTGGTTTTATGTTGCGCAAAAGGCCAAGAGGTTCTCAGACATACTTGTAACAGGGGACGGCGGGGACGAGTTGTTTGGAGGATACGTGTTCAGGTACAAGCAATATCTTGACACAATAAAGCCGGGCGATGGATGGGCGGCAAGGGCAAGTACGTACCTTCAATGCCACAACAGGGACTGGGTTGATGACCAGGAAAAGATGTTTGGGCCTGCCGCCCGCTTTGACTGGAAAGGAATCTACAACCTGCTAAGGGGGCATTTTGACAACCAGCTTGGAAGCCTGGAACAGGTCCTTCTGGCAGACTACGGCGGCAAGCTCACGTATGACTGGGTGCCTGCACTTGACAAAATACATTCGCATTTTGATATGAAAGGCTTCTCGCCGATGCTGGACCACGACCTCATAAGATTTGCCTTCCATGTTCCTGTGGAAAAAAAATATGACCGCTCAAAAAACCTCGGCAAGCTGCCCCTCAGGGAGATCCTTGGCAAAAAGAAATTCAAGTCGGAGTTCAACAAGAAAGGATTCAGTCCAGACCTTTCTGCCTTCTGGAAGAACCACGGAAAAAACCTCATCAGGACGTATCTTGGGGAGGATTCCAGAACGGTCAAGAACCAGCTTATCAACAAGGATTGGATTCCTGCTGCCCTTGACAGGTCAGAGAAGGACATCAGGTATGTTACAAAATTGCTGTCGGTCCTTGCCCTCGAGGTTTGGTATCGTCTGACAATCAGTTTGGAATTGAAAGAAACGGACCGCCTATTTTAGGAGGGCGGCAATTTTCTTCGGGTTGGATGCAAATTTTTTTATCTTGTTCCACTGGAATCTGCGGATTTCCAGCCTTATGTCGTCGGGAAAGTAGGAATAGTAGCCTCCCTTTGGGTCAGGTCTGAAGACTAGGAACTTGTAAAGTATGTTGAGGGCTCCCTTTCTTCCTATCTCGCCATTGCGCATGAATTCCAAGGCGCATCTTGCCAGCACATACAACGGGTGGTAGCCGAGCGCCTTCATTCCCTGGCCGAACTCGTCAAAGTTGTGGCCGTGGCCAAGCTTGTCTACATGCTCGAACCTGACATCGTTGAAAATCTCCATGTCGTGCTTCTGGATGATGCACCTGAACAGAATCTCTGACTCGTATCCTATTATTTCTGGATATTTTTCGTAGTTCTTGAAAAAGAACGACTGTCTTACAAACCTGCCCGCCCCGTGGGGAGCAAGAGACTTTCTTGTGCCATAGTCTCCCGAGCAAATTGCCAAGTTGGGCTTCTTTTCCAATTCCTTGAGTAATTTTTCTGCATACTCCCTCTCAAAGATGCAGTCGCCCGCACCTATCATGTGGTAATCATATCCCCTTTCTAGGCACAGGTTCCACAGCTTGGGGATCCTCCTGTAATCGCGCGTAGTGCTTCCCGTGTGAATTACCTTTACCAGTGAGCCGTACTTTTTTTCATATTCTGAGAGGATCTTCGGGGTGTCGTCAGAAGATCCGTCATCTACAACAATTATTTTGGCAGGAGGGGCTGTCTGGTTAATGAGGCTGTCCATTACCTGCGCTATAGAGTCCTGCCCGTCCCTAACCGGAAAAAAGCAGTAGTAGGTTTCTTTCATTGATATCTTTCCTGCTTATCCCGCACTAGGTCGGTACGAGCTTCCTGAAATTCTCATAGAATATTCGGTGTTTCGTCTTTTCATCAAGCAGCGAGTCCTCGACTCCGTAAAACATGGATCTGAAGCTGCACCAAGGCGCATCGCTTCCAAACAAGATCCTTTCCGCACCTATGACGTCGACACCCCTCTCAACCCTGTACGGGGTGGTTATGCCGGAGGTTTCAAACCAAACGTTCGGAAGGTTAACCGCCGCTTCTAGGGCCTGCTTTACTATCGAGGTGTCATTTCCCCCCATGTGTCCCATTATTACTTTGATCTTGGGATACTTTTGGGCAACTTGGATGGCGTGGCGGAAGGACGTGTTTGAGGAAATGTCGCCGTCTTTGTACCTGCCGGTGTGAACTAGCAAAAGGGCTTCTTTGTCACTGAGGGCCTCCATGACAGGGGAATAAATCTCGTCGCTTACTGCAAGGTTTTCGTATGTACCGTGGAACTTTGCACCAACAAAACCATCACCTACCATCTTCCTGATATTTTTGGCGTCCAAATCCACATGGGTTTTTTGTATCCAGTAAAGCCCGTTGATCTCCTTATAGGTCTTGGAAAGCTGGTGGATTTTTTCATTGCTTTTGTCCACCTCAAGCTCAAAAGGCATCAGCAGCAGGCCTTCGATTCCATATTTTGAGATGAAATTAGAGATCTCCTCGACATGGAGGGTGTGATAGATTCCCGCAGACTTGCCTAGGTGGACGTGAGCATCACATATTTGGCGCATTTTTTCCAATTACCCTCCCAACCTGATCCTTACCTCCCTTAACAATACTGTAGGGTGGAATATCCTTAGTGATTAGACAATTTTGATAAATTTCGGAATGGTGACCTATCGTATGCCCGGGCGTCATCGAAACGCAGATCCCAATCCGTACATGGTCCTCTATTCTTGTTGGCAATTTTTTACCGCGTTCGGTTTTGGCAGTGCCGTGAGTGCCGGACGATATGTCCGGGGTGTTTGATGCTATGAAGAATGGTGCAATAAAGCAGTTGTCGCCTATCTCTACGGAAGAAGTGATGTGACACTGGGCATGGATGGTAGTATTATTGCCTACCTTGTTCTCGCCTTCAGAAACGGAGCAGGAGCCAAATATGGTTCCTTGTCCTATCACCGTGTTCGGTCGGAGGATGGCATTTGGGCCTATGATCGAACCGTTCCCTATCCTGCACCCATGAAATATCCTTGCACCGTCCTCTATCTTCACATTGTCACCTAGCAGGACATCGCGCCCTATTGTTACAAAATCGCCAATTTTTACGTCGCGTCCTAACTTGGCTGAGGTGTCGATAACCGAATGCACTTCTATCTTGAAATCTTGCAATCCATTAATTAGAGTATCTATTCTTTTTTGTAGCTAGCGGGAAAATGTTTTTTGTCGGATGGAAAACTGCGCCTTTGTGAACCATAGGTAAACATTGCATGGCGGCAAACTTTTGGACCGAACACGAAAACTTTACCTGCTAGTAAAATGACGATGTGGTACAAAATCATCTTTGCCTGACAACACGCGGTCCGTGAGATTGATGGATCACGGACATTTTTTTGCAAACTCGTCGAAGAGGCATCTCACCTGTCCCGGGAGGGAATGGCGTGTTACCTCACCTCAAGACACAAATGCCAGAATTTATGGAGCCACTTGGTACTTGGCACAATAAACTAAATTAGAGGAACATTGGAGGTATTAACCAGCATGAAGGGTAATTTTCTCCGTAGGCGTTGGCTGGATTTCAGGAATGGACACAGCGTTTACCTCGCGTTTATTCTGACCTTCGTCAACTTTATTCTGATTACGTATAATTTTGCAATAAAGCAGCTGCCGTTCCTTCACGGCATAGCAAACAATCTGGTCTCCTTTACGCTCATTTTCATCGTTATCTATTTTCCAACGGCGATGGTAATTGGGTATTGGCACAGGCGCAACCAGTATTCTGTGGAAAACGAGGCATTGCTACAGGAAAACTGGATTTGGGCATGGATAGTACAGTTCCAAATCAGGCAAATTCAGGGAAAGGCAACGCCGGAGGAGACCGAACAGATTTTGAAATACCTGAATGCCATTTTGAAAAAGCAAAAGAAGGATTACCTGATAGGGAGTGATACCGACCTACCAACAGGGCAGGAAAAATAGGACCGGCTTGGCAAGACAGATCGAATTTTCCTGTGCGGATTTTAAAAAATAGTGGTTCACGACTGAAGATTAAATTAGCGGTACATCTCATCTCAAGATAAATTGTCATCTTCAACGAATCTAAAAAATTTGGTTTCTAATCACGATAAAGTTTTTTCAATTTATGGGCTTGGTAATGTTGGGGGTCCCATCGCGGCCGCATGGCTCAGGGCAGGTGCCAAGATAGTGGGCGTTGACATATCCAAAAAACTGTTGTCAGAAATAGAGTCTGGAACTTCCCACAAGAAGGAACCATTCCTCTCGGAAACGTTTACGGCGGGGCTGAAGAGCGGAGGTTTCTCTGTGACATCGGATGGCGTCAAGGCGTCAAAGATGTCGGACATTAAGATAGTTGCCGTCCCGGTGGACCTCTCGGGCAACAAGATAAGGCTGGAAGCTCTCAAGTCAGCAAGCAAGAACATAGCACAGGGCCTCAAAAAAGGGGATGCTGTCCTGATTTGCCCGTCTATGCCCCCGGGTACTTGTGAAAGAACAGTGCTTCCAATTCTGGAAAAGTACAGCAAGCTGAAGGGAGGGAAGGATTTCCTGCTCATTTACAATCCCGAGAGGATCTACGAGGGAAGGGCACTGCAGGACATCGAGGAAAACTATCCAGCAGTGGTGGCCGGACTAGGGGAGGAAAGCAAACGCTTTGGCGAGGAACTGCTCAAGATTATTTCAAAGAAAGGGGTGATTACAATGTCTTCAATAGCAAATGCAGAGGCCGAGAAGATCTTTGAAGGCGTTTACCGGGATGTGAATATAGCACTTGCCAATGAGCTGGCGGATTTTTGCGAGAGGATGGGGGTAAACTACTGGGAGGCCAGGAAGGCAGCCAACTCACAGCCATTCTGCCACCTGCACTATCCTGGCACTGGGGTTGGCGGACTCTGCATACCTGTCTATCCTAAATTTGTCATAGAATCTGCCTCAAAAACCGGAAAACACCTACGCATTACGGAATTTGCAAGGAAGCTCAACGATTCCATGCCAATAAAATGTGTCAACGATTCAATTGACCTCCTTTCCAAACACAAGATAAGACCAAAGGGGGCAAAGGTTGCAGTCCTAGGCCTCGGGTTTAGGGGAGAGGTAGAAGATTCAAGGCTGTCTCCAACCTACACTGTTGTCAAGGAATTTCTGAAGAGGGGGTGCAAGGTGGCAGTCCATGACCCGTATATACTCGAAGACGGCCTGCTACCGTCTTCGGTGACACTTTCTTCAAACCTGGATTCTGTGGTGGAAAATGCCTCGCTTGTCTTCGTCTCGTCAGATCACAAGGCATACTACAATCTGGACCAAAAGTCCTTGGGCAAGGCTAGGGAGCCGCTGCTAGTTTTTGACGGCAGGAACATCCTAAAGAAGGAAAATTTCAGGAACGGATCCCTCCTTACAATAGGGATGAGGGAATTGGACAAAAGGTCCAAAGCCTAGCGCGTTTTCTAAAGGGCTTTATTTTCAGGGCTATTTCGTGATAAGTACCGGGCATTTGGAATAATGGCTAATGCCGCTTGCAACGCTGCCGAGGAGGAGTTTTTTGAACCCTCCAAGCCCTCTCGAACCCATGACTATAAGGTCAACGCCGTTTTTCTCCGCGTAGGACAATAATCCATCCACGATTGAAGGAGTACTCAATACCTGCCCTTTGAAATCCACGCCCACTCCCTTTGCAGCCACCTCGAGGGTGGACAGGAGCTTCGTGGCAGCAACATTCTGCAAGTTTTGCGAGGAACGCAACTCCTCGGGAGTTATCGTGTCGGGTTCGTAATAGTCTTCTTGGATGCACGTAACCGCTGTAACATGCGCGTGATATTTTTTTGCAAGGTCGGCCGCAAAGTGGTAGGCTCTCCTTGATGGCTCAGAGCCGTCGTATGGCACCAGAATATGATCAAGTTTCATGGAATCTTTTCGGCAAGGAATTGCTTAAAACCCTTTCAAGAATCCCAATGCTGATAACACGCGGCAAATGGACGATTCCTGGCGCGGGGGCATGCGTCTTCCCAGAAGCAGTTATTCCGCCCTAAATTGGCGGTGAATCATATATAATATAGGTGAAAATGATTCAGAATACATGGAAACAAGGATTCATTCAAGCCTAAGGACGGTGGAATGGAAGGACAATTCCGTTGTAATGATTGACCAGACCAAGCTTCCAAACGAGCTGGTCTATGTAAAATATACCGACTATCTCGACGTTGCAGATGCGATAAGAAACCTTGTCGTAAGGGGTGCGCCCGCAATAGGCGTGTCGGGAGCTTTTGGCCTTGCACTTGCCGCGCTGCAAAGCAAGGCGGCAGACAGGGACGGACTTTTGAAGGACCTCGAGGAGGCAAAAAAGATCCTAAATGAGACGCGGCCAACAGCAGTCAACCTTGCATGGGGACTGGAGAGGGTGATGAAGGTTGCAAGGTCAGGAGCGGAT
>DATFCV010000050.1:0-13630 GCA_035252645.1 Nitrosotalea sp. | reverse complement strand
GTGGCGCGGAGCAGGCGCCCCATCGTGAGGGCGATTTTTTTTATCTCCTGCGGAGTCCCGCTTACCGGATCAAGGGCAATCTCTACAAGGGGTATTCCAAGCCTGTCAAGCGTGTACTCTCTTAGGTCGGCCGAGTCGTTGAGGAGCTTTGCGGCATCCTCCTCAAGGCAGATGCTCTGGACACCGACCGGCTTGCCGTCAACCTCCAGGCTCCCGCCAAGGCCAAGGAGCATCGTTCTCTGGAAACCTGAGGTATTCGAGCCGTCTATGACCAGCTTTCTCATGACATAGACCTCGCTGAATACGTTTGTGTTAAGGGCGGCTGCAATTATCATGGAAGTTTCCTTTGCGTCAGGGTCCAAGTCGTGGGGCGGCTCTTCGTCCTTCTCCACAAGGCAGCTGCTTTCCGGGTTTGCATAATACAATATTGATTTCTGTTTGCTAGTCTCAAACAGCGCGCTTGGGTCTAACTCTCCAAGCTCGCTTCTTGTTATCCTCAACTTGCGTGTGAACTTGATGGGGTAATCCGTGGACTCTATTGGGGGGCAACTGCAAAACAATTTTTTTCCGGTTCCAAGCTGTTGATGAATCTCAAGGCCAACCTTGAGACCAATCTTGTCTATCTGGACTTCGGACACTTGAAGCTTTATTGCGACACTTGTTTTAAATCTTAGTTTGAAATTTCGAGTGCGACGTTTTGTGTCATGACCTTTTCCATCTCGGCCGGGTCCTTGGAGTTTGCCAGGGCCCACATTGCCTTGACAACAGCCGTTTCTGGGACCATGTTGCCAAGCGGCACCACGCCCATGCTAAGGAGGTCCCTCCCGCTGTCATAAACGGTCATGCGCACCATCCCGTCGATGCACTGCGAGGTCATTCCAATGAAAAGTCCTTTCTTCCTTGCGCGCTGGATGGAATCATAAAGAACCCTGCCGACGTGCCCCAGGCCGGTCCCCTCAAAGACAATTGCCCTGTAGCCAGAAGATACTGCATGGTCTACCAGTGAAGGATCAAGCCCGGGGTAATATTTTACCAAGAGGACCTTGTTGTCAAAGTTAATCCTTGGCGCGTAGGAAGTTTTTGGAAGCATGAACTGGGGGTTTTTCTCAACGGCGTCCTTTTTTACTATGAAGGCAGGCGCTCCACCAATTGTCTGAAATGCATTTCTTTTGCTGGTGTGGTTCTTTCTCACCCTTGTTCCCCAGTGGCAGGCAACGTCGTCATCGCTTGTTGAGTTGTGCATTACTACGAAAACACCTGTGGCATCGGTGGTGACAAGGAATCTCGTAGCTGAGATTAGGTTCAGCGCGGCGTCCGAAGACGGCCTGTCAGACGATCTCTGCGACCCTACAAGGGCTACAGGCTTTGGAAATCCTGAGAGCGAAAATGAAAGGGCTGCTGCTGTGTACTGCATGGTGTCCGTGCCGTGGGCCACTATGATTCCCTTGTAGTCTGTCCTTGAACAGGCATCCAGCCTCTCTGCAATTTTTATCCAGTGTTCTGGCATGAGGTTTTCTGAATATTCGGAGAACAATACTTCGGTGTCAATGTTGGCTATCTTTGAAAGCTCGGGAACGCTTGCGTTGAGCTCGGATGCGGTAAGAGCGGGCGTCACCCCCCCCGTCCTGTAGTCTATCCTGCTTGCAATAGTTCCTCCTGTGGAGATGAGCAAGATCCTTGGCAGTGCCGGGTCGGGCTGGGGCTGGGACACACTTTCTTTTTTGGCAGCAGGTCCTGATTCGAGCTCGATGTGGGATATTTTTTCGATTTCAAGGCCAACATTGTAGCCGTTTTTCAGCTTGAGGACGACGTGCTGGTCGTCGCTGTGCTCGTATCGTGGCATGATGATTCCTGAATATGTGGAGTCTGTCTTTACCTTCACCTGGCTGCCTACCTCTATGTTGTGTTTTTTTAGGAACTCGAGGCATTTTCCCCAGTACCCGCTGTAGGACATTTGCTTGGGATAGAATTGTTATTTTATTAAAACTACCTGTAGTAGGGCACTGCTACCTTTTCGCCTATCTTGAGTTCCTTTTGTGTCCTTACCTTTCTGACTGCTTCCTCAAAGTGCCTCATTGTGACCTTCGCGTCGGCAGCCTGCTTTTCCGCCTCCTTCTGGTCAGTATACTTGGCTAGGAACTCGTGTATTACGAGCGATACGGCTGTGTTAGTAATGGATGCCACGTCTGCACCGCTCATTCCGTCGCTAGACTCTGCTATCTTGTCAAGGTCGACATAGTCTGGGTTCTTGACTCCGTCGATTGTAGACTCTCTTACTACTGGTATGTCTTTTGCATTTATTTCGAGTATCTTCTTCCTTCCTTCCTTGTCTGGGAGTGGCACTAGGATTATCTTGTCGAACCTTCCAGGCCTTAGAAGTGCGGTGTCTATCATGTCGGCTCTGTTTGTTGCGGCAAGGACTACGACTCCGCGAAGGCTTTCAATGCCGTCAAGCTCGGTCAAGAGCTGGCTTACCACCCTTTCAGTGACGGCGGTCTCTCCGCCTACTCCCCTGATTGGTGCAATGGAATCGATCTCGTCGAAGAATATGACACATGGTGATGCCTGTCTTGCCCTTCTGAAGATTTCCCTGATTCCGCGTTCAGACTCTCCAACCCACTTTGAAAGTAGTTCCGGTCCTCTAACTGAGATGAAGTTTGCTTCACTTTCAGTAGCTACAGCCTTTGCAAGAAGAGTCTTTCCAGTACCGCTTGGACCGTGCAACAGTATTCCTCGTGGCATCCTGTGACCAAGCTTTGAGTACAGCACTGGGTACTTCATAGGCCACTCGACTGCCTCCTGGAGCTCGCGCTTTACAGTATCCAGTCCGCCTACCTCCTCCCAGCTTACGTCCGGGTTCTCGATGAAAACTTCGCGCATTCCGGAAGGTGTTACTTCTTTGAGCGCATTCTGGTAATCCTCGTCGTTAACTACAAGCTTGTCAAGTGTTTCTGGCGGGAGCTTTTCATCCTCCATGTTTAGTTCGGGGAGCAGCCTTCTGAGGCACTTCATCGCCGCCTCCTTGCAGAGGTACTCCAAGTCTGCGCCAACATAGCCGTGGCTTATTGCGGCTATCTTGTCCAGGTTTACATCGTCGCTTAATGGCATGTTTCTTGTGTGTATCATAAGGATGTCCTTTCTTCCCTTCTTGTCTGGGACCTTGATCTCGATTTCCCTGTCAAACCTTCCTGGCCTCCTAAGTGCCGGGTCGATTGCGTTGGGTCTGTTTGTGGCAGAGATTACAATTACCTTTCCTCTCGCTTCAAGACCGTCCATGAGGGACAGCAGCTGTGATACTACTCTTCTTTCCACTTCGCCCGTGACCTCCTCTCTCTTTGGCGCAATCGAGTCGATTTCATCGATGAATATTATTGACGG
This sequence comes from Nitrosotalea sp., assembly GCA_035252645.1. GTDB lineage: Archaea > Thermoproteota > Nitrososphaeria > Nitrososphaerales > Nitrosopumilaceae > Nitrosotalea. Next base: position 10,252 of record DATFCV010000050.1, on the reverse strand, counting down.
TGATTTTTCCTTCGCCTCTTTGAATATCTCTCTGAGCCTTGCCTCGCTTTCACCATAGAACTTGCTCATAATCTCAGGACCTGAGATGCTGATAAAGTGGGCATTGCTCTCGTTTGCCACTGCCTTTGCAAGCAATGTCTTTCCAGTTCCCGGAGGACCGTACAAGAGTACTCCCTTTGGAGCCTCGATTCCGAGCTTCTCAAATATTTCGGGGTGCCTAAGAGGCAGTTCGATCATTTCGCGGACTTTCTTGATCTCGTCTGTAAGGCCTCCGATATCTTCGTAGGTGACCTGCGGCACTCCGCGCAATGTTTCTCCCTTTTCTGCAATGTGGAATACTGTCTTCTGGGTTACAAGGACTGCATCAGCTGCGGGAGTAACGCCGATTACTTGGAATGTGAGCCTTCCGCCAAAGTATGGCACCATTACGTTGTCTCCCTTGATCAGCGGCACGCTTTCAAGTGCATCTGCCAAGTATCTTTCGTCAATGGGCGGTATTGCCTCGAGCGGTGCTACCACCACTTTTTCAGCTGCAACGGCCTTTATCTTTCGGACCGCGACGGTGTCGCCTATTGCGATACCGGCGTTATTTCTTACAAGTCCGTCAACCCTGATTATCCCCTTGCCCTCGTCAGACGGGTATAACGGGAGACATTTGGCCACAGTCCTCCTCTTGCCCTTTATCTCGATAACATCTCCTGTGGACGCGCCAAGCGAGTCCATGGAATCATAATCAATACGAGCTACGCCCCTTCCCACATCACGCGTATATGCCTCAAGTACCTTAAGGGAAAGCGTGTTCTGGCTCATACGTTAAACACCCCCAAACTAATTTTTATACCTTTGTTGTCATTGATCCAGACAAACAGATCAGAAGATTAAAATTTACAAGAGAGGGCACATTCGATGCTTTGGGTAAAAGACCACTAGTTAGAAGGCGGGGCCGGGGCGGCATGCAATTTCGTGCAGCAGCCACTGGAAAGCTAGCTCCAGCCAAATATCCCCGATTTACCCTCTCAGAACAGCACGAGGCGGAGGTGGTAGACCTGGTTCATGAAACCGGTAGAGATGCCCCCCTTGCAAGGGTCAGATTTGAGACCGGCAAGTGGTCGCTTGTCCCATCAGTTCTTGGCACCAAGATAGGCTCAAAGTTACAGTTTGGATTAAAGTCGCATATTTCCCCCGGCAACGTAATAAGCATACAGAGCATCCCTGATGGCACGGTAGTCTGCAACGTTGAAAGACACTTCGGAGACGGGGGTTCTCTTGTCAAGTCAGCCGGAGGTTATGCTACTGTCTTTTCACATGGCAACGAGGGCGTAACGCTCAAGCTGCCATCTGGCAAGTTTACAACACTCAATCCGCAAAACAGGGCAATGATAGGTGTCCTTGCCGGTGGCGGTTCAGGTGACAGGCCTTTCCTGAGGGCAGGAAACAAGTGGCGCAGATTCCGATCAAAGGGACACAAGTACCCAATAGTAAGGGGTGTCGCACAGGCAGTCTATGTCCATCCACACGGCGGTGGAAGACACCAACATGTCGGACGAAGCTCTACCGTTTCGAGAAACGCCCCACCAGGACGCAAGGTAGGAAGCATCGCTGCAAGAAAGACAGGACGAGCCAGAGTCAAGGAAAGAGAATAGTTCAGGTAATTAGTATCTGAAACGAGATTAGGCTTATGCCCATGAAAAGAGTTCATCTTTATGTTGGCGGAAGGGTCCAGGGAGTTTACTTTCGACAGGGAATGAAGGAGACCGCCGAGAAAAACAATGTACGTGGATGGGTTAGGAACCTGCCCGACCAAAGAGTTGAGGCAGTGCTTGAGGGCGAGGAATCCAACGTTGATGCTGTGGTTGACTGGAGCAACTTTGGTCCGCCCGGTGCGGTGGTGGATGACTTGAAGGTAATAGTGGAAGATGATCCTGAAGACTTTTCAGGCTTTGAAATTCTTTTTTAGCGTATGTTAGAGTAGGCGTCTAGGATAAGTCCCTTCAGCTCTTCGAGGCTTTGTCCTTGTTTTATCTCAATCTCCTTCAAGGGCTCCTTTCTGTCCCTTCTAATCTTGGCTATGACAGAGTCACGCTGGGGCTCGATGTCTGCAAAACCCCTGAAGGACATGGACTTGCAAAACACTATCCTGTGCATCCTAACATCCTCGACAACGTTTGTCCCAAGCGACAGGCAATAGTCGCGAATTTCCTCAAACAGGGGCTTTGACTCCTGCGGGATCATCTTCTTGAAATCTTCATACGTCCTTTTGTTGCCTGAAAGAAGACCGTCCATGAAAGACGGATCTTCATTGTGTAATATAGAGGTAGTAGCTCTGCTGGTTCCAGTCTAGGCAAATGGCCTCATCTCAAGTCAAGCAAGATCCGCCACGTTGACGACGCAGCGTGGATGCTCTACCTTAGGATTGCTCCCTCCCGGACCTCATCCCTTTCGGCAGTTAGAACTTGAGAGCCATCCCTTCGGACAGTCTCAGTCCTGCATCCACCCGCTTCGGCGTGATTTCATCTCCGCAAGTCAAGCGAGTATCATCCATCTAGAGATTTACCCAGCAGTTGCCGATCTCTGCATATAGCCGGTTTCAGAGGCAGGGCACGGCTAGCGCCCCGATCTTCCCTACTACCAGTATGCCTTTGTGGGAAGATCTTTATCTGCATTAGGGTTGGCCCAAGCCTAGGCTCAATAGGGTGTTGCAGACGGCGCACGTATCTCCAGTGCAGGCGGTGCCGCACCTTGAACAGGCCTTCCATTCCTTGGGTTCGCCCTCCTTCATCTTTGAAGAAACCTTCAGTATCGACTGGTACATGTTGTTCTTAATTCCGGCATGGCTTTTTTCAAGGGAGTTGAGGAAGTTGCGGATCTCTGTCCTGATCCCCTCGTTCATGTGGGGGCATTCCTCCGACTGGAACGGTATTTCGTTTGCAAACGCGTAGAAGACTACCTCGTTTTCGTAGATTTCGCAAAATGGCTTTATCCTTCTTGCCTTCCTGTCGGCAGGCTCTGGGTCCATCCACCCAATCTTGTTTGTGTCACCTGAAAGGAGGTTGATGATAAACGTCTGGATGAAATCGTCAAGGTTGTGGCCTGTGGCAACCGCGTCCACGCCAAGTTCCTTTGAACCAAAATCGATTGCCCGCCTTCGCAGGATGCCGCATATCGAGCATGACGAGACCTTTTCCTTTTCCCGCAACTCAAGCGACTGCTCAAGAGTCGTGCCGAAAAGTTCCTTGTAGGAATAGACGCTGTGCTCCACATCCAACTTGCCGCAAAATTCTCGCACGATGCCGAGCGCCTCGTCCCTGTAACCTGGAATTCCCTCGTCTACTGTAATTGCGCGCAGGGTAAATCTGTGGTCAAGCGAAATCTGCTTGAGCACGTGGAGTAGTGATAGCGAGTCTTTTCCTCCGGAAACTGCGACTCCGACCACCTCGCCAGGCCTTATCATCTTGTACTTTGAAATGGTTTTGGCTGTCTTCCGAATGATTGATTTTGAGAAGCAGGGTGTACAGAGGCTCTCGCCTGAATATTTCCTCGAGTAGGCGGCCTGGCCGTCACAGTGGTTGCACTTCATGGCAGTGATTTTCCTCTCCTCCATTTAGCCTTATTTTGCGGTCCTAGATTGTGATAAAGCCGGACTTGAGGGCAGACAGACCTATGTTGAGTCCAAACAGCAGGAAGGTGACGACGTAGAGTGACATCATCGTTCCCTTGAGGGCCTTGTCGGACATCTTCTTCTCTATTATGCTGTGAATGAACTTGCCCCCATCAAGAATTGGCAGGGGGAGCATGTTGAAGATTCCTATGAAGAATGAAAGCATCCACAGCCATAGGAGGAACATGAAGACCTCTGGGCTCCAGTGTATGTAATAGGGGACAACGGGCTGGTATGACGGCAGGGCTGCCCTCATTATGCCAAGCATCCCCTTTTGCGGGTCGTCCTTTGAAGGAGTTACGGAAACAGGCAGCTGGAGTGTCTGGCCTCCCCTTGTGACCGTTACGGTTGCAGTGTCGCCTGGCTTTAGCTTTACCTTTGCAAAGTCCTGCGGCAGAGCTATGTGAACTCCGTTAATCGCCGTGATCACGTCGTCCTTTTGCATACCGGCCTTTTCTGCGCCCGAGCCGGGCTCGACCTGTATTACGGGAACACCGAGAGGCTCGGTGTAAAGCACATTTCGAATTCCATCCGGCATGATAAGAGCAAAGGAGGGGTTGAAGAGGAGAAGGCCTGCTATTACGAAAGAGAAAATTACGTTTGACGTTGCGCCGGCACCTATGACGCGGAGGCGGGAGATTTTTTTGGCCTTGGCAAACTCTTCCTCGTCTGGCTCTACAAATCCTGCAAACAGCGCGATGAAGACGGCAAACCCGCCGGTTTTAATCTTGATTTTCTCAAGGGTGGCCACAATTCCGTGGGCCCCCTCGTGCATCACAAGCACTATCGGGACTGCAAGCAAAAAGTACAGTATGTTGGCGCTGGACTGGATGGTGACTCCGGGTATGAGTACGGTCATTTCGGCAAATGACTCTGGCTTGACGAAGAAGTTTGACAGGTTTGAAATGAGGTACCAAAACCCAGCGCCCATCATTATGAAGCCGAGCACGACGCTTGTGTTTGAGAAGATCCTCGTGGCACGTTCGGTCCTTCCAAGAAGCCTCGTGAGAAGCATCTGGACGTCCTTGTTCTTGTATGTGAGGCTGTACGGCTTTATCTCAAAGCCGCGCTTGTCAAGCTTTGCAGCTTTTGCGACGCCGAATATTATGAACCACGCAATCAGTACATAGATGATAGAATTCTGCTGAAAAAATCCAAATGCCAAAGTAATTGATATTCTTTTTAGTCGGGCAAATTTATCAGTTGCTATGGGAATCGTGATAATCTCGACATATCCCGACAAAAAGTCGGTGGAAAAAATTGCAGACGCTGTGGTGACAAAAAAACTTGCGGCGTGCGTCAACTACACTGAGGTTAACTCGGTGTATTCATGGAAGGGAAAGATGGAAAGGACTGCGGAATTTCTGGCTTTCTTCAAGACCACTGCCAAGGCACGGGACCTGCTCAAAAAAGAGATTGCGAAGACTCATCCATATGAGGTTCCTGAAATCGCCGAGCTAAAGATGGTCTCTGTCAATGCATCGTACCAGAAATGGCTTGATGATTCAACCCGCAAGGGCAAACCGAAGAAGTGAAACAACTCCTCCAAGGGATGAGACCCTGAGGCCAACGTCCGTAGTAGAATCGACCGCATAGACGTCGACGCCCTTTCCTTCCGCGCGGTTCAGAAATGCTATTACCTCGTCCTCGTTTTGCCCCTCGAAAATTTTATCAGAAAAGACAAGTGACTGTACCGCCCCTGCATCGTTTGCCCTCGACGTCTCGCCATAGCCCATCGTAAACTTGTTGATTTTCTTGTTGACCATGAGCATGACCTCGTCAAGAATCGAGGAAACCTTTGCAATCTTGCTTTTTGTAAGGGCCTGCCTCATAGTGTCCGACCTGATGAAAGTGTAAATGCCGTCCTCGCCGCTAGAGTCTATGCCATCGATTACCCGTATTCCGTGGCCCTTGAGGGACGGCGAATCTGCAAGGAAGTTTCCAAGCCTCCTTTTGGTTTCACCGGGGCCGAAAATTATTATCTCGTCGTCTTCCCTGACTGTCGATGACATTGCGCCTTCCACATCCTTGAAAAAGTCCTCGATGTTGAATTTCGTCTTGTAGCGCTTGCCGCTTGCGCCGGAATAGAGGTTTGGCATCAGCTTTAGGTGCGTGCCGGTGAGCCTTCCTATCCCGCAGTCTGTCGTGTCCACTGCCACAAGCAGGAAGCTTCCTGTTTCCTTCTTTCCAAAAACTAATTTTTTTTCCACGTCTGTCCAGGATTTCTTGTAGAGCGTAATTGGCTCGCCAATCTTCAGGGTCATGGAGTGGTGCGACCCCTTGCTGACAGACTCGTTGTCAGACTCTGCAATGATTCCTTGAACCTTCAGCCTGTCGACAACCTCGTCAATGGAAACCTTTTCGACATCGAGGGCAATGCGGATCTTCACCCTCTCACCCCTGTCGGGCCTTGCAAACTCCTTTTCCTGCTTTATGACGCGGGTGGTGTCCCCTACTATCCTGTCCCCCCTCCGGATTATCCTTCGCAGTGTGAACAGGTCGTCAGACTCCTCGGGGATGAGCGCTGCGGATGCCTCGTCTATCTTCTTTGTTATCAAGCCTAATCCTATAGAAAATTACAATAATAAAAAAGAAGAGTGATCTAGTTTGCTACCTTGTCAGCAGCCACGTCCTTCTCTTCTGCCTTCTTCCTTAGATAGTTCTGTACCCATTCCTGCGTCAGGACGCCTGCCTCTGTAAGGTTCACAAGCGTGTTGGTGGATGCATCGCCTACCACTTTTCCCATAGCCCTTCTCACCTGCCTCCACTTTAGGTTCGTATTCCCGCTTTTTGACGAGTAAATGATCCCGAGGACCTCCTTTGCATTGACAAATGACATGTCGCGGATTTTCTTCAGGGTTACCTTGTCAGCCGCCTCGACGTAGATGAGGCCTGGCGATGTCTCGCGCTCTGGGAATACCTCGAAATCCTCAAAGTAACTCTCAGGGATGAACGAATTGCAAGTGCTTAGGATTATGAATTTCCTAAAACTTTCAAGCGAGCATGTGGCATCTATGGTTACCATTTATCTGGATCTTGCACTCGCCTTTTATCAAGCTTCTTGAAAGACTCAATTAGGAACGTGAAAAATTACTTGCTGCAGGCGTTGATGACCAAATCCCTTTGAATTGATGAGAAGGATCTTGAGTTCTGAGCCTGCACCTTTTTATGAAATGGGAAATTCTATCATGCTATGAAATCCCACACAGAATACCTGACATTCAACGTTCCCTCGCGGCGGGGTTTTGTCAATATCACGCCGGAGGTCCGCAAGATAATCCAGAAGAGCAGGGTACAGGAGGGGCTGTGCCTTGTCAATGCGATGCACATCACCGCCAGTGTCTTTATCAACGACAACGAGAGCGGGCTGCACCATGACTATGAGAAGTGGCTTGAAGAGCTTGCACCGCACGAGCCGGTTTCAAAGTACGAGCACAACAAAACGGGAGAGGACAACGCAGACGCCCACCTCAAGAGGCAGGTGATGGGAAGGGAGGTAGTGGTTGCAATAACGGAGGGCAAGCTTGACTTTGGTCCATGGGAGCAGATATTCTATGGCGAGTTTGATGGGCAAAGGCCAAAGCGAGTTCTTGTAAAGGTAATCGGTGAATAGCTAGCTTAGCGAGCCGCGTTTCTGGCTGCCCTGCTCGACCTCTTTTATCTTGAAGCTTTCCTCGTGGTTCTGGGGTCCGTGGCTGCACTTGACACAGCCTACCTTGAAGCCGTTGGGGTCCTTGACATATGTCTCGCATCCGCAAAAGCATGTCATGTTATCACCAAATGCCCACTCTGATATAACTCAAGCTAGATTTTGCAGCACTTGCCCCGTGGGATCTCGTGCCCATGGGGGCATTTTCTTGGGTGCTTGAGCATTGTGCACAAGGCGTCAGTGAACTGTTCGTTCATATGGTGTTCTATTCCGCACACCATCTCCTCGTCGATGTCAACCTTGAGTGCGCTGTCCATGAGAACTTCGAGCAGCCTACTGTTTCGCATCATGTTTGATCCTATCTGTTCGCCGTTCTTTGTCAGTGATACGCCGCCCTTGTTGTAGTTTACAAGCTTGGTGTCGTTTAGCTTCTTGAGCATCTGCACCACGCTTGGCTGCCTGACGTTAAGCATCTTTGCAATCGTACTGATCTTCACGGGATCGCCGCCTTCCTTTATGTGCCAAATGGCCTTGAGGTACATCTCGACATGTTCTGCCTCCGCCGTTCCGACAAACAGGATCTCCTGATCTTTCATGGTCTATTTTATCTCCTAGCCTTACTTAACGTCTTTTGATTCCTGTAATAGGTATTCAAAGTATTCGCGGGCAAAGCCTGCAAGTCCAGAATGGTCTGCCCAGATTGCCACGGCCTCCTTTGAGCCGGACGTTCCAAGCTCCTCGCCAAGCAGGAGGACCACATACCTCTTGTCCGATATGATGCCTCCTCCAAAGAGGCCCCTCTTGAGCTTCACTCTGGAAACGCGCGAGAGGGACTTGAGCGTATCACCGTCAACGTCATCTGATACCAGGATGGTGATGTCAACGCCCCTGTCATGGAGCAGCCTAAGCTTGGGAAGCGCCTCCTTTGCAAGCGCCTCTGCGACCTTGGGGATGGCTATGAGGACTTCGTTCCTGCACGAGTCCACCATCTCGAGTATCTTGGTTGCGATATTCATTACTCCTGAGATAATCCAGATGTCCGGCCTCTCGCTTGTGCCGCTCTGCTCGTAAAGCGGGGTAAGCTCCTTGAGTATTGTGCTCTCATTGTTGCCAAACTCCGTCTCAAACTGCTGGCGCGAGGTCTGCATCGCGGTAGCCGGAGACTTTGCGAAATACTGCGTGGGCCGGGAGTCGTCAGAGCCTATCCAGCCCTTCTCCTCAAGGGTTCCGAGCACCTCGTATATCTTGGAGTACGGCACGCCTGACTTTTGGCTCAGATCGGACGCCGTGATCGGGCCTGTCTTGAGAAGAGACGCGTAGGTCTTTATCTCATAACTTGTCAGTCCGACCCTCTCAAGGGCCTTCCTAGTCTTGTCAGAGAGGCTCATGTCTATTCAATCGAGGGTCTATGGTATATATGTCTAGGATTGGGCTAGGCACAAAGTACTACCTAATAATCCGGTGTATAGTTGGAAATGGATTAAATACTAATTCCTAAGATATGCCAATAACGGTATGGAACTAATTCAGATATCTAACCTAAAGACCCCGACGATGGGGAAGAAGTCCACTATACGATTCACCCAAAGCATTTGCCCAGACTGCAACATGATCCTCGACGCAGAGGTCTTTGAGAGAGACGGCAAGGTCTTCATGACAAAGACATGCCCGACCCACGGTGAATGCGAGGAACTCTACTTTGGCTCATATGAGATGTACAGGAAGTTCAGCACATACTGGATGGACGGCAAGGGTGCACATGCCCCGAACGTCATGATAGACAAGTGCTCCTGTCCTAACAACTGCGGACTGTGCTCAAACCACCTCTCGCACAGCGGCCTTGCAAACATGATAGTTACAAACAGGTGTGACCTGACATGCTGGTACTGCTTCTTCTATGTCAAGAAGGGCCTTGAAGGAGCATACATGTACGAGCCAACAAGGGATCAGGTAAGGGCAATGATGAAGACACTCAAGGCGGAAAGGCCGATTCCAGGAAACTCGATCCAAATCACCGGAGGAGAACCGATGCTCAGAGAAGACATCGCAGAAGTTATCAAGATAATGAAAGAGGAGGGCGTAGACCACATACAGATGAACACAAACGGCATCAGGTTTGCGCTTGACCCGGAGGCAATGCGCGAAGTTCGACTTGCAGGCGTAAACAACCTCTATCTCAGCTTTGACGGCGTAACCCCGAGGACAAACCCGAAGAACCACTGGGAGATTCCATATGCGCTGGAGAGTGCAAGAAAGACCGGAACAACCGTTGTCTTCGTACCTACAGTCATCAAGTCAATCAACGATCATGAACTTGGCGGAATTATCAGATATGCGCAGAAGAACCTTGACGTTGTTCACGCGGTAAACTTCCAGCCAGTATCACTGACGGGAAGAATGGGCAAGAAAGAGCGCGAAAAGTACAGAATTACAATACCAGACTGCATCCAGAGAATCGAGGAGCAGACAGGAGCCGAGGTAACAGTAGACGACTGGTTCCCGGTACCAAGCTGCATGCCACTGACAAACGTGATCGAGGCATTCTCAAGCAAGCCCAAGTACGAGTTATCAATCCACTTTGCATGCGGTGCAGGAACCTACATCTTCGAGGACCAGGAGACCAAGAAGTTTGTACCACTCACAAGGTTTGCAGACATTCAGGGAATGCTGGAGCTCTTCGAGGACAAGGCAGAGGAGATACGCTCCGGCAAGAACAAGTACTTCACGATGCTCGAGGTAGTACGAAAGCTCTCAAGCTTCGTAGACAAGAAGAGGCAGCCAGCAGGTCTTGACCTGGCAAAGATGTTCGGCAACATACTCATGAAGAGATCATTTGACGCGGTAGGATCATGGCACGTAAAGGGACTCTTCCTTGGAATGATGCACTTCCAGGACAAGTACAACGAGGACCTTGAAAGGCTGCAGAGATGCGACATACACTACCT
>DATFCV010000049.1:0-17281 GCA_035252645.1 Nitrosotalea sp. | reverse complement strand
TGAGATTGTGACTCCGCAGGTGGTGAGGGGTGCAATATGGTTCAAGCAGACTCTTCCATACCTGATCAATCCTATCGTAGGCGAAATTTTTAGAAGGTCAAAAACACGTCAGTGAAGTTAGCTCTATTCTTCTTCTGACTCTTCAGAGCCTGAATCAGAATCAACATCCATCAACTCAAGACCAGTTAGTTCGAACTGGTATATGGCTTCCATATCCAATTCCATCTCCTTTTTGAGAAATTCTACAAGTTTTTTGCCCAAAGGCGCCTTGGATGAATTTATTGTAAATTCGTAGACAGTTCCTTTCATGAGGTCGTCTGGTTTGACCTTTTTTGGTAGACTCATACCTTCTATGATTTTTCTTCCATCTTCAAGAGCTTCGTAGATCTGTACGTCCACCCTCATATCTTTGTCATAAATTTCTAATATGTAACCTGTTCTTGTGAGTGATTCTGGTTTGCTAAATTTTGCGTTCTTTATCTCATCTTGTGCCCATTTTGGAATTTCTTTACTCATTCTTACCACCTTTGTAACTAGGTTTGTTTTTCTTTCTTGCTTGACTGCCACCAATCACGATACTCATCGTGCTTGTCTTCTCGTGTCTTTTCACGTTTATTTAATCTGTATTTGATATCACTTACTTGTTCTCTAGTAGCAAACAAACCGCATTTTTTGCAAATGAAGTGTTTTGTATTGGGATCAAATTTCATTTCGACTTGAACTTGTTTAGCTGCACACTCGGGACACTCAGTCAATGACGGCGATCACAAGAGTTATCCATAAAAGCTTTTGCCAGTGTTCTGGTACGCGGACTATATCTTCATCCCTAGTCGGTCAGTTCGCCCATCGAAAAATGCCGCGTACCAGAGCTTGAGCTTGTGTTTCAAAAATTATAATTCTTTCTAAGACTCGAGCATTTCCGAAACAATCTTTGCGGCCTTGGTCGTGCCGCCACGCTCGTAATTCCTTGCAAACTCTGCAACCTTTTCAAGGTAAGTGTCATACTCGCTGTGAATCTTTGAGACTGCTCTTGCCGTCTGCTCTATGTTGGTTGCAAGGATGCCAAGCTTCCTCTCTTCTGCCCATTTTATCTGGTTTGTGTGCTCGTCGTAGACGGGGATTCCTATGATGGGCTTTGCCTTGGCGCCAAGTATCTCGCCCATCGCCGTGTGCGAGCCGTTTATCACCGCGTACTTGCAGAGGTTGAGGACCGTGTCCTTTTCCTGCTCTGAGAGGAACCCGATGTCTATCTGGACCCAGTCGACCTTCCTCTCAAGGGCCTCCGGGATGGAGCATGTCGTGCCGTCCTTTGCAAGCACCCTGTCAATTGTGGGGTCGCTTTTCGCATGTGAGACTATCCTCCTCTCGTTTTTCATCTCCGCCGTATGGAAAATTTTGTCATATTTTTTGGCAGTAGTATCGTTTGTTGACTTGTTTCCGGTTATCATCCAGTATCCAAAGCCGTCGGTATTCTCAAGCAGCCTCTCTAGGTCGGTCTTGGGTCCGCGGGTGACCACCTTTCCGTTTGAAAAGTGGCCGACGTAGGTCACCTTTTCCTTGAGCGAGTCGGGAAAGTTCAGGTTGTACTCGCATATGGTGTAGGGAGGGGGGGAGTCTGCCACGATAATCCTTGAGGCCTTGGCAATCTTGTTTGATATGTAGACAAGTCCAGGATAAAGGAAGGCCCTTGACTTCCAGAGTCTGGGCTTGAATTGGTTAGTGACAAAGATGGACTTGACGTGCCTCTTTTCTGCAATTACGTTCGAGCCCACATCTCCATCGTTGATCACAAGATCAAACTTTTGACTGTCATAGAGCCTTCCCTCCGCAAGGAGGTATCTTGCCATTACGGAGACAAGGGGGGGCCTGCCGCTCACGGGTAGGAGGAAGTTGAAGAGCGAGAGGGTGACGCTTGGGCCGCACTTGCCGTCAATCGGTGTGGGAATGGTAATGTCATGGAGATTCTCCCTGCATTCGGGAAACCTCTTGACGAGTTTCTGGTAAATATCATCGCAACTGGAATAATGGATCTCAAGATCACGAACCTCTTTGCGTACTGCCTCGTCAAGGGCCATCATCCTGGTGTAGTGTCCGTTTCCCCAAGGGTTGATGAAGCCGCCGATCTTTTTCATGGTGCGGTTAAAATATCCCCACTTAAAATCTCAATGATTCGTTCTCAGCGAGTCAATCATATCGTAGACATTTTTCGGGCCGACAGTAAGCGTTACCGATTTGAGATTTTTTGTTGCAAACAAGGCCTCATCTTGCACCTTCTTTTCTGGGACGGCCTTTTTTGCAAACTTTGACTTGCAAAGGTTCTCAAGATCAACCATGTACTTTTCAAGGCCAAGCTGCTTTGAATTTTCCAGGATGCTGGAATCCATCCCCTCAAGGGGCAGCCATGGTACCAGCCCGCTCTTTGCTATGGTTCTCAAGTTCTCCTCTATGAACCAGGCGGGAAATGCAAGGGGGAGGATGGGCAGCGCCACGTGTCTTATCTTCTTTGACTTGGAAACAGATTTGGCAATGCGGGTTGCGACAAGAATCCTAGTCATCGTGTCCTGTACCTTGTGCATTCTGCAAAAGTAGAGCGTGACCTTCTCCTCCACTATGGAAAGCAGGAGCCTGTTGACCATCTTTGATATCCTGAGCAGGTCAGGGTCTCCTGAATAAGCCACTACAATCTTTACCTCAAAGCCCGACCTTATGGTCTGGAGGCACGAAAGAGCCGAGAGCTCGTCGTAGATGCAGCACACGGCTGCCTCCCCCTGGGAGTTGTATGGGACTCCGCCAAGGCCCCTGTCTACAAAGATGCAGACATAGGCATGCGACTTGGTAATGTGCGTGTAAAGCATCTTGGTGTGGTTTGATTCGGAACCTGGCTGCACCTCCAGGCTTGATGATTTTTCTATCAGGCTTGCGGTAGCTGCGACCTCAAGGTCCTTTGCTACAAAGTCAGGGGACTTGCCCCCGACCTTCACGTAAAACTTGTCGCCCTTGAGCAGAAGGTTCATGCTTGTGGTTGTTATGGCCTCAAGTACAGACGCGAACTTGCACTCTACCTCCTTTGCAATTGCTACCTGCTCGATTCCAAAAAGCGACACTAGTGTCGAGGAGGCAAGCACCGGGTCTGCAGTCTCTACCACAACCAGCGACTCGTTTTTCCTTGTGCGGGCAGGGTCGTGTTTTTTTATCTTCAAAATTTTTGCAACGTTTTCTTGGAGCGCATCCAGCTTGTTAAGTGAGAAGACCGATGGAAAAACTACCAGAACAGTTTTCTCGCCCATTTTGTTTTCAGTGGGGTCACTCACTTATAATTCTAGGAAAGTCGACCTAAATAATTATATGACCAAAATTGACCCTTTTACTCATGCACAGCTTTACTGCTGAACAGGTGCAGCAGTTAAACGACAAACTGAAGACTCCTCAAGACGTTCTCAAGTGGGCATGGGACAACCTGCAGACCAGAGTGGCGATGGCATCAAGCTTCGGTGCCGAGGACGTAGTTGTGATAGATATGATGATGAAGACAAGTCCGAAATTCAGGATTTTTACGCTTGATACTGGAAGGCTGAACCAGGAAACCTATGACGTCATGGACGAGATAAGGAAAAAGTACAACGTTAACATCGAGGTGATGTTCCCCGACTCGCGCGAGGTCGAGGAGATGGTTCGGATAAACGGGATGAACCTTTTCTACCAGAGCATGGGAAACCGCAAGCTATGCTGCGGCATTAGGAAGGTCCACCCGCTCAAAAAAATGCTTGGCACTCTTGACGGCTGGATAACGGGGCTCAGGGCTGACCAGACAGAGGTCAGGTCCAGCGCGCATAAGATCGAGATCGACCCACAGCACAACGGCATACTCAAGATAAACCCGATAATCGACTGGACGTGGGACCAGACTTGGGATTACATTAAAAAAAATAACGTGCCCTACAACAAGCTTCACGACAAGGGCTATCCTAGCATAGGGTGCGAGCCCTGCACGCGCGCAATCAAGCCCGGCGAGCCGCTTAGGGCTGGACGCTGGTGGTGGGAGAGCGATGCACAGAAGGAATGCGGTCTGCACGCAGACCACGGAAAATAGCACGGGAGAATCTGGCGTGGGCACAGCACAACCACACGGCGGTAGGCTAGTAAACCGGATTACGGAAAAGAACATCGACGGGCTTGCTGCATTTCAGGTAAGCGTAGACCTGGCAAGCGATATCGAGAACATAGCTGACGGCATTTTCAGCCCGCTGGAGGGATTTCTTCTTCGGGAAGACTTTGAGAGCGTTACCTCAAGGGGCAGGCTTGCAAGCGACCTTCCATGGACCATTCCAATAGTGCTTGACGTTGACAAGGAGACTGGAGCCAAGATGAAGGATGCGGGCGAGGTTGCACTGTCGGTCAACGGCTCGAGTTTTGCAACGCTGCACGTGGAGGAGGTCTATGCCTTTGACAAGGAAAAGACCGCAAGGGGCGTTTACGGTACAACTGACGACAAGCACCCCGGCGTGGCAAAGACCAAGTCCATGAAGGAGTTCCTCGTGGGGGGCAAGATAGACTACATCAGGAGGCCACAGGAGACCCCCATCAGGAGGTACAGGAAGACCCCGGTGGAGATGAGGGCCATCTTTGAAAAGGCCGGGTGGAGGACAATCGTTGGCTTTCAGACAAGGAACGTGCCCCACGTCGCGCACGAGATGCTCCAAAAGGCATCCCTTAACACGCACGACGGCCTTTTTGTAAACCCGCTCATCGGCAAGAAAAAGGCGGGGGACTATAGGGACGAGGTCATCGTCTCTGCATATGAGACGCTTATCAAGAACTATTACCCGCAGAACAGGTGCTACCTTGCGACACTCCACACCGAGATGAGGTATGCGGGACCAAAGGAGGCCATACACCACTCCATAATGAGGAAGAACTTTGGGTGCACAAACATCATAATCGGCAGGGACCACGCTGGAGTTGGGACCTACTATGACCCCTTTGCCTCGCAGAAGATTTTTGAACAGTATCCGGACATTGGCATCGAGCCGGTCTTTTATCCTGCCTTTTTCTACTGCAGAAAATGCCTCACTTTTGCAAGCGAGCGAAACTGTCCGCACGGGCAGGAATTTCAGGAGCAGCTGAGCGGGACGAAACTTAGGAACATGATACTGCAGAAGCAGAGCCCGTCTGAGTACATGATGAGGCCAGAAGTTTTCCAGGTTCTCGTCAACTCGAAAAACCCGTTTGTAGAATAGGCTTCCGAGCCTTTCCCTGCATGGGATCTCGGGGGCTGGCATGTTGTATGCGGTATGGAATCAGGAGTACGTAGTTATAGCCCCAAAAACCCAACTGGATCGTGCGCACCGTAATACTTGTGCTCTTACTTGTAACTCCGCTTCTACCAGTCTATGCCCAGCAGTCAACGATGAACAAGTCGGAACATTACGACTCGGTGGAAATTCCGTACGGCGCGTTCAATGTTGTACGGGACAATGGAACTGTGATAAAGCTCCCGCACGAGCACGTGACCAACTGGCAGCTTACCATAACAAACAAGCTAAACTACTCAAACCCCAACGGATCTGCAATCATAAGGCTCTACGAGGACCCCAAGGTTGCAAAGTTCATCGAGATTGGGATGGGAAGCCCCCCCGACCACAAGCTCTGGATAGCGGTAAACACGCCGGAGGACGGATACTTTATGATTCATGAGGAAAAGACGGGTGGGTGGAAGCCAGGACAGATTGTCACGGTGCAGCACTCTAGCAACGGGGGCCTTTCTGCAACGATAGAACAGGACGTGCTTGTTGACAACCTGGATGTTGCGGGGTTTACGGTGAGGGACATTGTGGTAGCGGGCCTTGACTCATCTTCTGACCCGCCAACCACCTCAGGCGGCAGCGTTGCAATAGACATCGTATCAGGGGACCCGGCGGCAAACCCGATCTTTTGGATGCCCTTCATAGTGGTGGGAGTGACAGGCGCCCTCATAGGCGTGCTGATAAAGACTAAGAAGCGTTAGCGCGGTAATAGTCGCACATTTTTCGCACCTGGCAGACCTTGCACATGGGCGAAATCGGCTTGCAGATGTTCTGGCCGTACATCACAAAGGTGTCGTTTATCCTCAGCCAGTGCTTCCTTGGTACCTTTTCCATTAGTTTCTGCTCGGTCTCCTCCGGGGTCTTGGTCTTGACAAGTCCCAGCCTGTTTGATATCCTGTGCACGTGGGTGTCGACAGGTATTGCGGGCTTGTCAAAGGCATAGACAAGGACGCAGTTTGCAGTCTTCCTTCCGACACCTGGCAGCTCTACTAACTTCTCAAGCGTCTGCGGGACCTTTCCGGAATACTTGGAGTCTATTATCGAGGCCACCTCAATTATGCGCCTTGCCTTGACGCGGTAGAATCCGGTTGACTTGATTATCTTTTCGACCTCCGGTACCTTTGCCATTGCAAGGTCATGCGCGGTCTTGTACCTTGCAAACAACTTCCTTACAACGGCAGACGTGTTCTCGTCCCTTGTGCGGGCGGAAAGGATGGTGCCAATTAGGATGCTCAGCGGGCTTCCGTTCTCTGCCTCTCGCAACTCGCGTAGCGCCGTCATCCGGGGGGGCTTGACCGCATTCATTGTCTTGAGCATCCCGTCAAGGATCCTAGCTATCCTGTCCAACTGGTGGGATGTGGATCACACAAGTGATATATCTGTTCCAAGAAAGGGACGGCATTGGAGCTAACAAAAGAAGAGGAAGCTGCACTTGACGGAAAGCAGGGCGAGACCCTCGCAATGGCCTACAGGATTCTTTTGGCAATAGGCAAGGCAACGGGAGCCGACAAGCTGATCCCTGTGGAGTGGGCCCACCTTTCCGGCGTGAACTACAACACGATAGGCGATGCCGGCGAGGAGTTTCTCTCGCACCTAAGCCAGGATGCGAAATTTAAGATAAAGACTACGGTAAACCCGATGGGATTTGATTCTGACAGCGTTTCAAAGTATGGCCTTGATGAGAACTTCATCAAGAAGCAGCAGAGCATAAGGAAATCATACGAAAAGATGGGGGCAATCCCCTCTTTTTCTTGCATCCCTTATGAGATATTTGAGATGCCAAAGGGTGGGACGCAGGTCTCCTTTGCAGAGAGCAACGCGGCAATCTATGCCAACTCGGTCTCGGCCCTCAAGACTAACAAGGAAAGCGCGCTGAGCGCACTTGCAAGCGCCCTCACGGGCAAGAGCCCCCACTCGGACCTTCGTGGCGAGGAAAACAGAAATCCGCACCTTACGATAAGGATGAAGGCGGAGCCTGCAGACGAGCTCTCGTACGGCCTCCTTGGATATTTTGCGGGCAAGGTGGGTGACAGCTCGGTTGCAATTTCCGGCACCAAGGGACTCGACAGGCGCAGCTGCAAGTCGCTTTGCGCGGGGATGGGGACCTCCGGAAGCTGCGGCATGTTCACGCTGGGAGAGGGGGACGGCGAGAAGGTTGATTTTGGAAAGGAGGAACTTGCAAATGTCAGGGACGAGCTTAACACGTCAGAATCTGGAGATATCATAACTCTTGGAAGCCCGCAGCTTGGCCTCGAGGAGGTCTCGGACCTTGTCGGGATGCTAAAAGGGAGGTCATTTAGGAAGCGGTGCATGATATTTTGCCCAAGGGCAATCCAGGGACAGATGCGTGACCTTGGCCACGACAAGACGCTTGAAAAGGCTGGGGGCGAGATACTGTATGACTGCTGCACCTGCCTGACGCCGCTTGTGGACAAGGAGGATGTCGACGCCGTTGTCACAAACAGCGTAAAGGGGGCGTACTACCTCAGGACTTCAAACGGCGTGGGAGTAAGCCTCAAGAGCCTCCGCCAGATTATCGAGGAGGAGACTAGGTGAACGTAAAGGTCATCGTGCGCGGCAAGGCAAGGGGCACTGTCCTCTGCGCCAAACACCCGGTAAACTTCCTTGGGGGAGTTGACAAGAAGACGGGGAAGGTACGCGATGAAAAGCACGACCTCTTTGGAAAATTCTTGGGCGACAAGATACTTGTATTTCCAAACGGCGTGGGCAGCAGCGTTGGGGCATACACAATCTACTCGCTCAAGTACAACAAGTCAGCGCCCCTTGCCATGATATGTCTCCATGCGGACATTACCACAGCTTCGGGCTGTGCGATATCCAACATACCACTTGTTGTCGCCGAAAAAAAGGACTATGAATCGCTAAGGGACGGCCAAGAAGTGGTAGTCGACGCAATCGAAGGAAAAATACTATAGCCCTGCGCGCACTACGGGGCCTGCCGGGCTTGATTCCTTGAATACAATTCCTCCAAACCTCAGGACCATGGTGCTTTTCTGCCTCCAGGCGTCCATGGGAGCCCCTGCCTTCTGGCACGTGTGCGAAAGAAATTCCTCCTCTCGCCACCCGTACTCGACCGGAACTTGGGGCAGGAGAAGCCCTGACCCAAACTCCCACTTGACTATGAGGCCGTCCCTTCCGACCTTTATCTTGGAGGGGTACTCGGAGGGATCGCTTACCGTTACCACCTCTGGCGGCGTAAGTACCGTGACCTCAAATGTAATTGCAGGCAGCTCGGAAAACTCCACGGGTGAAAACCTTGGGTCCTCGCTTGCAGCGGCAATTGCGGCATCGATTAGCGACATGTACAGCTTCCTGTCAGGGGTGGGAAACCCGATGCATCCCCTCAGCTCACCTTCCTTGTTTATGGTGACAAAGACGCCCGAGTTGAAGGCAAACCTTGCTTTGACCTCATCGGGGGCAGAGGCCCTCCTTCCTGTCTTGAGATAGTCGGAAACGGCCGTCCTTGCAGACCTTACAAGCAGCTCGCCGTCATTGTCGGAAAAAACAGTCATTTCACCCTCTCGTTTAGCCTTGCCGCAAACTCCTGGAGCTTTTCAAAGTGGGTGCCCTCCCAGTATAACTTCTTGCAGTCGTTGCATACCCAGAACTTTTCCTGCCTATCGTAAATTCCGGGAGGTACCTTGTCCCGTATCCTTATCTTTTCTATGGGGGATATCTTGCCGTTGCAGTCGACGCATCTTGAGGAGCCTGTATCGATGGAAAAATTTGAGAGCCCTACCTTTGCGGCAACCTGTGCGATCTGCTCTATCTCATCGTTTCCCCTGATGAGGACTGCCATGACGCCTTCCTTTTCTGCGCCCTTGGAGAGGACCTCGTCCTTTGTAACTATGATCCTGCGCTGCTTTTGGCCTATCTTGATAAGTTCCGCATCCTCGACCTTCGAGTCGTACTTGGAGTCATAGCCAAGCAGACGGAGCCTCCGAGCTAGGTTGCCAAGCATTGCATCCACTGCAAACTGGGGCTTGTGGGTGCTCATCCTGAACCCTGGCCTTCCCCCGACTCGACTATGTGCCCCTCTCCTGCAGGCAGTGCTCGTATGAAATCATCCATCGAGAAAGCCTTGACTATGTCCTGGTTTTCTGCAAGCTTTAGAAACTCTACCCGGACTTTTTTTGCAAGCTCGGTCATGTCAAGGCCTGACGGTTCTAGCACTACATAAAAGAGGCACTGGGCCTTGACTGCGGAGACCGGACCGGACATTATCGCATAGCTGTCCCCCTTCTGGTGCAGCCCTACTGCAAGCTGCAGGCTGGAAACCTGGATGAAGTTCCTTGTGCCCTCTATGGGGAAGGCTCCCTTTGCAAGGAACTGGCCTGTGGGGGCGGCCATCTTTACCTGGTCGGGCCTTACCCAGTACGCATTGAGCCCGTAGAGGCCCTCCCTCCATGCCCTGCTAAAGCAGACCGTTGCCTGGGCAACCTCGGATACGCTTGACGGGATCTCGTTTCCCCCTTCCTTGAGGATAAAAAACGGCGAGCCCACTATCTCTGCGTGGAATACCTTGTCTCCCTTGTCAAGGTGCTTCCTGATGACCGACGAGTTGGACGAGGCATCGCGGCCCCCTATTGCGAGAAGCCCGTCTGATGTGAAAAACCACCTGTATCTCTCATACCACTCCTTCTTCTTTTGTATGGCAAAGACGATTGAATTCTGTGCAATGGTTGCCTGCTTCCTAAAGGCATCGAGGTTCTTCTCGGTCTTTTTCTTTTCTGCCTCTATTGTGCCAATTGCATTTAGCTGCCGCTTTGACTCGTTGAAGAGGACCGAGGCGATTGCCTGGATGGAGGATTGCATGTTTATCTTTATCTTGTCGCCGTTGACGTTTATCATGGGGATGCCGCTCTCCCTTGTAAGGAGCGAGCCGTGTTGCTGCAATACAGGCGCGATCCGTGCATCCTCTATCGAGGTAACACCAAGCGATGCGGTGGAAATGATGGCCTTTGCCACCTGTGAAATTGATTCTGCCCTTTGCTTGACAAGCGAGATTGCCTTGTTCTGCTCCTCCAGCTTGTGCTCAAGCTCCGTTATCTTCTGGCCCACCGAGTCAGTCTTGGTAGTCTTTCCCTGGTCGAGCAGGTTCTCGGAGAACAGCTGGTCCAGCCCCTCCATGAATCCGGAGACCTTGGAGACGCTTTTCTGGGACAGGTCTCCAAGCGGCAGGGGGTAGACGTCCGCTCCCTTGTCGTCACGGATGATGCAGGCGTCGTGTTCTCCTGCCACGACTTTTTCGACAAGTGCCTTTGCGGTCTGGTATATCGTAGCGACCTCCTCGGCAGTCAGGGTGTTGCCAAGCCTCTGGCCGTCTATCTTTGACATCCTCATTATCTCCTCGGCGTACTTGGTGGGAAGGCCAAGCGTCCTTCCTATCCACCTTACCGTTGCAGTAGACGTGGACCGTACCTCCTCGATGTCCTTCTGCGTAACCTTGAAGACATCCAGGCCGCCTGAGGGCGGGGGCACGTAGGTAAGTCCCACCGCAAGCTTTCTGTGGCGTACGTCAATTGAGTGAAAAAGCGACAGGATCTTCATGTCCTTGTTGCAAAGTATGATGTTCCCGTCGCCGAAAAACTCGCCAATTAGTATGAACTGCTGGTCAAATCCGCCAAACGTTACCTGCACTATCCGCTCGCCCTCGACCTGCCTTACCTCCAGTATTCTTGCCCGCAAAAGGTCGCTTCTTAACCTCTTGACAAGCCTGTTCTCCTCCATCTGGCTTATCTTTACCTTGGTGATCCAGAGTCCAAAGGTGGAAAACATCAGAAGTATGTCGGGCTTTTCGGGGTGGTGCAGCTTGAAGAGCAGGCTGTTTCGGCTGATGCCGTAGATGTTGCTGACGTAATAATCCCTAGTCTTGTCTGATATCTCCTTTACAAGATATGCAATCTCTATTCCTGCAAGAGTCATACCATGCTGTCGTCAATCCAAAGTTATACTCTTTTGCATTGGGGAGGCAGAACTTGGGTGTGCCAATCTGGGTTCGAGTCAATCCGTGCCTGTTGACAACGGTAAATATTTACACAGGCGCTACTCAGTGAGTTTGAAAATTTACTTGGTACGCCACCCAAAGAAAAAAGACGATGACAAAAAACCCTTGGAGGGAGAGGAGCCTTCAAAGGACATGCCCCCGACCGAGCCGCAGGTCACTGAGGACGACGAGACTCGGGTAAGGCGTGGCCTTAACAGGGTGTTCTGGCTGCGAGTTGGTCTTGGCATACTTGCAGGCGCGGTCTCAGCTTTCTTGGGAAGCCCGATGGAAGTAAGTCAGAGGCTGGTTGTGGGGTTTGGCATAATGATAGTCCTGTTCATAGTATCTTACGGGATTGCAAAGGGGTTCAAGGTTCCGCTTTTGCCTTCTGACAAGAGGAAGCTTGCCACTACAGGATATGGCAGCTATTTCCTGATGTTCATCTTCAGCTGGATTCTGATTAACACCATTATCAACGCACAGGCTGGCTTGTCAATAGTACATTAGGTACTGCTAAATATCTTGATGGGGCGCACCAAGTTAGATGTGGAAACACAAGACGCCGGGAATTCCGGACGAGTTTTTTGAAAGGACAGAGGAGGTGCCGATAACAAAGGAGGAGGCCCGCGTAATCCAGATAAGCAAGGCAAGGCTCTGCGAGGGGCAGATAGTTTACGACATTGGGTGCGGGAGCGGCTCGGTCTCGGTGGAGGCAGCGTACCAGGTGGGGCCGCTTGGAAAAATTTTTGCAATTGATATCGATCCAAAGGCAGTAGATCTTACGAAAAGGAACTTGGAAAAATTCGGGACTCCAAACGTCAATGTGATACTTGGAAACGCGCTTGACAAGATCTCCGATCTCCCGACAGCGGACGTGATATTCATAGGGGGAACGGGCGGGGAGACTGCCGAGATCCTGAAACTTTGCGAGGCCAAGCTCAAAATGGGGGGCCGCATAGTGATAGGGACCATACTCATCGAGACACTGTACTCTGTACTGTCAGCGATAGAAAAGCTCCAGTTCTCCGCAGTTGATATCACTCAGGTGACAATATCCAAGAGCCGCAAGACCTCGACTGGAACGATGATGCTTGCAAGAAATCCTGTCACCATAATATCGGCTGCAAGGATCTAGGCTTTAATTAGGTGCCGTAGAGTTTTTCTTCAAATGGCAGAGATTACATGCGTCGGGTGCGGCCCGGGAGATCCGGACCTTCTTACCGTAAAGGCGGTCAAGGCAATCCAGAATGCCGACGTGATAATGTGCCCTACCTCAAAGGAGGGCAAGGACAGCATAGCATTTTCGATAATTTCATCCCTTATTGACAGTTCAAAAAAGCCTGACGTGCAAAACTTGGTCTTTCCCATGGTCAAGGACAGGGAGACCCTTGAAAACACGTGGGAGACAAACGCCCGGGTTATAGCAGAAAAAGTCAGGAGCGGCAAGAACGTCGTTTACCTGACTGTCGGCGACCCGTCGCTTTACAGCACATGGATCTACCTTCAGCGCGAACTGAAGACCAAGTATCCGGAGATTAAGATAACGGTGGTGCCGGGAATCGTCTCCATGTTTGCGTTTGCATCAAAGGTTGGCATCAGCATAGCGGAGGGTGACCAGACCGTTGCGGTGATTCCTGCCTGCTATGACCTTTCAAGGGTTAAGGAGACTGCAAAGAACTGCGACACCATGATTTTCCTAAAGGACGGCAGGTACTTTGACCAAGTGATAACGCTGCTAAAGGAGGCGGGATTTCCCGACAGCTCGCTATTTGCAATAGCCCAGGACGTGGGGACAAACGAGGAGATTGTCAAGAAGCTGACGCTTGGCGAGGTGACAAAGGACACCCTGACAAGCAAGTACTTTTCCATAATGGTGGTAAAGCGTGCCTAGGGTATACTTTGTGGGCTGCGGGCCCGGCGACCCCGACCTGATAACTGTCAAGGCAAAGAAGCTCATAGAAAAGGCAGACGTGGTTGTTTATTCCGGCTCTTTGATTCCGCCCGAGATTGTAAAGATGTGCAAGAGGGCCAAGCTCTATGACGCCGCAAAGATGGTGCGAGAGGAAATCTTCAAGGTACTGCGGGACAACGCGCTTGAAGGCAAGCTGGTAGTGAGGCTGCATGACGGCGACCCGTCTATCTACGGGGCGATACGGGAACAGACTGACAACCTCAAGAAGGAAGGGATAGAGCACGAGGTGGTGCCGGGCATCACATCGTTTCTTGCCTCTGCCGCAGCCCTTGGATGCGAGCTTACCCTGCCTGGCGTAACTCAGACCATCATAGTTACAAGGGCCGAGTCGAGGACCAAGGTGCCAACAAGAGAGAAGATCTCGGAGCTTGCCAAGCACAAGGCCACGATGATATTTTACCTCAGTGTGCACCTCGTATCTGACATTGTCAAGGAAGCAATCAAGGGCGGATACCCCAAGTCGACTCCGGCCGCAGCAGTATACCGTGCAAGCTGGAAGGACGAAAAGATTGTGACCGGGACCCTTGGGGATATTGCAAAAAAAATCCGCGACGAAAAAATCACCAAGACCGCAATTATCATAATCGGCGACATCATAAACCCAAAGCACTACGAGTACTCGAGGCTTTACGACAAGACCTTCAGCCACGGATACCGGAAGGCAAAGCCAATTTCACAGTGACCTTACCCTTCTTCTGATCCCTATCTTCTGCAGCTTTTTCTGAAATGCACCTGTATCGCCAGATGCATAAATCGCGAGTCTGCTTTTTCCCCTTGATTTCTTCAGGACCTTTGAAACCCTGTCTGCAACCGAGTCGGCGGGGTCGAGGAACTTGACCTGGGGAAAAACTTCCTTCAGCATGGGAAGGAGGAAGGGAAGGTGGGTGCTTGAAAGCGTTGCAACGTCAACACCGTGTTTTCTGATAGGCTCCAAAACTTTTCTTATCGTTTGCTTGCTTGACTTTTTTTCCGTGATGAACCTGCCAGACTCGACCAAGTCTACAAGCGGCGATGCATCTATCTTGACAACCTTGACACTTGGGGGGGCGTGGCCCTTTATGTAATTTTGAAGCTTGCGGCTCCGCACGACAGATCTTGTCGCAAGGACTGCGATTTTTTTTGCCTTGCTTTTTCTTGCAGCCTCCTCAAGCGGGGGATAGACTCCAATAATTTTCGATTTTTTTTCAGGGTCAAGGAGGAGGGAGGGGGTATTGGATGCAACGACTATCAGGTCGGGCTTGAACTTGGACTCGAGCTTTTGGATTGTCAAGTCTGTGATTTTTTTCAGCCGTGCCGGAGACTTTGTCCCGTACGGATAGCTCTCTTGGTCGGCAAAGTAGACTATTTCTGGCCTGACCTTTTTCTGGATTGGTCTTATGATGGAAAGCGACCCAAGTCCGGAATCAAAAATCGCGATTTTTCCCACTAGTTCCGACCGGTATTTCGCCGATTTATCTTGTTAGCTAAATTTAGCCTAAAGTTGATGATAATATACACCGGCAATTAAGAACTAACTTTAAAACTAGCCCTCATGACCGGCTTCGATAAGACCTGGACTCGTCCCGAGTCTGTAGGTATAACCGAAAAACTACGTGAAACTGTAAAGCCACAAGGAGCTCTCAAACCAAGGATTGAGGGCGCTGTGAACAAATTACAGGGTCAAATATCGAAGATGGATGCTATGCTGACAAAGCTGCGCCAAAGAGATGAGCAGCTTTTCAAGCGAATCGTAGCCGCAATGCAGCAGCACGATGCTAGCACAAGCAGGGTTCTGTCAAACGAACTCGCTGAGATACGAAAGGTCACAAAGATGCTAGGAAATGCAAGAATGGCACTAGAGCAGGTACAATTGCGTCTAACAACGATACACGACCTAGGCGACGCAATGGTGGCAATCGCTCCAGCAATGTCAACCATGAAGGGACTCAAGTCGTCCCTTGGAAGGTTCATGCCAGAGGCAGATTCCGAGCTAAACGCAATGACCCAGACACTCAACGGACTCATGATGGACTCGCTTGCAGGAGGCGACTTCAATGTGGACTCGGACGTTTCAAACGAGGAGACAGAGAAGATACTCCAGGAGGCATCGGCAGTTGCAGAACAGCAGATTGGCGACAGATTCCCATCAGTTCCATCACCCTCCGGCGTATCGTCACAATCAACATACGAGTAGGGGATGCTCGGATGGGGAGACTGGCGAGAACGTCTCTTTTTATGCCAAATACGCCAAGCCTAGGCTGTCTAGTTCTCCTCTAGGAAGCGCCTTGCCCTTGCAAATATGGCGTTCCACTGGTTCCACTTCAAGCGGCCCGTGTTGGTGTTCTGCCTGCTTGGATGGTAAGAGCAGATTATTGTAAAGGTGCCGTGCACAAACGACTTGCCATGTGCAAAGCCTTCTCCCTTGATAGACAGCAGCTTGCAGCAGGTGTCAAAGGATATCCTGCCAAGGCAGACTATCACCTTTACGTTTCCAAGAAGGGAAAATTCCTCCTCGAGATAAGGAAGGCAGTTCTCAAACTCCTGCCTTGCCGGCTTGTTCTGCGGCGGTGCGCATCTGACCGAGGCAGTGATGTAGGCATCAATTAGTTCAAGCCCGTCGTCTGCACTCACGCTAGAGGGCTTGCTTGCGAACCCGTTTTCGTATAGTGCCTTGGCAAGCCAGTCTCCAGAACTGTCACCAGTAAACATCCTACCCGTCCTGTTTCCACCATGCGCCGCAGGTGCAAGCCCTATGAGGAGGAGCCTGGCATCGGTATTCCCAAACCCCGGAAGGGGCCTGCCCCAATATTTCTGATCCTTGAACCTTGGTACCTTGTCGTGGGCCACCTTTCGGATGTATTTTGCAAGCCGCGGGCATTTCCTGCACGCTATTATCCTTCTGTTAAGCTCTTCCAGTCCTGTGATATTACTGCGTCCAGTCACAGGGAAAAGATTGCCATCCCCGTGGTTATAGGTTTGGGTTTTGGCCAGATCTGTTCCATTTAAAAATTAAGAATAGAAAATTGAATGGAAAATGGTGGAAAAATCACCAGTTAATAATTGCTTTAACAAAAATACAACTATTAACTAAGTGTTACTTGCCATTGGACCGTCAGTTGGTCGTTTTGATTCAGAGTGACAGAGCTTCCAAACTGCTTGTCTGCAAAGAGGTTTCCAGTTGATGGTGCATCCAACAGACCTGCACCACCTACTACCTGAGCTGATACTCCGCTGTAAGTGAATGTGTTTGCGACCTGCGCGACTGCACTACCGCCTCCGACTGCTACGGTGTTAGCCGTGACAGTACCTGCAACTCTCTGGAGGCCGTTAGAAGCAAGCTCTCCTGTAAGTGCTGTTGCACTTGCATTGTACTGTGCGGAAGTTGTGGATGACGAAAGAGCAATGTACTTGGCTACTGCTGGTGATGTACAGTTAGCAAAGCCTGTTCCGAAGAGCAGGTTGGCTGCACAGTTGTGTCCAGTGGCAGTCACTACGTTGTCAGTCTGTCTGTATTCTTTGATGTGTCCTGAAGGATCTCTTACGGTCACAATAATGTGGCCGAGCATAGATGTCTTCTCTGCTGAATCAGTTTTCGGGGTGTCTGCAAGTCCGAATGTGCTTGCGTTTACTCCGCCAATTCCGACCATGCCGACTGCGATGGCTACAACGCCAAACAGTCCCATAGTTTTAAGATGGTTCATTGTGGTTATGATCGGTCTGCTATTATTAGATATTGTGGCAATTACTAGGGGTGATAGCGTACCACTTTGGAACTTGCGTTACTTTTGCTTTATCCCGACTGATTCGTCGAGGTTGACGCTAAAGTGTCTGCCAGTCGCGTTATGGACAGGTACTGAAGCCGTGGTTGCATTAGGAACAGATACCGGTGGTGCGGTGGCACTACCGGGGGGCGCGCTTGACGAGGCATTCTGCTGGGTTGGAGCGCTGGGGTTGTTAACTGCTGAAGGACCTAGATACATCGAGACTACAACAGCCACAATTGCTACGGCAGCAGCAATT
>DATFCV010000048.1:0-4869 GCA_035252645.1 Nitrosotalea sp. | reverse complement strand
CATCAACGTGTCGGCTACCGACTATGAGGCTACCTCCAAGGCAATCATCTCCACGCTCAGCAGGCTGGAACAGATGGTCCACGGCGAGAACGAGTTCATTGTCACCGACTCGGAATTTGCATTCGGATGGCACTTTTACGTTGTCTGCGTCAACATGTCGCTTGTCAGGAAGCTTGCCGACCAGCTGGGCCCCGACTTTGAGAGGGTCAAGGGAAAGACAATCGAGCACAAGTTCCTCAACTGGCTTGACCAGAAGGTACCAAGGGAGGACTTTAGGCTCAAGCTTGCAATCAAGGAAGAGATGGAGTCAAGCAAGTACGGGATTTTTTAAGGATAATTCTCGTTTTAAAGCAGAGAGGCCTGAAAAGGAAGAACATTATAAAATCCTGTAGAAAGAAAACAGTTGAGACCACATTTCAGAAAATATGGATTATGAAACATGCCTGAAATGAGGTTGGTTTAAAGCCTCAATGGATCGTTTCTACTTGAGGTCTTACTGGTGGGAGAAGCCAATGATGCGAAAGGGATACCGCGCAGCATTGTTTCCTCGACTCCGCTGCTTGTTTTAGTCGCTTTTGCCATTGCATCTTCCTCTTTTGGTTTATCGTACGTCTTGGTCAACTCCCATGTCCATGGATGGGAAATATCCCTAAATCATGAATCAGAATATTCCATACAGAAAAAATTTTTCTCAAACCTAGATCCGGGTGAAAAAAAAGGGTTCATCCTAGGTACAAGCCAGATTCAGGCTTTGAACTCAAGCTATATCCAACAATATTTGCACGTCCACGGTAAGAACTTCAAGATCTATAATTTATCCGTGCCTTCAGACAAGCCAGTAAAGCGATTATCAACACTCGACATGCTCATTTCTTCACGTCCCGATTTCGTTGTCTACGAGATTTCTGACATTGATTTTTTGAATCTAAAGCAGAGCGATAGTCTACTCAATGAAACTGCAATTGCGCCTTTACTTCCTGATCCTCAATTTGCAATCCATTCTCTTGCCTTGAAAACTCAAGTGGGATTGCACATTGACATGCCGATTTCTCCAAAATTCAGGTTCTTTAGCCTGATTGGGGATGATATTGCATCCCCAGATCCTCTTCCCATACCTGTCGTTGCAAACACAACGCGTGACCCCAACTTACCATTCTCTAATGTTTCTCCGGGCCACCAGCAGCAAATATTCTCTGACACCCATCTAAGTGATCTTAAAGGTAAGGAATATTATTACAATGTCAATGACATAACCCCCGCCCCCATAAACGAAAATGCTCTAGCGGTGATTGACATTGTCAAGAGACTACAAGAAAACCACATTAAGGTAATAATTTTCATCGCACCCTCTCATAGGTACCACATCGAGGACATGGGTGAAAAGCGAGTGAGCCAATTCAATTCCGTAGTCGGATACATATCTTCACAGACAGGAATCCACATTTACGACCTATATGACAAGTATGAGGATCTCCCAATTTTTTATGACCTCATCCATGTAGCAATGAACAAGGATGCAATCATCTACAGCCAAGATATTTCGAAGATAATCCTAGGAGAGCTCCAGTAGATGTTATTTACCACAATTGATTTTGTAGTTTTTTTCATTGTGATCCTTGCTACAATCGTAATCATCAAGAACCGAAAGTTTCAGTATCTTTTCCTTCTATTTGCAAGTTATTTTTTCTTTTATTACTCGAGTAACTACCTACTCGTTCTACTAATATTCACCACAGTTTGGGACTTTTTCTTTGGGAAGGTAATCTACAGCACACAGGAACCAAAAAGAAGGAAGATCTACCTGATAATTAGCCTGTGTGGAAACCTAGGCTTGCTTGGTTTTTTCAAATATTCCGATTTTGCCATATTCCAATTCAACATGCTAGGAAATTATCTTGACTTATCACAAAAAATACCGCTGCTTAGTCTTGCTCTGCCAATAGGAATTTCATTTTACACTTTTCACTCACTGACGTACACGGTGGGGATATACAGAGGTCAACTCTCCCCCGCAAAATCGTTTCTAGAATATGCCCTTTTTGTCTCTTTTTTCCCGCAATTGATCGCAGGGCCGATTTTGAGGGCAAAGGAGTTCCTTCCTCAAATGCGCCAAAGGTTGGATGGATCTGAGATTGGCACTCGTCTCCGCCAAATCGTCCTCGAAAAACAGAACTTGAGGGTAGGCATAACCTTGATGGGCATAGGATTCTTCAAAAAGATGGTTTTTGCAGATAATATTTCTCCCCTTGTAAACCAAATTTTTAGCCATCCCATGATACTTCACTCCTTTACCGTTATCTTGGGGGCCATCGGATTTGGCATCCAGATTTATTCTGATTTTTCAGGGTATAGCGATATTGCCATAGGTGCCGCCACCATACTAGGGTTCAAGATCCCCAATAATTTTAACAACCCCTATTTTGCCTCGTCACCATCCAATTTCTGGAAAAGATGGCACATTTCTCTTTCCACATGGCTTAGAGATTATCTCTACATCCCATTGGGTGGAAATCGAAAGTCAAGAAAGCGTACGTATTGTAACTTAATCGTCGTTATGTTCCTAGGGGGTTTATGGCACGGCGCTTCATTAAACTTCGTAATTTGGGGTCTTCTTCACGGAGTATACATAACCATACAGAAAATGGCCCAAGACAGATTTCCAAGGTTAAAGGATCACCCCATCATCCGCAGCAAAGTAGGAAGGATATTATCGATTATTGCTACACAGTACCTTGTATTTTTCACATGGCTTGCATTTAGAATACAAGATACCAATGGCCTGGTATTTTGCATGAAAAAATATGTATTCCTAGATTTCAAAGTACTAGCTACACAAGACATCATACTTTCGCACAAGTTTGCAGTTTCATTAATTGTCATATTCTTGATCGCGAATGTTGTTTCTTATAAAAAACCACACCTATTAGAAAAAATAACAAACCTGAAAGCGAGATATTGGATCGGTTTTCTCACAATCATTATTTTTACAGTTTATTTCACATACGGAAACAACCCCCAGGACTTTATCTATTTCCGGTTTTAGCGAGTTAAGAAACTGAGTATCTAAAGGCCTGACCATCTTCCTAGTAATGGAAGACCGAGTCCCCAATAGTCTTCTTCCAGTCGGCCCTGATTCCCGGGCGCCCCTTTAGTTTCTCGACATAGTTGAAGGCAGAAAGCCCCGCTGCTGCCCCGTCCCCGCATGCTGCAATGATCTGCTTGTATGGGATGCTTGTGGCATCACCTGCTGCAAAAATGGCAGGATGCGAGGTCTTGCCCCCCTCGGCAACCTCGATCTCCCCCTTTGTGTTGATTGTGACAATGTGCTTTACAAAATCTAGGTTAATCTTTGACCCCATCTCGATGAACAGCCCGTCGATTTCAAGCGTCTGCTCCTTTCCCGAGTTGTCCACTATCGTGACTGACTTGAGGCTGCCGTTGCCTGAAAGCGACTTTATGCTAGACTGCGGTATCAGCTTGACATTTTCCTTTTTCTCAATCGAGGCAATCATTTCCTTGTCTCCGCCCAGAGCCCCGCCCTTGTAGATCAGGTACACCCTTGACGCCATGCGGGACAGCAGGATTCCAGATTCCAGGAGGTATCCCCCAACGCCCACCGTTGCCGTAACCCTTCCCTGGTAAAACGGGGCATCACACTTGGTGCAATAATGGACTCCCTTGTTTGCATATGCCGACTCGTTTTGCACTCCCAGATTATTTGGCACCTTTCCCGGCGCAAGGACAACTGCCTTGGCGGCATACTCGGAGCGGCTGGTCTTCACCTTCAGGCCGTCCTTGTCCTCATCTATTTTTTCCACGGTATCGTAGGTCATCTCTCCCCCGAAAGTGAGGTACTGGTTTTCCAATGTCTTTGCAAGGAGGGGGCCGCTTGACATGATGGTCCCGGGAAAATTTTCAAGTTTCGGGATTAGGTTCAGCTGTCCCCCGAGGTCCTTTGATATTACAAGGCAGGATGCCTTTTGCCTTGCCACGAAAATTCCTGCAGATAGGCCGGCAGGTCCAGCCCCGACTATGATGACTTCGAATTCTTGAACCAATTTAGGTAACTGTGATTAGTGAGGTGAGATTGTTGATGCCCTCGATGTTATGCAGCTCGACGTCGATTGCATGCTTGATTTCCTGCATCTTATCAGATTCTAGTATCACAAGTATGTCATATATGCCGTAAGTTGTCTTGACAGATTTTACAGATGGAATCTTTTTTGCCTTTTCTACAATATTTTTTTGCTGCTTGTAATCGACATTGAGCAGCACGTATGCCTCGTTCACAGGTTCTAAGAGGGATTGTATTTTAAAAGGATGTCTACCCCGGAGATACTGCAAAAGCCTGAAAGCGGTCAGTCTACCGTATGCAGCAGGTCCTTTGCGCCCCGGGTCTTCTTTTCCTCGGGCTTCTCGTTCTGATATCCTACCGGAAGCATCGATACCGGCCTCAGGCCTGCCGGCAGGTCCAGAATGTCCGAGACGGTTTTCTCGTCAAATGCCCCAACCCAGACGCAGGAAAGGCCCATTGCCACTGCTGCAAGCTGCGAATACGCAGTTGCAATTGTTGCGTCCTGGACTGAGAAAAGCTCGGACCTCTTGCCAAACCTTGCAGAGGAGCGGGTCGGGTTTGCGCAGAAGACAAGCAGCAGCGGAGCCTCCGCCACAGACTCTTGGTCCCTTGCAGCGGATGCAAGTTTCTTTTTCGTCTCCCTGCCCTTTACTTGGTATACCTCAAATGTCTGCAGGCCGCCCGAGGAGGGCGCCATGTCGCACGCCTCAAGAATCCTCTCCAGGTGGTAGTCCGAGACAGGCTTGTCCGTGAAGCTCCTAATCGAGCGCCTTGTGCCAAGTAGCTTGAAAAAG
>DATFCV010000047.1:0-33443 GCA_035252645.1 Nitrosotalea sp. | reverse complement strand
TACGAAAAAAAATAACCTCGGCATGCTAAGTTTTGTCCTTGCGGCCATAGGATTTGTCTTGATCATTTTCTCGTTTCTCAACATCCAAAGTCCAAGTTATCAGTACTTCACCGAAATCGCGTTTGGGCTGCTTGTTGCATCAATAGTAAGCGGTGCCGTCGCAAAACGAAGGGCAAAGCAAAAACAAGACACCTGAACCTTGGAAAAAACCGGCGTCCCTATTGCTTGCTGCCACACTTGTTGCAAAAGGAGGCACTGGGCTTTAGTTGATTGCCGCAACTTTTGCAAGACCTGCCTGAAGACCTGTCTGCACGGATGTTATGGCTTGGCAGAGTACTTGGGCTGATAAAGGAAGATATTGAATGCCCCGGCGGCTGGGCCTGACCCGCGGATGCTGTAATTTCATCCATCCTTACGACCCCGGTGCCCCTATCTGAGGCCTTTTTTATCTCAAAAACAGCCTTGATTGCAAGAAACTCAAGAGCAGAAAACTTTCGTACTGCGTCTTCGACTATGGCAAAATATTCTGCATCTGGTAGGGTTCTGTTTTTGTGAGATTTGAGAGCCTCAAGAAACGACTCACGGATGGGGTCATATCCACGGAAGATGTACTGCAACTTGTCAAACGTGAGACTGAGTGTGTCTACGTCTCCCCCAAATGCCATTTGGTATGGCTGTAAACAGACCCGTAATTATTCCTAGGGCTAGACTAAGGCAAAATCAGGTGACAATCTTGAACATTATGTTTCGCTGCTTTAGGTTGGCGACAAGCCTCTCGGCATGCTTTGGGCTCTCAGTCTCCAGGCTGAGGGTGACCCCGGCAGTTCCTGCAGGGATGTTTGAGCTCAGCCTGTCGTGCACCACCTCTACTATGTTTACAGATAGAGACGAAATCACGTCCACGACCTCCTTGAGGGCCCCTGGCTTGTCAGTCAGTACTATGAAGATCTTGACCATCCTGCCCATCTCGGTGAGGCCCTTTGCGACAATCTGGCCCAAGAGATACATGTCCACGTTTCCGCCAGAAAGTATTGGTACGACCTTCTTGCCCTTTGAGGGCTTTCTGTCAAGCATGCATGCCAAGCTTACCGCCCCCGCGGGCTCTACCACCATCTTTGACCTCTCCATGAGCAGGAACATTGCCTTGACGATTTCCGAGTCGTCAACTAGTACGATGTCATCGATGAGGTTGTCGATTATCTTGAAGGTGATGTCTCCCGGCCTCTTGACGGAAATTCCATCGGCAATCGTCCTCTGGCCCCTTACCGACTCGAGTTTTCCCGAGTCAAATGACTTTTTCATGGCAGGGAACGCAGAAGACTGGACTCCTATGACCTTGACGTGCGGCTTTTTGGCCTTGACTGCAGTCAGGATTCCAGCCGCCAGCCCGCCGCCTCCTATTGGCACGTAAATCTCGTCAACGTCCGGAAGGTCCTGAAGGATCTCAAGGCCTATCACCCCCTGGGCGGCAATCACGGCCTCGTCATCAAAAGCGTGGATTATCTTTGCCCCAGTAGTCCTTGACAGTTCCTGTGCCTTGGCCCAAGACTCGTCATAGATTGTTCCGTGTAGGACGACGTTTGCCCCATATGATCTTGTTGCAGCAACCTTTGCCGGGGATGCCGTCACCGGCATTACAATTGTGCATCGGATTCCATCCAAGGCAGAGGCAAAGGCCACCCCCTGTGCGTGGTTTCCTGCAGATGCTGCAATAACGCCCTTTCTTTTTTCTTCTGCGGTAAGTGTTGCAATCTTTGCATAGGCTCCCCTTACCTTGAAAGATCCTGTCTTTTGCAGGCATTCGGATTTTAGGTAGACCTTGGAGCCCAACATCTGGCTAAAGGTACGCGAAAGTTCAAGCGGTGTTCTGCGGATTACATTTCCCTGAATCTTTTGAGATTTTAAAACGGCATCATAATTTAGGACCAACACAATCTCAACTTTGGTTATCTTATATTTGGTTTCTGGTAGTCGTACTGGCCCTCCCATCCGAGATGGCCGACTTTACCTGTTAGAGCGGCAGGCATGCGGCTTTCTCTGATCTCTAAAATCGCGCCTGTGGGATGGCAGTTCCTTTGGGTATCTGTTCCCAAAAACTAGCAGGCACTTTTTGCCATGTCCTGATTCAAGATTTGGCTTCAGAACTTTAAATACATGGCGGGAAAAAGCTATTCAGCATTTTCTTTTTTATGGGAAATAGAATGCAAAAATTGTATTCTCTAATTCAATTTTGATAAGATTTTCAACGATCTGGAAAAGGCTAAATATCATCCGACGGAGATCACAGATCAAAGTCAAGGGGTCTGCAGGGCGTCAACTCCCCATATACGTGGCGCATTGCATCAGTTCCATGACCCCTTGACTTTAAGTAAAACTAGAAAGAAAAAACTAGGATATAAACAATTTTTCAAAACTTTAGGGATTGTACAACTTCGTCCATCCTTTTGAGCAAGGCATCCTTTGTCTTCTCTGAGATCTTTGACAAGTTGACGTTCCCTTCCCTGGCGTCTTTCCTTAGGTATTCCAAATTGAAAACGCACAAGCAACCCTCTTCTGCCCCAATCATCTTCATCTCGTCAATCATCACAGGGGTGGTGTGATACACCTCGATGAGCATGTTGTCAAGTTCCTTGAAAAGAAGGTCGCGCCGTTCCACAAGTTCCTGCATCTTTTTCTGGCTTGACCCAAGTGTTTCCACAAGTTCCTGCGTCAGGTCGTCATGTTCAAAAAGAATCTCAAAGAGTTTCTGCTGGTCTACACTGTCGTATCCTGCCTTTCTGAGCTTCTCCTCTATTGCCTTGTCGCCCTCGGGGGCCATCTGTGCCTCAAGTTGCTTTATGGCATCTGTTATCTCGGAGAGCTCCTTTTGTATGCCAATAATCCTGTAATCAAGCTTGTAGAAAAGAAGCGCATGGTATTGCAGCGACATGTGACCCGAAAGGGCGTACTTGTCCTCCACTATCTCAAACTTGATAAAATTACGCCTCAAATCCTGGTCCGTGGTGGCAGAAACCCCGCTTGAGGTCCA
This sequence comes from Nitrosotalea sp., assembly GCA_035252645.1. Classification (GTDB taxonomy): domain Archaea; phylum Thermoproteota; class Nitrososphaeria; order Nitrososphaerales; family Nitrosopumilaceae; genus Nitrosotalea. Next base: position 30,415 of record DATFCV010000047.1, on the reverse strand, counting down.
GCCTCCAAGCCTTCCAAGCACACCTTCAAAGAACTTTCTCACCCTTGTGGGGTCAAAGGACTCTTGGTCCGAGACAGTCCCGTCTCCAAGCATAACCTTGACCGGGGCCTTGACTGCAAGCCCCTTCACATGTTCAAGAAACAGCCCGCGAGCCTGCTCTGCCTTGTCGGAGACGGCCTTTACGAACGGATCCTGATGGCCAGACGGTATCTGCATACTATTTTCGATATGGCTCTTAAATAAAACTGATAGGTAGTTTAAATATTCAATAGGCGCATTTTTGGTCATAGGGAAAAGGATGGCAAAACCCTCATTCAAGAAGATAATTTGTTGGAACTGCGACGTAGAAATCGTTCAATACTTTGATATAAAATACAAGGGAGAGAGAGGGCAATGTCCAGTCTGTGGCGTGAATTTCCCGTTGGATTGATCTTAGATGAGTGAAGAACCAGCCCAAAAACCAGAGGAGAGAATCCCTACAAGCAGCATAGTGGATATGATGCTCAGCGGCGGCAAGACGGGCCTTCTTGATACCGAGTCCCTAATCAAGGAGACCCAGAAAAGGGTCTGGAGCTCGCTCAAAAAGGGCTACGAGTACCTATATTCTGAGGACGAGTCGGACCAGTTCCTCCGAGAACATGTCTCGCAAAGGATGCACATGATAGTAGTGTTCGTAGACCTGGTCGGCTCAACCGAGATGTCACTCATACTTCCGGCAGAAAAACTAGGCATAATCATAAGCTCATTTTCGCAGGAGATGCGATATGTTATCAAAAACTATGGCGGATACGTCCTCAAGTATGTAGGAGATGCAGTGATCGGATACTTTGTTGCAGAGGAAAACCCACTTGTAGTCTCCGACAATGCAGTAAACTGTGCCAAGACGATGATAGACGTGATAGAGCGAGGAATCAACCCAATCCTTAGCGAGTACGATTATCCCGAACTTAGGGTAAAGATAGGAATGGACTTTGGCGAGAACGCCATCGTGCGATATGGATCAGACAAGATAAGGTCGCATGTCGACATTCTAGGGCCTGCAGTGAGTATTGCAGCAAAGATAACTGCACTTGCCAGGCCAAACCAGATCCTAATAGGAGAGGACGTGTACGAAAAACTTCACCCATCACTTAGGGACCTGTTCAAAAAAGTCGAGTGGCACGGAAACCAGTGGAACTACCACGACAAGGAAACAGGAAAAATCTACGGAGTCTACGCACTGCACGTCTAGACCGTAAAGTGGTCAGGGCACTCGATGTGCTCGTAGTGATGATCGGTAAATTTTTGGTCGATGACATACATTACGATTTTGTACAAATCTGTGGAAACTATGCTTTTTTTACATTTTGTACAGCTCAGCGATATCGTTTTTGCCATGTAATTGATCCCGATCTGGCCATTCTATAAGGATCTGCGATCAACGTAATTTGATAAAAAATGACTGGCACTTGACATTGGTGGTTATCTAACGAGTAAAATCCTGCGTAAACATGAAATAAGGGCCGGGAGGATTCACGTCCATGTGGGACTTTTTCTATGCAAGGCGGGCGCTAGAGTTTGGCCAAGCCATTGACATGATAAACTCCCCATTTGCCTTCCCAAGACTTCCCCCGAGGGCAAACTCGCCTCTTGGAATCTCAAACGCGGGAAGAATCAAGGAGACCATAGTGCAAGACAAGGACGTCATGATGAACAGGCTCAGCAGCCACCATGAAATGTTCCAGAGGTATTCATCAGGACTCTTCAACCTCTCGCCAGGTCCACTTCAGCCGACCCACCCGTTGCAGAAAATGATGAATGCGATGGACGACCTCAAGGAAGAGAATACAAGGCTTCGCAACGAAAACTCTACCCTCAAGACCAACAAGACCAAGGAAAAGAAAAACTAGGTCGAACTTTATTAAGCAACAAAATATTACAACTAGTGTGAAGGCAACCCCAAGCCAAAGATGGAATGAAGAAATCGCAAAATACAAAAAGAAATGCCAGCAGATATTGGGCCTTTCAACATCTATACGGTACGTGGGACTGATTAACCAGTACGGCAGGACCCTTACAGGAATAATCCGGCCCGGCACCAAGATACTGCTAAGACCAGATCCTGCAAGAAACGAGTTCTTCCTTGTGTCTACAGTCTTTAACATGCGAAACAAGATAGATTCTGCAATTGGAAGCCTTGAATATGCGGTGTTCAGACACAACAAGGTGACACTCCTGGTCTTCCAAAGCAGGGAAGGAATCTATTATGTGTCCATGAGCAAAAACGTAACGACGGACTCGATGGCCAAAATCGTAGCCAAGATTAAGAAAGTAATCTAAACTGGTGCGAACCCGTGGAACCCGCGAGCCTGCTGCGGTCCTCCCTCGTATGTCGGCTCGAAGAGTGATATCATGTACTTGTCCGGGTCAAGCAATATGCAGTTCTTTCCAGCCTTGTGGGATGCAATCTCGCGGTAAATTGAGACCTTCTTTGCCTTGAGTTCCTGCACTGCAGATTCAATGTCCCCTACCACAAGCCCCATAACTATGCCGTTCTCAATTGATGTCCCAGTATTGATGGGCTTTGAGGCAGGATGCAAGATAAGGGTAGCACCATCCTTTCCAAGCTCCGCCCACTCCCCGTGCTTGTTTTTGACGGGAAGGCCGATTACCTCGGAATAAAACTTGACGGACTTGTCCAGGTCGGAAACAGCTATTATGACGCTGCCTAGGTGCTTTATGTTCATACACCATCTAAAGAGCCCAATGTTAAAAATATGATGCTAGACCACTTGGACCATGGTTTCTGTCCTCTCAACGCCTGTTATGCCCTGAATCTCGGTGGTTACCTCCTTTATCTGTGATAGTTCGTCTACCTCGATTAGGGCCACTGCGTCAAACTGACCGCTTACGGCAAAGGAGTCATAGACGGACTTTACCCTCCGGAGCCTTGCCGCAATGAGCTTTTTAGGGGATTTTACAAGTACTACGGCTTTGACCATCCCAAATCCACCTCTACCTCAATCAGGGTCTCCGTTGAGACAATCTCCTTTACCCTTTTGAAGTCTATTACAAGGTTGTTTATCTCATCCATGGTTCCCTGCATTACGACTATGATGTCAGCCCTTCCGGTAACTACCATTATCTCTTTTATGGTCTTGCGAACCTTCTGCAATACCTTGAGAACGTTGTCTACCTTGCCCGGCTTGACAGTGATCAGGCATAAAGATCGCATGGCAAATCTGTTTTATCATTCTAATGGATAAGTGTTTATGATCCTGTTCTGTGCTGAAAAGGACCCCTAGTCGTCGCCTGCTTCTTGGGACCTGGCCTCTTCAAGGTATGCTTTTCGTGCCTCAAGTTCAGCTTCCTTGTCCACATCGCTTTCATCCTCTACAACAATTATGCCAGAATCTTCCTCCACTACATCTTCCTTAAGCTTGGCCTTCTCCTTTGGCTTTGTCTTGGGGGTCTCTTTCTTCTTGACCTCCTTTTTTGCAGACTTTTTCGTTTCTTTTTTCTTTTCCTTGGCCATAACGACGATTAACCAACAATGTGTATCGTCCTTTTAAACTTGTCTTATTAGGGTATTAAAAGGAAAAGTTCGCTTTTAAAAAGATCATTTTCTTGCCGACCGGTACTTTCACATTTTCAGTTTCTTTATCTTTTCAATTATTCCGTGGTGATCAGACGTCGGCTCAGTTGAGAGGATCAGTATTCCATCTTCCTGAAATATGGTCAGAAGCTTAACCTTGCCCTTTGACTCTACTATCCAGTCAGTGTTTCCCATCTTGTCCGTGAACATCTTGTCCATCATGGCCTTTACTACAACCTGGTGGTGGGCAAGATCTGCCAACTGCTTGTCAAGAAGTGGTATGACTCCGTCCTTTCTTGCAGACGAAACTAGTTGGTCATTTACTATTTTCCCTGCAAACCTTATCTGAGGATCGAGGTCTAGGATTTTTTTGCAGTAGTTGTTCATGTTTGTTGTGCTCATCGGAGTGTGTCTCTGTTGCTGTTTCAACTATTCCATATTTAAAACAACTACTCGCATTCCTGAAAAAATGGGCATTTTTATTAGCAATAAAACGCAATCAATCCTCGTGGAAAGCAATAGAAGAGTCGCCATAGTTCTGGGCGCCGTCGCACTAGTCGGTGCTCTTGGCATCCCACTAGGAGACCCGCGGTTCATCGCACAAGCCGTGGTGCTTGAAGGATGCTTTGTCGCACTTGCCGTGCTCACTGCAAAGAACTACAGGCACGTATACATTCCAAACTTCGCAGTTGCCGCCATTGTAATTGCGGGAAACAGCGCCTTTTACAAGCACATTGAGATAATGACCACCCTTCATCCGCTGTATAATGCAATCGTGCTTATAACCGGAGGTTACGTCCTTCAGGTGCTCCTCATAATAACAAACTACGCTGCCTACAAGCAGCACAAAACCCTGTCATTGAGCACAAAAGCTGGCTAAATCCGTAAATCCAATAGAAAAGTTGGTGCCACCGGCGGGACTTGAACGCGCGACAGCTCCGTCTTCAGCGGAGTGCTCTCCCGGGCTGAGCTACGGTGGCACATCGGTTAGTCCCCTGTGGGGGGAATTAAAATGTGTCTTTCCTATTTTCGCCAAGCAACGTCTTTGATCTTTTTGCGATGGTTTGCCACTCTTGATGTAACAAAGAGAAGGTCAGACAACCGGTTGACGTACACCTGGCACATTGGATTGACCTTATCTTTCTCAGAGGCCTCTACTATGTCTGATTCCGCTCTCCTGCAGATTGCTCTTGCCAAGTGTATCTGCGACGCAAGAGGGCTCCCGCCGGGAAGAATAAAGTAGGTGATGGGCTCAAGTTCTGACTCGAGCTTGTCTATGTTTGTCTCTAGGAATTCAACCATCTTCCCCGTAACCCTGCTTGAAGCATCATCCATCTGGGGGTTTGCAAGGTCCGAGCCCAGGACGAAAAGATCATTTTGAATTTTTGTAAGGAGTTCCCTGATATCGCCGTCCATTTCAGAAGAAAGGACGATGCCCAATGCAGAATTCAGTTCGTCTACTGCACCGTATGCCACGATCCTTGGGTTTGTCTTTTTGACGCGCCTTCCGCCAATCAGGCCGGTGGTGCCATCGTCTCCTGTCTTTGTGTAAATTTTTACCAATATGTATCGAGCATCTCCGATGTTTTTATCTTGTTCGAAAACACACAAAAACCTAAAACCATCTGGCACTTAATTTCAGGCAATGCTTTCAGAGTTTTTCCATGTTGTGTCCGAACTTAAAAAAACCCAGAGGAAGGGCTGGAAGGAGAAGGTCGGAATAGAAAAGCCCGAGTCGGTGGCGGATCATTCCTATGGCGTTGCTGTGATGGCAATGGTGTTTTCAGACATTGAGAGCCTGGATGCAAGTAAGACTATGAGGATGGCACTATTGCACGACCTTGCCGAGTCCATAACGGGAGATTTCATGCCAGGCGAGGTGTCAAAGGAAAGCAAGAGGGAGGTGGAGGCTCAGGCAATGAAGGAGTTGTTGTCAAAACTCCCGCCAAACCTGGAGCAGTCATACACCAAAATATGGCAGGAATACCTAGACGGCAAGTCAAGAGAGGCAGCACTCTTGCACGAGATTGACAAACTCGAGATGGCACTCCAAGCTTCCAAATATTTCGGCGAGGGGTTTTCCATGGAAAAACTTGGAGAGTTTATCGAGTCGGCAAGAAAGGAAATAAAATCAAAGGATCTGCTTTCCGTGCTAGATTCGCTATGATATAAATAGAAAGTTCTGCTAATGATTTCCGTGCAATATTTTGCAGCCCTAAAAATCGGAGAAAAACGCGTCAAGGAAGCAAGAGAATACCTCAACAAAATTTCAAACGGCCAAGCCATGCCTGCCCTTGCACTCCGGGACAACAAGTCAAACATCTGGGAGCCAGTGGGGGCAGAGAACCTGTATGCCGTCTTAAACGACGCGGGAGGCTACGTACTTACCGATGTAAGCGGATACATGGTGATACTGTGCGACAAAAACGGCATATCAAAGGCAATCGTGCGAGGCCTTGACAGCGACCGCAAGGACGCGCTGGTAAGGTCGCTGCAGTCGGACAACATTCAGGAACACACAGGCGAGGTCGCGCTGCCGGTCTAGGCCGCAGTACGGGCCGTCACGGAACAAAACGTACTTTAACGCTAAACCCCGAACTTGGAACTGTCACACCACATGAAACTATCAGGGCTTTCAGATTCAAAATCAACCTATGTCATTGCAATTGCCCTTTTTTCAGGAGCGGTTTTTGCATATTCCTACAACCTAGAGGGGCAGCCATGGCATGGAGACGAGGTTACCTACCTTGGATGGGGTGCAAACTACGTCCACCTTGTTGCCAAGGGCGACTTTGGGAACCCGTGCCTTGTCTCTCTTGACAAGTGCAATGACCTTTTTCACATACCTGCATTCGGTCTCACCTACAGCCCGATTCGGAACTTAATGGTGGGCATACCGATGTACCTTGCAGGGCAGGACAGCGGGAATTTTTACAACTGGTCCTGCTACTGGGACTGTTACAAATCCCATGAGGGGCCTACAATAGCTGAAATGACGGCAGGGAGACTGCTCTCGCCAATCTTGGGCTCACTTGGAGTAGTCCTGGCATTTCTTGTAGGCAAGTCGCTTTTCAACAGGACATATGGAATCTTGGCGTCCGTACTTTTCCTGTTTTACGACCTGTGGGTGTGGTACAGCAGGGAAATAATGGTAGAGATTCACTATGTTTTTTTTGCGCTCCTTTCCGTTTTCCTGCTCCTCTGTTCTTTAAGGGATGGCCGGGTGAAAACCACGTATTTTGTGGCAAGCGCCCTTGTCTTTGGCTTGTCATTGAACTCCAAGTTGCTGGCAGTATGCTTCTCGGGTCTGTTTTTTGCCATAATGCTGACAAGATTCCTCTCGACTACGGTATCAGGCAAGCCCGGCAGAAAAAAGGTAGGGAGAGCAGGCCTGCTTTTGGTGTCGTTTTTTGCACTTGGACTCGTTGGGATGTTTCTTGCCCAGCCGGGTTTTTACCAAAACCCCGTGGCTGAAATCAAGCTGGTAAAGTCAGACATGGACAATTACAACCGCGATGTCTGGTACATAGGATACCCGACTGGGCAAAACCTCCAGCCAAAATCTATTGGCGCCTTGCTTCACTTTGCTGTCTTTCCAAACTTTATAGAAACACAAATTGCAAAACCCTCCGACTCGCTATCTGGGAACTATGGCTGGACATACCCTCCAACATATTCCACAATCCCAATGTCTGTTCTCTTTTTTGCAGGGCTGGGATTTCTGGCCTATAGGATATCAAGAACGAGGAGACTTTTTTCAAGCGAGTTGGTCCTCATAATTTGGATTGCAAGTACTCTGGTATTCACGCTTGTAATTGTCAAGGATTTCTCCCTTGAAAGGTACCTCCTACCACTTGAGCTCTCCATGATTTTCATTTCTGCATATGGAGCCTGGGGCTTTGCAGCAGGAATATCCAACAACAAATTGAGGCTGGGCTTCCTGTCATTTTTCCTCTTGGTCCATTCCCTCACTTCGCTGTCATATTACGACAAAATCTATTTCTCACCAGGGACCACCTGGGTTAACCCGCTCCATTATGGCACGCTGCAAGATTCGATGGACAACCCATACGTTTTTGCAGCAAACGTCTCGTTCATTCTGGTCTTTGCTTTCATTGCAGCATCTAGGTTCCTGAGACGCAATGCAGAAAAACCAGATATTAATAGCACGGCTAGGCAGGACCTTAAACGTTAAATTAGTACGACATACAATTTTCATAAAATGGCCAAGTTTCAACACACGATAGAGGTAAGGGGTCACCTCATTGACTCTATGATACTAACCAAAATTTTTGACGTCATCATGGATTTGCAGGGAGAGTTTCAAGTCCAAAAATTTCTGGTAGGAAAGAAAAAGAAGGACGAAAGTTACGCCAAACTTCTCATCCAGGGAAGATCAAAGGACCATCTAAACCAGATTCTTCAGGCAGTATACAGGGAGGGAGCTACCTCCAAGATCCAGCAGGAAGTAACGCTTGAAGCCGCGACGAAGGACATGGTAATGCCAGACGACTTTTACAGTACTACTAACAACCACACCGACATTTTTTACAAAGGGAAATGGGTGCGGGTAGAAAACATGATGATGGACAAGTGCATAGTTCTCAGGGGAGGCAGGGCATTTTGCACTCCAATACGCGAAATCAAAAAAGGGGACACGATAGTAACCGGAGAGCAGGGAATACGGATAACTCCCCCAGAAAGGCCAAGGGAAGGAGTAAACCTTTTCCAGTTCATGGGCAGCGGCAGTTCAAGTGAGAGGCCCACCCAACACATAGCACGGAGGGTGGCAGAGGACATCTTCAGGACAAAGAAACAAAAGGGAAAGATAGTCCTTGTTGGCGGCCCCGCAATAGTGCATACTGGCGCTTCAGACTCTATCGCATCACTCATCAGGATGGGGTTCATAGACGCAGTCCTTGCAGGAAATGCCCTTGCAGTACATGATATAGAGTATTCTACGCTTGGGACTTCGCTGGGCATGAATGTGAAGGACGGAACGCTTGCTGTCCGCGGACACAGGAACCACATGCAGGCGATAAACTCGGTATTCAAGGCAGGATCGATTCCAAAAATGGTGGCAAAAAGGGACCTAACACGAGGGATAATGTACGAGTGCGTCAAGAAAAACGTCCCGTTTGTTCTTGCAGGATCCCTCCGAGATGACGGTCCACTTCCAGACGTGATAACTGACATGACCGTCGCCCAGAGAAGGTACAAGGAAATCCTCAAGGATGCGAAGATGGTAATAATGGTGTCAACAATGCTTCATTCCATTGCGACGGGGAACATGCTGCCAGCGGATGTAAAGGTGGTGGTGGTAGACATCAACCAGCCTACAGTTACCAAGCTTATGGACAGGGGAACCTGGCAGGCGCTCGGGATTGTAACGGACGTCGGCGCATTTTTGCCCCTTGTCACGCAAGAGATCCAGAAACTTGTAAAATCTCATAGCAAGTAAGACAGCGGATCTTCCACCACCCGTTTTCAAGTCTGGATTTGAGGGTGACTTTTTTAAGATACCGATGCTAGGGTATCATATGAGACTGAGGGACAAAGTAGCAATTGTTACGGGGGCCTCAAGCGAGATAGGCCTCGAAATTTCAAAAAGGTTTGTCGAAGAGGGTGCCAAGGTGGTACTCATAGGAAGAAATCATGAAAAACTCGAAAAAGCAAGGTCGGCAATAAAAAATTACCAGCAAACCACGGTCGCAATACCTTGCGACATAACAAATGAATCGCAGGTAATCCAGACAGTAAACCAAGTAAACGAGCATTATGGCAAGATAGACATACTTGTCAACAACGCCGCCGCAATAAACGACCCGGTACACTTTCACGAGATGAAAGAGTCGGACTGGACACAGCTTGTAAACACCAACCTGTATGGAACATTCAAGATGACAAAATCAGTCCTTGTAAAGATGCTCGAAAATAAGAAGGGGTCAATCATAAACATCGGCTCGATATCAAGCGAGCGTGCAATACCAAAGGTGCACCTTACAGTCTATTGCACTACCAAGGCTGCAATCAACATGTTTACCAAGGGGATAGCAATCGAATATGCAAGACGAAACATTAGGTGCAACTGCATCAATCCAGGAATAATAAACGCAGGAACAATCAAGCCATACCTCGATTATCCTGAAGCAAGAAAGGTCCTCCAGGACAGGCAGCCATTAAACAGGATTGGCGAACCAGTAGACGTTGCAAACGCGGCAGTTTACCTTGCCTCTGACGAAGCAAACTGGATAACAGGCGTAATCCTAAACGTGGACGGCGGCAAGTCATCGTCTGAAGGATGATCTCAAAGAAAGGCACTGCCATGCCAGTCCTTCCAATCCCTCTACTTGTTGGACGCGCAACATAAAATGACTCAAATGCAAACACGTTACCTAGTAAATTTAATCGAGATTCTTAAATAATCAAAATTCGCCGTTTATCTGTTGAAAAACGCCCCTTTTTTCGTGATTTTAGTGCTTTCTGCCAGCCTGTTTGGTGCGATCCCATCTCTTGCCCAGACCAGCCAACCGATCACAGTTACCACTGACAAAACTACCTACTCTGACGGCGATCACATGACTATTTCCGGTACTGTGAGTAGTCAGCTCAACGTACCCATTTCCATTGTTGTAAAAGATCCTGCAGGAAACATTGTACTCATAGGTCAGACCTCGGTCAATCCCGACAATACCTACTCTACGTCTGTTACCGCTGGAGGCGACCTATGGGCAGCTGTAGGCACGTACCAGGTTTATGTAACCTATGGCTCTAAGGAAAATACTGCAAGCACAACATTTCAATTCAGTGGAGCCATGCTGACTGCTCCAATTACCATCGAGGGCCAAGAGTATAACGCCACATACAAGATTACAAACGCCAAATTGTTAGGGATAGTGCCAGATACCTCGGCAAAATCCCTCACAATACGCATCCAGCCGACGGGAAACGGGACAATCTCAATTAACCTCCCGCGAAACCTTATCGATGCCAAAGCAGGAGACCAGGACGCAAGTTATGTTGTGGAAGAGGACGGGAAACAGTCCCAGTTCAACCAAACAAGCAGTGATGCTTCAAGCAGGACGCTTCAAATTCAGTTTGGGCAAAGCACGTCGCAGGTGACAATAATAGGCACGCAAATCGTGCCGGAATTCAGCACTTTGGCAGTGCTCATACTCGCAATTGCCATGATGGCTGTGGTTTTCCACCTAAGGTCGAATTTTCACCTGTCTTTCCGAAGCGGTTGATTTCCCACTAGTATCCAGACGATTGACGAATTTCGCACATGAGCCAGCGAGTTTACCTTTGACGAATTGCGTACCTAGATTGCCTTTTCATTCTCCTCTCCAGAGGCAATGTCTATTGCGCGCACTATTGGAGAGATGAATATTTTGCCGATTTTCGCATTTTCCTTGATGATCTGAACAACATTAGGCTCGTCTTTTTCCTGCACTATAACTTGGATGACAAACTTGTCATTGAATTCCGGGGTAAACATCTCAGTCCCCTTTGCCGCGTGGATTTTTGGACTAGTGCTCTTTCCCCGCCCCCTGACCTTCATGACAGTAATTCCACCAACGTTGATTTTTTTCAGGCCGTCACTTATTGCCTTGATATCTCCTTGGCCTACTACCACTTCTATCCTTATCATGACAAAAAAATACAGATGACACTAATTAACAATTACGAAAAGGTATCCTAAATCACTTGTTCGTTAGTCTTCTCGGTCGGGATGTCAAATGCCTCGCTAATTGGAGTGACAAAGATTTTCCCCAGCTTTGCCTTTGAGCGGGCGATTTCTATTACCTCGTTTTTCTTGTCGTCTGGAACGATTACTTCTATGATAAATCGCTCGCCAAACTCTGGCGTAAATATCTCAGTTCCCTTTGACGCATGTAGTTGAGGGCTGACTGTTTTTCCCCTTCCCCATCCCTTGTATGCCGTAATCCCTCCGACTGACAGTTTTTTCAACGCGTCACTGATTGGTCTTACGTCATTTTCCGGAAGTATGATCTCTATCTTAATCAAAGTTGTAAAAGAATTCTGCCCCGCATTAAAAAATCTTGTGCAAGATTATCACGGTTCAAACGTGCAAAAAAGCAATTAATTTTTATAATGCTATTTTTCTATTAGAGAAATCTTGCCAATCGACACAGGAGACACCGCTTGGATGCTTATTGCATCCAGTCTTGTACTGCTCATGATACCGGCTCTGGGTCTTTTCGAGGCAGGGCTCTTAAGAAAGAAAAACACAGTTTCCGTTTTCATGCAGATCTTCTTTGGCCTTGCAATTCTCAGCGTAATGTGGTTCACATTTGGATTTAGCCTCTCATTTGGTCCAGACACCGGAGTAGGCCTTGTAGGCAACATGGACTGGATATTCCTCAAGAATGTGCCTTATGACGACGGGTTGCATTATGCTCCGACGATACCCGGAGTCCTGTTTGCAAAATTCCAGATGATGTTTGCAACAATTACCCCGCTGCTTCTAACTGGCGCAATAGCAGAGAGGATGAAATTTAGCGCATATGTTTTGTTTATCGTAGCTTGGAGCGGTCTCATCTACTATCCTCTCGTCCACTGGGTGTGGGGAGGGGGCTGGCTAGGAAAGATGGGAGTGGTGGATTTCGCAGGAGGCATAGTAATCCACACTAGTGCCGGAATGGGTGCACTTGCGGCCGCACTTGCACTGGGAAGAAGGCTGAACTATGGGCCGTCAATAATGATTCCGCACAGCATACCTCTGGCGGTTTTAGGGTCATCTCTCTTGTGGCTGGGCTGGTTTGGTTTCAACGCAGGAAGCGCCCTTGCCTCAGGAAGCCTTGCAGGAAACACAATCATCAACACTCACATCGCCTCGTCTGTATCTGCCTTGATTTGGGTAGGCCTTTCATGGATGAAAACAGGCAAGCCAAGCGTGATTGCGGCAATCAACGGTGCAATCGCAGGCCTTGCAGGAATCACACCAGCATCTGGTTATGTGAGTGTAGAACACAGCTTTGTCATCGGAATTGCAATCGGAATAATTTCATACCTCGGAGTAATCTTCTTCAAGGAGAAGCTTCACATCGACGACGCGCTTGATGTAAGCTCCGTCCACGGTGTTGCCGGAATCGTAGGCTCGCTTGCAATAGGAGTCTTTGCAAGCACTGCAGTCAACGCAGCAGGTCCAAACGGTCTCTTGTTTGGAAACCCGCACCAGCTGCTCGTACAGTCAATCGGTGTTGGGGTAGCCGGGGTGATGGGCTTCTTTGGAACGTTTGCGATTCTGAAGGTGCTAGATGTACTGATAGGCATACGCGTGTCGCCCAAAGTAGAAGAAGCTGGACTTGACATCGAGGAGCATGCCGAACGGGCATATTCCGACGAGGACGAGTTCGGCAAGATGTAGTGGGCTATTTAGTGCTGTAGTTACAGCAGAGACACCGGTACTTTTTCTTGCCATTTTCTGCGCTAACTTCATGGATTATTTCCATGGGCGAGCCGCAGCGCGGGCAGTCCATTCCCTAGTTCCAGAAAAACTGGTCAAGGCCCGTCTGCTTGGGTGCTCCAATGAGCGTGGCAAAGTCAAGGTCCATGGATGAGAGTATCTGATCAAAGGTGCTTTCCATAAATTCCATGTATTTTGCAGAGTCAATCTCATCAGGCCTTGCCATCTCAACTGGCTTGACCCCGGGCTTGTTAATTATCTTGACATACGAGATGATGTCCCCCTTTTTTATCTCGCGGGTGGACTCGAGAAGCTTGGCCGCCCGTATGTGCTGGGGTACTGTCTTGACATATTCAGACGGTGCCTTGCTTATCATTACGTTGAAGGCAAGTTCGTTTAGTGGAATCTGCCTTGCCTTGAGCCGCTTGGCATACTGCGAAATCATCTCTCCGATTTTTTGCTTTGATTGTGAGAATTCAGCCTCCGTCTGGACGTTTGATAGTATTCCGAGAATTTCGTAGAAGAGGTTCCGAATAAAGGGAGGAGTGTGGGATTTCTTGCCAGTCAGGCCCTTTACATCCACCTTGCCGTCCTTCTGCACGCCGAGATAGTTCTTCTTTCTAGTGCTGAAAACGACATACCTGTATTCCTTGTCAAGGTCAAGGTCGACTCCAAACTCCTCTTTTGCCCAGTTTACCACGTTTTGAATCTGCTCTTTTGTAGGTCCTTTTAAAAATAACGAATCGGTATTGTGCAGCAAAACATTCCCAAGGCCGCCACAAAAGTGGTGGTTTTCCGTCTCCAAATCATACACATCCCCGTCAATGTCGAATTTCTCTATCTTCTTGATGACATCTGGACGCCCTATTCTTGCATCTTTGGGATTTCTAATTATTCTAATCCTGCAGACATTGGTTTTGTCCTTCCTTGTCTGGATGGTATATTCCAAACCAAGTTGTTCAAGAACTACTATCAGGCCAGCCAAGACAGTTTTGTGAATTTGATCAATTGTCGTAAGGCCGTTTTTGTCCGTATGCCCGTCCCCGTCCAATAGCCCTTCAATAAATGACCTCTTGGCTTCTATGCTTGCATTGAGCAGGCATTTTGGTATGACCTTGTGTCCACCTTCATAACAGAATGACCTAAAGTAGTCGACCATCAGCTTGTGATTTCCCTTCGGGGCCAAGCCGTACGTTGCAGAACTCTCATCTATGTCCATTATGCTTGTTTCAAAGGCCAAGTGCTTTTGGATTATCTCTTTGGCTTTTTGCAGCATCTTCTTTTTCTGGTTTACAATCCTCCATGCATATTTTACACTGGCGTCGGTGCGATATGTCTGACACGAGCCTTCGGCAACAAAGAGCCCAAAAAGCCATGAGATGTCAGGACTAAGGTCGGTTGTTGACTCGGCCTTGAAGGGAACTAGGTTGATCCTGTCCCCCACCCTGAGTTTCGACGGACTCACACTCTTCCCATTTATTACCAAGCTGTGGTCTTCGGTGCATTCAACGAACCCTTTCCTTGTCAGTATTCTGTAGCCTTTTTTCTTGACCTTGTGTCTGTAAATGTATTTTATTTTTGTAAACCCTTTTTCAGTGAGAACCTCCACGTCCCCGAATTTGTCATACCTCGTACTGGTTACTGTTTTTGGCATGAGTGACTCTATGGGGACCACGTTTATGGAGTCGTTTTTCCTCCGTATTATGACAGGTGTATCTGGGAGTACACTATCCCCATAAAGCACCTCTATTCCTATGGATTTGCACTTTTCAATCGTCTCAAGGATGGTAAACCTCCCTACGGCCGTAGTGGCCTCTGCCACGGGAAGGCAATAAAGCGGAAAAATCTCAGCGCCCATGACGCCATAGCTTGCGTTGAGGATGACCTTGAGCGCCTGGCTTACAACGGTGTAAAGCTGCTTCTGGTCCGCGGTTAGCGTGGGGTTTTTTGAGAGGCTCTTGTAGTAGTTCACCCTCAGGTCCCTGAGGGATCCTATCAATACGGCCGTAAGGCCGTCCCTTTTTCCGCAGACCCAGTGCGTTGTCCCCGGAATTAGGTTCTTCTTGCACTCGTCATGGGTGCAGCGGACTGTCTCATATGAGAGGTTCCTCACCTTTATGATGCTAGGGTACAGGCTTGCAAAGTCCATGACAAAGACGTTGAAGTGTATGCCTTCCTTTGGCTCGACAACCAGGCCCCCTCGGTATTTCTTGTCTTTTATCACGGCCTCGGTAGAAACGCCAACGGATTTTGCCTCAAGCTCCTCCCTGCGTGGAATCAAAAAGTTGTGGTTCCTGTGTTCATAGTAAAAGAGGCTGCGGATCCACTGGGAAACTCCCATCCTTGAAATATCGTCTATTGGCATCCTCCCTATCCTTGTGATGACCACGAGAAGGTTCATCAGCAAATCGTTGTTGAAGCTCGTCAGTTTTTCCGTGATTCTGGCGTCGTTGAAGCAATAGTTTGCAAGCTCGTACATGGACAGGTCGTTTAGGTCCCCATCATACTCCATCTTTGATTCTTCAATGAGGCCCTCGGCAATACTGTTGAGGGAAAAGTCGTTGTACTTGTGGCTAAAGGCGTAGATCTGGAAGGAGCGGTTTGAAAATGCGCGGTAAAGGTCGATGTGGACCCCCTGCTTCAGCGTTGCCGATTCGCGCATCATGACAAGCGGTATGTCCTTGAGCTCAATCCCGAGCCTCTCGGCCCTGTTGTACATGTATGGCATGTCAAAATCGTCGCCGTTGAACGTTATCACAAAGGGATATCCAGTAAGTATTTCAAAGGCCCTCCGTATCATGTCGGCCTCCTTGTCCTCGTCAAAGAAAGTTACCTTGACATCTTGCGGCACCTCGTTTGTGCCCTCTGCAATTCCCTTCCTTCGCAGGGCAAACACCTCTTTGAGGTCGTCGCTCCCGCAAAATCCTATTGCAGTGATTTTTTTGTCTGCAATTTTGGCATCGGGGATTCGCCCAGTCTCTGACTCTACCTCAATGTCTACGCTCACGCGCCTTATCTTCGGTATCGGCTGGTTGAGCAGATTTGCCCACTGTGTGATGTGGTCCTGAAATGCCTTGTGGTCGATTATCCCTATGCTTGTCACCTTGTCGAACAAGAGCCCTTTTAATGCAATCTGGACTTCTTCCGGTATCTTGTAAGAGTATTCCTTCAGCTTTCCGTTTTCAAGCGTGTAGTACCTTCCAACGATTAGCGAGTTGTCATACAGGTAGTTTTCATAATATTTGATGTCTGACTCCCACGTCTCCATGGTGTTTCTGATGCTCTTGTCGGTCTGTGTCCCTCCTATTGCAAGAGGATCCGAGACGACAATCTTGGTCACGTCTATTGTCCTGTCCTTGAGAAGGTCCTGCTTTTGCGTCTTTTCCAGCTTTAGCACGTCTTTTCTCTCCGAGAGGAACGTCAGCTCCTCTGGCATCAGTTTTGAATAGCAATACGGCTTGTGACCCGTGTTGTCCGCCCACAGCAGGACCTTTTGCGAAACAGGCTCGTAGAACTTGAGCACGGCGACTTTTTTCTGCCCATCATATGTGGCAGAGACCAGCAGCGCGGGAGGCATGGTGGTGGTTACTTCTTCTACTGCTCTGGAATTTTGCATGTCCCTACTCACTTTGGTATGAGGCTTGAAGTGGGTTCCTCAAGAAGGACCCTTATCCAGTACTTCATCCTGTCCTTGTCCAAACGGACAACCTCCACTCCGGCCTCCTGTAACAGTTCGTAGTCAGTTTCGGGGTAAGAGTCCAGGCAGACTATTCTTTTTATGCCCGTCGTGATTGCCATCTTGCTGCATTCAAGACATGTGACAAATGTAGTGTAAAGAGTGGTATCCTTGGTACCAGAACCGACGCCAAGTATGGCGCAATGCATTATGGCATTTGCCTCGGCATGGTTGCATATGCACCTGTCAAGGGCCTCGCCAGATGCAACCTTGCCCTCGACCCGTAGTTGGCATCTCTTGCAGCCGCCCTCAAAGCAGTTTTTGACTCCCGGCGGGGTCCCGTTATATCCCGTTGCAATCTGCCTATGATCGCGAACTATGACTGCCCCCACCTGCCTAGTAATGCAGTTGGAGCGTAACTTTGCAAGTTCTGCCTGAAGCATAAAGTATTCATCCCATGTGGGACGCTCAAACCCTTGTCTCACAGAAGAAGAGTCAACTTGGTATAATATAAGACCTACAAGAGCAGGTATGTCAAACCCTGAGCTTTGAGTAGTGTTTTGCATGCAAGAACGTTTTTACTTGTCCAAGGCAAGCTGAAGTTGCTTGAGCACCAAGCATCTTGAACACCCACTCATAAGAAAATCTACCATCGAGCTTCGCGACTACCAGGTCAACTTGGCAAGACAGGCAATAGGTGACAACTGCTTAGTGGTCCTACCTACAGGCCTTGGAAAGACGACGGTGGCCTTGCAGGTAATTGCAGAATTCCTGTCCAGGAGGACAGGGGGAGTACTTTTCCTTGCCCCGACAAGGGTACTTGCACACCAGCATTACGAGTTTCTGAAATCAAATCTTCTAGTCGACGACGTTGCACTAATTACTGGCGAGGATCCTCTTGCCAAGCGCAAAAAGTTATGGATAAACAGCGTGGTCTGCGCTACCCCTGAAATCGTAAAAAACGACCTTGACCGCCAGCTTGTCGACCCTTCCCAATTCGTCCTGATAATATTTGACGAGGCCCACAGGACAGTGGGCGATTACGCATATGCCGGGATTGCAGAGCGCTTTACAAACATGAACGTGAGAATAGTTGGAATGACTGCCACACTCCCAAGCGAACGGGACAAGGCCTCAGAAATACTCAGGATTCTCAAGACATCATCAATTGCCCAAAGGACAGAAGACAGCCCTGACGTAAAGCCATATGTACAACAGACCGACACGCAGTGGATTGCAGTCGACCTTCCGCAGGAGATGAAACAGATTCAGGCCTTGATCAAAGCCTCAATCGACTCTCAGTATTCAGACCTTAGAAGGCTTGGGCTTACGCTGTCTGGTGGGAGGTCGCTGTCCGAGCTTTTGCGCGCGCGGGATTTCGTCCTGAGACAAAACAGGAGGGCGGCAAGGCCCCTCTTTACCGCCATAAGGCTCATACACGCACTAAACGTGCTCGAGTCCCACGGCATAACCTCCTTTCTTAGGTTCTGTGACAGAACCAAGGAGAAAAAGGGAGTAGGCGTAAGGGACTTGTTTGAGAACGACCAGAACTTTGTCAGGGCCATAAACCTCGCCAGGGAGGCTCAGAAAAACGGGATAGAGCACTCCAAAATCATCAAATTAAAAGAAATCATAAACGGCCTTGCGGGAAAGGTTCTGATATTTACAAGCTACCGGGACTCGGTTGATGTAATTCACCAGAAATTAGAAGAAATGGGAATCCCGGCTGCCTTTCTGATAGGAAAGGCAGGCGAGACTGGCCTCAAGCAGAAAAAGCAGATAGAGACAGTGCAAAAGTTCAGGGATGGCGAGTACAAGGCACTTGTTGCAACTAGGGTGGGAGAGGAGGGACTGGACATCTCAGAGGTTAACACGGTGATTTTTTTTGACAACGTCCCAAGCTCTATCCGGTACATCCAAAGGAAGGGAAGGACTGGAAGAAAGGACTACGGAAGGCTTATCGTGCTAATGGCCAAGGACACAACCGATGAAACCTATTACTGGATAGGCAAGAGGAAGGTCAGCGCCGCAAAAAAGATGGGCGAAAAGATGTCAAAAATTCTCGAAGAGGCCCCAAAGAAATCTGGTCTTGATGCGTTCCTCTAGTCCAGCAATCAATTTAAGCAATAAAAGGTACTGTATCCCATGACGAAGATCCATGCCGAGCTTGCGATTCTTCCGATTGGAACTCCAACTCCCAGCCTAGGAACGTACATCGCACAGGGGCTGAAGGGACTTGACAGGATAGATGGAATCAGGTTCCAGACAACCCCCATGGGAACTATGATCGAAGCGGAAAAGATTGAGAAAATCTTCGAGGCTGCCAAAGTTGTGTCAGACCTGATTTTTGCAATGGGCATTTCAAGGGTTGAGACCATACTGAAGATTGACGAGCGGAGGGACAAGGACCGCTCGCTTGAGGACAAGCTCAGGTCCATTGGCAAAAACCAATAAGGCAACATTTCAAGGAATCTACAGTTAAATATTGTAGGGTAACAAAAGTTTCAAATGGGCCGGCTAGTCGTTGGAGTTTTTCTTGCCATGTTCTTGCTTGTTTCGCTCGGTGTAGCACACGCCCAATCCTCAGGCCTTGCAGCCAGTACGAGCCAGTCATCATACAGCCCTGGAGACAGGATAGTAATCTCAGGCTCGGTCCAGCAGGTAACTGACAACAACCCAGTGACAATAATAGTTCGAAACCCCATCGGCAACGTCTATGAAGTAGGCCAGATTCCTCTTGTTAACAACGGCTTTACCCATGCCTTTGTTCTAAGCAATGACGCCCAAAGTGGAACCTATACCGCCAACCTAAGACAGGATGGCAAAACTGCGCAAATCCAGTTTCAGGTCGTTGCAGGCCAGGTGCAGGTAATACCTGTCTTTGATGCCCAGATAAGGGCAGGCAGCAAGGATTCCTCCCTGAAATATGGCACCGCTACCGTCTCTACTGCAGATAACTCCATCAACATACCAGTAGACACTTCAAAGATGCAAAACGGCACCATTCAGGTCGAATACCACATCCCAAAACGCGTCATCGATTCTACCTATGGCCAGCTAGTGATAAAGCAAAATGGCGTGGTCTCAGACTGCGCCCAAACTGATGCAGGAACCGAACGCGTGGTGGACTGCACAGTAAACAAGGGGACCTATGCAATATCCATAGTTGGAACCTCCGTCATTCCGGAATTTGGCCCCGTAGTTATGATAACCTTGGCAGCAGCTACGGTAGGGGCAATAGTCCTCTCAAGGAAGATGTCCCCGCCGCGCACAATATAGCTTATTTACCTCCGATTCCTTCCCGAAAAGTATGATTGCATATATTTTGGCAACATGCATGCCGGGAAGCGAAAAGGAAGTAATTGCAAAAATAAAGACCCTTCAGAATATTGTTGAGGTAAACGGGGTTATGGGAAAGTACGATGTCTTTGTAAAGATCCAGGCAAAGGACCCGACAAATGTTGATGCGTCCATAGCAAAGGTTCGAAACGTAGAACATGTGACAGGAACGACTACCATGCCGGTAATCTACGGCCAAGGCGGTACGGTAGACAGCGAATAAGGTACACAACCCGATACGCCTTTTATGAAAACATATGTCTCAGGCCAGAAAAATGCCTGCGCATGATGATTTGCTGCCACCCTGACGGCAAGATTATTTAGAAAGATCCACGCATCATACCTTGTGAAAATAATAGATGTGATAGATCCGCAGAGGGTAGACAGGGCGCCTGACGAGACGATTGTCCTCATGTCCTCTGGCAATTTTATGGAACGCGGATATACAATCAAAAATATCCACCTCAACCTATACATACTAAACAAGGACCCGAAGCTTGGACCATATTCCCTGATTACAGTTTTTGTGGACACCGACAAGGGTGCAATTGAAACCACATATGATGAAGGTTTTAGGGGAGACCACGCCCTCGAGGAGGCTTCGGCATTCCTGACCTCTCACCTTGGACTGTCCGGCCTAATTCTCAGGTCTATACTCCAGCTTGAAAGCTCGCTCCAGAGGCGCGCCTAGGTTTTCTTGAGAGATTATATTTTGCGCCCTTCCAAGACATCCTGTTGAATTTCGAGCGCAAGCCAATAGAGCCAACTCCTACATGCGCCATGTGCGGCAAGCCCATCAAGTCCCACACCGCAGAGCAGATGAAGACATGTACTGCCGAGCGCCGGAAGGCAAACCTCGGGCAAGGCGCGGGGTGAAGAGGATTGGCAAGATTCACCCACTCCTTCATAGTAGAATCGGACATTGGAAAGGTATGGAAGTTTTACACCAACATCAACCACTTGATAAAAATCACACCGCAAAATATGAGGCTTGAAATTCTTGAAACCGAAGGAGATGATATACGTGAGGGTGCCGAGTGCACGCTGCAGGCCCGCATACTAACAAGGTCGCGTTGGCGCTCAAAGATCACAAGACTTGAGCCCTACGAGTACGTCGACGAGATGTCAGGTGGCGCGTTCAGGTCTTGGAAACACCTCCACAGGTTTCGCAGTGCAGGCCAAAACAAGACAGAGGTCATTGACCAGATTGAGTTTGAACTGCCTTTTGGAGTCCTTGGGAGGGCATTTGAGCCATACGCCTTGCGAAAACTGGGCGAGGTGTTTGACTACAGAAAAAGGGCCACAATCAGGGAGCTGTCCCAAAAATCACAGGTCTAGCTCGCTTGTCTCCTGCAACTTTCCTATGAGTTCCAAGTAGCCATAGGGGTCTATCTGCTTTGCAAAGCACTTGTCTATGTTTATCAGATAAACAGAATGCAGCCTTGCGTTTAGTATGTCGTCCTTCTCTATTGGCGGGTTCTTGTAAAACCTGTCGCACAGTTCTTTCATCTTTACTATCTCCGACTCGGTCCTCTTGCTTGGTGGGCTGAGGAAAAGCCTGGGGATTGGAAGTATGCCAACTACGGGCGTCGCAAGGGCAAACTTTGAGCAGAACTTGCTGTACCTGGCAATCTTGCTTGCAATCCTTGCAACATAGTAGTCTATGGTGTCAAGCGCGTGATCCGGGGGAGTAAACCCAGTCTCTATTTCCATGATAAATGTTCCGTCGCCTTTTGTCGCAAACACATCGCAGACTAGGATGTCGGAGAGGTGCTTTTCAATGTCCACAGCATAGCCCTGTGCTATCAGGTTTGATGCGCAAATAATCTCCAGCACCGAGTGGTTGATCTTTACCAAGTTTTTCTGGTAGAGCTCAATCAAGCGCTCGCGCACGAAATTAATCCTTGATTTCATCTCCGGAGGTTTGTTCTGGGTCAATTTCTCTGCCACGGTATATACATCGTCTGTGAACTTCTCGATGTCCAAAATCTAATAGAACTCAAAGGCTTCTAGGTTTTAAGAATATGGGTGAACCAATCCGCCCACAATTGTTTTTAAAAACACTTTTTATCAAGGCTGGCATATGGTTCTAAATGGAGGATCTTTCAAGCGCAGACAAGTTGATCGTGCTCCAGCACGCAATTTCCAAGTATGAAAACGAGAACGTGCTAATTGAAAAGCTCAAGGCAGTATTGCAGCAAAAAGACATTGACCGCGGAATTGCCACGCTGATTGCCACGCAACAGGTGAGGCGAATCGGTCCAGACATACTCCAGAACAACGTCAGCCACATAGGGGAGCTGCCGGATCTTCCGCCGAACCTAAGGCCGATAATTGACAGCCTCTGACGTAAATCGAATAACTTACAAAGGGATACTTTTACAAAATTTTTATCATGACGATTAAAAACATTACAGTCCTTGGTTCCGGAATAATGGGACATGGTATTGCCCAAGTTTCTGCAATGTCAGGCTACAACGTTGTGCTAAGGGACGTAGAACAGCAGTTCCTTGACAAGGCCATGGAGAAGATAAAGTGGAGCCTTGACAAACTTGTCTCAAAGCAGAAGATCTCAGAGGAAAAGGCAAGGGAAATTTACTCGAGGATTATTCCAGTCGTAGACCTCAAGCAGGCCATGAAGGACTGCGACATGATGATAGAAGCCGTCCCCGAGGTCATGGATCTGAAGAAAAAAGTCTATGCGGAGGTAGACAGCGTTGCCGACAAGAAGACAATATACGCATCTAACACCAGCACCCTTCCAATCACCGAAATTGCCAACATAACAAGCAGGCCTGAAAGGTTCATAGGAATTCACTTTTTCAACCCGCCACAGCTTATGAAGCTGGTCGAAGTCATCCCGGGCAAGGCCACATCAAGCGACCTAGTCAAGGTTACGATGGACTTTGTCAAGTCCGTCTCCAAGGAGCCAGTCCTGCTAAAGAAAGACGTGGTCGGGTTCATAGTAAACCGCGTGTTCATACCGCTCGTACACGAGGCCGCGTGGGCAATGGACAGGACAAAATCATCCATGATGGAAATCGACTCGTCGGTAAAGTTCACGCTGAACTTCCCAATGGGAATCTTTGAGCTTGCAGACTTTACAGGTCTTGACGTGATACACAAGGCAACAGTCGAGATGTACTCAAGGGACAAGAAGGTCATAAACCCCCACCCCATTGTCCAAAATCTCTTCGAACAGAAAAAGTACGGCCAGAAATCAGGCAGTGGTTTTTACGACTATTCAGGGGAGAAATACGAGCGCATCAACCTCACTGAGGAACTTGCAAAGAAGTTCGACCCGACACAACTCCTCGGGACGATGCTTAACAACGCGGCATGGCTTGTAACCAACCAAGTAAGCGATGTGCCCGAAATAGAAAAGGCGCTAAGCCTTGGGATGGGACTCAAAAAGCCAATATTTGAGACCGCAAAGGAGTTTGGAATGAAAAAGATTGTCAAGGAGCTAGAGGAACTCTCAAAGGCTTATGGCAAGTTTTACGAGCCAGACCCGTACCTAGTTTCTATTTCGAATTGATCATCTCAAGGATGACCTTTACTGCCTCCTCCGGGGACGACGCGCCAACCAACTTTACCTGCTCCCTGTGATCAAGGTACTTGTCCGCAAACTGGTCTGCAATCCCCCCCGTGTTCCGGATTGCAACCATGGGCCTTTTGTGCATGTATGCCGCGCATGCCTCTGAAAGCGTCCCTGCGCCGCCTCCTATTATAATCACCCCGTCACCAGAAAGGGCCGTAAGAAAGTCCCTTGCAAGGCCTATGCCGCTTGGTATCACGATGTCGCAGTACTCGTTAGCAAACGAGGCGTCGTTTTGCGGAATTATTCCTATTACAAGGCCTGCAGCCTCCTTAGCCCCTTGGGAAACAGCCTTCATCACGCCTCCCAGGCCTCCAGTTATTAGTACCGCGCCAGCCTTTGCAATCTCCCTGCCAGTCTCGTAAGAAATCTTTTCAAGGTGAGGAGTAAAGTTGCTCTCGTTGTTCCCTATGACAAGTATCTGCGTCTTTTTTGCCACTGGCAATTACAAAATTTTCTTCAATAAAAATTGTAACGGGATGTGAAAAAATCTACTTGGACTCGGTAGGACCGGGTTTTTTCTCTTCGGGCTTTTGTGTCTGGGGTTTTACAGGCTGGGTCTTCTTTGGCTTCTTGACAGGCTTTGGCTGACCCTCTTGTGGTCTTGGCGATGGTTTTCCCGGACCTGGCTGGGCCTTTGCAGGCTGAGGCCTTGGTTGTTGCTTTTGCTGCGGCCTTGGCTGCTGCTGCTTTTGTTGAGGCCTGGGTTGCTGTTTTTGCGGTGGCCTCTGCTGTGGTTTCTGCTGCGGCCTTTGCTGTTTTTGTCCTTGCTGAGGTTTGCCTTTTTGTTCCGGGATGGGCCTCATCTTGCTCCACAGGACGTTCATCCTTGCCCTGTATCCCTCCGCATATTCCAATTCCTCCGGTACAAGCGTAGCTGGGTGCACGAATCCCTGGCTTCGAATGGCAATGGCCCTCTTTACTGCAATTGTCCTCACATAGTCCCAGTCGGCGGTGCCAAAACCGTCAACAGGACCTACAAGTTTTCCGTTGTGCATGCTAAAGACAAGTGCTGAAACAATTGGTACAGCATAGTTGATGCTTGCAGCCGAGTTTATCCTCACTGGCATCAGAGGCATGTGGTGGCTTCCCCTAGTATTTCCTGCAACAAGGTGCGGATTGCTAAACGCAGACCCTACCTCCTCTGTAGCTGGAAAGTCTTTCTGGGTCCTGATGATGCATATGGGATCGTCCTTTCCGACATACTTGCCAGCGATGTTGTGCAGCCTGTCAGTCGATGCTGCAAGGATTGGCTGGTTGTCCCTTGTGTAAACGCTTGACACGACATATCTTCCAGGATACATCAGTGCAGCTTCAAGTGTTGGCTTGTCCTGCCACATCATTAGCTGGGCTATCTTACCCTTCTCGACATCCATGACATTTATCTTGACTCCGCTTGCTAGGTTTTTGTTGACAATCAGCCCCGTATTGCTCAGCGTGTCAACAAACATCCTGTAGAATGGATAGTTGAATGCTCCCGGCTCTGTCTTGTCAGCGGCATAAACCGTAAACGCCTCGTTTGGCCTCTCCTCAAAGGTCATCTCTGCAACGCCAGGGCCCATGCCTTTGACATTGCCCGAAAACGAGTCCTTGAGCAGGTCCTGACCTGCACCATACAGGCCCTCGTTCTTTGCAACCCTTGTAGCCGACTCAAATGCCCTCCAGGCTAGCTGGTGAACCTCCCTGTTGTCGGTTCCTCGCGTATGCGTCATGACTATATGTATGTCGTCTCCGCAGTACCCGATGTAGGAATCAATCAAGAGTCCTTTTCCGTTTCGAGTCATTTGGGATCTTACGACATTCTTAACAGCAGTTAGTAGGCCTTCACTTGGTCTTGTATGTCCACCAATTCCGCCTACATCAGCTTTGATCACGGTCACGGTGATTTTCATTGTGGCTTTCCTCCCCCAATTCCTCGATTTATAGTATGTGAAAAATAGTTCTGCAAAAAGTCCAAAACAGCAAATTATTGAAAAATTGGCAAAAACAATTTCAAAAAATCGAAATGGTAATAAAGCCCAAGTCTTCAAGGGTTCGGTATGAGCGCAGCAAGCAAAAAACCACACTTAAACATGATCGTTGTCGGTCACATCGATAACGGCAAGTCCACAACCATGGGCCATTTCCTGATGGATCTGGGCCTGGTAGATGAAAGGACCATCGCTGCTCACGCTGCAGAGTCTGAGAAGACTGGCAAGGGTGACACTTTCAAATATGCATGGGTAATGGACAACATCAAGGACGAAAGAGAGAGAGGTATCACAATCGACTTAGCATTTCAAAAGTTTGAATCTCCAAAGTATTTCTTCACCCTGATAGACGCCCCAGGACACAGGGACTTTATCAAAAACATGATCACGGGGGCATCCGAAGCAGACTGCGCAGTACTTGTACTGTCTGCCAAGGAGGGTGAGACCGACACAGCAATAGCACCAGGAGGCCAAGCAAGAGAACACGCATTCCTGCTCAGGACTTTGGGTGTCGGACAGCTCGTAGTTGCCATCAACAAGATGGACGACAGCAACTACTCAGAGCAGGCATACAAGGTAGCAAAGGAAAAGGCAGAGAAGCTGCTCAAGTCAGTAGGGTACAAGCTAGAAACAGTTCCAATCATCCCAGTATCAGGATGGAAGGGAGACAACCTAGTAAAGAAGTCAGCAAACATGCCGTGGTGGACAGGAAAAACACTATACGAGGCATTTGACGAATTCAAGCTTCCAGACAAGCCAACAAACAAGCCATTGAGAATTCCAGTACAAGACGTTTACACAATCACTGGTGTCGGTACCGTGCCAGTAGGCCGTGTCGAGACAGGAGTTGCAAAACCAAACATGAAGATAGTCGTAATGCCATCAGGAGCTGCTGGTGAAATCAAGAGCATTGAAACCCACCACACCCAGATGGAGTCTGCAGAGCCTGGTGACAACATCGGCTTTAACCTAAGAGGCATTGAGAAGAAGGACATCAAAAGGGGAGATGTCATCGGATCTCCTGACAACCCTCCAAACGTTGCAAAAGAATTCAGAGCACAAATCATAGTTATTCACCACCCGACGGCAATTGCACCAGGGTACACCCCTGTAATGCATGCACACACTGCTCAAGTTGCAGCCACAATAGTTGCCTTTGAAGCAAAGATAAACCCACAATCTGGCGCAATCGAGGAAAAGGATCCAAAGTTCCTCAAGGCAGGCGATTCCGCAATAGTTAGAATCAAGCCAGTAAGGCCACTGCCAATTGAGACATTCCAAGACTTTCCAGAACTTGGAAGGTTTGCTCTCAGAGACATGGGTGCAACAATCGCCGCAGGAATTGTCAAAGAGATTACTGAGAAATTCACCAAGTAAGGATCTAAATGACCCAGACAGCCCGGATAAAATTAACCAGCACGAGTCTGCAAAGGCTGGACGGGGTCTGCAGTGAGATTAAAGGAATTGGGGAGAAGACAGGGGTCAAAGTAAAAGGTCCGACCCCATTGCCTGTGAAAAAACTAAACGTGGTTACTCGAAAGTCACCATGCGGCCAAGGCACGAACACCTACGAGAAATGGGAAATGAGAATACACCGAAGAGTCATAGACCTTAGCGCAGACGACAGGGCAATCAGGCAGCTTATGAGGATAAAGATCCCAAACGACGTCTACATCGAGCTCACACTCAAGTAGATTTGGTAGCCTTAAATTACAGATGGAGTCCTAGTTAGTCATGTCAGAACCAGCAGAAGATGTCGAAGTCGTACCACAAGAAGAGAAACAACAAACCAGTTTTAGCGTATTTTATTCTTGCATGAGATGCGGTACAAAGGTAAGCCAGTCCGAACTGACCCGCCTTCCAGAAATAAAATGCATCTGCGGGTTTAGGGTATTTACAAAGGTAAGACCCCCGGTAGTCAAGACCATAAAGGCCTTTTAGGAACTGCCTGTTCCCCTGTACTGATGTTCCCTCTGCAAGTGCGTCCTCATTTCCTCCATGCTTGAAAAATAGAGGTTGCATTTCTTGCAGTCATACATGCTGGTTCCATGGGCAATCAGTTGGTGGTGCATTAGTTCCTCCTCCTGCCTGAACTTTCTGCCGCATTTTTGGCACTCGTGTTTCTTGAAAAGGCCCATGGCTATCCCATCTTTGCCTTCTGAGAGTCCCAGCATTCCCGGCACAACTGTCCATCAAGGGCCCACTTGCTTTTGGGATTGTACCTTATCATGCCAAGTTTCTTGCCACAAAGTTTGCAAAATTCCTTCAGGTTCTTGAATTCCCCGTCTTTTTTATCAAAACATGGCTTGCACAAAAGACCCTTCATCTCCCACTGGTACCTGGGCTCCCACATGTCTGGAACGTCCTTTTCCTCGTTGCATATGACGCACCTCTGCTTCAAGCTCAGGTCGTAGAATTTCTTCATCTGGTTAACGTAACAGTCCCCGCACAGGGGGCCTTCTACCTGCCATTCCTGCTTTGGTTTGTGCTTGTGTGCAATCTCCTTTCCGCAAATCTTGCAGGAAGCGGCTTTTCGTCCAAGAAGGCCCATGACATCATGTGCCAAGATCCATTAAAAAAAGTTGACGCGACACGTATAGAATGAAAAAGAGAGGCTTGGCGTTTTATAACTCGCCTAGAGCTTCCTCGATAAGTTGGCTTGCACTGAGCATGCCTTTTTGCTTTGCAATCTGCTCAATCTTGCCATATTGTTCTGCAGTAAAACAGATCGGCATTGAACGGTCTTTCATATTTCCAGTAACCCCCAATGAATTAATATCTTTTTTGCTTATTTCCACTGATCGTCGTTTCAGGGACGGCCTATTCCTTAAAGACGTATTTTCGCTGGCCGCGTGCCTCTGGAGCCTTTTCAACGCCTACCAGGACAAATTCCTTTTTGCTGTCCACCAAGTTCTCGTCTAGTCCCCGCTTGTTTTCATGAATCTCCTCATATTCTTCAAGTGAGATCTTTACCCTGCTTCCAATCTCTGATTCAAGGTTCATGTTCTTCACGATTTCCTTGTAGGTCGGCATTATTACGCCGCTGAAGACCATCGCGCTGCTTCCGCTTCCGTAAGACCCGAACCCGAACCTTCTTCCTTCCAGATCCGTGCCCTTTTGGAATTCAAACTCAAGGCAGCTCCTAAAGCCCATGTAAAGCGATGCGGTGTAAAGGTTGCCCACAATCCTTGATGCTATTAGCGAGCTTGCAAGCTTTGCGTCATACACCTCCTGGAACTCCTCGGTCTGGGTGAACCTCTTTGTGAATTCATGATCCTTTGCCATGAACTCCTCGTCGGCAAGAACAGACTCGATTGTTCCCCTCGGGTCCTTGGGGGCAGGCTCCTCCATACCCATCTTTGCCATGATCTGCTTCCAGTATGGCAACGTTCTCCACTCGTGCCTTAGAAGGTAAGCAAGGGCCTTTTTGCCCATGTTGCTATATGGCAGGTGCATGTTTATGAAATCAATATAATCAAGTATCGTCTCCCCGTCCTTTAGCTTGATAAGTCCTGTTGAGAGCGCCTTTTCCTTGTACGCCATCAGTGCCTTTTTGACCTGAATCATGTAAAGCAGGTTTGAGTACTGGCCGTTAACTATCGGGGTTTCCTTTCCAAATGGCCTGTAGAAATCATACTCGTTCTTAATTGAAGTAGATGTAACCTTAGGATCAAACGTCATTATTCTCGGCGTGTCGTTGAGAAGCATTGCAACAGCCCCTGCGCCCTGCGTGTATTCCCCGCTTGAGCCAAGGTCGTATTTTGCAATGTCTGATACTACCACAATGGCATGTTTGCCCTCTGCCTCGCCTGCCCTTATCCAGTTCGAGTTGTCATAAAGTGCATACGACCCGCTAACACAGGCAAACTTGCACTCGATTCCGCCGCAGTGTTCAAACGAGTCGTCTCCGTAGACTTGCTCCAACATCCCTACCACGTAGGAATTCATTGCCTTTGATTCGTCAAGCGATGACTCGGTGGCCACATACAGCCTACCTACGTCCTTTGGAGCAATCTTGTTCCTCTCCATTATCCTCAGGCAGGCATTTGCAGCCATGCATGCTGGATCCTGATTAGTGTCAACCATAGCCATCTTAGATACTCCCAATCCACGCTGAAGTTTATCTGGGTCCATGCCACGAGCCGTTGCAAAATCTCGCGCATCGACAAATAATCTTGGAACGTAGATGGCTATGTCGTCTATACCTGCAGCCAACAGCTAAACCTTCGCGATAACAAATATAAGCATTTGGAGGGTCAAAATTGATCCCTATTTACGATAGTTTTTGTTTACTTTGTGCCTAAACCAAGCAAAATGTATCAAGATTGCAACTTTGACTTGAAAATCTCATCAAAAACCGAGTAGGGCTGTGCACCGACCACCTTGGTGACTGAATTGTCAGGCCCTATTATGAAGAAGTCAGGCGTGCCTGTGAGCCCAAGCGTATTGGCATCTGAGACGCTCCCTCGTACGACTTGGGAATATTTTGACTGCGAAAGGCACTGCTCAAACTTGTCCTGATTTAGTCCGAGCTGATTTGCAAACTGGAGCAGGTTTGAGGCGTTTGCCCAGCCTGTGTTCTCCCCCGTCCAGTTGGTGTATAGGGTGTCATGGTACTGCCAGAATTTGCCCTGTTCCTGCGCACAGTGAGCCGCGTTGGCAGCGGTTACCGAGTCCTGGCCGATTATTGTAAAATCCTTAAAGTACATTTTCACCTTGCCAGTATCCACATAGTTCTTTACTATGTCCGACTCGGTGTTGTGGAAAAAGTTGTTACAGTAAAAGCACTGGTAGTCCCCAAACTCGATCATTGTAATGGGTGCGTTAT
>DATFCV010000046.1:0-4943 GCA_035252645.1 Nitrosotalea sp. | reverse complement strand
AAAGCCAATCTTGGCGCCGCACATGGCGCAGTATTTCTTTGCCTCGTCGTCTGCCTTTTCTTTTTCGTCAAAACACGGCTTGCAAAGCCAGCCCTGCGGGACGCCCCACTCCTTTTTTGGCCTCCAGAGGCTGAAAGACCCAGGTTCTGCGCCGCAAAGGACGCACCGGTCGTCGCTTTCTTTTTTGAAATTTTCCCCAAGCAGGTCCACGTAGCAGTTGCCACATAGCACGCCCTCGACGTTCCAGCCTTTCTTTGGCTTGTGCTTGTGGGTTATTTCCTTATTGCAGACTGCGCATGACGCCTTTTCTTTTTTAAAAAGTCCCGCCATAATGGCAGACTGGCACCATACTAGAAAAAGATAAGCATTTCCGCCGTTGAGGAAGGTTTTCATCGTCATTTTTCTCCGTGTTAAGTTTCGGGGTTTAAGGAAGAATCATGAATAAGCGATAAAAACAGTCATGAGAAATAATAATCAAAATTGTTCAAATTATCAAGTCCAGTATTCTATGCAATTATCATTGTTGCTGTTTCAATTAATATATCCATAATAATCATGGATTATCACACAGAACCTACTCTTATCTCAAAACAACAAGCCATCAACATAGCGATGAATGGAACTCGTTGTACAAGCGACCTGCGTCTACTAGGACCTAGTGCCAGTTTATTTCATATAAAAAATGACACTGTGTTTTTCGTTAATGACACAAATATGCAGGATTGGTATGTGACTGACCATCATCTCGCTGATACAATAAAATCAACTGATTATGTTTGGGAGATTGATTGGTCTTGTTTTAACAGTAATTATTCAATTGAAGAAAAGAAGTATACTCATTTTGTAGACGCAAAAAGTGGCGTTCTCTTGCTTTGATTTTCTTGAAGGCATCTTAATCAAAGGTTCAATTTTGTTTTGTCCCAAAGCTAGTTTGATTCCAGCTTGTTCCGCAGTTTTCTTGATTGAACTATGAGGGGGACTGGCACGCCTTGGAATTATTTCTTATCCACGTATGACTGGATTTTTTCAGGAATGTTTGGATTTCCAAAATCCCCCGAATGGGCCGAATACACCCTGATTGTTTGGCCGTGCTTGATTTCATAGTAAGACACTGGTTTTATGACATCCTTGTACTCGTCGCTAAGCGAGATTAATTCTTCAGCCAGTTTATCGGCAACCAGTATGTGCAAATTGTCTCCCAGGTCCATGACACGGCGTGCCAGTACAAGTCCCGGTCCCCACAAATTCTTCCTGTTGTTGATATCATTGAGTATAAACACTGGGCCCGAACTGAGACCTATTCTGACGCCAATCTTTTCATCTGCAGATTTGTCTTGGTTAAAATCTCTTAGTTTATGGTGCAACTGTATGCTAAGCTGCAACGGCAGTTCCGGATTCAATAAAAAGCCGACTACCATGCCGTCCCCCGTAGGCAACGCGACTCTCTTGTTTTTAGACTTGACAAATGCGCTGGAGGACCCGATCAGGTCGTTGAGAACCTCGATTTTATGCATCTGCTTTTTTACCGAAAGCGAGGGATCGGAAAGCCCGACTATATCTATGAAGAAAAAATTGGCATTTATCACATCGGGCAGGCCCATGTCAGAAACATTGTGCCCATAGACATGGGCAAGTTTCTGATAGGTTTCCCTGCACCTCTCGGTATCAAAGACAAGGTCAGAGTCCGAGATTGGCCTACCTTGGATGGGCTTGCCACACAGCGTACAGGTAGATGATGACAAGGCACTAGTCCAAAGAAGGCTGTTCGGCTTAAACTTTGACTTGGCCCTCTTCAGACAAGCGGTTTATCTGGTTAGCAAATGGATGGGATGGATTTCTCAGGACGGTAAGAAATTCCTTCCTGCTAAATTGGATATCGCAGTAACATGGAATGGCAGAGATAACCTCCATCCCTACGCTGGTGGCAATCCTTTCGTTCGTAGATTCCTGCTCCACCAAGATGTTGGTCATTGCCTGCGGGTTATCTGCAGTGGATGAAACCACGACATGCGGTACGCAAAACCCCGCCACCCTGTTTAGTATGAGATATGACTTGGCGCCAAATTTTGTCAGCGAGCCGTAAATGTCGTCTGCCATCTTCTTTGTGCCGTCAATGTCCAGGTCTCCCATTTTCAGCGTGAGAAACAATACGTCAGCTATTGCCAGGGCATTGATTGACCAGTATCTGATACCAGGGCTTGTGTCAATTATGATATAATCCACGTTATAATCCGAGATCAGCCTTTCCCTCAGCAGTATGAATTTCCGCAGAAGCTGCATTTTGGAGATCTCTTCTTTTCCCCCCTCGATTTTGTAGATCTCCTCCTTTTTTGGGTTTGAAAAGCAGACCCAGAGTTTGCCTTTTTGGTTGCCGTCATCAACTAGCGAAGTGAGGTCGGTTGCAATCTCATCCACGTCGGCGCTGTCAATCAAAAAATCATTGAGCCATCTCCGTGGCTCCCTTTCAAAATATGCCTGGATGCTAGGGGCTGAAACATCAAGATCGAGCAAAAATACCCGGTAGCCCTTTTTCACCAACGAGGCTGCAAAGTTACAGGCAAGTGTTGTCTTTCCAGTGCCGCCCTTGTATGAATGAAAAGCAATGCACTTGGCCATCCAAGCTTAAACATCTTGTGTTACATAATTAAGAATTGCTAAATGGCAGTAGACAACAATTGCAGGATTCGTTATTTCAGAGTTGCATCTAGGTGTTGAAACTGCTGCCGTACAAACTTTTGAATTTCTTAAAGAATAGGACGCAGTCTGTGCTGTCAAAAGTGTAACTGTCGCCGTCTATTTCCTCGGTGAGGGCCTGTTTTTGGTGCGATATTGCCTTTCCACACATTGCACACGTAGTCTCGTGCTCTCCGCCTGATCTCGTGTTCATCGCATTCATGTCATAAACGATGGAAAATTGCGCATGTCCTCATCCGACAAATTATTCCAGCATCTTCAGAGCTCCGGACGGACACGCATTAACGGTTTTTCTGACTTGGTCTTCCGGCGCCCCTGTTGGCACGATTACAAATTTTCCGTCCTTGACCTGAAATACCGAGGGCAGGCTCCTCACACAGTTTCCAGAATGCGTACATATTTTGTCATCCCATGTTATTTTGAGCACGGTTTTTTCTACCTCAAGCAAAATATAAAGATTCGACGACGCGCAAGTCCTTACTGCTCTTTTGCATTCTGCCATTTGCGTTTGTACGTCTCATCTTTGAGGCCCTGGCCCATAAAGGCCTGGAAATAGAACTGCTTGATCCTGTTTTGCTTGTCAAGCTCAGACTGCATCCAGAGGCTCTCAAATATGGACGCGCATGACGATACCGTAGATTCTACATTTGAAAAAGTCGCCTGGCCGTTTGCCTGCTCAAAGCTGTCTTCCGTGTCGTCGCTTATCTCAATTGAAAGGGACACGTCCTGGTCCACTATCAAGGTAATTATGTTGCTCTGAAGGGGTTTTCTGATATACTGAATCTGAATCTGCCTCCTCTTTTCCCTTAGCTTCTTTTCAGACATCTCCCTTATTGCATCGCCTTCGGTCGGAACAAGAAGCCTTACATTTACGCCGCGGTTTAGCGCCTCCTCTAGAACATGCAGTATTCCTTCCTGCTCGGACCTGTAAAAGGAATTTGCGGTAGAAAACAGGATGAGTATTTCATATGTTGCAGATCCAAGAAGATTCAGAAGGGTTTTCTTTATCTCTTGCGGGGATTTTATCGTATCCAAAAATTCCTTGTCCAGACCCAGCTCGATCTCTTTTATTTTTTCTTTTGCCTCAACGGCCCTGTTCCACAGGGTGTCAAACAGGTATTGCTGCATGTCTACAAAGAACTTGTTACTGATGTGCACCAGGTCCTTGCCGGATGTCCCTTCTGATGTGAGAACATTGGCCATGTACTCGGACTGGTCTGATATTACAAAGTTGCCCCTTACCCCATCGGTATGCCGTACCTCAAAATATCTCATCATGGTTTTGCAATAGGCAATGTTTTCTTTTGTTATCTCCGTAATCAGCCTCAGCTTTGTTCCCTTGTACTTTAGATGTGCAAAACCATTCCAGATTGGCCCGTTTCCTATCTGTGCCGAGGGGCCATTTTTATCATAACAGCAGTCAAGCCTTTCGGTTGTCTTGGCCATCAAACTAAGGGACATTTCTTCTGGGCTCTGCATCTCCTTATCTGGTCTAGAATCGATTGGATCTGACAAGTTTGCTATCTTCAGAAATTCCGAGGATATAAATACTGGCGCAGTAATTTTTGCTAAAAATTTGAAATAAACAGAATAAAACTCAGACCAATGACGAAAATTCTTATAAATTGCAAAGGGCAAGCAAAGGGATGCCGATTTACCTAGACGCGCACAAGGTGCCCTTCTCAGAAGAAAATTTGAGAGAGTTGTGCCAGTCCCCAAGGGATGAGTTTGGCGTCGAACACGTCAATTTATTCTACAACAGGGAATCGCGTGCCTGCTTTTGTCTTCTCAAGGCACCAAACAGGGAGATGGTCGAGGAGCACCATACAAAAGCCGGCATCAAATGCGAGTGGATCATGGAAGTGTCACTGGCATCGCCTACCAATAGGCAGGTCTGATACCAAACGACGAGACCTTCCTTGCAACAGGGACGGCCAGAACTGACACCGTATCATTTACAGAATAACCCCAGGTTCGTGGCGACAAGGCCCACAAACGCCCGCCAGCATGAATGCCTGCCTACGAGCAGGTAAAGTTGTTTATCTGGCCTACAAGGCTGTTGTACTGGCCTGCAAGGCCGTTGTAATAGTCGTACTGCTGCTGCGAGCTTGCGACGCTTGGCATGTCCTGCACTTTTGGCTTGAGCGCGTCAAGCTGCCGCTCAAGTGCAAGGTACTGGTTTACCTGGTCAGGCGAGCACTTGTCAAGCTTGCCGTACTGCGCCTCGCCCTCGGCTGCCGTGTGGCACC
>DATFCV010000045.1:0-24095 GCA_035252645.1 Nitrosotalea sp. | reverse complement strand
TTAAACTCGATCCAGTCGTGGGACATTTAAATCTTGATGGGTGAAATTGGTGAAAAAAGACATTTATTCCGACTACTCTTGTTCCGCGTCCTTGATTATTGCCTTGAGGTTTGTCTCGCTCAAGGTCTTGAGTGATACTGCAGAAATGCGGAACTGTGCTCCACAAAGCCTTCCAAGCTCTACTGACGAGCCCTTGTAGTTCATGGTCTGCACTTTTGCGGATTTCGCAGCTTCTGTTATCTTTTGCAATTCCTCAGATGGTATAGAGTGTGACAGTACTACAAGCTTGGAGCTCTTCATATTCCCAAGAACCTCCTTTGCGCCAAAGACTGCCTTGCTATCGTCGATTGCGTCCTTGATGGCCTTCTCTAGCAGCTTAGCCATCTTGTACCACCATGAGGCCTTCAAGATTCATTCCTGAGGCCGATTTACCTTGAGAGTGCAATATTTGGTAAAACTTGGATTTTTCAATATATAGGTTCCCTTATGATGTGAACTCTAGATTTTCTTGAAAATACTCTCTATCATAGAGATTATTTTGTCAAAGATGGATTCTGGAGCATTTATCACTTGACG
The DNA here is from genome assembly GCA_035252645.1 of Nitrosotalea sp. Taxonomy (GTDB): domain Archaea; phylum Thermoproteota; class Nitrososphaeria; order Nitrososphaerales; family Nitrosopumilaceae; genus Nitrosotalea. The sequence continues at coordinate 23,519 of DATFCV010000045.1, read as the reverse complement.
AATAGGGATTGGCGAAGGCTTGACCTGGGATGTTGCTGGGCTTGTAGTCGATGGCGTGGTCGATGTGGATGGTGGGGTTGTGGAAGGTTGTGTGGTTGAAGGTTGAGCTACTTGGGCAGTTGCAGGATTTTTGGTAGTCGATGGCGTGGTGGATGTGGATGGCTGAGTCGTGGGAGGTGGGGTTGTGGAAGATGTGGAAAGTTGAGGTGTCTGAGTAGTTGCTGGGCTCGTGGTAGTTGATGGAGTGGTGGATGTGGATGGTTGGGTTGTGGAAGGTTGTGTGGTTGAAGGTTGAGGCGTAGTGACGGGAGAAGTTGTAGCTGATGAACTGGTTGCGGCCGCAGACAATAATGCCGTTCCAGAGCTTCCCAGATGGCCTGAATCTCCGCCATATGCCGCAGTTATTGTTATACTGCTTGCAGGATTGGAAGGTGCCGTGTAGGTTAACGCACATTGATTGCTTACAAGCAGGCAGTTGTTTGGAGTAAAGACCCCGCCTGCCCCGCCATCGCTCCACGACATGATACCAATCATGGAACTAGACAAATTGGAACTGTCAGTGACTGTGGCAGTAATGTCAACCTTGCCTCCAGGGGTAATGGTGGAAGTGTTTGCCCTGACTGCAGTGACCGTTGGGTCAGGGCCGTTTGCGCCATGGACAGTCGTGGAATTTGTGGACGTAGAGATTTGAGATATTGCAAAGCTTGCAGAGTGCGTACTGTCCCCCGAATATGTGGCGTTGACCGTAATTACATTGAGGGGGTTTGCAGGAGAGGCATACGTCGTTACACATGTCGGTACTGGCAATGCGCATGATGTGGGGTTGAAGGTGCCACCATTATGGCCGTCGTTAAACGTGATCGTGCCGGCAAGTACCTTTGGGGAGCTTGAGGTATCTGTTACCTGGACTGAAAACGTCAGGGTATTGTTTGAGGGGAGGACGGCAGAAGTAGGGGAAATTGTTGTGCTGGTGTGGTCAAGCTGGTTTACCGTCAGTATTGACGTACCGGCGCTAGCGCTGTGGACAGAGTCACCGCCGTAGCTTGCAGTTATGGTTATTGTACTTGGGGGATTTGCAGAGGCCGCATATGACACCTCACATGAGCCCGAGGAAAGCGTACACGATACAGGACTGAAGGTACCGCCTGCTCCGTTGTCATTCAACTGGATGGTTCCAGTTGGTGTTGTGGGCGAGGCGGAGGAATCGGTAACAGTAATGGTAAACGTGTTTGATGCTCCAGGATTTACCGTCAAGGAGTTTGGAGAGATGGCAAGGGTTGTAGGGTCTGAGACAGATGCCGAGGTGGAGTTGCTGCTTGTGAATACCAGGTTACTATTGTCAGCAGATGCAGAAAGCATGGAAAGACCTGCAAATGATGACAGCAAGAGGCATGCTGTTAACGTCAATCCATTTGGAAAATGTTTTTTGTGTGTTGGCATTTGGTTTTTTACCTGACCTTGACTATACCGTTTGATACTAGGTATTGGATGCCCTTTATGAAATCATCGTCAGAAATCTGGCCCTGGGACCACCACTTGGCGTTTGTCTTGACCCAGCCCGGAATGGATTGTGCCTGAGAAGTCTGGTTTACTCCAGTAGGCTGTATTTTCATTATTCCTTGCTGTACCAGGTATTGCATTCCTGTTATAAAATCAGAATCCCCCATCTGGCCTTGGGACCACCATTTGGCGTTATTTCGCACCCAGCCCGGTATATGATTTGCCGCAGGCGAATTTTGAGCAAGAGCTGGAACCATCATTGTCGAGTTTGCACTTCCGTAATTCGCAGATGCCAGCCTTTGAGAAAAGCACGGTATCATCCTAAATCCAGTATGGTCGCCGTACTGCGAGTAATGCGTGCCATTTCTCATCCATGTGGCATTTTGACCAAAGGGGTGCGCCATGTAATTTGTTTGGTTCCCATGGTGATGCCTGCCATACATCCCGTAGCCGTGCAAACCATTTGGAAGGCACGGATTGTGCATCACAGAGTTTGTCCCGTTTAGTCCCTGCATTGGCATGCCGGTTCCAGCCACATTCTCTTGGGCCCATACAGAGATGGGACCGTACCCCATTCCGGAGAAAACCAGTGCAAGTGCCAATGCCAGTGGAATGGTTTTAGCAGCCATTATTTTTGGAAAGCTTCTTTGCACAAAGAGGACTTTGACATGTTGTATATTTTAGAATAAAGAAACAAAGTTCAGAAACATTGTTACTTGACCCGGCTTTAAGAACCTACAAGAATTGATGCTCAACAGACAAAGATAATCCGGGCCCAAGGGTGTCATTGGGCACTGCGAATTCTAACATGTCTGTGTTCGAATGCAGAAAATGGCAGTAAGTCACTGGAACGATTACATGGCCCCTACCCATCTCTTATTTTTACAATTTAGTTGTGTTTCTTAGTATCTTGTCCACCATTGTTGCGATGGTGCTCATTTCAAGATCTACGAATTTTATTTCCTGTGCGTTCAGTCGCTTTTTCAGTTTGGTATCCCATGTCACTACTATGCAGTTTTTATGATTCTTGCTGTATTCCAAGATCTTGTCGTCGTTTCTACCCTCCTTTGTAGCACCGAACTTTTTGGTGACTGTGTCCACATTCCATCCGAAATCCCGAAGAACCTCGAACATCCCTTCAACCGGCACGTCGAGAAGAACCTCCGTCTCATTTTCCAAGTTGTAATATGATATATCGTAACTGAAATAAAGTTTCGGAAGCGATTTGACAATCGGGCTACTGGAGGCCCCCCTTAATAACGGATAGAATCCTTTCCTTTGCCTGTCTTAGGTCATTCCAGTCTTCAATTCGTATAGATAATCTTGCCTCAGTGTAATGCTTGTCAGTTCTAATGATAAAATTGCGCGACTTGCACCATCCAAGAACTTTCTGTTCCTCGTCAGGTAACTCAGCACCATCCGTGTTGTTCAGGAAATAGTTTATGACCAGTGCTGTTGGATGGTGATTCTGATCAGTTTCAATATAAACCCCAAATGATTTGCTGACTTTTCTAATAACCGGGTTGGCTATTTTGCGATATTTTGACTGTAGATCGTGAACCGAGTTTCGGAGCTTGATGTTTCTTTCTTTTTTATCGTTCTCCGGTATCGTATACTTGTTTACCTGCCTGTCTTTTTGTACCAGCACCTTCCCCTCTGGCAAACCCAATTTTTGAAGTACTTTTCTGATCTGTTCCTCTTTTACAAGTCTCTTCGGTATATAGTTGAGGCAGTCCATTGCAAGCCATTCCTCGGTAGAGTACCTTGCCAGCCATTCGTTCGGTTCAGCAGAAAGACGGTTGACAATGAAGTGGATCAGATTACGTAGGACTACAAGTTCTGCCTGCAGGGGCTTTAATCCGGCCCTCTTTGTCTCTACAAGTTCACTTAGCTCGTTTCCCTGCAACTCTGCATACTGCTTGCTGTCAAATTCCTTGCTCAAAGAATATTCCGTAGGGTATGCCGCGTATATGTTACTGACAATCGTTTCAACAGTATCTTGGGGTAATTCGGGAAATGAGCTAGCAGTCTTCTCTTCCAGCCAGTCTTTGGCTTCATTGTATCCCTTGAGTCGTATTTTTTTAGAACGCATCTTTGAAAATAACGAATGAATTATTTCGATCTCTTTTTTGAGGCCGTATTCCTGTTTTTCAAAGTTTTCAAGATCCTTCAGGCGTACTTCTCTTACTTTTGGGGGTGCTAATAACATTCGAACGTTCTCGAACAAATCCCGGTGCCTCCTGTCCCATGCAAGTCCAAGGATCTCTGCTCTCAGGTAGCTGAGGTCGTCTCCTGTAGGTACAATCTGGCTGATCTGGATCCCTGATATGTCCTGCAGTAGGATTCTTTTCGTCATTGGAACCCTGTCAATTACATATTCTGGCATTCCCATTGGTCCACTAAAGATCATATTCCATGTGTATCCATCCAGCCATTTGGCCATCAGTGACACCGAGGGGTTTTCGCCCTTCACCGAAGTGCCGGCTATATGTAGGAACGCATCCTTGGGTGTAGGAAATTCGTGTCTTTTTGGATATGTCGCAGTCATCAGCTCCCTGAATTTTGGAAAGTCTGGATTTTCACTGCATTTTATTACCACGTCGATATCTCGTGGGTTTTCCTTGCTCCGAAGGAAGCTTCCAAAGATCCATACCTCCTCTACTATTATGGGAAGGACCTCGGATTCTATTCTCTTGCATACTGAATCCAGCCTGCCAAGCAGGATCAACTGCCTTTGAGAGAAGGCCTCCGTCATACCTTGGCTGGGGTCTATTAATGTAATAAAAATTTCTAAAAATGTCACGTGATCATATCATCAACCAGCTATGGGGGTTCAAGATCAGGGGTTACTTTGATCAAATCATTTTAGTATTTGATTATGCGGAATTTGTTCATGACCAGCCTCATATTCTTTGGTGGCGTAAACGAAATCGGCGGTAACAAAATCCTGCTCGAGGATAAGGACACTAGGGTTTTTTTGGACTTCGGAAAAAGTTTTGGAAGAAGAGCAAAATTCTTTGAGGAATACATTAACCCTAGAACCTCAAATGGCATAGTAGATTTTCTAACTATGGGTCTTGTTCCTGATATTTCTGGCACCTATAGGGACGATCTGATGAAAATGGCAGGACGCAAACCGGAAAAACCTGAGATTGACGGCGTCTTGTTATCCCATGCCCATTCGGATCATGCGGATTACATCTCTTTTCTGCATGAAGAGATTCCGGTTTATATGGGTGCGGCCTGCCACCTTATCCTGAAGGCACTGGCCGATAGATCACAGCGAAGCATAGAGCGTGAGATTCTGGACTACAAGCCGAGGCCCTATAACATCAAGGACAAGCCCATTCCAAGAACTATTCATGAATTTAAGACCGGTGACAAGTTCAAGATAGGCTCGCTCGAGGTAGAACCGATACACGTCGACCATTCGGTTCCGGGGGCTTACGGTTTTATCATATACACATCTGAAGGACCAATAGCGTATACCGGCGACATCAGACTGCATGGCACCCACTCGGAGATGACACGGGATTTCATTGCAAAAGCGAAGGAGGTCAGACCTATTGCATTGATAACGGAGGGAACTAGGATTGCCGACGAGGCAAAAGAAGAGAGCGAAGACAAGGTGTACAGAGAATCCGGCAAGGCAGTCTCTGAAACCGATAACTTGGTCTTTGCCGATTTCAATTTCAAGGATGTAGACAGGCTGCGAACCTTCTTCAAAATAGCACAAGAAAATGACAGAAAATTTGTGGTAAAGATAAATGACGCCTATTTCCTCAAACATCTTTCACAAGACAGGCATCTTGATGTTCCAAACATAGACGACGAAAATATCATCATCTACCTTCCAAAAAGAGGCTCTGGCTCGTATCAGGACTCCGACTACAAGGGAGGTGACAAGGAGTTTCTCGATTTGCACAATACTTGGACCGCCGAACAGATTGCTGCAAGGTCAAACAAGGTGCTCTGCGCCATTGGATTTTATAGCTTTACCGCCTTGATTGACATGAAACCCAAATCAGGTGCATTGTACATACACTCTGCCTCCGAGCCATACAATGAGGAGCAGGAACTTTCACAATATAGAATTGATGCATGGCTTGAACATTTTGACATGAACAAGTTACAGAGTCATTGTTCCGGGCATGCAAGGGGTGGTGATCTACTCAGTGCGATAAGGGAAATTGATGCCAAGACCTTATTTCCAATTCACACGGAACACCCCCAATTATACAAAAAAGTTTCAAAAAATCTCGTTCTTGTCAAAGAGGGATTAAAATACGACCTTTGAGGTTTACTTGGCTCTTCTTCCTACAAATTCCGAAAATTCCTTGAACTGCATCAGGTAGGTTGAATCAATTTTCCGTGGTTTTTCCTTGAGAACGGACTTTCCCTTGCTTGTTATCCAGAACATTCCCCGCGGTTTTCTGTCTATTAACATAGCCTTTTTCAGGTAGAATTCTGATCAGTGAATCCCGTTGTGGAATAGGGATTCCCCGCCGCTTGGTTTCTCCTGCATTCGTTCCTCATCAGTGAGATTGAAAATTTTTGCAAGGTGTTTTTCCACCTCGTTTACGGTGTGCGGTTTTTCATCCCTCAGGAATTCTAGAAGGGGAAGCATTATGGTTTCAAGATCTGGTATTGCCATAACAGATGAATGATTTGTTCATTAATAAAATGATTTTTTATATGATATCAATTTGTTGGATAACACTCCTTCGGCATGCATCAAAAAAAGAATCTGCAATCAATGATTTTTCATGATTCGTACTATTCGGCGTAGGCACATGTCGGGCTTTTTTTCAATATCATGCTCCCAAAGCCTGATGACAAAAAAACCATTCCTTCTCAGTCTTCTTGAAACCATCCTGTCGCGCCTCATATTTCCCTCTATCTTTTGTCTCCAGAACTTCTTTGACGGTTTTTTCTTTTTTTCATAATTATGACCGTGCCAAAAATCTCCATCACAAAATATTAAGATCCATTTGCCTACAAGAAAATCAGGATTTCCAAAGTTCTTGGGATGCTGTTTGAATTTGATGTCGTTCTCTTTTAGAATTTTTTTCATCGTCTTCTCGATCTTGGTATGCTTTCCCTTAATGCGGGACATCACCCAGCTTCTTTTTTGAGGAGTAAAGACATCCGCCATTTTTAACTAGAGATCATTTTCTTGATTTCTATTGCTATAGCCATAGCTAGAAGAGGTGGAACGGCGTTTCCAATCTGCTTGAACTGGGCAGAACGAGAGCCATGAAAAACAAACGAGTCCGGAAAACTTTGGAGTCTTGCAGCCTCTCTTACTGAGAGGGTCCTGTTTTGTGTGGGATGTATGTACATGTACCCGTCCTTGTGTATGTGTGATACAACAGTCCATGAGGGTTCATTGAGAGGAAGCCTTTTCCACTTGTCGTTAAATGATTCATTGCTGTATCCAATTTTTTTCCTGTCTGTTTCAGAAAGCTGGTGCCATTTGCTTCCAGGTGCCATGTTCTTAAATACTTGAATATCCTTTTTTCGGTGCCATCGCGTTATGTTGTTGTGTACTGATTTCAGATCCCCCCGCATCAGCCTCTGAAAGTCACAAGACGGCCCGTGTTTGTATCTTCGGATTGAATCTGAATACTTGATATTTTTTTTCGGTAGCTGCAAGTGAGGAAGATCGCCAATGGCATCCCATACTGAGATATAATTCTTTGAGTCTGGGGAGAGGAGAGTTCTGTCAAACTCACTTTTTGGAAAATGGGTTCTCCGTGGCCAGACGATTGGAATGTTTTCCCTTGTAGCCATGAAAATGATTCTTTTCCTTGACTGCGGCACGCCGTAATCTACTGCATTCAGGACCCTTGAATCCACATTGTGATAGCCTGCTTTTCCAAAGTCCTCCTTGATCTGTTCCACTACAATGCCATCCCTGTAGCTCATCATTCCTGGCACGTTTTCCATGACCACTGCCTTTGGTCTGAACCATTCTACAAAACGTATGAATGACTTGTAGAGGTGGTTTCGTTTGTCGTCTATGAATCGGGCATTGGTACTCCTCCCGTTTCTATGCCCGCTCTTTACTAGTGAGGCGATCTTCACCCTCCCGACGTTGGAAAATCCTTGGCATGGAGGTCCGCCAATAATCACATCAACATCACCACGTTTCAAACAAGTTACTTTTTTGAATTTCTCCACTATGTTATTCTTACTAGCATCTGCACAGACAACGTTTTCTTCAGGAACCTCAGGAAAGTTTTTCTTGTATGTACCTATTCCAGATTCGAAAATATCTAAAGCCCCCTTCGGTCGTAGTCCAGCCATCTTGAATCCCAGACTCATTCCTCCCGGCACTCCGAATAAATCTATAAAGGACAGCCTTTTCACGGTTTGTCTCTACTCGACCGAGAAATAAGTACTGCGATTCCATATTTTCGAGGAAAAATAAAGAAAATTTGCTATGAAGTTAAATCATCCACTAATTTTCCAAGTTTCCAAGCACCCTCGCCTTCAAGCAATATTCCAATTTCATAATTACGAGTCATGCCACCCCAAGAAAAATTAGCTGATCCCACAATGGCTTTTTTTCTGTCAACTACCACTACCTTTGCATGTAGCTGTTCGCCCCCATCCTTGTGAAAGTTTACAACCTTCAGATGAGAAAATTCGTTAATCAAAGCAGTGATCTTTTCTTTGATGTCGTCATTTTGTTTCTCAAATTCGTTGATTACGATGGTCACCCTTATTCCCTTGCGTAAGGAGCTTTCAAGAAGCGAAAGAACTCTGCCCGATGTGGTAAACAAATATGCCAGAATTTGTATCTCATTCTGTGCATCACCGATTATCTCTTCGATTACTGGTCCAGTACCCCTCACTCCCTCTCCGATAAATTCCGGACCCGTTGCTAGGATCTGCACATCAGTCATGGCATGTTTTCCACTAACACTTTACGATCAAGCCACATGTTCCGGTGTTCGCATGAGGTTTCAGAATTCATCGTACATCCATAACAAGCAGCTCCATTGTAGTTTCCATGCCTGAATTTCTGTTCATAACATAGAGGATCTCCAGAGCATGTTTCGAGCTGGTTCATAGCAGAATCAAGCATCCTGTCAAAATATGGTGCCAGTGCAATCAAACCCCCCATTGTGCCCTCGCTACCCGGTTGTGTAGAGTAAATCAGGATTCCTCCCCTCGTACCAGTAGAGGTTTTTTCAAAGTATATTCTTTCACGAATAGATGCCGAAGAATAACCTGCTTCTTCCCCGATCGTACGTATGAGGAGATGTGCAAGTGTATGCCACCATACAAAGACAGGATGAAGTTCTTCCCTGTGATTTTGATCCTTGAAAACAAATTCCGAGTAGGTGGCTGGGTTTGAAAAGGAGTTCAACCAAATTCGAGACGCATTCCCATTGATCTCTTGCCATCCTTCGTTATTATCCATCATAATGAACAATCCTTCTCCAAGAAACTCAACTCCCGGATACCACTTTTCGTTCGAATGCATAATGGAAATATTAACTGGTTCCGCGGGGATATGCCCGGAAGATTCGATTTCCCTTCTGAAACCAATTTGGACTGTTACTGTACGTAACCTAGTGATTGGTTGAACTCTGAATTTTTTACCATTCGGAGTTGTAAAGATTTTTTTCAAATGGGAAGGGGCTTCAAAAATTACTTTTGAATTAGGAGGGGGAGAATGTGATGGCGGAGCTCCCCTTACTGATGCGGCAATTAATTCTCCAAACTCGTCTAAAATCAGTTCTCTGTATGATGTGGGAGGAACTTTTCTGGTATCAATTATGGCATCCTGTACCTCTTTCCATGGAGAACGGAGTATCTCGTCCATGGTATTTTGACTCACGGAACCGCCTTTTACCATGTTTGAAAGAATTTGTCCTAGATGGTCAAGAGAGGACGGAAAAGGCGGAGGCATGGCATCCAATATTCCCTTAATAGCTGGATGTGAGAGATGAGTGTGAATGCTCGTATAGACCGATCTGACGGAAAGGAGCGTTCTCAGCTCTGGAATCCTTAGGTTTGAAGCTTGTCTCTGTATGATTTTGGCTCGCCTATCACACGTTCTCGGAGCCCTATTGGCTGCAGGTCCAAGTTCTTCTTGATGTGGGTTTCTTCCAGAACAACGCCATTCAGTGCTGTAGGCATTTCCAAAATTTGTTTTCATGCTACATTTTGGGCACTGAATTTCTATTTGTGACAGGGTACCACCAGCACCGAGCCAGTAGAAACATTCTGATTCTGACAACGCTTTGTCCAACTTTTGTACAGTTCTCGGACATTCTACACCTTTGTGAATCAGGTAATCCCAACTTATCTCATCCATGTGTCCTTTTGGGCATGCCATGATAAACCTAATTGCCTCCTGCCCGCTTTTGTCAGGATCTCTGCAGACTGGACATTGACTACTTTTGTAAAGTAAATAGGAGTCGTTGTGATTTTTTTTGTTCATGCATAATTTCCAGAGGGGGAATGGCTTTGTCCGGTATACATCTTGGTTATCCAAGTATCCGACTTCAGCATTCGATGGCAGTCGGAATATGTTGGCACCATCGAGCAAACCTTTTGACATTCGTGGATCATTTATCCTGTAGACATCAGGACGAAATTGTGACCCTTTGTAGAACAATCCTATATCGGCGTCAGGAATTATCCTAGGACCGTTTGAGCCTTCAAGTATTGCACCGGGGCCATAGGTGAGAATGAATTGTGAAAGCCTGATCGATTGCGTCATGTCTGGACCCCTATGGTTTCTTCAACATCCCTGAGCGATTGCGGTGCGTTTCTATATACTACTGGTATGTTTAGATGCTGGTGTTGCGCATCACCTAGAACGACTGGCAGTTGTGGAAGCGATCTGAACGAGTATTCCACGTATTGGAGATTATTATAATTTAAAGCGAATGACTGCCATCTGTCTATCTCAGAATTCATGTCATGCAGAGTTTTACCATTTGATGGTTTGCGCACATCCGGTTGGTTCCCTGCCCTATCCTCAAATAATTTTGGAAGATTGGTTACTTCGGCATTATTTCTCATCGTATTCATGAGAGATGCAGCTGCTTCTAGTTTCCACTGTGTCAATGGGTTTCGTGTGTTTCTGAGAATGGCAACTCCCACGGCACCCAGTGCCCTCTCTATGGCACCGGGGGAAAATGGATAAACCGTTGGAGATTCAACGAATCTTTGTAGTTGTCTGTGGTGCCTGCAGAAAAATTCGTAATGACTGAGGTCTCTTGGCCTAGATGCACGGAAGAATGTTACAACAAGTGCGCCACTTCCTCGCCCTACACGTCCTGTAGACTGAATGTAGGATGATGTGGTTTTTGGTTGTCCGTTGACAATCATAAGTCCTATTCTTGAAATATCTACACCTGTTCCAAAAATAGAAGTCGTAAAGAGCCCATCAGGAGTATCCGGATATCTCTTCGCTAGTATGTCCAAGATTTCTGGAAGATCTGTGGAAGGGGTTCTGCTGGAAAGCTCTATAGCTTTTTCATCTAGTAGCTTTCTTGGATCTGGAAACAGATGGTTGATCCTTTCCTTTATGTCTTGTCGATAAAGTGCCCTTGCTCCTGCCAGCTCCCTAACTGCATTAAAGTATCCAGTAAGCGTCCAGAAGCGGTCGATTTCGGAATGGTTCCTATTCTCCCATGCGACTTGGGCAAGTCTTGACCATATTCTTACAAGCGGTGTAAGTGGTCCCTTGCCAGGTGCACATATGCCAAGATATAGTCTTCCAGGCTTTTTGTCATCAAGTGAATGACTCTCGTAATCTCTTATGAAAAACCTATCACTGGCATAAAGCCCGTGGGGGGGAAATGTTTGCAGCTTTCTAGCGAAGACCGATTGGACTTGCTCATCCGACCTGCGTATTGTTGCAGTAGATGCAACATATTTTACGGGGCCTGTGGAGGTCCGGCAAAGATAGTCAACTGCAGTTTCATAAAGACCCGTCAGGCTCCCTAAAGGTCCTTCAATGAGGTGAAGTTCGTCTTGCAGTATGAGATTTGGGGGAAACAAAGGATTCGTTGGCAAATAGTTGTATGCACCTGTCTTTCCGGCAGGGCTTGGATGACCCTTGTCATCAAGGCGGTAGTACCCCCATATCGAGTGATGAAACTCTACATTCCCAAATATCATACCGGAATCAGGCTCAAAAGGTAGCCTAGCAAACTTGTCCACTGTTGCAACCAGCACCGAGGGAACCCTGCGATAGATTTGCTCATCGACTGTAAAAGCTGTAATTGGAATTCTGTCACAAATAACAGGAACCCCCAGCTGAAACTGTTCTTGCACATCTGTGAAATTGTTGCCGTCAGTTAATTCAAACGGTCCATCCGAACCCAAAATCCCATCTGGATTTCTGTCATGAATAGAACCAGCAGGTGCTCCTCCACACCAAGGGGTTTTAAGAAAACAATTTGGGTTTGGACAGAATATCTCAAAATCATATGCTCGCATCGTTCGCTGTTGTGTTTTATAATATCTCAGGAAATAACCTGGTCTTGATGCTCTTGATGAAAGAAGTCGAACCCCAAGTTTTTCGATTTTGAAGTAGTTACTAATTTCGTGATCCCATATTTCGTCAAGCGTCTTTGATGAAAGTGATGCAGACACCGAGATGTCAAGAGAAATAGTATGGAATTCTTTTTTGTAGTGCTGAACAGCTGAGGTTTTTTTTATCGAAAGATCACGAAATCTTCTTCCTTCAAGTTTTGCTACAGCCGACGAAATATTCTGCCCATTTTCAGATTTTACTATAAAATATAACTGGTAATCGCCTCGTTGTAGACCCCTTTCTGGAATTGAGAGCATATTCCCACAAGCGGGACAGTTTAGGATTTGCGCAGGTTCATTAGTAGATTTTGAGAAGGTTCTTCCTGAGAGAAGGTCAAGAGCTCCAGGCTCCTCAGTTACACCCCATCCGGTTTTTTGCATTCTATTTGGCGTAACACCACGACCAACCCACAAGCCAACACTAAAAGGGGTTGAGCTCCAAATCATTTTCTCGTTCTTTGTGCAACCTGCAGGCAGCCATCCTGCGCCATCCCCTTTTGACAGATTGAAGACCCTGAGATATTCTAATGCCGCTATTAAGGAGAGCGTTCTCCTAAATTGTTGGATTGTAAGCAGTCTAAGTGTATATCGACTTATAACAGATATGCCTGCACCTGTTCTGTCACCTGTCTTTCTTTTTAATGCCTCCCTCCGCCTGTACGAAATGGTAAACGCGATCAATGCAAGATATGCCTCGGTTTTTCCTGCTCCTGTTGGTACCCACAAAAGGTCACATACATTTCGGTATGCCGATCTTTCATGGATGATTGATTCTAGGCTCATTAAAATAAAGGCGAGTTGGAAGGGACGCCAAACTAGATGCTTTCCTCTTGGAGCCCAGAGCGACTGCGTGTCAATGGCCTTGTTGGCAAGGCAGAAGGCCAGTCTTGCATCGTCATTTCGATCGTCACAAAGGATTTCTATTCCCGAAGCAATTCTTTCCAAAACTATCTTGCATTCAGGAACAACCTTTCCCGCAATATTCCTCTGTTGATTATCAAGTGTTTGAATAACCGACTCCATTTTTTTCATCCAGTTTTTGTAACCGGTCACAATTTTTGTTAACTCCCTTCTCAACTTGACCGGGTCCCACAAATCTGCAAGCTGCTCAGCCCTTAATTCTGGCTCTTCTTCAAATTCATTTTGCCATTCATATTCTGGTGATGGTATTGAATACAGTGGTACGTATTCGGTTTTGAGATGGGGTGGTAAAAATTTCGACCTCTTCGATTCCGAAAATAGCTCGCCATCAACCCATTTGAAAGGGGGCTCATTTGTCATCGTAGGAAAATCAAGAATTTCGGATACTTTCAATTGGTTTTCAGGATCAATATCCTGCCACATTGCGGAGCACAGGTGCCCCCTAGCGTAAAACTGCCTGTTTCTGTAAAGAAATTCCATTTTTTCTTCCTCAAAATCAGATTTCTTTTTTCCAAGGTCCTGAATGATTTCAGTCCCTCCTTCACATTTCACACGTATTTGAGGCTGGAATATGTGATAAAGCTCAACAGGTTGTCTCTCGGCATCCGGAATTTTGATTCGGTTTACAAGATACAGTGTTATGAAATGGCTGTTATTTTCTTTTTTTCTAGGGAGTGTGTGAAAAGATACTTCTGCATTTTCGGCATCCGTTTCCTTCCCTTGGGTGTTGAAGTAAAATACTCTGTCGGAATCAAGAGTGACGTCCAGTATTATACCGCGTGGATTCCTTGTCCATTGAACTTTTCCCTGACCAGACCTATAATATCTAGCCCAAGTCAAACAAACACTTATTCTTGGATCAGCCTGTGCATTTTGTGTCTTTACAAAGAAGGAAATGCCCATTGTAGAAGGAATCCTTTTCGGATCAAGTACAGGCGATAACAGTGCTGATATTTCAACGTCTTCATCTACATCATCTTCCTCAGACATTCCACTATCGTCTATTGGAAGTGTAGCGGCATTGTCTATTCCCACATTTTTCGGGTCGGATTCTTTCTGAATTGGTGAAAGTATTCCCGTGATGTACTCGCTAAGTGGGTTTGATTCCAGAATTTCACATATACCGCCTCTCGGACCAAGTACTTCCTTCACTAGTTGAGTGACGAATATTTCCCTCATTGTAGTTCTCCCTAACCCTGCATTAAGTGGATCTCAGACTGGTTGATAAACAATTCCGTATTTTTCAACAAGACTACCTGCCAGATAAGCTCCCATGTTTTGTAAGTTTACAAATTCCATCCTCCACAATGATCTCGTTTTGTTTTACCATTTCTTTTATGACCTCGTTTGTTATTTCATATGCATTTTTACAAATGCTTTTTTCGCATAGCTCCCTAGCTTGATACCCGACAACTCCGGTAAGCCTTTCCATGTCAGATCCGCGACTGTTTTTTAAAAATTTTACAACGAATTCCTTAAGAAGCGATTTTAAAAATTCTTTACACCTATCTTTCGGATTGGAGGAAAACGTCCAGAGATTGGGTCTTATTTCAGTAGCAAGTCTTTTCTTTCCAAGGTCATGTAGGAATGAACGGACCTTTTGTATCTCAATCGGAGGGATAGAGGTTTTTTCACATATAACGTGCTCCGAAAAAACTTTTTCAGATTCTTCAGACATGAAATCTACTATCCTTGTTTCCAAATCATACTCCCAAGACTCTCCGGAAACAACTAGTTTTTTTTCTCTCGCCAATTTCGATAGGAGTGAATTTGCAGAATGATAGGTCAAATCCATATTGTTATTTTTTTTCAACTCTTCCACCACCTTCTTTGTTGTAAGAGGATACCTGGCATTTCGAAAAATGGCAAGAGTTTTGTGAATCAGCTCCGCAACCCTTGATTTTACTACTGATCTCAAATGTTCCAAATCGTTCGATCGTTTATCCATCCAAAAAAGCTCACACCGTACTCCATGGTCCACATATGGCACAATGCCCGTCATTTCTCCTTCTTCTCGCAGAAACTTTATCATTAATGACGGTATCGCATTCATTTTTTCCAATTCGGGTATTGATACGATTCCATCCCGCCGAGCTTTCTCAACAAGTTCTCGTAGATTTCCCTTCAACAGATTGTACAACATATCAAATCCTTCCCTTGTCAAGGAAATAGAGTGATTATTTTCTGATACTAGGCCGGCAAAGCTGAGCCACCACACCATTTTTCCCGTGTCATGATCAGGATTTTTCACGATATCGCTATCAACGGCAGTAATGCCATATTCATCCTTCATTCTCAACACCGAGAGAAGCAGGTTTCGAAGATTTTCATCTGCTTTCAACTTTCTTAGCAATATTTCTGTCGAAACCCTTTCAGGATCTAGAATATCATCGATTAAGATGGCAGGTTTTTCCTCAGTCTTTATCATTAACCTCAAGCCACGTATCTTGGAATCCGCCTCTACAAATTTTGCCGAAATATCTTCCTCTGGTTTTTCACATAGTGGCGTCAAAAAATCGTTTGCCGAAGTTAATTTGGCAAATTTTCCCTCTTGAATCTCTGGATACCGTTCACCCACTGTTTTCTTGGAGGCTTTTCCCCGCAGCCTCACATACCCTTGAAGGTCATCCATGATAACTTCCGATTGATCTTCCACATTCTCCATATGGAAAACCTCCAATGATTTTTGGTAATCTTCTGGTTCCGATCCGGAATCATACCAACAGCAGACCAACATTCTGACGAACTTTCCCTCAAATGAACCAAGGCTGCCAAGTGCAATGTTATCGTATAGTTGTGATGATACAACCATTGTTGAGGTATTGTTTCCTTGCACATTCTGCAGCGTGATCCTTGATTCACGCACATGTACTACCTTTCCCGAAACAACAAAGACAGCCCCCAAGCTGTGTCTTAATTCTGACTGTGATGAAGCTACCTCTGTAAAATTTTCCATTTCTACGGAGCGTGACAATGATTCCATATCATCAAAGCTTATTTTTAGAAAGTCATATTCTGAAAGCGTTGGCTTGATATCGCCACATTCTTTTATCACTGGGTGAGACTGATGTAAACGGTTAGCTAAGGGGAGAGGCTGGACTTGTTCGAAAACATAAAATCTTCCAAGTGCAATCTTCCTTGCTGATTCCTCAGAGCACCTTATACTTACGACATTCCGAAGTGACGATACTACCATTGAAATGGTAACTCTGTTAAAATTTGAATGGACGTCAAAGTATGGTCTTGATTTAGAAAAAACAAAACCTGTAATCTCAGATGTGCGAAATTTTTCTTTTCTTATTTCTGTTATAAATTCGGCCACTATCTTTATTGGCTGCAATATTTGAATCTCAAACACTTGTCCTTGAAATGCGAAATTCTTGAGATTATCGAGCCACCAACAAAGACGCGTCATGCATTTTTTTGTAATTTGGTTACCGTGTGTCATGCTCCAAGTTATTTCTCCGGGTTCATGACTCAACAACTCCTCGGCATTTTCTGTTGCCTCCATTATTGACACATAAAGATTAGTCATTGCAGATCTGAATGTGCTCTCATTTAGCAGGGATAATGAACGTGACTTGCTATTCCTTACCTGCATGGCACCCCACCTGAAAGAGTGAGACTGGTCAACACCAATCTTATCTCATTGTGATTTAAATACAGATCTTTTTTCTATAAGAAATTTATAGAATAATTTGTGAATTTCGGGGAATTACAAGATTTTATCCTACACAAGATGAAAATGCAGCACATCTACCAGCCTGTCATGATCAAAACCCTCTTGAAGGAAAATGACAGGGCCTCGGTCAGGACTGTTGCAAGGTCTTTTTTGGAAAAAGATGAGAGCCAACTCGAGTATTATGAGCATATTACAAAGGTCATGCCCGGCAAGGTGCTCAAACGCCATGGAATTGTAAGCTACGATGCAGGCGTCTTCTCCCTTAACGTCTTCGGAATTACCGATTCCGAACGCTCTGAGTTGATCTCTCTTTGCAACCAGAAGATAATGGAGTATGCCGAGAAGCGCGGCAAGCTCATCTGGCAACACAGGGCAAGAGATTCTAGACTAGTACCGGGATCACTTCGATTTCATGTTCTCAAAAGGGCCAGATACAGGTGTGAACTATGTGGAATCTCGGCAGAGGAGAAAGCGTTGGATGTGGATCACATACTTCCGAGAAACAAGGGAGGAAGGACGGTGATTGAAAATCTTCAGGCATTGTGCTACACTTGTAATTCCCAGAAAAGGGATCTTGACGATACCGATTTCAGGCCATGGAAGGATATTTATGAATCCCGTCAAAAAGACTGTGTCTTCTGCAAGCTTGAACGGTCCTCCAAGATAAACAACTCACTTGCATTCGTTCTTGAAGACAAGTATCCTGTTTCAGATGGTCATCTTCTAATCTGTCCACGCAGGCATGTAAGATCATTTTTTGAATTTGGAGGCGCAGAGTACAATTCATGCATCCTCCTTTTACAAGAAATGAAGGCCCACATCTCAAAGAAGGATTCCTCTGTCACCGGCTTTAATGTGGGAATAAACGATGGACAGGATGCTGGCCAGACGATTTTCCACAGCCACATCCATCTCATACCAAGGAGAAAAGGAGATGTGAACGACCCGACAGGAGGCATAAGGAACATAATCCATGAGATGGGACGTTATGGTTGACTCTCTGCGGTAAAGGTCATGACAACTGGAGTACTTGGACCTCAACTAACGGAACCGTTCACAAGTATTGCAAAACATGCATCGTGAATTCAATTTCTTTTTAATGATCCTATTAAAATCGAGCAAGAGTACGCTGTCGATAGCGCAAAAGGCATTTCTGATGACATGATGACGGTAGAAATCGAACCTGCAAAGGGTCTCAAAAACATGAGTTTTGCTTATCCCTTTATGGCGCTTATGGCTGGCATGGTTCTGATATTGAAGAAGTTAAAGCAGCAAAATATTCTCAAACAGTATACGATTTTTTTCTTTTCATGTTACCTTATCTGGCATAAAATCTACAGTTCACACTGTAGTCCCTACGTCTGCAAACAAAAAGGAAAGAGAGTTATTTTTGAAAGTCTTCCAGTCGTCTTCTTGCCGCGTCCAACAGAAACTCCGAGACGGAACGATATCCTTCTTTTTCAGCAACTGCGTTGATTTTCTCTGCAAGTGTCTTTGGCACCTTTACGGATGTGTATCCACCTGAATATGCCATAATATCCATGCATGGATAAGCTATTTAATAAAAAGCTTGTCCAAAAAATTACGGTTTATTGAGCGATTTTGTGCCTATCGTATTCATGGCCCTGCCTGGACTCCACTTATTCATCAGGTATCTCATAGGAAATACCTTAAATACTAGTGAATAAAAAAGACATCTAATGTATCCATTAAAGAATACATTATGGTCACACACGCTAGCAACCACCAGTGGTGGCAGCGAGGACAAGATATGGCACTTGTAGGTTCCCCAAGAATCAGACTGGCACAGGAACTGAAACGCGAGTTTCCTAAAATGCAAAAATCAGAAGACATAGCTGACGTATTGCTTGCAGGCCAAGATCTTGGGGCAGTTAATGACTCAAACCGCAAAAAGAAATGGGAGTATGTCAAGAAGGGTGCAAAGGGCAGTACAGTATACCGCGCGTACAAAAAATACCGCCTGCTTGAAAAAAGAAAGTCCGAACGTAGGGCCTTTGTGATGTACATGAGAGGCGGCAGTCTAAAAAACGATTCTGATACCCGTAACGCACTTGGTAGAGAACGCAGGGGGTTGTATGCACATCTTCTTGCAAGTGCTGCTGCAAGGACAGCAGTAGCCGAGTCCTTGTCATTGCCAACAAACAATCTGGGCTTGATTCAAAGAACATTGGAGCGTGGCACCATTGCAGAACAGCGTAACACATACGGCAAGGTTGTCAACCATCTTACTCTAAAAAACTTGTACGACAAACGCTATGATTACTACTGGATGGGATTCCGGTTTATAGCAGACAGATACTGGCTCAGCAAGCTTGCACTGAAACTTTTATCAAAAGCGAGGTAGTCAAAAAACAACATGTCAAACCCAACATACAGAATGATTGACGGGTATTACACGTGGGAGCAGATGATAGGTACGTCACTGAGATATCCTGCACACACCGATATCATAGTTGAAAAACACATGGTTCCAATACTTCCCGAATATTTCACCAAGCGGATTGGCGACATAGATGGTCAGAAGGCTGATTATGGTGCAAGCTTGGACGACGGGAGGGGAATACACGTAAAAGAGTATGATAGACATTACAAGATACATTGGGACAAGAAAGATCCACAGAGAGATCCGGTGGGACATTTGTATCATGACGCTCCACATTGGCTTGCAGCTATATTGGTCGGAGCCGCGGCAGGAATAGGTTACGGCGTATATCGGCATTACAAAAAGAAGAACAAGAAAAAATAAAAACGTCGCAGATTTTGCTCTTCCTAATACATCTCACTTAACCCTCAAATCGAAACAATAGCCGCCCTCGTACTTTGCGAATATGACTATCTCGAGTTTTTGTGCAAAGGAGATAGATAATTGCTAGGATTGTTTAAAG
The DNA here is from genome assembly GCA_035252645.1 of Nitrosotalea sp. GTDB lineage: Archaea > Thermoproteota > Nitrososphaeria > Nitrososphaerales > Nitrosopumilaceae > Nitrosotalea. The sequence continues at coordinate 3,944 of DATFCV010000045.1, read as the reverse complement.
TAACACAAAAATTGTTTGTGGTCTACTGGTCTTCTACGACCTTCATGTAAAGGTCCACAGTTCCGGTACCAATCGGTATGTTTGCCCCTACGATTACGTTCTCGGTCACTCCCTTGAGCTCCTCTACCTCGCCTGCAAGCGCGGCCTCGGCAATTGTAGGTACAGTAATCTCAAATGCGGCCCTTGCAAGGACAGAAGTCTTGGTTCCGGCAATTCCATGCCTTCCAATCTGCTGCAGGTATCCTCTGGAGCACATCAAATCAGCTACAAGCATGATATACCTCACGTCTACCTCTAGGCCCTGGTCCTCAAGGGTTGACTTTAGCTCGTTAATCAGCGCGTTTCGAGCAGCCTCGATTCCAAGCGTGTTTGCAATCTCAAAGACGTTGTTTGTCCTCATGTTCCTCTTGTCGATTCCGTCAACCTCCATCACCTTTGCAATGTTCGAGCCTGATGTCTGTATGACCCACTCGTCTCCCTGCTGGACGATGGTAACCCTCTCAACATCAGTCACTCCCTTGACGGTAGCAGAAAGAATCTTGTTTCGCAGGCCCAAAATGGTCTGAGCATCAGACTCTTCAGGAAGCGTTAGTGTAATAGAATTGCCGCCCTGTTCAATCTCGAATTTCTTCTTTGAAGACTGGAGTGCTGCAACGACATCCTCAACTGTGCAAGCCCTCTCCTTTAGCCTGTCCTGGTTGAGGTTGAGCTTTATCTTGGTTGAATAGTCAGTCTCGGTCGATGTAATCAAGGCAGATATCTTTGTGTGCAGTATTTCGCGTGCGACCTTGATTGCCTTCTCCCTTGATTTCTTGTATGTCTCTTCCAGGTAAATGTCCATGGTGGGCGTAACTGGTTTCTTCCTTGCGTCAACCAATTCAATGAGTCTTGGAAGTCCGAGGGTTACGTTCCTTTCCCTGATTCCTGCAAAGTGGAATGTTCTCAGTGTCATCTGAGTACCGGGCTCTCCTATTGACTGGGCAGTTACTACTCCCACTGCCTGTCCGGGTTCTACCTTTGCCTTGTCATACAATTCAAGTGCTTTTTTGAGCACCGTCTCCACACCGCTGCGCGATAATTTCGAATCTGCAAGCGCATCGTGGACTGTCTTTGTAAGCCTTGGGTTGAACGTCTTGGTGAATTTCTTGGTAAGCTCCTCGACGTCTTCCTTTGTCGCCTTCTTTCCGGAATCGATAATACTTTCAGACTCTATCAACCTTAAAATCCTGAATGCCTCGCCGTGGTCCGATTTTGAAACATCGATGCCGTCCTCGCCGTAAAGGAACTGGATGATATGGCCGTGCGGGTCGCGCACTGTCTGGTCGTATTCCAGTTTGAGGTGCTCTAGCGCGTTGATCAGCCTACGCTGCATGTAACCTGACTGCTGCGTTCTTACTGCAGTATCTACAAGCCCTTCGCGTCCTCCCATTGCGTGGAAGAAGAATTCAAGTGTGGATAATCCGTCCCTGTAGTTTGATTTTACAAATCCCCTCGAGTCGGGGTTGGTATCATTCTCCTTAAAGTGTGGAAGCGCGCGGTTTGCATATCCCTTGTGAATCCTGCGTCCACGGATTGACTGCTGGCCCAGTGCGCCTGCCATCTGGCCAATGTTGAGCGACGAGCCCCTGGCTCCAGTTGTTGCCATGATTCTTCCGGCGTTGGTCTCGTCAAAGGACTTGTCTGCCATCGAGCCTGCGCGGTCCCTTGCCTTTGACAGTTCGTTTACGATATAGGCTTCAAGTGCCTCCTCGGCTGAAAGTCCCCTTGAGAGCTGGAGTGTTCCCTTCTTTGCCTGGGAGATGAAATCATAGACTTTTTCGTACGATTCCTGTATGTCGCCCAAGATGGTCTCCTTTGTCTTACCCGTCAGTTCAAGGTCGGCATAGCCGTAGCTGAAACCATATCCCGTGATGAACTGTTTTAGCATGATGAGAATCGAGTTGAGGAACTTTTTCGCAGTATCATAATCATAGTCCTTTGCAATCCTGTGGAGCACGCTGTCTGGCTCCTCAGCTCCTATCGATGCCTTGTCGATAACCCCGCTGACAAGCTGCCCGTTCTTTATGACGACATCCTTTGCCGGGCCCTTTGTTCCCTTGGACCACTTGGAGGTAATCACATAGTTGAAGTCTTTTGGAAGGAATAGCGAGAAGAGCTGCTTGCCTGTATAGAGATGCCCGCCTTTTGCCTTTACCTGCGGGTCAGGGAATGACCCCTGGTATCCAGCAAGCATTGCAAGGTTTGCAAACTCCTGCGGAGTAAGAGTGGTATCGTCCTTTGTAAGCAGATAAGCTCCAGTGATAAAGTCACGAAGTGCGCCGATGATTGGCCCACCGTATCTTGGTGATATAATCTGGTCCTGTACTCTCATGAGTAATATCGCCTCGGCCCTTGCCTCCTCGCTTTGCGGCACGTGGAGGTTCATCTCGTCTCCATCAAAATCTGCGTTGTACGGAGGACAGACAGAAGGATGAAGCCTGAAGGTCTTGTTTGGAAGTACCCTGACATAGTGGCCCATGATTGACATCTGGTGCAGCGACGGCTGCCTGTTGAACATTACGATATCCCCGTCGGAGAGATGCCTCTCGACCAGGTATCCGATTTCGATGTTGTTTGCTATTGTCTCCCTGTCTTCTACGAAATCAAGCCTAATCTTTACGCCGTCTGGCCTTACGATATAATTTGCGCCCGGGAACTTGGTCGGGCCGTTGATTACTAGTTTCTTCAGCCTCTCAATGTTCCACTCGGTTACTACTTCAGGTATTGTAAGCTTGGTAGCAACAGTCTCCGGCACTCCCACTTCAGAAATCTCAAGGCTTGGGTCTGGCGAGATTACGGTTCTAGATGAAAAGTCGACCCTTTTTCCGGAAAGCGATCCCCTGAACCTTCCCTCCTTGCCTTTGAGCCTCTGGGTGAGTGTCTTAAGCGGCCTGCCTGACCTGTGGTGGGCCTGCGGGATTCCCGAGACTTCGTTGTCGAAATAAGTAGTAACATGATACTGCAACAAATCCACAAGGTCCTGGACGATCAGCGGCGGGGTTCCAGCTTCCTTGGACTCTTTGAGTCTCTGGTTGACCCTGATGATATCGACAAGCTTGTGTGTAAGGTCGTCTTCTGACCTGATACCCGTCTCAAGTATGATTGAAGGCCTGACTGTAACCGGCGGCACTGGAAGCACTTGTAGCACGAACCACTCCGGCCTTGCAGTCGTAGGATCGTATCCCAAAAGCTTGAGGTCCTCGTCTATCATGTGCGAGAATCTTTCACGGATGGTGATAGGAAGCAGCCTGTTCTCTCCAAGCTCCGTCCTCTCGATGAAAATGGTAGGCTTGGTAAATATCATCTCGTACTGGGACTTGCCGCAGTGCGGGCATGTCTTTTCCTTCTTTGCGCGCTCGATGATTTCGTCAGGTATGTGCTTTATAGAAATGACGCTGTATGCCGCCTCCTTTGCCATAATCTTGTGGTACTCCTCAAGCTCCTCCTGCGGAATCTTGAGCCTTGCACACGACCTGCATGTCGTGAGTAACAGCTTGTAGATGTTGTCGATAAATGCAATGTGCAGAACGGGCTCTGCAAGTTCAATGTGGCCAAAGTGTCCCGGACACCTTGCCGCGGTGTTGCCGCATGTAAGACATTTCTGCCCAGGCTCTAGCGTCCCAAGTCTTCCGTCCATGAGTCCACCCTGGACCGACATGCCGTCCTCGTCGTATGTCTCAGGCGCTGTGATCTCGGCTACCGAGTACTTGCGAATCTCGGTAGGCGACCATACAGAGAACTTGATTCCGTCGATTACCTTGATTGTTTCAGACGACATTACACCCTCTCCTTTATCAAAAGCCTTGGCGCGACGTCAAGCGACATCATCTCCTGGAGTAGCAGCTTGAACGCATATGCAACTGAAATGGACGTGACCTTTGCCTTGTCTCCGCAGACCCTGCAGA
>DATFCV010000044.1:0-24490 GCA_035252645.1 Nitrosotalea sp. | reverse complement strand
ACTGCCGAGCCCCTCTTGAGGAAGCTTACGTAGATGTCGTTTGTCGACATGGAGAGGCCAAGCTCTCCCTGGTTCTGCACCTTGAAGCCCTTTGTGGACGCGAGGTTTGTGATCTTTGGCACGTCAATCTCAATCATCTTTGTCGGCGTAATCGAAAACGTCCTCTTGCCCCTGTTGCGGCCGCAGAGCTCCTCTACTATCAATTCCTGCTGCGGCATCTCCTCTTTCTTTCCCTTTCCGCATATCGAGCACTCGTCTGCCTTTGCAAATTGAGCGGTGCTAAAGTCCAGGTTGTCAAGGTCTATGTAAAGAAGCTTGTTTGTAAGGGTTGGAGGTCTTCCTATCAGCACCTTGACCGCTTCGGCTACCTCAATTCCCCCCACGATTGAAAGTATGGAAGGGTGCACTCCCTCAGTGCTGCATGTCGGCATCGAGTTTTCGTCAAGCGAGGGGAAGATGCAGTGGTAGCAGGCAGTAGTGTTTGGCAGGATGGTAAACACCTGTCCTGACACCCCTACCGCAGCACCAGTTACAAACGGGATATTTTTTTTCACACATGCCTTGTTAAGCGAATATCTAGCGTTGACGCTGTCAAGCGCGTCTATTACTACGTCGCATCCTTCCACAATGTCAAGGGCCGTGTAGTCGTTTACCGACACTGGCAAGGCCTCTATTGACACGTCGGAATTCATTTTCTTCAGCTTCCTTGCAGCAGCCTCCACCTTTACCTGGCCTATGTCGGATTCGTCAAACATGGTCTGCCTGTGAAGGTTTGAGAGCTCTACGACGTCCCTGTCCACAATGCGTATGCTGCCAATGCCCATTGCCACAAGCCTGCTTGCAATTGGGTTGCCAAGGCCTCCCACGCCTACCACGCAGGCCTTCTTGCTCCTAAGCTTCAGCTGCCCCTCGTAGCCGATCTCCTCAAGCATAACCTGCCTTGAATACCTCTCAAGGTCCCTGCTTGAAAGCTCCGAGCCGCCGGCTACTGCCGGAAGTATGTATATCTCGTCGCCGTCCTTCAGTGTCGCCTCCATGCCTCCTGAAAACCTCATGTTCTTTCCGTTGATGTAGATGTTGATTAACGAGCGCGGCGTGCCGTCCGGGTTGAGCACCCTGCGCTTGAAATCATCCCCGAGCTGCTCGGAGATCTTGGCAAACGCCTCGCTGAGGGTGAGTGCCGATATGTCGACCTTTTTCTCCCCCCCTCCCTTGTTTAGTACAGAAGGTATCGTGAATTTTATGCTGGCCATGTCTATCTCACCAGTGCCGCAATCTTGGCTACGTCTGCCTGCATCGTATGAGGCTTTGGCAGGACCTCCATCATTACCTCAGTGGTCTTGAGACCGTTTCCAGTGACATAGCATACCACAGAGTCGTCCCTGTCAATCTTTCCTGCTTCCACCATCTTTTTCAGCACCGCTACCGAGACTCCCCCCGCAGGCTCGGTAAAGATTCCTTCCGTCTTTGCCAGCAGCAGTATGGCATCCAGAATCTCCCTGTTTGACGATTCTTCGGCATGCCCGTTGTATTGCTTGAGCCTTTTTAGCACGTACTGTCCGTCGCCAGGGTCCCCGATTGCGAGGCTTTTTGCTATGGTGTCAGGATTCTCGACTGGTATGACCTCGGTCGTGTTCTTCTTGAACGCGTCTACCACCGGCGCACACCCATGCGGCTGGGCCGCAATCATGTGCATGTTGGAAACATTGCTAACAAGAGAAAGTTTCTCAAGCTCCTCAAACCCCTTGCAGATGGCATTGAGCATTGCCCCGCTGCCAACCGGCACGACAAGCTGGTCCGGTACCTGCCAGCCGAGCTGCTCTGCAACCTCAAAAGCCAGAGTCTTTGAACCTTCAACATAGTAAGAGCGCATGTTTATGTTCACTATGCCAATCCCCTTGCTGTCTCCTATCTGGGCAGCAATCCTGTTTGCGTCGTCATAGGTCCCGTCTACCGCGATGAAGTCGGCTCCATATGAGAGGGCCTGGGTAATTTTTGCATGTTCGATGTCGCTTGGGGCAAAGATGTAGCATGGAAACCCTCCCTTTGCGGCGTGAGCCGCAGTTGCCGATGCAAGGTTCCCAGTGGAGGCACAGCCCACCGCTGCAAGCCCAAACTCCTTTGCTTTGGAAACCGCAACTCCCGCAGGCCTGTCCTTGAACGAAAAGGTTGGATTAACTGAATCATTTTTTATGTAGAGATTTTTTAGCCCCAGTTTCTCGCCAAGGTTGTCCGCCCTTATGAGCGGCGTCATGCCGGCCCCAATGCTTACAATGTTTGATTTTGACTCGATCGGAAGAAGCTCGTGGTATCGCCAGTAGGTATGCTCGCGGTTTGCAAACGTGTCCTTGCCAACCTTGGGAAAGTCGTAGGTTACGTCGAGGGGCCCAAAGCACTCCTCACAGATGTATCTGAAGGTCGGAGCATATTCCTTTTTACATTCCCTGCATTGCAGTGATTTTATCTTGGCCACGTTAATTCTGACTTTGTAAGATAATACATAAAAAATCCTAATATTAATTTAAGTAACACTTAATTTTAAGGGTTCCTGAATTCAGTAAAAATTAATGCAAAAATTACGATTAGCAGTAAAAAGTTGGGTCCATGACCTGATCAGGACACCGAAAATTACAGCGATCTGCGAATTTTTTGAATTTTTTTCAATTAGAAGAGATATTAATGATGTCGGAGGAATTGTAAAACGAAAATTGAAAAAGCCAAGGAGTGCGAAGAAGAAAAACGCGATAGGCGCAGTAATTGCGGTAATTGTGGTAGTGGCCCTTACCGCAGGCATTTCATACTTTTACCAGCAGAATAAATCCGGTTCCAGCGAACAATGGATTTCTTCAGGTCCGTTTTCAATCAACAATTCCACCTACAGGCTTGGTGACAATGTGTTTATGATAATCACAGGCCTCAAGCCTACCGACATTGGTCACATCGTGGTTCTTGATCCAAAGGGAGGCACGTTCACAAAGATTCCTTTCAACGGCACAGAAAAGGCCAGCTTCAACTACTACTTCAAACCCAATACGGAAAGGCTTGAAAAGTTGTGCACGCCGCAGGACCTGGTAGGCAACTGGACCATGGTTTTCGAGGGAACCCACTACGATGCACTAACATTCAAGGTCGTCAACGAATGGGTCCAAGGATCCCAGGCGGAAATAAAGCCGATAAACCCCTGCTAGCTATTTTTCCAGTTGGTTGTGGAAGCACACCCTGTCTCCGGTATGGCATGCAGGTCCTGATGGCTCCACAAGATAGATTATCGCGTCAGAATCGCAATCAACCAGAATCTCCTTGACCTTCTGAACGTTGCCTGACTCCTCGCCCTTCATCCACAGTTTGTTCCGTGACCTGCTATAGAACCAAGAGTTTCCAGTCTTCTGCGTGAGCTCAAGTGACTCCTTGTTTGAATATGCTAGCGTAAGGACTTCCCTCGTGTTTGCGTCCTGCACTATTACGGGAACCAGCCCCCCGCTCTTTGCAAAGTCAATGTCTGAAATCTTCATCTTCATGTCGTCTTACCTATAACCTTACAGGCACGCCATTTTCTTTAAGGTATTCCTTGACCCTGTCCACGGAGTGCGTCTTGTAGTGGAAAATCGAGGCTGCAAGGGCAGCGTCCACATTAGTCTGAAGGAATACGTCAAGCATGTGCTTTGGCTTTCCAGCGCCTCCAGATGCGACTACCGGGATGTTTACTGCGTTTACTATCTCCCTCGTGAGCTGAATGTCATACCCCTCCTTGGTCCCATCCATGTCTATGCTTGTTAGGAGTATCTCGCCCGCACCGCGCCTTTCGACCTCCTTTGCCCACTGTATTGCGTCAAGGCCAGTTGGAGTCTTGCCGCCATAGATGTAAACTTCAAACCAGAATTTTTTCGAATCAATCGTGTAGATGTTCTTTCCCTCCTTGACGTCATAGTTCCTCCTCACATCCATGGCAACTACGATGCACTGCTTGCCAAAAATTTCCATTAGCTTTGTAATAATGTCAGGGTTCTTTACCGCGCCAGTGTTTATTGCAACCTTGTCTGCCCCGCTGAGCAGAATGTCCCTTGCGTCCTGCAGGGTCTTGACCCCTCCACCCACCGTAAACGGGATGTCAATCACTTGGGCAACCTTTCTTACCAGGCTCTTTATCGTTTCCCGCTGCTGCTCGGATGCCGTAATGTCAAGGAAGACGAGCTCATCGGCGCCCTCGTTGCTGTATTTTTCTGCCAGTAGTACCGGGTCCCCTGCGTCCTTTATCGACTGAAAGTGCATCCCCTTGACCACCCTGCCGTTGTCCACGTCAAGGCAGGGGATCACCCTCTTTGTCAGTGTCATGCTATTGCCTTGACCTCCCCGATTGTAATCTTTTCATCATAAAGCGCCTTTCCCAGTATAACTCCAGCAGCCCCTATTCCCTTTACGTCTATCGTGTCCTGCAGTTTGGATATCCCCCCGCTTGCGATTATCTTTGTTCCCCTGACCCCGCATGCCTTCCTCAGGGACTCGAGGTCTGGCCCCGCAAGTGTTCCGTCACGGTCCACGCTCGTGATAAGGAATTCCGAAAAGCCGAGGCTGACAAACTCCTCGATTCCGTGCACCAGCCCAACGCCAGTCGACTCCTTCCAGCCCCCCACCACGATGCTACCCCCGAGTTGGTCGGCAGATATCACGATCCTGTCGCCTCCAAATTTTTTTGCAATCCGTTTCAGGCCTTCCCTGTTCCTGAAAGCAAACGTGCCAATGACGACCTTTGGCGCAAAGTCTAGTGCTTCCTCTATTGCCCCCTCGGTGCGGAGGCCTCCTGCAACCTCTACTGGGATGGGGACGCTGCCTACCAGTGTGCGTATGATCTTCATGTTGGACCCAAGGCCCAGTGTTGCATCAAGGTCGACCACGTGCAGCAGGTCTGCACCTGCACCTGCCCACTTTTTGGCGGTTCCCACCGGGTCGTCACTGTAAACGGTCTTGTTCTTTGGATCTCCCTTGACCAACCGGACCACCTTGCCCTCCATGATGTCTATTGCGGGAATCACTTTCACCTTTTGCACGCCCGCAAAAAGTTTTTTATCATAACAGAGCCCACCTTGCCGGATTTTTCCGGGTGGAACTGCGTCCCAAAAAGTGTGCCACTCTCTATTAACGCAGGGACGTTTATGCCGTAGTCAGAGTCGGCCTTTACAATCTCCTCATTTTTTGCCTTTACCCTGTAAGAGTGAACGAAATAAACCCACGAGCCCTCGTTTACGCCTTCCAGCAACACGCTTGGCCTCTTCATGTGCAGGTCGTTCCATCCCATGTGGGGGATCTTGAACTTGTTTGGAAGTATGACAACCTCGCCCTCAAGGACACCAAGTCCGTGCAGCTTTCCCTCCTCACTCTTCTCAAAGAACATCTCCATCCCAAGGCATATGCCGAGTACCGGCACCTGTTTTTTTGCAAGGTCCTGGAATGCAACCTTGGATGAGCTTAGGCTCTTAATTGCAGGATCAAAGTTTCCCACGCCGGGCAGCAGCAGTCCCGAATACCCATCCATCTTGTCCAGGTTGGTAATGACGTCTGCCTCGGCCCCGTTTTTTTCAAGCGAAGACTTGAGGCTAAAGATGTTGCCTGCGCCATAGTCGAATATTGCCACCCTTACCATTCTACATTACCCCTTTTGTGCTGGGCGGCCCCTTCTGCCTCTTGTCCTGGCTTGCTCCTCTCCTGAAGGCCACCGCCAATGCCTTGATTGCGGCCTCGATTTTGTGGTGATCATTGTCTCCGTACCGGACAGAAACGTGGATGCACATGTTCATGCTCTGGGCTAGCGACCTGAAGAAGTGTTCCAGATCCTCCTTTGAGATTCCTTCTACCTGATTGCGTACAATGGAAAGTTCTATCTTGTGGAACTGCCTCTTAACAAGGTCCAGGGCGGCATCGGCAAGCGCCTCGTCCATAGGGACCGAGACATTTGCAAAGCGTACGATCCCCGCCCTATTCCCAAGGGATTCGTCTATCGCGTTTCCTAGCGCTATTGCAGTGTCCTCAACCAAGTGGTGGTCGATGCCATCCTTTGAGGATGCGCCCAGCTTGAGGTCAAGCATCGCATGTTTTGCAAACGAAGTAACGAGGTGATCAAGAAACGGAAGCCCAGTTTTTGCGGAGATCTTGCCGCTGCCATCCAAGTTGACGGTTATGGCAACCTCCGTCTCCTTAGTCTTTCTGATAATGTGTCCTATCCTAGATTTCATGGAGTCCCCCAGAGAGAAGTGCCTTATGCCCCGACTAGATTTAATGTCTTCGAAAGCAGACCGATTGACTCTAGAACCATATCAGCCCCCTTTTGCTCAAAGAAGACCCTCTTTCCCTCCTGATCCTTGCTTGTGCCATATATACCGCAGAAGAGGGTCGGGATTCCGGCCTCCTCCGCCTTGCGTGCCATGATAAAGTCCTCTGCCGAGTCTCCGACAAAGAGCGAGTGCAGTGCCCCCATGCCGCGGATTGACGAAATGAGTGATGCCGGATTTGGCTTTGCCATGGCCCTCGGCTCGTCCTCAAGAAACCTGGAGTTGGTCAGGTCAAATTTTTCAAAGAGGCCCTTGAGCGAGTGGCTCGCCGAGATAGCTCCCCTCCCCGTGACAATCGCAACCCTGCCCCCAAACCTCATGCAAAGCTCGGAAAGAATGTCCGCAGTTACAAGCACCAGGTCGTTTTCAATCAGGCCAGGGCCGCTGAAGAACTCCGGATGGCGGCTGTACAGTTTTGTGTATAGCTCTGATCCATAGAACGCCTCGTCAAAAACGGACGAAAGGGGGCTCTCAAATCTCTTCGAGGGATAGGCAAGCCTCTTTTTTATTTCTCCAAGGTCTGCCCTTGCCGATTCCAGGTATCTCTCTACTGATGTTATTCCTGAGACGTCGGCATTTTTTGCAACCTCAAGTGCCAGTTCGGGAAAGCTTTTTCCAGTTTTTTCCGCCGCCACGGCTGCAAGTATCAAGGCATATGTAACGTCCACCTCGTCGTTGAACCCCCCTGTCCTTTTCAGGCCGTCTATCATCTCCGTTGTGACTTTTGCGGGGGGAATAGAAGCAAACTGCGCAGTTACAAACTCGACGGTCCTTTTTATTGCAAGGTCGTATGAATTTGAGACGTCTATGAGTACCCCGTCACAGTCGAACACCACGGCTTGTAGTTTTTTCATCCTCTCAGTTTTTTGGGCATCTACATAGATGCCTTCTCCGAGCTTGTTGAGGGTCAATTCAGCAGATCACGTATCGCAGTAAGGAATCTTGAATTCATCTCGTGAGTTCCCACCGTTACTCTGAGGCAGCCCTCGTGCTTGCCAACCTTTCCGAGATTCTTTATCACTATGCCCTGCTCTATGAGCGCCTTGTGGATCCTAGTGCTTGCGCCTCCGGCAGCAAACAGGACAAAATTTGCCTTGGAATCGAAGACCGTAAAGACCTGCATCCCCCTGAGTTTGTCAATGATCCTTTGCCTCTCGTTCTTTACTAGTGTGATGATGTCTGCAAAATATTTCTGCTTCTTCAATGCCAGAATTCCCGCCTCGATTGCAATTGTGTTGAGGGGGTATGGGTATTGTACGACCCTTGAGAAGGCGTCGGTGATCCTCTTGCTTGCAACAAAGTATCCCACGCGCAGTCCCGCAAGTCCAAACGACTTGGAAAGGGTCCTTAGCACAATGAGGTTGTCCATTTTTTTTGCAGCGTTTACAAAACTATAGTCAGCAAACTCGACATATGCCTCATCAATCAGCACAAGCCCCTCAAATGACTGGACGAGTTTTTCAAGCTGCTTCCTTTGGAATTGGAAGCCGGTGGGGTTGTTGGGCGAATCGAGGTACAGGATGTCCGCCTTCTTTGAGTTGGCCACAAAGTCTTCTAGGCGGAGGTTCATCTGTTCGTCAAACGGGATTTTTGTTGCAGGGATGCCGTACAGCTTGCACCTTTCCTCAAAAAAGCCAAAGGTCGGCTCTGATGTGAGTATCCTGGTCTCCGGAGATGCCAAGTTCCCAAGCACAAGGTCGATTATCTGGTCAGAGCCGTTGCCAACCCCTATCATCTCCCTTGGCATCTTTACATACTCTGCAAGCGAGGCCGCAAGCCTCTCGGTTCCGCCAAGAGGGTACTCTCTTACGTCTATCTTTTCCCTTGCCTGTACCATGAGGTCCTGGAAGAATGAGGCATCTACCGCATAGTTCTCGTTAGAGTCTAGCTTGATTGCGTTGGAATATTTGTCGGGCTTTTTGTATCCACTAAGCTTTGAAATGTCAGCTAACTTTTTTTCAAACCAGTTTTTTTTCATGTCCTCCTCCTTACTGCCTCGTAGTGGTTTGGAAGCCCCTCTGCATCCGTTAGGGCCCTCATGTACCTTGAGATCTTTGCAAGCGATGCCCTGGATGACTGCACGGTAGTCTGGAGCTTGACAAAATCCAAGACGCCAAGCGATCCTCTCGTCCTTCCAAAGCCGTTTGTTGGGAGCACGTGGTTGGACCCTAGCAGATAGTCGCTTGCAGAGGAAGGGGTCTCCTGCCCCACAAGCACCAGCCCCGCCGACCTTATCTTCCCGGCAACCTTCTGCGGATTGCAAGTCATGACTTGGAGGTGTTCAGGGGCTAGCCTGTTTGCAAGGTCAATCATTTGAGATTCGGTTTTGCATAACGCGATAAAGCCGTTATTTTTGAGACTCTCGGATACTATTGCAGATCGGGGTATGGCCCCCATCCTTTTTCGGAGCGATTTTTCCACCAGTTGAGCAAGTGGTTTGGAATTGGTTATCAGGCTGCATGCAGTGTCAGGGCTGTGCTCTGCCTGTGATATTAGATCTACTGCCACCAAGTCTGGGTTTGCAGACTCGTCTGCAATAATTGCAAGCTCGGTGGGCCCGGCCACCATGTCTATTGATACAACGTCACTCAGGATTGATTTTGCAAGGGTCACAAACATGCCCCCCGGGCCAACTATCTTGTCCACCCTTGGAACTGACCGTGTGCCGTATGCGAGGGCGGCAATTGCCTGAGCGCCCCCAATCTTGTAAAACTCCGTAATGCCGCAAATGTCAGCTGCCACAAGCGTCAGGGGGTCGACCATCCCGTCCCTGCCCGGCGGAGAAACCGCGACTATTCTTTTCACTCCAGCTACGATTGCGGGGACTGCTGTCATAATCACGGTGCTTGGGTACCTTGCCTTCCCTCCCGGTATGTAACATGCTACGCTTTCAATTGGTCCGAATGTCTTGCTTATTCGTATTCCGTCAATTGAGATGGAGACGTTTTGGAGTTTTTTTCTTATCGCTTTCTCGGATGTTTCAAGCCTTTTCTTTGCAATCCTTATTGCCTCGACCTGATCCTTTGTGACCTTTTTGTAGGAATTTCTTATTTCCTGAGGCGTAATCTTGAACACCTTGGTGGAAGATCCTCCGAACTTGCGCTCATATTCACGCAGTGCGGAATCCCCGCGCTTCTGTACGTCTGAAATGATTTTTGTTACGTTTGCCCTAAGTTTGCCGTCCGGCCTAGGCCTCAGCGAGTCCAGTATAGAGTCTATGTCTTTGACGCTTATGATTCTCATCAACTTTCCTCATCACGCTTTATCTCCTCTAGTGCAAGAATCTGCTTCGGCTCGTGCACCACCAAGCCTTGGGCTATCTTTCTCAGTTTAGGAATGAGTTTGTGGAATTCTGATTTTGGAATCATCGTGTTTATGCCATACCATCCCTTTTCGCTTAGCGGGCTTACTGTGGGCCGCTTGAGCGAGGGCAGTTCCCTTAGCAGGCGGTTGAGATTTTCCTGTCTTACGTTAAGGAAGAGGTGCAGGTGTTTCTTGCCCTCCACTGCACCGTGCAGCATTGTCACTATGTCATAGATCTTTTCCCGCTTTAGCTTGTCCTTTAACGAAGCCTTGTTCGCGATCAGGACCGCTGTAGACTCCATTACGGTATCCACTATCTTGAGCTGGTTCTGAGTAAGGGTCGTGCCGGTCTCCGTCACGTCCATAATTGCGTCAACGTCCTCCGGCGGTTTTGCCTCCGTTGCCCCAAAGGACAGGAAAATCTGCACGTTCTTGTTAGCGCCCAGCCTCAGCCAGGGAGTAACTATCATGGGCTGCTTTGTCCCATAGAGTTTCTTGTAGTTCTTGCATTGTGTGATGAACTTGGCTGCAGTGGTAAGATACTCCGATGAAATTCTCAGGATCTTCTTCTTTTTTGCATAGTCAAGTATCATTTCATCAAGCGACTTGTAGCGGTACGAGTCAGGTATCGCTATTACGAGCTTTATCCTCCCGTACTCCAGATCTAGAAGAATCTCGACGTCAGACTTGGTCTCGGCAACCCAGTCCCTCCCCGTTATTCCTACATCGTAAAGCCCATCGTTTACCAGGTTCGGAATCTCCTGCGGGCGGAGCATCTTCACCGAAATTTCTGGGTCGTCAAGGAGTACCCTGTAAGTCCTCTCCCTCCTAACGACGCGCGTCCAGGATTTTTCTAATATCTTGAAAGTTGCTTCCTCGATACTTCCCTTTGGTACTGCAAACTTTACTCTAACCAACGTAGCCCCTACGACCCCTTTTGGATATATACCTAGTCGCTCAGGTGGAGGATTTCTTTGGCCCTTCCCACTGAGACGTTGTTTTCCCGTATCATCCTTGAGACAACCTCGTGCATCTTCGCTTTCGGCACGCCCGCGCTGATTGCTATGTTTTTCGCATGTAACTTCATGTGACCCTTCTGGATTCCCTCTGAGGCAAGCGCCCTGATGGCGCTAAAGTTCTGGGCCAGGCCCACCGCTCCAATCACGCATGCCAGTTCCTTTGCAGAATTGACTCCGAGAATCTTCAGGCACGTCTTTATCATAGGGTGGACGTTGATGATGCCGCCAACTATTCCAACCGGCATTGGCACCTCTATCTCGCCCACTAGGTTTCCCTTTCTGTCTTTTTTCCATCTTGTCAGGGACGTATATCTGCCGTCCTTTGCTGCATAAGCATGAGCGGCAGCTTCGATCGCCCTAGTGTCTTGGCCTGTAGAATTTGCAACCGCAATGATCCCGTTCATGACTCCCTTGTTGTGGGTTACTGCACGGTAGGGATCCGCTGCAGCAAAATTATATGCGTAAATTATGTTGTCAACAACCTCCTTGCCGCCAATCTCTTCCTTGTCAAATATGGCCCGTCCTCTGACCAGCCTCTTAGTGGAGTAGTTTGACAGGATCCTGAGAATCACCCGCCCTCCCGTAACCTCCTCTATCAACGGGGCAACTCCCTCACACATGGTGTTGGTCACATTTGCGCCCATCGCATCCCCCACGTCGATCAGCAGTTCAACTATCAACATCGATCCTGATTTGGTCTCAAGCTTCCTGCAAGTCACCTTCTTTGCGCCCTTATTCATCTTGGAAAGAGTCTTGCTCTTCGAGTTGGCAAGCTTGAGGATCTTGGTGGACGCCTTCATAATTTTGGGAATTGCCGTCCTCGGGTTAACTTCTACCACTTGAATCTGGCCTATGCTGTAAGACTCGTCTGGCTTCATGGTAAAACCGCCATGCTTTCTTGCTATCTTGGCAGCCTTTGAGGCGGCAGCAATGACGGAAGATTCCTCGATGACCATGGGGACGAGATATTCCTTGCCGTTTATTGTAAAGTTTGTAGCAATTCCAAGCGGGAACGACATGGTACCTATAACGTTCTCAACCATGTGGTCTGCCTCGTCAAACGATATTCCTCCATCTCCCTGCAGGACCTTTGCGTCCGTCTCTGAAAGCCCCGCAAAGGACTTTACAGTCCTTATCCTGCCCTCCCTGCTCTTCTCATGAAACTTGGTTGGTGGTGGTTCTGCCAAATTATTTTACAATCCTCATAAGTTTGTCATCGGTTTTGTCTGGGAACCCCAGCCCGTCCGTGTTCGATGTGAGCACGTACAGGTATCCATCTGGCCCCTCGTTGACATCGCGAATCCTTCCCACCCCATCCAATATGATTTTTTGTCCAAGAAGGGTCCCATTCTGAGCGGGCAGCTGATACAGCCCGTGTGCAAGCAGCGAGGCAAGGACTAGGCTGCTTTTCATGTCAATCTTTCCCGAAGAGTAGTAGACAATCCCTGCAGGACCGATGCTGGGGTTGTAACATACCAGGGGAGATTGAAACTGCGGGCCTGAACACTCCTGCATGGGCCAGCCATAGTTTTGGCCAGGCTTGATGAGGTTTATCTCGTCATTTCTTGTAGGGCCTTCTTCTGTTTCATACAGATTTCCCCTGTCATCCCATGCCAGCCCTTGGGGATTCCTGTGACCGTAGGAATATACTGGCGAGTTTGGATACGGGTTGTCCTTTGGTATTGAGCCGTCGTCGTTAAGCCTAAGAATCTTGCCTGCAAGGGAAGACAGGTCTTGTGTGGAATTTTGGTCGGTGGCATCCCCCGTACCGATGTAAAGCTTCCTGTCGGGGCCGAACTTTATGACTCCTCCGTCGTCAAACTCCGCCCCGGGTATCTTGTCAAGAATTGTGGTGGCGTCAGTTATCTTGTCGTGGTATACTGTCATTCTCAGTACCTTGTTCCAGAGGTTATCCCCTTCCTTGTAGGTATAGTAAACGTAAACAAAGTGGTTCTTCTCAAAATCCGGGTGAGCTGCTATTCCGAGCAGGCCTGCATCCGTAATGTCGGCAACGTGGAGGTCTGCCACCGACTGGTTTACGAGTGTGCCG
The DNA here is from genome assembly GCA_035252645.1 of Nitrosotalea sp. GTDB lineage: Archaea > Thermoproteota > Nitrososphaeria > Nitrososphaerales > Nitrosopumilaceae > Nitrosotalea. The sequence continues at coordinate 11,795 of DATFCV010000044.1, read as the reverse complement.
TTGTCAATTACCCGCACCCTCCCCACCTTCTCTGTAAAGAAAATTTTGTTGTCTGCAAAACTCATGGCCCAAGGTTTTTGCAGGTTTGTTGCAAGAACTTGCACTGCGTCCGTCCCGGTTGGACTTGAATTGGGCTGGGGAATCACGATTGGGTTAGAGGGAGAGGTGATGATAATAATAGACGCTGCAACGGCCAAAGCTATTGCCAGGATTCTAGTTTTTTTGTCCACGGGTCTGAAGCCGTGCAAAACCTATTAATGATTTCTAAAATCTGATAAAGCGTATATATCACCCTGAAACTCCTTTTCACTTAGCGGGGTGGGGAAGCCAGACTACGGGGCTAGGTCATCCCGGCGGGCTCATAATCAATCCAGATGAGATACCCGCAAGTCAGTAGTTCAAAAGGGACTCCGGTTCCGGAAAATCTACTCCCCGCTATCTTTATTTTCTGACGCCCTCAAAAAGCAGCTACGACTCCGCAAGAAGCAAGAATAGCCGCACATGTGTGTGCAGATGGTTGGATGACAACCTACATAGAAAAAGATTGCCTACAAATTGTGAATGGCAGAAAATATCACAGAGATAGAAGGAGATACGAATTGGGATATTGCAACACGAATGAGAAGCTATTAAGAGAATTTTCGAAGGATGTACTCGCTGTTTATAAAATAAAGGTCAGAAAAAGAAAAACTACAGATCTTGTTTTCAAATCTAAAAGGGTATTTTCAAGAATTAAGAATCTCGGTGGAGGAGACTCTCATGGTTGGAGTATAGGAGAAGAAATATTCGGAGGAAGAAAAATTGTAAAAACTTTCTGGCTGAGGGCATTTTTTGATGACGAGGCTACCGTAGATAGGACGAACTCCGTGATTAGAGTCAAGAGTGTTAACAGGAGAGGGCTGAATCAGGTAAGGCAGCTAATGGATACAGTTGGGATAACATCCAATATAATAGGCCCCAACTGCGATAGTAGCTGGTATCTCACAGTCCCAAGGAGGAATTTAAAGAAATTCCAAAAAACGATAGGATACAACCATCCTGAAAAAAAACTGCTGCTTGAGAATATCTTGAATGGTTTTACATGAATTGGTTTCGTTTTAGCTTAAAAGACGTCTTTGACCAGTTATTTTCCATCTTATAACTCAAAAAGCACAATAAATGTAATGGTTTCATTCGCCTAGGGATCAATTGAATTTTGGTTTTATTTTCCGCTATCTTTTCAAACTGCAAAACCAATTGGAATCGTCAAACACTATCTTCTTGTTGAATCTAGAGATTCTCTGCATTGGCCTTGTAAGGTGCCTATGAGCTGATACAATTGGCAGATAGAGTTGTTCTTTTATCTTACGTGGGACCTCTTCTGATGTTTTCCCATCTGAGACCCGGCCGCATTTCACGCATTTGAATCCCTGGCCTCTTCCTTTTGACTTCATGCGTTTTGCACACTTTGTACACATGGGATTTACAAGGACGGTGTTTTTTGCAAGCTTTATGACATCGATGAATTCAACATTTAATGTCCTCCCGTATCTCTTTGAGGCCTTTCGTACTCCACCACCGATTTTTATCATGTCTCCCTTGATCAAGTTTGCCGCAACATTTGCAAGTCCTGTCGGTCTGTACACCGCACAGTCTGCCGTTTTTCCAGAATTAGAAATTGTAAACATCACATGTCCTCCAATCTCGATTCGTGGCGTTGTTGATACCTGACCCACCACATATCCGGAGGAATATGGCCTGAGGTCTGCTATGTCAAGTTCGTTCTGCAAGTGCGTTCCCGTTCCCTGGTTTGAGCGGAAGACCATGTAGCCCGAATACTTTTCCTTGGATCTTACAAGCGATGCGCCCCGGACTACGGAGGAAAGGTCCTCGCCACGCACCCCAAATAGTACGGGGTCGGGCCCGTGCGGAGCTATTAGGATCCGCCGCTTTGCCCCATCATAGCTGTTAAATGTCCTTGGAAACGTGGCCTCCTGCATTATCCTTACACTGTCCTTTGCAATCTCCCTCTTCCTCCCAAAGTTTGACCGCCGCCTGTACGAAATGAGTTCAAACGTATGATCATCAAAGTCATAGCCTATCGCCCCTATGGCGCCCACCAAGCCCTGGCCATTTCCCATGTAGAATGTCTCTATGTTGTTCTGCGCGGCAAACTTCTTTGCCTCGCCTCTGTTTACAAGCGTGTGCAGTGCCATCCTGCCGAACTTGGAAAATTTTTCCGGTATCCTGTCGCTCTCATAGAAGACAAGGCCCGGGTTTGCCCCGTCGCCTATCGCAGAATATTTTTTTACAAAGCTGATTATCCTCCGCTTTACCATCTTCGGGTTTCGCGTCACCACCTTTAGGGCCACGGCGCCGTTCCCCCTTGTCTTCCACGGGATGTTAGGGTTGAATCTGATAAGGTAAGGATAGTCAAGGAATTGGACCTTTTCCCTCCGCAGGTTTTCGACAATCTTGTAGGCAAGAAACGTGGTACACATGCCGTTCCTTGAATCGGTATCATCAAACCCTATGTGTAAGATGCTCTGCTTCATTCTATTACAGTCATTGTGAGCGTAGAACGGACATTTTTGAGTTGCCTTATCTGGTTGGAGATGGTCTTTTTGAGTGTCTCATTGTCAGGGGCCTCTATCTTCACCACCAGATCGTAGGCGCCATATAGGACATACACGTACTTTACATGCTCAATTGACTTTACCTGGCTGAGCAGCTCGCTTTCCTTTCCCAGTTCTGCATTGAGCAAGACAAACGCTATTGGCATATCACCTGCTCTTGATTTGATATCATATTAAATATTGTGTGGTTCGTTTGGTTTAAATTAAAAAAACAATCCTAGATAGCGTTTGATAGTAATAGATGAGCAAAGGATCTTCGATGAAATCCAGAAAAGAAAACCCGTGTCTGTCGCACTAAATGGCCCTGACGGAATCTTGCCAAAGATCCAAGAAACAGCATCAAAGATAATGGAAAGGTTCGGCATTCCAGCCTACGTCCTTGCAGACAGTTGTTTTGGCACATGTGACATGAATACAAACGGCGCCAAGGTGCTAGGTGCGGAAATTCTTTTCCACATAGGGCATACCGTCAATTCCACAAGTTTTGGCGACAACGTGGTATTGGTTGACGCCTTTGATAACATACCCTTTGACAGCATAGCAGAGAAATGTGCGCGGGAGTTTCGAGGAAAGACAGTTTCACTTGTGACAGACAGCCAGCATCTGCACGAGGTTGACAAGGTAAGGTCGATCTTGGAGCTTGGAGGGGTAAAGGTACTTGTAGGCAAGGGAAAGGGACAGCTCAACGACGGCCAGGTTTTTGGATGCGAGTTTTATCCAGTAATGGGCACTAAGGACAGCGTGGACGCAAACGTGTTCCTCGGACAGAGCAACTTCCATGCTGCTGGCGTAGCACTATCCACAGGCAAGCCCACCCATGTCCTTGACCCGTACTTCAACGAGATAAGGGAGGTCACAGAGTTTGCGCAAACGCTGCAGAAAAAATCAATACTTGCAGTATACAAGGCCGCCGAGGCCGAGTCGTTTGGAATAATCGTGGGACTAAAGGAGGGCCAGTTCTCCAAGGTCACCGCCCTGAAATTCAGAAAAGAGCTTGAGAGCCTTGGAAAAAAGGTGCAGCTTTTCGCCCTGACTGACATAACGGACGACAAGCTGAGAAACCTAAAGGGCATAGATGCCTTCATACAAGTGGCTTGTCCTAGGATTTCCACCGACAACCACTTCCACAAGCCCGTACTGTCCACCCCTCAGGCAAATGCCCTCATAAGGGTGCTGAAAAAGGAAAGCCCCGAAAACATATTCCAGATCCAGCACTGGCTCTGAGCCACCAGTGAAGCCGCCCACGGCATGAACGATAAACGATTATAATCACCGTAACCAAAGTGGACTTGTTGTCAAGCAACCAAGCACTCCCAGGAGACAAGATTGCAATTATTGAGGAATTTGAGACCGGCAAGAACACCTTTGATGACGGCCAGTCTATAAGGTCCCTTGTAGTGGGAACGCCCGAATTTGACAAGGCAAACCGCGTTGCAAAAATTATCGAGAGCAAGAGGTTGGTTGTGCCAAGGCCTGGAAATGTAATAATTGGAAACGTTTCAGCCCTGATGAACAACATGTTTGCGATAAACGTCATGTATGTTGACGGTAGGCCTACCCAGGCAGGCCTTGAGGTAATCTGCCAGGCAAGGGGCGCAAAAAAAAGGATTCTTGTAAGAGTTGGTGACATTGCCGCAGCAAAGGTAATCAGCCTGCTAAACGGCGTCATCCACGCCATAATCAGCGAGCCGGACCTTGGAGTCCTCTTTACAAAGTGTAACAGGTGTGCAGGCGAGATTGTTCCAATCGGCAGCAACGTCAAGTGCGTTGACTGCGGTTATATCGAGGAAAGAAAGCTTTCCACCAAGTTTGGAAACAGCGATTTTATAAAATTCAGCTCCAATTAAGAACATGCTCAAAATTGCATTCCAAGGAGAGCATGGGGCATACAGCGAGGCCGCAGCGATTGCGTTCTTCAAAGATCCCATAGAGACAGTTCCCTATCCAACATTTTACGACGTGTTGGATTCCACCGAGACTGGCAATACAGACTATGCGATACTTCCTGTCGAGAATTCGCTTGAGGGCAGCGTGGGCGAGAGCTACGACCTGCTGCTTGGCACCAAGCTCAACGTTACAGGCGAGATCTACCACAGGATAAGGCATTGCCTCATAGGGTTCGACGGTCTTGAGAGGATAGACACGGTTTACTCCCATCCACAGGCGCTGGGACAGTGCAGGAAGTTCATCCAAGACAGGCACCTCAAGTCTGTTCCCACATACGATACTGCAGGAAGCGTCAAGATACTGCTTGATCTGAAAAAGGAAAACGTCGCGTGCATAGCAAGCAGGAGGGCAGCCGAGATCTACAAGGTTCCAATCATAAAGGAAGGTATCGAGGACAACGCCAACAACTACACCAGGTTCCTCGTACTTTCAAAGGGGTTACACAAACCGTCCCAAAAGGACAAGACGTCCATAATTTTCTCAATCAAGCACATCCCAGGAGCCCTGTTCAACGTGATTGAAAAGTTCCATGCAAACAGGATAAACCTAACGAAGATAGAATCCCGTCCGACAAAGACAACCCCATGGGAATACAACTTCTATGTCGACTTTGAGGGCAACTGCGAGGACGCAAACATAGTGGACGCGCTGGAAAAGATAAAGCCAAACACGATTTTTCTTAAGATACTGGGCTCCTATCCGCGGGCGGAGCTTTCCTAGAATCCCCTTGGCTTCCTCATTGAAAATGCCGCACTAAACCCTATGATAAGAACCCCGGATGATATGACTATGAGGTGCGACATGACAATCAGCGGGCTCTGCACCGCTTGCAGTTGTCCCGTAACATGTACTGGCGAGCCTCCAGTGTTTGTCACGTTGATAAAGTGCTTTCCGTCTGCAAGGCTGTACCAGTCAAAGATGGTGCTGTTCTGGAAATCCTGATCAACCTGTATCCCATCTGCCGGGGTCTTCAAGACCACGTGGAACGAGGCCCCCTTCACGTCTAGCGATTCATGAAAGTGCTTCTGCGCGTCGAACTGGAAAACGTCGCTCTTTCCCATGTCGACCGTGTCGTTTACCACATTAACGTTTGTGATGATTGACTGCACAAGGGAAAACGATCCCAGAGCGATTGCAAGTGCGCCTATGCCAATTCCTACTGCGGTCTTTTTAGTTAGCACTAGTCGGAGCTAGATACTGTCATATTTAAAAGTGAATTACATCAGTTCGACGTCATGCGGCTGGCTTTCCGCATATCCGGCAGTTGACATTTTAATAAATTCCGCGTTCTGTTGCATCTGCGGGATGGTGTTTGCTCCGCAGTAGCTCAGGCCCGAACGGATGCCTCCCGTGAGCTGCTTTACAATGTCCACGACGGTTCCCTTGTATGGGACCATCGCCTCTACTCCCTCTGCAACATAGTCGTTGAGGTCCTCGCTCATTGCGACGCTTCCAGTTTCCTTCGATTTCCTGCCAAGCGCGGCATAAAACGAGGCCATGCCACGATAAATCTTGTACCTCTTGCCGTTTTTCATAACGTATGAGCCTGGGCTTTCGTCGGTTCCTCCAAGCAGGCTTCCTACCATCACGGTTGAAGCCCCCGCAGCAAGTGCCTTTGTAGCGTCTCCAGAGTTTCTGACCCCGCCGTCGGAGATTATGGGAATGTCATATTTCTTTCCAATCTTGGCGCAATCAACCACGGCCGTGAGCTGTGGCACACCGGAGCCTGTGATCACCCTTGTGATGCAGATCGAGCCCGAGCCCACCCCCACCTTGACGGCATCGACTCCAGCCTTTATGAGGTCCTCCGTGCCCTGTGCCGTCGCTACATTTCCTGCAATAAGCTCGCAGTTTGGAAACGCCTTTTTTATCAGCCTTACAGTGTTTAGCGCATTGTCGCTGTGCCCGTGGGCAATGTCCACGACGATCACATCGGTGCCGGCATCTAGCAATGCCTCGGTCCTTTCCATAAAGTCCCCCTTAACCCCCACCGCCGCGCCAACCAGGGGCCTTCCCTTCTTGTCCTTTGATGCAGCCGGAAAGTTTCCCGCATTGATTATGTCCTTGCTTGTTATCAATCCCTTTACGTTTCCCCGCTCGTCTAAAAGCGGGAGTTTCTCGATGCAGTTCTTGCGTAGAAGATCGCGCGCCTCAGGCACACCTACGCCTGACTTTGCGGTGATCACATCGCTTGTCATTACCTCGCTTACCAATTTTTTCTCGTCCGCAGCCTCGAGCATCACGATGTCCCGCCTGGTCAGTATTCCAACAAGCTTGCCCGTGCCATCGGTTACGAGCAGGCCGGAAACGCCCTTTTCCCTCATGTAATCGATAGCTTCCCGGATTGTCTGGTTTGGACCTATCGTGTACGGGTTTTCAATCAGAATGCTTCCCGATCGCTTTACCTTTAGCACCTCGGTGACCTGCTCGGAGATGGTGAGAAACCTGTGTATTATTCCAATTCCGCCCTCTCTTGCCATGGCAACGGCCATGGCAGACTCGGTAACTGTGTCCATGTTTGCACTTATGACAGGAATGTTGAGAGTAATGTTACGTGAAAGTTTCGTCTGTAAATTAGTTTGAGATCTAGTAACTATGCTGGAGCGTTTGGGAACAAGGAGCACGTCATCGAAAGTTAGTCCTTCCCTGATATCCAATGAAACCTTCTTGATTAGATTTGCAATCTGTTATAAGCCTTTCTTGGAATGTCGCAACTCCTGCGCGATTTTTACAACATCGATGGTGGACCCGACATTGTGCGTCCTGATGATGTTGGCACCGTTGAGAACTGCCACTGCTTCAGCTGCAAGCGATCCTGCGAGTCTTTTGTCTGGATCGTCTTCACCTAAAATTTTTCCTATGAAAGATTTTCTTGAGACAGACACGAGGAGCGGATATCCCATCTTGAATGACTTTAGGTTCCTCATTATGTCAAGGTCCCTTCTCAGCCAGTCAGAGCTGATCCTCGTGAAAAAAATTCCCTCCGCTCTTTTTCTGAAGAATCCTATTGCAGGATCTACTGCTATCCTGTCCCTTGGTATTCCCGCTTTTCTTGCAATCGATATGCTGTGGCGCAGCAGTCTCTTTGCCTGGCCCACATTGCTGCCTGCAATCCTTTCCTTTCCATATGCGCACAGGATTACAGACGGCCCGTATTCCGCAACCACCCTTGGCATGTTTTTGTCAAACTTGAGTCCTGTGACGTCGTTTAGAATCTCGACGCCTAGCTCAAAGGCTGCCTTTGCCACTCCAGCCCTGCAGGTGTCTATCGATATTGGCAGTTTGGAGACCTTTTGGATGGCAGATATTGCCTTTGTGACGCGTTCTATCTCCTTGCTTTCTGACACGAGCGTCCTAAGATAGGGAGCTGTGGACATACCCCCGACGTCGATTATATCTGCGCCATCCTGCTCCATCCCCCTCACGACCCGAGCAATCTCGCCCCCCTCGGTGTAGACGGATTTTTTGTAAAATGATTCAGGGCTTGCGTTGATTATGCCCATTATTCTTACAGGTTGTGAATCTCCGACACGCACTGGCCCAAGCCTGCTCATATGGTTTAATCATCGGGTCATCGCCATTTAGACCTATGAGATTGAGGGGATGGGAGCGCAAGTATGGAGAGATCCTCAGCGAATTCGGCTTTAGCAGGAAAGGCGATTTGAGGGCTGCCGAGTTTCTCGACTCGCTTTTAGGCACCAAGGTACCGCTTGATGGAATTGATCGAAAGATAAGAGGTAGGACCGTATTTGTGGTGGGTGCAGGACCGTCTCTTTCTTCATCATTGAAGATAATACGCAAGTTCAATGCCGCGACCATTATTGCCGCCGATGGGGCAACGCGTGCCCTTTTAGAAAAAGGCATCAAGCCCGACATCGTGGTGACTGACCTCGACGGGAACTTGGAGTACCTGCGAAAGGCCTCCAAGATGAATTCTCTCATGGTAGTACATTCCCATGCAGACAACATCGGTCTGCTTCCTGCCGCGCTGCTCTTTAAGAACTGCATCGGCACGACCGAGGCAAGGCCGTTTGGGAAGATAAGGAACTTTGGAGGCTTTACTGATGGCGACAGGTGTGTCTTTCTTGCCAGATATTTCGGAGCAAAGAACGTGGTGCTCTTTGGGATGGACTTTGGTGGAAAGATTGGGAGATACTCAAAGGAAAGGACGTACGACAGAAGGGTCAAGGTTGCAAAGCTTGCCAAGGCCAAATCGCTTCTTGAATGGCTTGCATCAAAGGGCGGTCCGGGATTCTATACCATGTCGGAGCCTTTGAGTGGATTCGAGAAGATTGGACCCGGCAGGTTGCATGATCTTTTCCGTGCAAGGACGTGAGGCCCATGGAAATCAAAGTGGGTTGTACCGGATGGAGTTATGAAGGGTGGAGGGGAGCTTTCTATCCCCCCGCCATGGATCCTGCGGATTATCTAAAGCACTATGCGAGCGCCTTTGGAATAACAGAAATCAACTCCACCTTTTACAGGATACCAACGCAATCCATGGCAAAAAAATGGCATTCTGACACTCCAGAGGACTTTATTTTTACCGCAAAGGTTCCGCGCCTTGTCACTCACGAGGGTAGGCTAAGACCCGGGCCCCACCTGGACCAATTCCTTGCGTCGATTAGGCCTCTGGGTCAGAAGATGAGGGTGTTGGTAATCCAGCTTCCCCCTTCCCTTCCTTTCCAGGAGGCCAAGCCCCAGCTTGAGAAGATGGTGTCACACCTCCCCTTGACCTACAGGTATGCCGTGGAGGGAAGGCACCCGTCATGGTTTGGCGATGATTCGAACAAGTTCCTGAGTGAGAAAAATTTATGCTTGGTGTGGAATGAGGTCGAGGGCGTTTCAAATCCCGCTCCGGTGACCACGGACTTTGTCTACCTGCGGTTGATAGGCGACAGGTCCATACCTGAAAAGGAGTTTGGCAAGATACAGAAGGACAGAGCTGCCCTCATACAAAAGTGGGTCGAGAAAATCAACCAGACCGCCGACAACGTACAACTGGCAATAATCATGGCAAACAACCACTTTGAGGGGTTTGCCGCCTCCACGGCAAACAAGATACTCACATCCCTAGGCATGCCTGAGGTTACATGGAAGGACAAGAGGCAAAGGACACTTTCAGATTTTGAAGAAAACTAGGTCAAATCCCGAGAGAATGGTCGGGTTGCAACGGATACGATGCTTGGATCAGCTTTGAGTTTTTTTAATATTTATTATCCGTCTGAGAGTACAAAAATCATGGATTACCATTCGGAAGAGGAAATCCGCGAGATTTTGGAGCTGCGCGAGTGGCTAGCCGAGGAAATAGAAAAGCGCCAAAGGGAGATCGAAAAACTCACGCAAAATCTAAGGATTCTCGATTCCATGGTAAAACAGTCTAGCTTTAGCAAGGCATCCCGCCTGGTTTCGGCCACTACGCCTACCGCAAAGGCCCAGCAGCCCGTAATGCAGGAGACTGCAACCGTGATTCCCATGAAGGCCCCGGACAACCAGGTGATAGCAAACGCACACTTGACCCAGGACGAACTTGTGATAATCCCGTCTGAGGGCGTACTGCTTGATGTCGAGACACAGCCGTTCAAGTCGTTTTTCCTCGGAAGGATAATCGGGAATATGGAAAGCCAGGACAGCGCGGACATAAAGGACGGCAAGATGCCACCCGGTGCATCCATAAGCTGCATGGTAAACAGGGAGGGCAACAGGATAAGGGAGATACTAATCAAGAATTACAGGCAGAAGGAGAGGGCAAACGAGATAATCAACACTGCGACGTGGTCGTTTTCGCGCATGATAGAAAACTCGAGAAAGTGAGCGGATGGACAAGATAATCGTTTTAGATTTTGGATCACAGTACAGCCACCTAATTTGCAGGAGGATTAGGGAGTTTTCAGTATATGCCGAGCTTGTCCCTTATGACATCTCGGCTGAGGAGCTGAAGAAGCTCGACCCCAAGGGAATAGTTTTTTCCGGAGGGCCCGCAAGCGTTTACAACAAGGACTCGCCCCAACCGTCGCCCAAGATTTTCGAGATCGGACTGCCGGTGCTGGGAATATGTTATGGGCACCAGCTAATTGTAAACAAGTTTGGAGGAAAGGTAAAGCGTGCCAACAAGGAATATGGCTCGTCCACGCTAAAGATAGACAGCGGTTCGGACCTCCTTTCAGGCATGGGTTCCTCAACAAGGGCGTGGATGTCCCACGGGGATGCGGCAGAAAGCCTGCCACAGGGCTTTGAGGTGATTGGACACACGGAGAGCTCGTTTGCAGCTGCAATTGCAAACAGACAGAAGCTCATCTACGGAATCCAGTTCCATCCGGAGGTCGTACACACGGAAAACGGAATCCAGGTGCTCAGGAACTTTGTACTCAACATATGCAAGGCAAAGCAGGACTGGACACTTGAGAACTTTATCGACGACACTGTCGCCCAGATATCAAAGATTGAGGGAAACGTCCTCTGCGGGATAAGCGGGGGCGTGGACTCGACCGTAGCTGCACTGCTCATCCAAAAGGCAATTGGAAAAAGGCTCAAATGCGTCTTTGTGGACAACGGCCTTCTTCGATTGAATGAGGAAAAGGAGGTCGAAGACATGTTCAAGAACAATTTCGGCATGGACTTTACAGCCATAGATGCCAAGGAAAGGTTCCTCACTAGGCTAGATGGGGTTACGGATCCCGAGACAAAGCGGAAAATCGTAGGCGAGGAGTTTGTCAGGGTATTTACCGAGTTTGCAGAAAAGAACGGGCCATTCAAGTGGCTGGCACAGGGAACTCTCTACCCCGATGTGATTGAGAGCGGAGTCTCAAAAGGGCCCGCCGCCGTGATAAAGACCCACCACAATGTTGGAGGGCTTCCCTCATGGTTGAACCTCCAAGTGCTCGAGCCCCTGAGGTTCCTCTACAAGGACGAGGTAAGGAAGGTCGGAAAGCTTCTAGGAGTTCCGGACAAGCTGCTGTACCGCCATCCCTTCCCAGGTCCAGGACTTGCCGTGAGGATAATGGGCGAGGCGACAAGGGAGAAGCTCCAGATATGCAAGCAGGCAAGCAAAATAGTCGAAGATGAGCTTATTGCCTCTGGCTGGTATGGCAAGGTCTGGCAGGCCTTTGCCGCGGTAGGGGACGACAGGGCGGTTGGAGTAGTCGGCGACGAGCGCAAATACGGCCACGTGGTGCTTGTAAGGATAGTGGACTCGATCGACGCAATGACGGCTGACTGGACCAGGATCCCATC
>DATFCV010000043.1:0-21062 GCA_035252645.1 Nitrosotalea sp. | reverse complement strand
GGCATGGCGACAGGATACATCACATGATCACCGCTAAGGGCTCCAGTGGTTCAACTAGCTTCACTGACGAAAGGATGATGTACAGTTTGGAGCTGTAGTGACCCGTGTGTCGCCGGTTCAACTCCGGTCGGCCCCACCATTATTTTAGATCGGTTGATTTTAGAGAACAGTTATAAGGAAAAAGCAACAATAAAGACTGTTAACGATGGGGACGATCTACAGGGTTTGCAAGAGGCTGGGGAAGAATTGAGTCGTGGTAATTTTCCTACCTTTGGGGCATCCAAAACAGGAACATATGTTTCCACACTGAAGAATTACAACCTGCCCCCATTCATTCTTGAAAAGATTGCTGGAGATTGCAAATCTGATCTGATTAAGAAGGGCAGGATTGAGGAACGGCTGCAAAGCATGAACGATGCGGCTCTTGAACTCCTGCACAAGGTTTTTGTTGATTGTGAGGAAAATTCTGACGGTTCTTTTGCGGATTATCGCTTTTTTGCATATATGTCAAGCATGTTTCACAAGTGTGAAATTCTCCTGAATGAAAAGATACCAGGGAATTCAGGTAAGGTCCACAAGGTCCCCATAGCCGTAAAGAACAACGGAATGTACATCGCAGTCGGATTCAACAAATCAAGCGGAGGCCCAATCTCAAAAAGAGAAGCGGTCAAATTCTATGAAATTATTGACGATATAAAACAGGGCGAGCATGGAAACCAGCTTTCCGAGGGAGTGTACGGCTCCTCAGTAGGGTTTGATGGAGAGGCCCTAGTAACACTGGAAAAGATGAGCAAGACTCGCAAGAAAGATCCCCAGAATAAGATAGACTTCAAGACCGCAAGTTTTGAAAACAGGATTTATTCCGTCACCAAATGCTAGAATTCTAATTCAGAGCAATTCCTGAAAAATTCTGCCAAGCCCAATTGTTAGAAAATACTAATTGAGAGAAAAGTACTGTTCGTTTTACACCTTGAGAGTCCACTAGTGCTTCTTTTTAGCGGCACAGAACTTTGAATGGACCTGTTTTTCCACTGTCAACGTAGTTTCATTCTCATGAAAAAGTTTCGTACCACAGTCAGGGCAAATGAATTCAGGCATGAAAAAACTCTAAAACACTTACTTATAGTCTTTTAGAACATCTGAGGCCTCTGAATAGTAGAAAAGCTACGCAAGGTATTTCAATTATCACTAGGAATTTTCAATAAAATTATGGTAATGGAACAAATGGAAACCGAGCAAAGGACCTTCGGATGGTTTTATTATAAAAGGGGAAGGTATTTCGGAGTCGTGAAGAACCATTACCTACCTTCCGGAAAATTGCAGACCCTGTGTGGAAACCACACTGTAGAGCAGTCTGACATGCAGCACGTACGCTTTACCGACATGAATCAGCTCTTTAAACAGAAACTCTGCAAGAGTTGCGCGAACCTACTAAATTCCAAGTCCTCGCCATAGCTGTCTTCTAGGCCACATCATACCTTGAGACTTGTGGTGTCAAGTGTTGCAAAGAGGGCATCCTTGTCCGTCTTTTTATAGCTGCCGTCATAGTGCTCAAAAGGCAATGATGCAAAGAGGTGCTTGTCCCATATCTCGTGCACGAGCTCTTTGTAATTCTTGTATCTTGCCTTTCTCAGGAACTCATGGGCAAGCTCGTGAGAAACCTTAGTACAGTTTTTTTCGCGCAGGAACTCGACATCATCCTTTTGAGGGCTTTTTTGCCACCAAATCATTCCAAAATTTTCAGCAAAATAGCCCTCGCATGTGCAATCGGTCCAAATGGGCCTGAAATAAGTAAGGTAAAAGTGGAAGATTCCCTCGCCTCTGCTTATGTGGTCCTCCATTATTACAGGCGTGTCCATAATCCTGAACCTGCCGCCTGACCTTACTATCATCTCATCGGATTGGACGTCTACCTTTTGCGAGAATACACCTTCAATCCAAGCCTTGTAAAAGCCAGCCATTTTTTCCACGTATTCGAACTCCCACCTTCTAGACTCTAGTTCTTCCTCTTTTACGAGAAAGATAAAGTGAAGAAGCACAATGCTCAGCCTGTAATACAATTAAAAGGTCTTTGCATAAAAAACAAACCTGCCTTGAAAATAATAGGATGTGTAAGAAAGGGCGCTTAACTTTGTCCTTCTATTCCCATCAAGGTCAGAGTAGATCGAATCTTCTCTATTTTGCGTATTTTCCAAGTAATGATCTCGCGGAGTGCTTCTACTGTTGGGGATTCAATTTTGGCCAAGATGTCATAGGCTCCAAATGTGCCATGTACTTCTTTTACGCCATTGATTGCTTTCAGCTGCGAAATAATTGCCTCTTCCGAGCCGAGTTCGCAATTTATTAACACATATGCAGTTGCCATAGTATATCTATACAGGGCAAATATATCAATAGATCTATCAGCTCTTCTTTGCAAAAATTGTTGAAGTTATAATGGTGAAAAATGTCATTTTGTGTGCAAAGACACAAAAATAATCCCGAATGTCAGTTTTTTTCGAAAAATTAAATAATGTTCCCCGGTTCTGACTCACAGAGATTCATAGGTTATTTTAGCCTAAACCCTCATCTTGTTCTCATACCGGGGTGCCCATGTCGCACGGCTGGGTGGACCAAAAATCATATTTTATCCTCATAGTCCGTCTGCGTGCATTTGGGGCGATGTAAGCTAGCCCACGGTCAAATATTAACCCAATGAGTTCGGCCAGACATTTGACAGCATGGGGCCCTAGAAAATGAGGCCTGTCAGTTTTATCTCAAAGGCTGCCACAGGAACTCGCATCTTGAAGTTCCCAAGCACCTCGGGGGAGACCTCCCCTATGATTCCCACCTTTTTTCCACCAATGATGATTTCTGCGGTCCTCCCCTCAACAAAAAGCGGATCTTTTGAAATTTCGGTGGCAGGGGTAATGCCAAACCCTCCCTTTAGGAATGATTGCAGTGCCGATTTTATCTCTGTGTAGCTAACGTCGTTGTGAGCGCTTGCGCAGGCAAGATGAATCTCTTCACTTATTGGGTTTTCCTTCTTAAACACAATCCCCGTTTCGAAGATTTTCTGCGGGTATTGCTCGTGGATGTTTCTTGAAAGTGTGGCAACAAGTCCAGGCAGTAGGGAGTCACGGAGGATTTGATGTTCCTGGCTTTTCGAGTCTGCCACGTACATTATACCGGATGGATCCCTTTTTGTCAGGTCATACTGCGTCTCCTTTCCCACAAGGCCAAAGTTCATGACTTCTTGGAATCCCAGGCCAATCATCGTATCTTGGGCAGCTGCAAGTGCCACAGTCGCCTTGTTTTTTTGGCCTGCAGTTCTTGACTGCGGCATGGTAGGCTCGAGGTTTGCTATTCCGTACCCCAGTGCTACCTCCTCGACAAGATCAACCGGACCAAAAATGTCTGCCCTATAACGTGGCACGAGGCAAAGGATTTTCCCGTTTTTGACCTTGGCATCAAGCCTGTTTTTTCTAAGGCATTTGACGATTTCAGCAAGGGTCAGTTCCAGCCCCAGTATTGAGTTTACCAAGGACGGTTCTAGCATCATTTTCCTAGATTCTAGTTTTGGAGTGGAGTTACGAGGCCCTGTTACCCGGACTGAAACCATCCCGAACCCGGCGCTTTGTAGCACCTGTGCAATGACCGCAAGTGTGTCTTCAGCCGCATTTCGGTCGGTCGCTGTCACCTCCACCAGCAGATTTCTGCTTTTTGTAGTCACCTCGGTGAGTTTGGAGTTGATTATGGGTGGGAACGAAATTGTCCTTCCCATCGAGTCCAAAATTACTGGAACTTTCTTTGCCTCCTTGAGTATTCCACCGTAGGTATTGCCCGTCTCTGTTCCTCCCAGGATTTCGGCGATTGTCATCTCTTGCTGCGAACCCAAGGGAATGAATTTGTGGGTTCTTTCTACTGCCTTGAACACTAGTGGAAATTTCAACTTGTCAAGATCGTGTATGCCTATGGAAACCTTTTTCCTCCTACGCCCTATCCCGTTGTGAAGGTCTTCCTGCATTGTGATTATCTGCCTTATCGTCTCATCATCCAACTTTCCCCCCATGGCCTTTAGTGCAACCACAAACGGTCTTATTTTTACAACAGATGAATCTGCCCTAATCGAGTCTGACCCTTTCTTGATTTTAAGGGGCTGAACCCCAAGCTTGAACCCCAATAGCCCTTGGAGGCCAAGTGCAATACCATAATCCGTCGAAAAATCTGGCCTGTTGGGACTGTATTCTACATTCACATGATCCGATGCCTCTTCCTCAATATCCAATCCCAAAAAGGGCAAGGTGCTCAGGACTTTTTCCTTTGAAGCCTTGCGTCCAAGGAGCCTTGCAAGCCTGTTAAAGTATAGTGTAACTACTGGCATTTTGGCACGCTCCTAAGCCAGCCCAGTCTGTTGTTGTAAAGTTCCCGAACATCGTCAAGACCGTATTTTAGCATGGCTATCCTCTCAATGCCTCCTCCCCATGCTAGAACTGGATATTTAATGCCAAGCGGTTTTGTAACCTCTGGCCTGAATATTCCCATCCCGAATAGCTCTACCCATTTTCCTAGCCTTTCATTGTAAATCATTGATTGCAGCGAGGGTTCCGTGTATGGAAAGAATGTAGGCCAGAATTTTGCCTTTTTGATACCCATCTTACGATAGAATTCCATCTGAAGCCCCATCAAGTCCCGAAGTGTCACTCCCTTGCCTACTACAACGCCCTCGACCTGGTTGAATTCTACAAGGTGTTTATAGCTGACCTTCTCGTTTCTGTATACCCTCCCGATAGAGAACAGTCTTGCCTCGTCATACTGGCCATCGGCCAGCTCCCTAATTGTAACACATGTGGTGTGAGTTCTAAGCACCATCTTCCTTGCCGCTTCAAGTTGCCAGTCATAATGCCAACCGTCCTTGTGTGCCAGACCCACCTGGCGAACCTGTCTTGACGTTGCAAGTGATTTGGCTTTCAAGTCCTTTAGGTAAAAGGTATCCTGCATCTCTCTCGCGGGATGTCCCTGGGGGATGAACAAGGCGTCAAAATTCCAGAAACTCGACTGGGCGCTATCTCCAACGAGTTCTGAAAATCCCAAGCTGACAAAAATTTCCCGCACTTCGTCAATTACATCTGCAAGTGGATGGCTCCTTGCAGCAAAGACTACAGGTGCTGGAGCCTCCACGTCAAGTGCCCTTGCCGCAGAACTCACTGCCTCCTGGCTTGAATTGCGGGCAGCCTCAACGCCTTTTTCAGATATATTCACCACAGTATGCTTTGTCGAAGTAAATGTAAGGAATTCAGGTCGCTTCTTGAGGGATTCGAGCGCCTCCTTGTCTCCTATTTCGTCTACACTGATGACACCGGTTCCTTTTGATGCGATTAATTTGATTATTTTTTCCTCAGGAGTTGTGTCGTGGTACCCCTTGAGCATAACTCTGTTTTCATAGATTTCCACCCAACCGTTTTTCCGTGCGTTTGCAATTGCAGGACTGAACTCATTTTTCAAATGGTCTTTTGCCTGACTCATCTCGCATGAGAAGCCAGAAATTGATTTGAGGTAATTTACAAGCTGCCTCTCTGGAAGGCCCTTTTCAATAGCCTCCGTGCCCCTCTTGGCAAGCTTGACAAAATTTTTTTCAGATTCGCTTACCTGTATCAGTTCCTTAAACTTTAGCCATTCGATGCCCCGCCTCACCTGGTCTATGGAAAGCTGAGTTTTGTCGGAGAGGTCCTCAGGTGTCAAGTTTTGCGCCCCAACCAAGGTCTGCAGGATCCGTTGCTCTATCGGATGCAAAACTTGCGACATTATGACAGACAACCAAAAAGACTTTTTAAACGTTAACCTATCTGAAACATGATTGTCTACTGAAGACTTCACCGTTACCCCCTGGAGCGTAGAAGGTGACATCGATTACGACAAGTTAATCCAAAAGTTCGGCACGGAAAAAATTTCAGACCAGTTGCTGTCCAGGGTGGAAAAAATTACAGGAGAGATACATCCGATGATAAAGCTTGGCTACTTTTTTAGCCACAGAGACTTTGACAAGATTTTGACAGAGTATGAGAAGGGCAACAAGTTCTACCTCTATACAGGAAGGGGCCCATCAGGCGCAATCCACATGGGCCATCTCTTGCCATGGATTTTTACAAAATATCTGCAGGAGAAATTCGGGGTAAACCTGATTTTCCAGATTACTGATGACGAAAAGTTCCTCTACAATGACGACAAGTCCTTCCAAGACGTTTCCAAATATACCAAGGAGAACATCTATGACATCATAGCTGTAGGGTTTGACCCCAAGAGAACCAAGATCCTGATTGATACCAAGGATATCAAGAGAATTTACCCGCTTGCCCTTGAGATTTCAAAGCGCATCACGTTTTCAACCGTCAAGGCAGTATTTGGTTTCCAAAACTCTACCAACATAGGCATGATAGGTTTTCCTCCCATCCAGGCTGCGCCGTGTTTTCTTCCCTCGATAATGGAGGGAAGGCCTACTCCTGTCCTCATACCGGCGGCAATTGACCAGGATCCATACTGGAGGGTTACAAGAGATATTGCAGAAAAGATAGGTTTTCCAAAGCCGGCCCAGATACACTCCAAGTTCCTACCCGGGCTTGGGATGCAGGGAAAGATGTCGTCTTCAATTCCGGAGACGGCAATATTTACGACAGATAGCGATGAGGCAATTGACAAGAAGATTTCCAACACATTCACGGGAGGCCAACCAACAGTAGACCTCCAGCGAAAGCTCGGGGCAAACTTCAGCATATGTCCGGTTTTCTGGTACCTGAGATACTTTTTCGACACTGAGAAGGAATCAGACGAGAGGGCAAGGAAGTGCAGGGCCGGGGAGCTTCTCTGCGGCGAATGCAAGTGCAACCTCAAGGACGCCACCAAGCCTTTCATCACTGACTTTAAGAAAAGAAGGGAGAGGGCAAAGGACCAGGTTGACAAGTTCATGTTTGATTGAAATGAAGAAAAGAATCACATGTGAAGACGAATATGAAGCACAAAAGCTATCAAGCCTAATTTACGTCAAGGATGACAGGGAGACGTTCATAACAGGTATCCTTGAGATATTTGAAAACGAGCTCGTCGTCTCGCTAAAGGACAAATCAGCTCACAGCATCCTTTTGAAGGACAGGTCGGAAGCAGAGTCATTTGCCGATTTCATCCAGTCAGTGATAGAGAACAAGCACAAGCTTGTAGGAACCGAGATTTCTGGAAATGTCGTAGAAATAACCAAGGAATAGATTCAAACAAAGGCCTTGTCCATTTCCTGGGAGACGAGTTCTTGAACCTTGAGGAAATAGAGCCTCGTAGAATATGGCATGTCGTCCAAATTATCTGCTATTGCCATCATCAGGTATCTGACAGCCCGCTTTGACACGTCAAGGTTGAACTTGAGGTACATGATTGGGTCCTGCTTGACGTTGATCTTGTCCACAAGCCACGGCGGCGCCATCTCCCTTGCTTCAGAAATCACTTTCTTATACCAGAAAGCAATGTTCCCCGGATCAAGACCCTCCTTCAGGCTGGCAATTTCCGAAGACATTTTTCCCAGCATCGCGTCTGTAATTTCCTTCAATGGCTTTGAAGGTTTTTTGGAGTTTTAGGGGAGTGACTCAAATATAGAAAAGCTACTTGTCAACGGCCAGAATATTCCCTTCAGTATCTATTTCGGAGTTGCGTATCCTCGTCGTTGAGATGCGCTTTCCATCCCCCGCAAGAACCATTGGCACCACTACCACTTCAACATCTGGAAGGTTTCTCGTCCTCCTAAGTCGGTTCAAATTATCACCCTGAAATGCGGTCTCGGCGCTTACAACAAGGGCCTCAACCCCCCTTTCCAGCACAGCCAGCCCAAAGTCGTTTTCAAGCTTGCTTATCTCATAGTTTGCGCCGGGAAATTTTTTTTTTATCACCATTTCAAGCGTCTCGTGTCTTTTTCCATAATCATTGACTGGAGCCTTGCCCTTTTTTTTGGCAAATTCATCGCTTGTAAGCCCGATTATCGCTTTGGATGAAATCGCAAACGCCCTACTCAAAAGCTCAACGTGTCCCTTGTGGATGAGGTCGAATGTGCCTCCCAGTGCAACAATACCAAATTTTTCCATTCCTGCATCATGCATTAGATAGGACCCTATTTTACGAGTGCTATGTTTATCGTAGTTCCCGCAGAGGATATAGGCACCCCGTCAGAGTTCCAGACAAAGGTCTCGATATAGTAGGGCCCTGGAACGTTTGGAGTCCAAGACACGGATTCCGTGTGTTCTACATCGGTCCCTCCCAGAAACACACCCGTGGCGTTTCCTATGAATGCCACCTGGCCTCCAAACTTCTTAACCTGTACATAGTATACATATGATTGCGGACTGTTAAGGACATACCTCAAGTCACTGCTTATTTTTACTGGAGCATCTATTGGAATGGAGGAGTATGGACTTCCCGACGGGTTTGTAACGCTCGTGCTAGCTATCATAACTGGCAGGGAAGCGATGATTTTTGTCACATCTGTAGGCTTTGACTGGTATGAATCAGACTCGGCAACTATCTCAAACTGCTTGGCTCGTGCACTATGATCCGAGGTCAGGGTAAAGTTTTCCACGGTACCAGCTGCCAGATCAGGAACCGTACCCGAACCTATTGCAACAACCCTTTGGAATGCGTCATAAGACAGCAGGTAGATTCTGGTATTGGTGGAAGCGGAGGCACCGCCGTTCTTTATCGTACCCTGCAGCTTGAGGTTATCTGAAATCTGGAGTGATCCGGGTGAAATTGTCAATACTTGGGCTCTTGGTGACGCAGAGGTGAATCCTGCAAGGTTTACAGAGACTTGGGTGATTGAAGGGTCTGCCTTGGTGGACGAGATTGAAAAGGGAGCGGTGGAGTCTGGGGGCACAACCTGTAGAAGCGTGGCACCTGTCTTGTATTCAAGTACGTTGCTGCTCGCATCCTCAAAGGTCACTCCGACCTTGACCGCAGTTATAGGAAAGGCGTTATTGTTCTGAATCTCTCCCAAAACCACCGTCGTCCCGTCGGCTGCCTTGTAGCTGTAAGAGGAGCAAACAAGCACCTGGATTGAACTTGGGTTTGGAAGGTTCTCACCCCCCGGAGCTGCAGACGGCACGCATGGTTGCTGTGCAGACCCCTCTGCCGCATTCCAAGCGATGGACGCTGATAACAATACGATAATCAACACTCCTGAGAGGATTGCAAGTTTCATACGAAATACTTGTGCGAAGGTGATTAATCATGTGCAATATATCATAATCTATACAACGTGGATTGGAAGGTTTTACCTAAGACGCATTCGTATGAATTATACAAAAAGAAGAATAAAAGAATGGTAATTTACTTGTGTTTCTTCATTGCGGTGATAACACACCAGTAAACGAATCCTGGGATTAATCCGACCGCCAATGGTATGTATACGCCTGCTTGACTCCAATCTTGCATTTCTTTATTACCTAGCTAATCACAAACTGTAATACTATTTAAATCCATCTTTCAGGTTTGCGCACCAAGGTAACGATCTTCTAGAAACAGCATCCTTCTTAAATAAAGCAAGATCAGGATTTGAACTAGGTTTGGAAATTACAATAGAGCCTTGGAAGCAGCTTGTCATTCACGAAGTGCTTGAGCTAAAGTTTGATGATTGGATGAACCAAGTTATTGCAACGGCTCGATCTGCGGGAGGAGGCATACCCACCATCTTCTGGGCCGCAGGAATGGCATTCCATTTTTCCACCTTTCCAGACACAGAGACCACCATACAGGAGAAGTTGAAGGGAAGGATTCACTATTCTTCTGTGACTTTTGCAATCAAGGAAAAATTTGAACGCCAGGTGATAAGAGATGGAGGGGCAGTGAACTTTACAGATGTCAGCCATAACGAGATCTTCAGCAAACTTGCAGACAAGCTAAAGACAGGGTCCAAATTCAGGGCTTGACATTATTTCTTCTTGACCTTGCGGTAGACTAGGCCAAATCCTGCACCAGCAAGGACGATACCTGTGACCATTAGGTAAGGAGGGTTAGAATCCATAGGTGCCATGAAAAAGCCTGCTGTTATCATGGCAAGATAGAGTAGCATTTCAAGGTCAAAGTCCCATGTCATTTCCACATCTCACCGCTTACCATAACAGATGGGTTCGGTTACCATCTAGATAAAAATCCTAAGCAATTTTACCGCATGGTAGCCTACCAGCGGAAACCTGACTTGGTGCGGCTAGGCAGCCTTGGGGTCCAAAAGGAGGTACCCTATTCGGTTCCTTTCCTTGCATTTGGGGCATTTAGAGAGTCCGCCACTGCCATGAAGGCCCGACAGCTGGTATGCAATCACATGGTACTCGTACCTACAGTCTTCACAGAAGACCATCAATCGCATACATACTAATGGCGTTTCTTGCAGATAACAGTTGTCCCTCCCTCAAACCCGACTTTACGGTGTTTCAAATCTGTGCCAGTAACTTGTCGAGTTTCGCATTTACCTGTTTTAGTTGGTCAAGTATCTGTTGAAGCAATACAACAGAGGGATCGTTTGGCTGACTCATGTACCTTAAACCGGAAGGCTTTTGCTAATAAGGAATGGGTAAGATTCTTCTATTCTTGGCCCCCTTGCCCGTTTCGTGCAGGTGTTGGTAAACTTGTACAGACTAATGGACGCAAACTGGATTTCCCAAACAGTGCAAATTTGCACCGGAGAGATTAGCACCAGTTAGATTTGCGCCGGTCAGGTCGGCGTTTCCAAGGTCTGCGTTTTCAAGATTAGCTCCCGAGAGGTTGGCGCCTCTGAGTATTGCAAAACCAAAACCGGCATTCTGCAAGTTCGCATTAGAAAGGACCGCACTTGTCATGATGGCTCCGGAAAAGTCCGCATCCTTGAAATTTGCAGCCGAGGCGTCGGTGCCAGTAAAGTTAACATCCACAAGCTGGCATTCGGCAAAGTTGGCTTTCCTTGCGTCTGACATCGATATGTCTGCACTTAAAAATTCAGAATGGCCAAGGTCGGAACCCGTAAGGTTTGTGTTTTTCATTACAGACCAGTTTGCCGATGTCCCGCGCAGCTGGGAATTGCTCAAGTCGACTCCTGTCATGTTTGCAAACCTCAGGTCAAGCAGAGGTCCGAAAACTCCGACAAGGCTGGAATATGCCAGTCTTGCACTTGGAAGGTCAGCATTTGTCATTTCCGCATAATTTAGGTTCGAGTGTTCCAGGTCGGCGTTTACAAGATATGCCTTTTGAAGATTCGTCCCTGCCAAGTTTATGCCGACAAGGTCTGAATCATGAAGATCGTAATGATTTAGGTTTACCCCCGAGAAATCGCAATGGGACCAGTTGACCTTTGGGAAGTTAGTATCTTGGCAGTTCTTTGGCTGCCCTGCAAGTACCGCGGCTGTGCTTGGCGTAATCGTGCCAATCATGGCCTCTTGCCCCTCATTTTTCGGCTCTACAACAAACAAACCATGCTGAATCGAGTATCTCAACGCGTTAATGAATGTCGTCTGGCTTATCTTTCCTTCAATATACCAGTTAGCGGTTTTTTGCAACCAAGACGGCATGATGTAATTTTCTCCCATTTCCTCCTCCTGTGCTACTACATTGCGGGTGCCAGCAAAAATGGACAAAACCATGGTGAAGGACATGACCGCTACAAACACATAGGATGTTTTTTGTGTCAAGTAATAGAGGATATTCCATCGGGGGCATAATAAGGCGGCTTCCCATTCTCAATTTTGGTTTTCAAATCAGAGAAATGGTGCTGCGTTAATTACGAGTCTAGAAATAACATTCCTGAACTGTAGCCTGCAAAGGAATGGTTTTCACAAATTCGGCGGATATTCCCTCCGTATCAAGACGGTTCAAACTGCAGTCACTGACTCCACCCATGTCAAACTTGCAATCTATGGGAGCGGAACTACTGCTATGCTGCCACATTTTGGACAGGGCCTAGAAAGGATAGGCTCTCCAGCTTTCATTGTTACATCAAAGCGATTTTTGCACTTGCCACACGTGTATGGGACTTGCAATGTTGTCATATCCGATAGAAAATTAGCTCGAACGGGTATAAGAAGGAGAAAGCACATTATCAAGATTGGAACCGGGTCAAACTGCCCATCCGACCTGACACGTTTGTAGATTTCTCAGATGAAGTTTGTGTTGAATATCCACTTTAAGAAAAGCTTACTGCACTAGTTACCAGCACGCTAAATGAAGAATAATGATCATCCCACGCCATCAACCCCATATCCGACGTCTTCATTTGAGAGTTAGGAGTGAAGCTGAAGGTTACGTATTTGAAGGGATAGGAAATAGATTCGTTTCCAGTTACGTTACCAAGGAAGTGGTGAGGGTCGTGAACATACACTCCCCGCGAATCATATTGTATCCATGTATCACTATTTGATACTGATGAGGTGGCGCCCCTAATATTGAAAAAGATGGCAGCTCCCTTGATTGTGGTGGGTCCGTCATTGTCGAATATTTTAAGGGCAATTTTGACAGGTTTTCCTACTGAGAGATTTTGGGTTGTTATTTTTTGAGCGTATTTTGATATATCAAAAATTTTCCCATTTAGTGCAAGCCCATCAGCATAATGAAACGTTCCGCCACCAAACGATGGTGCATTGGTCCATACGGCGTAGGCAGACGGGTTTTGCACAGCCACAACTGAGATTAGCAAGAGCAACGAAGCAAACGCTGTCATTTTTAGAAAGCTCTTATTCATTATCGTTCTATGAGTCCTACACGATATAAGGTGGCAAGTGAATTATCAGTTTTGATAACTTGACATGTGTAGGTTTTCTGATAAATGATTACATGATTTGAAGGCAAATGGCTGAGCCAAATCCCGCCTGGCTTTACAGTAGGAATGGACTGGTGGGGATTTGAACCCCAGACCCCGCGCGTGCAAGGCGCGTATTCTACCGCTGAACTACCAGCCCGTTGTATGGACTCAAAGATGTGCAGATTTTAATTGTTCTCATTGAGGTTGGTAAAGATTTTATTGATATTGTTGGACAGAAAATACATGGTCCTGCTCAAGTCCGAAGTTGTCCTAAAGACAGGCGACAAGGCCCCTGATTTTGATCTGTTGGGTACGGACGACAGGAGGCACACGCTTTCCGAATTCAAAGGATCACAGGCAATCTTGGTAGTCTTCATGTGTAATCACTGCCCGTACGTACAGGCAAAGGTTCCAGCCCTCAACGAGGTTTATGAGAAATTCAAGGGCAAGATAGCCATGATAGGCATAAACAGCAACGACCCCACCAACTATCCCGATGACAGTTTTGAGAACATGAAAAAGTTTGCACAGCAAAAGGGAATAGGTTTTACCTACCTCGTCGATGAGACTCAGCAAGTGGCAAAACGATACGGCGCCGTTTGCACCCCAGACCCGTTTCTCTTTGACAAAGATGGAAGGCTCGTCTTTCACGGAAGGATAGACAACGCCATGAAGCCCGAAGATACTGCTACCGAGAAGACAATGATTGCCAACATAGAAAAGATCCTTGCAGGCGAAAGGATAGAGAAGGATTTTGACCCATCCATGGGCTGCTCCATCAAGTGGAAAAGCCAGCAGACTTAAATGACAGTTGAATCGGAAAATTTCTTGGGCCGATAGCTCAGCTTGGCTGGAGCGTTCGACTGATAAAATTATTCAGATATCGAAAGGTCGTGGGTTCGAATCCCATTCGGCCCATTCTTGTTTTAACAAGAAGCCCGAGAGATCTCGATAAATAGTTGTAGATGCCATAGGTTCTCTGTTGCCAATACCACGTCCAGCAACCCATTGCTGCAGCAGGAGGACGGGTCATGGATTATGAGAATACGTGTAAGAAGATATTGGAACTTGACCCAAAGATAAGGTTCGCCGGGATAATAAACGAGAAGGGGAGGTTGTTTGCAGGAGGCATGAGGGACGGAATCAGATCCCTTGAGGACACAAAGGATGGCGAGATGCTCTACATGGAGCTAGTCCTCAGGACAAAGATGAGGCGAGATTATGACAGAGTTTTGGGACCGGTGAAGTTTGCGATGTCGTACCGGGAAAAGGTGATCATCATGACCTTTCCCTTAAATGATAATATTCTTTTGTTGTCAGTAGAAAAGGGAGTCGACTTTGCCGACATTCCCTTCAAGGTTATGAAAATTTTGGCTCACTGATTCTTCGAGCTTTCAAACACGGTATCAGACCACTGGAGTAATTTTTCCAAGTCATCTGAGACAAAGTCTGCTCCAGTCTTGTACTTTTTTCCTGTCTTATTGTAGACTGCCAGATGCAGGTTCCTGCCGAATTTTCCTCTGCTTGCATCTACTGCCTGCGAAAAGAACTTTGTTGGTCCTTCTTCAGACGAGAAGATTGCAATTACCATAATACCTTCTCTCTTGGGCCAGACCTTGTTGAGGAACCTCTGCAAATCAATATCGAACATCACATCTATGGCAGAAGACATGTCACCCAATAATGAGACCCGCCATTCCTGTGCCTGATAGGCCGCAGAGGCGCAGAGCCCGAGCATGGCATTCTGGTAGTCGGTCGAAAGTATCACGACATTCTTTTTCGGATTAACTTCTCTTTCAGAAATTCGCACTAGGTGCAGGGAGGACGATATGACTTCATCGAGGTAGTTCTTCTCAGATTTTCCTATCTTGCCGCTCTTGTAGGAGTTGTCCACAGCCTCGACCGCAGGAACTATGGCTTCAGTGACAAGTTTGGACGGGTTTGCACCGGAATGGAGTGAGGTCCTTATCAGATTGTGAGCTTCCTGGACCGAAGCTGACAGGATGTAATCCAAATATCGGTTTTTTACCTGAAAGAGGTCCTGGGGAAAACTCAGCTGATCGACGCCCTTTTCTATGAACCAGAGATTCACACTCCCAATGGTCTTCTGCTTGATGAGGCTTTCCGCAGCAAATACCTTGAGGTATTTTGCCATCGTGACCCGGTTAACATGGAGTTTTTCTGCAATCTCTATGCCTGTAAGGCCTATCTTAGACTGGCTCAGGGCATCGATGAGCTTCTCCCTAATTTGTTCCGAGTCGTAACCTCGCGTCACTGGTTTCTAGTCTGATCTGCTGGTATTTAGAATTATTAAAAATCAGCAGGAGCCAGGATTCAGGCTCCTGCCGACAGGTACTTTGGTATGGTCTGATGGTCCAAGTGCGTGGTATGGTTTTACCCAAATTGCGAGCGCACTATTGAGAGATACTGTGGCAAAAAAGTAATTAAAAAGCGCGCATCATTGATACTAAAAACTTAAGTTTGATCAGAGATTTTTTTCTAACGGGGTTTCATTTAGAACCTAATCAGGTCCGCCGTCAGACAAACGGCCCTTTTCTTGCTCACAGAAAGTAGGTAGTAGAAATTTTTCTGCCATTCAAAACCGCGAAGTTGACAATATGTTAACCATGGGTAGGAATGTTTGTGTTCAGAAACGTTAAATATCAGTACTTTAAATTACGGTATAGGTACATAAAATGCCGAAAGCAGGTTTCAAATCAATAACTGTCTCGGAGGAGGTCTACAACAGGTTCCACGACATATACAAGAAGAACAAGCAGGACCTTGCCATGAAAGGAATCAACAGCTTTGCTGGGTATATCACTTTCATGATGGAGGATCTGATGCAGAAAGACGAGACATTTGCAAGGTATGCACCCAAGCTTGAAAAGATATCAGCTGATGACAACCGAGTCGTGGTTAAGGACAACATGAAAAATAGGATAGCAGAGGTTGCAGTCCAGAATGGAGAACTATATTGCCTCCTGTGCGAAGAAAAAAACTGCGTCCACGTCGGATTTGTATTTTCACTTTCTGAAGTATACGAAGTGCTAAACGCCAAGGGAATCAAGCACCAGAGATAAAGAGTGCAGGAGGTGGGATTTGAACCCACGAACCCCTAAGAGACGGGATCACCCATTTTTATGATCTTAAGTCCCGCGCGTCCAAAGGCCAATTTGCCTTCTTTGGCCAGGCTCGGCGACTCCTGCGTTTTATTAGCGCAGGCGTGGAGAAATTAACTTTTTGGGCAGGTGGGGCACTTGCCAAGGCAGGCAGTAGAAGGATTCGTAAAAAAAATTTTTCAAAAAAATAAGATTAATAAGGATTCATCAGGTCGAGCATCTCATGCTTCGATAGCTCAGCCTGGTAGAGCGTTACCTTGGTAAGGTAAAGGTCGCGGGATCGAATCCCGTTCGAAGCTTAAATTTCTGACACCTATCTTGGTATCGAGAAATAAAAAGTCGTTCCCTCTGCTTCCTTGCTCTCAAACCAGATCTCGCCACCCAAGTTATCAACTACCCCTTTGCATATAACAAGCCCAAATCCGCTTCCACCATACCTTCGCTTCATCGATACGTCTACTTGATAAAACTTTTTGAAGATGCTTGGCTTTCTCTTTTCCGAAATCCCGCTTCCATTGTCCTTTACATAAAAGAGAAAAGAATTCTCCCCCTCCTTTGCGGCTATTTCTATTTTTCCGCCCTTGCTCGGTACAAAATCTACGGCGTTCTGTATAAGATTGTATAGTACTTGAGCCAGCCGCTTTTTATCGCTCTTGATAACTTGTTTAGAGGTGGTCAAGTTCTCAAACGCTATCCTCTTTTCCTGCATCATGCCTGTACACATGCTTACAACTTCCTTCATGAATGCGTCTGCCTCAAAGTTCTCTTTTGTGAACTCCATCCGCTTACTCTCAAGCTTTTGTACATCCACTATGTCCTGAATAAGCTGCTCCAATCTTACTGTGCTGTTGTATATACCATTTATCGCCTCAATCTGTTTTGAGTTGAGGTTTCCCTTATCAAGGTCGTTTAGCATGGCACAATATTTCTTGATGGGCTCTATTGGAACCTGAAACTCTTTTGAAACGGTCATAAAGAAATCGTCCTTCAGGCTTTCCATCTTCTTAATTTCTTCCAGCTGGATGCCGCGCCTCTCATTTTCTTCGAGCACCTTCCTTGCCTGGTATATTTCCGATATTTCCCTAATGACAGTGTTGCTCCCAATAAGACGGCCTTTCGCATCATGTATGTTGTTTGCACTTATCAGCCCAGGAAATACGGTGCCGTCTTTTCTTTTGAACCAAATCTCATCGTTTTCAGCTCTGCCTGTTGCCTTCCATGTCTCAAAGGTTCGCTGCATTTGCCCCAAGCTCCTTTCGGCAGTATGATCGAAAAGGGACCTTCCCACTACGTCGCTTTTGGAATTGCCAAAGTTTTTCACATAGGCTTGGTTGCACTCGATTATAATCCCATTAGTGTCGACTGTACGCTGAAGAACCGGAGAGTTCTCGTAGAGCGTCCTGTATCGTACATCACCCGTACTTTCAGCTATCGACGATTCTGGATGATATTTCTGGTCTAGGATTGATCTTTTCTGTCGTTTGTTGCTTGTCCACATCACAATTCCCCCGATGACTATTCCTGCAACGCCGAGTGAAAAGACCTGGTTTGAGAACTTGTCCTCTGGATTTATTCCAATGTCAATCACTGCCAGCCCTAGAATTGCTATCAGCAAACCGCCAACCGTACCAAGGGTGTTCATAAGATCACCTCTGGAGTTAGCCTTCCTCCTGATTTACCAAGCTGTCGGGATTCAAGCCTGCGGCTGCCCCCAGGGTGGAAAAAGATACTTTCAAGGGCCCCTAAATTCCCCCTCCAACGGGATCTCTAACGCATTGCTGAAAGATTAACTTTTCAGAGCAAATACTTCAGTTGAATTCAAGGATTGATATGACAATGTCAAGAAATTCCTGCGCCCTATTTTTTACTCCCCTTAATACTTGGTTAATTTCTTCCTTTGAAATTTTTGCCTCGTGTATGCGCACATTTTTAGAAGCATAGTCCATGCCATGCTCCGAAATGAATTTGTTAAACTTTTCAAGATATTGATTCCCTATGACAAGCTGGCTGCTGTTTTCAAGCTCCTTTACAGAGTGGTATACTATGGATTTTCCAAACAAGCCCATTATATCAGGAGGGAGCGATACCATGTTTCCGTACAAGTCATAGAACTTCCAACCTGTCTTCCTATAGTCAGGAAGGCTGTCATAGAGCTGGTCCCTCGACCTATACTTGGCCAAGTAACCATTTATCTCAAGGTCTATCCATGAGGTTTCCTCTGTTATCTGAAGGGATTTTGCGATATTTTTGCAGGTTACAAGTATGTCGTGCAGAGGCTTTTTCTCTTCTAATAGGTCAATGCTAGCGGATTCTGCAAGCCTCAAGATCTCCCCTCTACCAGTGTTGTTCATTCCATTCAGATCTGTGAGGTAGCTTTGATTTTACCTTATCTGAGGCTGTTGAGGGCCTAGTAGTTCTTGATCAAAAGTTCTGTGTGGCCTGTCCTTCTGCTTGATACGGAGTTGATGAACCTGTTTGCATTAATCTCAACAATCCCATCAGAAAATTCTTTGAAGAGCTCAATGATTTCATCCGATTTTGAGTTAGAGAGGAGTATTTTTACGCCCTTCTTGTCAAGGGCCTTGAATTTGGTAAAGAGCCTCTCCTGATCATCGTAGCCAAAATTGTCGTTAGTATAACTGGTAAAGTTTGCAGTTTCACTGACCGGCTGATATGGAGGATCCAGATAGACAAAGTCTCCGCTTGATGCGGTCTTGATAGCCGCTTCAAAGTCCTGGCATTTTATCGATATGTCCCTTGACTGAAGAATGTTGCTTACGGCAAGGAGGTTTTCCTTGTTCACAATGTTAGGGTTGACATACTTTCCAAGTGGAACATTGAACTTTCCCTTGCTGTTTACTCTGTAAAGGCCGTTAAAGCAAGTCTTGTTGAGGAAGATGAGCCTGGATACCTTTTCCACCTGTCCTTTCGGATTGCTTCCACGAATCTTGTAATAATATGAGCTCTGGTTTTTGAAGTAATTTTCCGAGTGCACCTCCAAGGCAGAAACAAGTTCATCAGCCCTATCTCTGATTGTTACATATGACAGAATCAGATCAGAGTTTAGGTCGGATAGCATCCACTTTGCACTTCTCCCCTGCGATATGAGGCTGAAAAATACTGCTCCTCCTCCAAGAAACGGCTCGAAATATCTCTCGAATTTATGAGGGATGTTTTCTGCAATAACTGGCAGAAGCTGCCTTTTTCCTCCCGCCCATTTCACAAATGGCTTTGGCACTTGGGAAACTAACCTGTATACTTGTTTCAATACAGGTTAATTTCAAAATAGAATTTCCTCTAGGATGGTAAGAAAAGATCACACAATGTGTAGCTTTTTTTAATCAAAATTAGGCTCGTCCTCATCTCACGATGAGAGGTTATCAAAATAAAGTAAAAGGAAAAGGGGGGTTTAATCCCACTTGGACCAAGCTGCCATCCATCTGTATGTCCAGGTCGTTAGTTTGCAGCCCAATGCAGTCATTGTTACTGTCAGAACTGCACCAGCGCCGGCACCCAGTGCTACAGGACTATCGTAGAACTTCCCTACTTGGGGTTCTATTGGAGTCATGTATGGAGGCAATGTTGTTCTTGGATACTTGAAGGCAGTCTCTAGAGGATCGTCTATTGTCAACAGATTGATCATGTTGAACATCGACATTGACATTCCACACAGCACACCACCTACCAAGATCAACATGTGTTTGTTTCTCTTGGTTGCCCAATATGCAAGATCCATCAGCATTGCCGACGGTATCCATATTGGTACAACGATGAAGCTGTACGGATATCCTAGCGAGAACCACGCACCTTTTGCAATCCACGTATACACTGTCATTATCAGTGCATAGTAGGTTGCCGTTCCTGGTACGCCAGTGAACGTAAGGTAATATGCTGCACCGACTGCGAGCATCAAGGATTGTGATAGTGTGAATATCACATAAGATGTCCACATCCAGTCAGTGTAGAAGATGTAGTCTCCCGCGTTGATTGTCAACAAGGTCGAGTTGACTGCCACCACTACTATGAATAAGTAGTGAGTACATCGTCTTAGCCAGACCATTAGTTACTGATGATATGGGTGATGTATATAAAATTTTATGACGACTGGGATCAGGATCTAGCCTACGCTATTACGCGTATTTAATAAAAGAAAGGAAAAATGGATGTTTCTATGCGCCGAAGAAGAAGCAGTCTGTCAGTATTGTAGCTACTGAGATTGCTGCTATCACACCTGCAATAAGACCATTGTATGTCTTTGCCTTGTCTGTGCCTTCTGTGGCTACCTTGACACATAGCATGTATCCTATAGCCTCAATGATTGTAAGCACAGTCAGCGCGTAGTGTGCGCTTGGCGGTGGATACGCCCACGGATAGTACGTAACCGCAACGGCAACTCCTCCCCATGTACCTAACCAACAGCCGATAAATACGCCTGTGATTACTCCAATGTAGTTCTCGATACGCTTGCCAATCATCTTGGAAACGTCGGAACTGGAGGCTCCGCCACCTGAACCGAATCCTTTTGGTAAGGTCATTTGGTTTTCTTAGAAAGGCATTTGCTTTTAAGTTTTTCCTGAATAAAGGGGCAAAATTTGCATTGGTTGATCTCTAAAAATAAGAAAAAAGGCGCTGTTTGCGCTTGTTTATGGGATGGATCTGCTGTACAATTTGCCTTCTAGGGCCATCTTGTACATTTCTGCAACGTATGGGTTCTCACCTGGTGTTTCTGCGCCAAGTTCGACTAGACGTGCGTAGACTCTTACTACATAGGCAAGTGCGCCCATGAAGGCTACGACGACACCCATGTTGAACATCCAGTGGTTTGGAACTGCAAAGATTTCCTCTACATACCAGAAGTGCCATAATTCGTTGACACCTATCGTGAACATGGTTGCAAGATAGCCAAGAATGGTCATCTTAAGACCGGTGTTCATCGAGTTGTTTGGACCTCTCAGAATTGGTACCTTTCTGTCGTACATTGATATCGCAGCCCAGCCGAGTGGCAATGCGATAAAGTGGCTGTACAACCACCAGTGTGCTGGTGTGAAGGCACTGTCTCTGATTGATGTCTGGTGTAGAGATCCATCTACAAAGTTGTCGACCTCTACGGATGCAGCGATCGATCCCAGTGCGATGATGATCATCCAGATCTTCTTCAGTCTCTGGAT
>DATFCV010000042.1:0-21399 GCA_035252645.1 Nitrosotalea sp. | reverse complement strand
ACGTAAAAGTGCCATCCGAATGCAAATTCCGAGTCGGTGACAATGAACTCGTTCTCGCCGTGGACCATCTGTTCCAGCCTGCTGAGCGTGGAGATGATTGCCTTGGAGGTAGCCTCATAGTCGGTAGCCGACACGTTGATGTTTAGCCTAGCTTGCACAGCTCCCCTATGGTCGTTTTGTAAATAAAAAGATCACTCTACTTTGGTCCCTTCTCGAGGAGGTGCTCCATCTCTATTCCAAAGTAGGTCTTGAGTATGCCAAAATAGCTCTTTATCGGGGGCGGGATCTCGTCGCCGCATGCAATGCCGAGGTTCTTTGCGTTTATCCATATCACAAGGGTCTGGAGTATGGTAAGAAACCTGTCGTTTTCGGCGTTCTTTGAGGCAACGGCCTTTGAGTACCTTTCTGCAAACTCCCATGCAGTGATGAAATCTATGCAGTCCGTGCCAAAGACTGCCATGGTCTGCTCCTTGAGGTCTGCTGCCTTGCGGAACGGCACGGTGTTCATGATATATGGGAACTCGACCTTGTCGGGGAGGTTTCCGGGAAGCGGCCCCCAGATGGTTATTATCCTGCAGCCAGGTTTGAGCTTTGAAAATTTCTCCTCCATCCTTTCTACGGTGTCATAATCTGAAAACCAAAACAATATTACCGTGGCATCGCCAAGATCGGAATCCAACACATCCTCGCACCTGATCTCCCATCTTGCGAGGCCCTTTTCTCCAAGCATCGTTTTTGCAGCGGATGCCTTTTGCTCGCTGTTGTCGATTCCTACTGCCTTTTTTGGGCCAAACTCCTCAAGCGCAATTGCTATGCTGTGCGCATTTCCGCAGCCAAGGTGGTAGAACATGTCGTCCTTTCCAAGCGATGCAAACTCGAAGATCTCCCTCAGCGTTCCGTCCTGCAAGTCGACGTCCTCGCCTGTCATGATTGACTTGGGAAGGCTGCTGAGGTATTCCTCGATTTTCACACGTAAAAACTGGCCTAGACTAAATTTATTCCCTTATTCTCTCAAGGGTAGATACTGCCTGCCAGAGCGTCACCCTCACGTATGAGGGCATGTTGGGGTCCTGCGTTATCTCGTCAAGGACGCTTATCGCGTTTGCCGCGCGCACTGAGACTGAATAATCCTGTTTTTTGAGCTCGACTACAAGGTCGGCAAGGCCCTTTTTGATGTTCTTCGGGGTTGATGGGTTTGCGGCAATCTCTTCAAGAGTTGAGACCGCGGTGTTGAGTGTGTCCGCATTTTGATCCTTCTTTTCCACCATCACGCATCAAGCTAACTAATGGTGTTCATCTAATAAAGGTTGGTTCTCCTAAAACTCGAGGAAGATGTTGTCCGACTCGACTACTACCTTGTACGAGCGGAGGTCCTTTATCTTTGCGGGAAATGCTGCGAGTTTTCCGGAGGTGCAGTCAAACTTTGCCCCGTGCCAGCCGCAGACCACGTTGTTGCCCTCGATGGTTCCCTCCGAGAGGCTTGCGCCAGCATGGGTGCACGTGTCGTCCATCGCGTAGAGGCCTCCGTTGATGTTTGCCACCAAAACTTCCTTGCCGTCAGCTGCTATCTTCTGCATCTTTCCTGGAGGCAGCTCGCCTGCCTTGCATACGATTATCCTTCCCATGAAATTTCCTCTGGCCTGATCTCTTATAATTTTAGTGATAACAGTCCTGGTTTTTCCTAGACGAACTTGACCGTGTTTTCAAGCTTGCCAAGGCGCTCAATTTCCATCTCTATCTTGTCCCCATCCTTTAGAAAGACCGCGTCGGGCTTGTTCAGCATGACACCTGCGGGGGTTCCTGTGGATATGATGTCGCCCTTTTCCAGGGTCATGACGCGGCTCAGTATGGATACTATTGAATGCACTTGGAGGTGCATGTTGGAGGTAGAGGAGTTTTGCCTTATGGTCCCGTTGACCTTGGTCATCATCTTGAGGTTCTGCGGGTCGGGAATTTCGTCGGAACTTGTAATCCACGGGCCGCAGGGCGCAAAGGTGTCAAAGCCCTTGGCGCGGGTGAACTGCTTGTCCTTTGCCTGGATGTCCCTTGCGGACGCGTCGTTTAGTACCATGTAGCCAAAAATCGCCTTTCTTGCCTCGTCCTCTGAGACGTTCTTGCAGTCCTTTCCTATGATGAGGGCAAGCTCGATTTCATAGTCGAGCTTTGAGACAAACGAGGGACAGATGATGTCGGACCTTGCGCCGTTGAGCGTTCCCCTGGGCTTGATTATGATTGCAGGCTCGTCCGGCGGGATGAGGTTCTGCTCCTTTGCATGGTCCTTGTAGTTGAACGCAAGGCAGATTATCTTTGACGGGTTTGGGATGGGCGCAAGTATCTTAAAGTCAGATATCTTGCCGTCATAGTTTAGCTGCGGCGCCTTCTTCTTCATCTCGTCATACCACCCGTCAAAGAGGAATTCCTTTATTCCCTGCGGAATTGGTATGCCGGTCTGGGCCGTCATGCTTTCCCTTGTTAGGACCTTGTCGCCGTCGACAAAGCCATATGTTTCCATATTTTCTTTTAATAGCCTAGCAATCTTCATTTTCTTCACTTGTGCGTGTATATCACTTGGTTTGCAGAATCTTTCCTGCAATAACCGTATCTCACGAACTGGATTTCTGTGCCCACATTTAATCCTAAGTAGTATGGTTCTGTAAGGGCCTGCTGTATTTCCAAGCTCTCCTCGTTGAACTGGTCGTTTACGAAAAGGATCTTCGGCACAAGAACCTCTATCTTGACCGCGTTCTTTGCCGGAACCCACTGGACCTTGGGGATGTCTGCCTTGAAGTCCTTGCCTGTCACCTCGGCCTCTAGCTGCGGGCCTGCCTTGGTTATCCTTACGTTGTAAATCTCAAGCAGCCTGACCTCGTCCCCTGCCTTGAGCTGTTTTGCATCATCACCTGCGATGTAGAACGAGCCGTCAAGCTCTATGGTCCTCTTTCCCATGTCCCTCTGGGGGTGGTTTGGTATCTCGACCTGCCTGAGGTCGTTGTTGGTTACGGTCAGCCTGACGGGGTTGGTGGCAAGAAAGAGCCTCATGCTTGTCGGGTCGATTATCTTCCGGTTGAAGGACTCGAGTGTGTCAAACGGGGCAAGCGTGTCAGATTTTGTAAAGCTTAGCGAGAGGACGAACTTTCGTATTGCCTCGGGAACTATGCCCCTCCTCCTCATTGCCTCAAGGGTCGGCAGCCTGGGGTCGTCATACCCCGAGACCTTCCCGTCCAGTACAAGGGGCTTGAGTATCCTCTTTGATACCGGCATGCCGTCAAACTCGAGCCTTGAGAATTCCAGCACCTTTGGTTTGCGCATGCCGAGCCTGTCAAGGATCTCGTAGTAGAGCTGGTTTCGCAGCTCGTACTCCTTTGTCCTGAATGCATGCGTCACGCCGTCGATGCTGTCCTCGATTGCTACTGCAAAGTCATAGTTTGGCCACACCCTGTACTTGGTCTTGTGGATGGGGTGGGGCTCGTCAATTATCCTAAGTAGAGTCGGGTCCCTCATCACCGTGTTCTCAGATTTCATGTCGCCGCGGAACCTTACGATTGCCTCGCCTGGCTTGTACTTTTCAAACATAGCCTTCCAGCGCTTGAGGTTTTGCGCAAGGTCGCCTGCTCGGCACTTGCACGCCTTCATCTCGCGCCTGTCCTTGCTGATGTCGTCCTTGCTGCATGTGCAGACATAGGCATGCCCTGCATTGATAAACTCCTCCGCCTTTTTGTAGATGAGATCAATGTCGTCAGACGTGTTCTTGACATGGTCGTACTTTACTCCGAGCCAGTCAAGCCCGACCTTTATGGCGGCGTAGTATTCCAGCCTCTCGTTTTCAGGGTTGGTGTCGTCAAACCTGAAGAGGAGCTTGCCACCGTACATCCTTGCGTACTCCTCGTCTATTATCGCGGCCTTGGCATGTCCGATGTGCGGATAGCCGTTTGGCTCCGGGGGGAACCTTGTAACCACCTTTCCCTCCTCTGCACCCTCAAGAGGGGGGAGGCCTGTCCTTTCCTGCTTTGGCTTCTCTTTTAGCAGCTCGGGATAGTCTGCCTCAAGCTCTGGCCTCTGCTTTTCCTGCGGCATCGAGTTTACCTCGGCCACTACCTCCGTGATAAGCGGCATAATCTCCTTTGCCCTCTGCCTCAGGTCAGGCCTTGAGCCGAGGAGCTTTGATATCACGGCATCGTTTCTTGTCTTGCCTCCGTGCTCGGACGCGTTGAGCAGCGCGATTCCGCGTATTGCCTTCCTTACGTCGTCATCCAATTAGAGACTCCTCTCTACAACAAAATCCAAAAGCGAGAGCAGGTCTTCCCTTGCGGGGCTGTCGTATCTTGATATCGCGTGCCTTGCCGTGTCAAGGTGGTGCGACGCCTTTTTCCTGACTGTTGTTTCAATGCCGAGGCTTGAGATTGCCTCGACTGCCCTTTCGACATCCTTCCTTGGCGCAGAGGGCCTGCCAAAGGCCCTGAGGATTGCGCGCTTTTCCTGGCCCCTTGCGGTCTTTATCGCAAGCAGGATTGGAAGCGACTTTTTCCCCTCCCTGATGTCGTTTCCCACCGGCTTTTTCGTTATCTTGGGATCCCCTATGATCCCGATCAGGTCGTCGATAATCTGAAAGCCTATTCCGAGGTTCTTGCCGTAGGTCGAGAGCCTTGCAACGTCGGCCTTGGTTGTGTTGGCTGAGATTGCGCCCATCGCGCATGATGCGATAAAGAGGGAGGACGTCTTTTTTTCTATCATCCTTGTATACTCTGATTCTGTGGGAATTTTCTTAGAGGCGGCCATGCTGATGTCAAGCACCTGGCCCTCGCAGACGTCGGTGCACGATTTTGAAAGCGCGGAGACAAGCGAGATTCCGACGTTTCGTGGTATGCTGGGGTGGGATATCGTCTCAAAGGCCTTTGAGAAGAGGAGGTCGCCTGCAAGTATGCTGACTGGAATCCCGAATTTTTTGTGTGTCGTGGGCACGCCGTGGCGCATCTCGTCGTTGTCCATAATGTCGTCATGTACAAGCGTAAAGTTGTGGACCATCTCTATTGCCGAGGCTGCAGGTGTTGCCTGCCTGACTGACCCGCCGACCAGCTGGCAGCTTTTGATTACGAGGTATGGCCTGAGGCGCTTGCCGCCGTGTTCGATTAGGTAGCTTGCGGCCTTGTACAGGTTCTCGGGCTGGCCCTTTAGCCTTGAAAGGAGGAAGGTGTCTATCTTCCTCGTGTCCCGTACTATGCTCTCCATCTTCATTCCTTTTTCAGCTCCCACCTGTGATCGGGAAAGTGGTACTTGAGCGCGCCCTCAAGGCGGCCCTTTATCCCGTTGCCTGTCCACATCTTGAGGATCCTCTTGTGGTCCTCGGAGATTCCATTCCTTGACTCGGACAGGTAGTAGAGCGCAACAAGCATCCAGGGGCAGAAGATCTGGGGGGATTTTTCTATCTCCGCAAGCAGGTCTTCAAGGCCGGCCCACCTTATGGCGGAGATCTCGTCCTCTACAAGCCTTATCTTCTCGGGGCTGTCAAACGTGCCAATTAGCGTCCCGCAGACCTCGTTTTCCGACCCGACATCCTTGTACGGTATGTGGTACTCGAACTTGAAGAGGTATTCTAGCTTGCAGCTGATGCCGAGCTCCTCGGGCAGGCGCCTCTCTGCAGACGAGACGTAAGTCTCGGTGCTGCGAGGGTGGCTTGCTACCGTCCCGTCCCAGTCGCCTGGCCAGAGCATCTTTGACTTTGCCCTCTGCGTCAGGAGGAGCTTTCCCTCGCTGTTGAAAAGAAGAATAGTAAAAGCCCTGTGCAGCTTGCCCTGTGGCAGGTGGCACCTGACCTTTTCCTCGGTCCCAACCACTTTGTCGTTGCCGTCTACAAGGATGAGATTTTCCATGATTGTCTATCCTCTAAATAATGTCCCTTCAAATTCTTTACCTTTTATCGCGTCAAGTATTCTCTGGGGCACCCTTCCGTTGACAAAAAAGACGTCGGTACCGCCCCCCGCCATGGCCTCGGCCTCCTTTATCTTCCGGGCCATTCCGCCCGTGACGTCCGTCTTTACCTTCTCTATCTTCGGCGAGTGCGTAGTAATCTGCCGGATCAGCTTCTTGGTCCTTACGTCCTCGTAGACGCCGTCAACGTTTGTAACAAATATTGCAAGGCGCGGCCTGAGCAGCTTTGCAAGCATTCCCATTATCCTGTCCCCTGAAAGTATGTAGAACTTGTTCTTGCCGTACCACATCACGTCACCGTACGAGACCGGGACCAGCCCTGTCCTTGCAATCTTTGGAATCTCCCTTGCCTTTGCTGGGATGAGCTTGTTTCCGGAGACAAAGTCTGTGGGCGGGAGGCAGTACGGCATCATCCCTGACTCGAGCAGGGCGTCAAGCACCAGCCTGTTTAGCTGCACCATCGAGTTCTTGACGACCGCGACTCCCTTGGTGCTGTACCTTTCGGGCTTGGTGTGCATGTCGTACCTGACTGACCAGTAGTGGCCAAACGAGCCGCCGCCGTGGACCAGCATGCAGGGCTCCCCTGCCTTTTTCAGGTGTGCTGCAATCTTCTTGACCGCAGGCACGTCTGCAGTAAGGGGCTTGTCCTTGTTTGTGATAATCGAGCCCCCAAGTTTGATGAGTATCATGATTTTTTACAGTGATATGGTCGGTTTTAAAAAGCCTATCCCGTTTCGTCCAAAACCTCAGAGGTACCTGAGGCCTTCAAAGTCTATCTTTGCAACAAAGCAGTCTCCAACCTTTCTGAGAGACTCGAGTGTCTGCTCCGTGTTTGTCTTGTCTACAAGCGAGATTGTGCAGCCGCCTCCTCCCGCGCCGGTGATCTTGGAGCCGTACGACGTCTTGGAAGCAGCACCTACAAGCGCATCAAGCTTTGGGGTCGAGACGCCTATCTTTTCGAGCAGCTTCTGGTTTTTTGACATCAGCAGTCCGATCTCGCGCAGGTCGTTTTTCTCAAGTGCTCCAAGCGCGGCCTCGACAATTGCAGACTCGTCGGCGCACATCTGTGAAAACAGTTTCTCGTTTTTCCTCTTAAACTCCCTGACCTTTAGCACCTCCTCGCGGGTGCTGTGCACCTGCCTTGAGTTTGCGATGATTAGGCTGAGGTCGTTCCTTGAGCCCATTTTTTCTATCCTGTCCTTGCTGTATGACACAAGGCCTCCAAGTGCCGAGACGGACGAGTCGGCCCCAGATGCGTCCTCAAAAATTATGCGCTCGGCCTCGATTGCTCGCCTGAGGACTTCCTCTGCAGGCTTTCTTCCAAAGAGGCCCGTGACTGACGCAGTTGCCGCAACGCACGCTGCCGACGACGAGCCAAGGCCCATCCCGGGCGGGATCTCTGACTCGAGCTTCATCTCTATCCCCCTCTTCTCTCCCGACTCCTTGAGGGCCCGCCTTGTCACGTAAAGAAACGGCCTCATGAACCGCGCCGTCCTGTGGTCAGATTCGGGGGAACCAAGCGGGACCTCGACTGATCCAATCTCGGAAATTATCCTGATTTTCTTCTCGTCTATGGTTTTCGAGGTTGCCGTTATTCTCTTGTCAATTGCGCAGAGGAGTGCCCGTACGCCGTACACTACAAAATGCTCGCCAAAAAGGATGACCTTGGCAGGGGCCGAGGCAGTAGATGTCATGAAAAGACAACCGATGCATAGCCTACCACGGAACTCTTCTCGCCAGTCACGTCTCCGCTGGTGGCGTACCTTGCAAGGGCTGTCTTGGTTGCCCCAAGCTCCTTGCAGGCCATCATGGTGGATGCCATCGCTCCAAATCCGCAGGCGCTCACCTGTCTCTCCTCGAGCACGCTGTAAAACTTTTCAACGTCCATCTTAAGGATGGGCTCGATAAGCGCGCCGTCCTGTCTGTGTGCAAACTCGTTTTCCTCGTAATGGGTAAAGTCAGAAGAACCTAGGATCACGGCCTTCCTGCTTTTTGCAACCTTTGCCACCGCCTTGCCAAGCTCCCTTGCCGTACTCAGGGTCTGGTCAATCAGAATTATGGGGAGGATCTTGAACTTGTGCGGGTAAATTTCTTGGAGCATCGGGACCTGGACCTCGAGGCTGTGGTCGCGGGTGTGCGAGAAAAAGTCAAGGTCTACAGTTTTGGATGCCTTGCTTAATTCCACCGCGGCCTCGCTGTCCACCTCGACCTCGCCAAGCGGGGTCTCCCATGTTCCCTCCTTCATTGCGGCAACGTTGCGCCCGATTCCCCAGTGGTTTGGACCTATGATTATGACAAGCTCGGGCTTCATTGACGAAATAGCGTAAAACGAGTTTGCGGCAACCGGGCCGGAATACATGTAGCCTGCATGGGGGCAGATTACGCCAAAAACTTTTTCGTCCGACTCTGTTGGGAACATCCTGCCGGGGCCGAACTTGTGCAAAAAGCATTCCTTGATTGAGGATTTCAGTTCTTGTTTTGTTTTAGGATAGAACATCCCAGCGACTGCTGGTGTTCTTATCGGCATATCGAGTTATTGCCTCTGGCTTCTCATTCTAAGTGGCGGCATCCTTTCGCTTTCCTCTTCCAGCTCCTCTTCCGTTATCTTTGTCTCAAAGTCGTCTATTTCGTACTTCATCGGTTCGTCTGCCTTGAGCACTTCCTTCTGCAGGAGGATCTCCCTTGCAAGGAGCCAGTAGATGGCGGCAAGCGACTTTCTGCCCCTGTTGTTTGCAGGTATGACAAGGTCGACCTTTGAGGTGACGTTGTCAGTATTGGCAATTCCTATGACTGGAATCCCGGCGTTGGTTGCCTCTAGGATTGCCTGCTCGTCGACCTGCGGGTCTGATACCACGACAAGCTCCGGCTCGATGTAGTACGGAAGGAGCGGGTTTGTCAGGGTTCCGGGCATGAACCTTCCAAGCATCGGTGTGTTGCCAGTAAGCTCGGAAAACTTCTCAATCGGCATGCTTGCATACTCCCTGCCTGAGCAGATGAGCACCTTGGCAGGCGTTGCGCGGTTGATGAACTTGGCAGCAGTCTGGATTCGCGAAAGCGTCTTCTTGCTGTCAATTATGTAAAGGCCCTCGTTTGTGGCCTTGGTGATAAACGGTATCATGAACTTTGTCTTCACTTGGGTTCCTACCCTTATTCCTGTGGACAGGACGTACTTTTCCATGTGTTCGACGTCTTCTTGCTTGCTCATGTTGATTCCTAAAACTCTGCCATGCCCGATAATAAACCATGCTCTGAGATACGCACAAGCTCGTTCAATTTTGCGACCCTCTCGCCCCCTACGACGCCGACCTTGAGCATCTTGGAACCTGTCGCGATCCCAATGTGGGATATGTGGGCGTCTGAGGACTCGCCTGACCTGTGCGAAGTGATTAGCCTTATGTTGTTCTTTGTGGCCTCCTTTGCAAACTCGAGCGCGTCATAGAGGCTGCCTGCCTGGTTTACCTTCAGTATGGCGCCGCTGCACGATTTCTTCTTTGCTGCCTTTTTGAGAATCTCGGTGTTTGTGACAAGGAGGTCGTCTCCCGTGATCAGTACCTTTGGGAACTTTTTGGTGAGCACTGCCATGTCGTCAAACGCCTCCTCGTGGACTGCGTCTTCTGCATAGACAAGCTTGTACCTCTTGATGATATCTGATGCAAAGTCTATCTGCTTTTCCGGCGTGTTCTCAAAGCCTGCCCTGTCGTAGACATATTTTTTCTTCTTCTCGTCCCACTGGGTCGTCGATGCAAAGTCTACGCCAAGCGAGACCTCCTTTCCAAGTGTAAAGCCGAGCTCCTCGCATGCCTTGGCCGAGATCTCAAGGGCCTTCTCGTTGTCCATCTTTGGGGCCCATCCTCCCTCGTCACCCCTCCCGTTGGTAAAGGTGGGGTCCTTCTTTGCAAGGAGCTTTCCAAGCTCCTTGTGGACCGCAAGGTTGGTCTCTATTGCATCCCGTATGGTCTTTGCACCCGTCGCGCAGACTAGGATCTCCTGTATGTCGGGCGTGCCGGGCCCTGCATGTGCCCCGCCGCCTAGGATGTTTCCAAGCGGGAACGGGAACCTCAGGCCTGAGCCCTTTGCAAGCTTCTTGAACATCGGGACTCCCTCTGACCTTGCGGCGCATTCGACTGAAGCAATTGTAATGGAAAACGCGGCAGAGCCTCCAATCTTTGAATAGTTGGGGGTGCTGTCAATCGACCTTAGGACGTCATGGACTGCCTTGAGGTCTGAGGGGTCAAGGCCGATGAACTTTTTCTCGTTTGATTTTATTATTTCAAGCGCCTTCTCGGGCTTGTTGTCGGGAAAACTTGCGGCCTCATACTTGCCTACGCTTGCGCCTGACGGGGCGCATACCCTTCCCATATGGCCGCTGTCTGCAGTAACGTCAACCTCTATTGTCTTGCTTCCTCTGCTGTTGTAAAGCAGCCTTGCCTTCACTGAGCTAACCCGGGCCATTTCCTTATTCTAGCTCGGATTGGACTTCTTGCTCCCTTCTCCTTACTGCTTCAAAAAACGGAATTACCTGGTGGATTGTCTCTACGGCGGTGAGCATCATGGTCCTGCAGCAGTATCGCTTGAGCCCGAACGAGTCGAGCACCTTTGCTGGATCCTCGCCGCTCTTAACGCGGGTCTGGTA
Organism: Nitrosotalea sp.; assembly: GCA_035252645.1. Lineage (GTDB taxonomy): Archaea > Thermoproteota > Nitrososphaeria > Nitrososphaerales > Nitrosopumilaceae > Nitrosotalea. The sequence goes on along the minus strand of DATFCV010000042.1, from coordinate 10,841 downwards.
ATCCTTGAACTTGTCTGCAATTAAATTTCCGCAAGTAAAACACCTGACAGGAATTAACACGACTCAAAAAGTAATCAAGGCTTATAAAAACCATACATGGCTAGTGCAAATGCGGGAGTCGCCCAGCCTGGCCAAAGGCGCTAGCTTGAGGGGCTAGTATCTTAGGATTTCGAGGGTTCAAATCCCTTCTCCCGCATACACTGTTTCCAAAATGGAACCTTCTTCTGAAAACCAATGATCGAGCAATTTGGTAAAGGACTTATTTGACGAGAATTTTTTGAATAGGGTGGATATTACAGTAAAACAGATGATGCAGATAGAGGAGAACGGGCACCAGATGGGGTTCTTTCGGAAACTCATGATGGAAAACGCCGGGGCCGCTACTGCAAGGATTTTGCATGAGAAATTTCCGGACATTGCTGCAAGGAAGGTTGTGGTATTTGCGGGCCTTGGAAACAACGGCGGCGACGCACTGGTTGTTGCAAGGCACCTTGCGGGGTTTGGGTGCAGGCCTACGGTGATTCTCCTTGGCAGTCCCGACAAGATCAAGACCGACGAGGCGCGCTCCAACTGGAGGATATTGGAGCAGATGGATTCGGTAAACCTGATATTCACAACGGAGCCGTCCCAGGTTCCAATCGATGCGGAAATAATCGTTGACGGAATAATCGGTACGGGCATTGTAGGAAAGGTGAGGGAGCCTTACTCGTCTGCCATTGATATCATAAACAAGTCCCGCGCGTTCAAACTCGCAGTAGACATTCCTACCGGACTTGACCCGGACACTGGCAGTATTGCAGACAAGTGCGTCAAGGCGGACGTGACAGTCACATACCACAAGATGAAGATAGGGATGCCAAAAAACCCCGAAATGTGCGGCAAGATTTTGGTGGAAAAGATTGGAATACCGCCCGAGGCGGAGGCTGGAGTGCTTTGAAAGTCCACCAGCTCGGGGTTGGCGGGATGCAGAACTTTACCTACGTCTTGGAGGACGAGCAGACAAGCGAGGCCATAATAATCGACCCGTCGTGGGACCTTGACCTCGTGCTGGATGTCGTGGAAAAGAACGGGCTCAAGGTCAAGTATATCGTAAACACCCACCACCACTTTGACCACACTGTCGGCAACGAGGCGATGGCAAAAAAGACCGGAGCAAAGATTCTGCAGCACAAGGCCTCGACCCTCAAAAACGACGGCACCGTCTCGGACGGGGACAAGATAAAGTTTGGGGGCTCGGAGCTTACGGTAGTGCACACGCCGGGGCACTCAAAGGACAGCATGTGCCTTGTCGGGGACGGCAAGGTCTTCTCCGGGGACACGCTCTTTGTGGGAAACTGCGGCAGGGTGGACCTTCCGGGCGGCAGCGCAAGGGAGCTTTACCACAGCCTGTTTGATACCGTGAGCAAGCTTGACGAGAACCTTGTGATGTACCCTGGACACAACTACGGCAGCTCGCCCACCTCCACGATAGGAAGGGAGAAGAAGACCAACTTTGTGCTGCAGCCAAGGACTGAAAACGAGTTTCTTGAATTTATGAGCAGTGATTGACCCTGCAGGACATCGATATACTAGGCAACAAGGCCTCTGGCCTTGAATTTATGGAAAGGACCACGCAGCGCAAGTTTGCATTCTCACTTGTGATATCATATACTGCTACATCCGAGGTTCCGGGAATTACGGTTGCAGGCGAGCACCCGGACCTTATCAAGTTCACTGGCCCTGCCGACGCAGAGTTCATCCACTACGGACATTGCAAGAGCATATCTGTGATACCCATGACGCCCGACGGCAAGCCGACACCGGCACTTTTGACAAAGACTGCGCTGGAAGCCGCTAGCATCCCAAGCGTTGTGATAAACGCGGGCAGCAAGGTCGCGCCAAAGCTTCCGTCAATTGACATGGGCCTTGAATACGGCAGGAACATCTCGACTGGCGATGCGCTCGGGCAGGACGAGGCAAGAAAGGCAGTCGAGTACGGAAGAATAATCGGAAGGTTCCTTGGGGCCTCGACTGACTGCCTTGTGATAGGCGAGAGCATCCCCGGCGGCACGACTACTGCCCTTGGCGTGCTGGAGGGCCTCGGGGTAAACGCCCTTGTGTCAAGCAGCATGCCTGACAACCCGGTGCGACTCAAGGGCGAGATTGTAAGCAAGGCACTTGGCAGGCTCAAGTCGCGCGATCCCTTTGACGTGGTTTCTGCAGTGGGAGACCCGATGATACCCACCGTCGCGGGGATTCTCAGCTCTGCATCCGAGATTACAAACGTGCTTCTTGCAGGCGGGACACAGATGGCGGCAGTGCTTGCGTTTGCAAAAAAAATCGGGTTTGGGGGCAGGAACACTGCCATTGGAACTACATCGTATGTGGCAGACGACAAGACTGCAAACCTGGAGGAGATGGTGCGGGAGATATTTGACATTCCGATACTTGTGGCAAGGCTGAAGCTTGGCCAGTCCAAGATAGCGGGGCTGCGCGCCTATGCAGAAGGGTTTGTCAAGGAGGGGGCAGGAGCAGGGGGCGCGTCGATTGCATGCATGCTCAAGACCGGGATTGGCGCGGACAAACTCTTGTCGCTTGCCGAGAAGGAATACGAAAGGATTACTTGACAGTCACTGATTTTGCAAGGTTCCTTGGATAGTCCGGGTCTGTCTCCTTTTCTACTGCGGCATGGTATGCAAGCAGCTGGATTGGGATAATCTCGACCAGCGGATAGAGCGACTCGTCCATCTTTGGTATCTCTATCCAAAAGTCGTATACGTCGCTTGGCTTGTCGGAAATCCCGATGACCTTTGCGCCCCTTGCCTTTATCTCGCGGGCGCTTGTCAGCGTGTCGGCATAGGTCGAGTCGTCTGGGTTTATCATGATTACATAGGTGTTGGTGTCCATCAGCGCAAGCGGGCCGTGCTTGAGCTCCCCTCCCGGCAGTCCCTCTGCGTGTATGTATGTGAGCTCCTTGAGCTTGAGTGACGACTCGAGCGCAATCGGGTAGTGGATTCCCCTGCCGAGGATGTAGATGTCCGAGACGTCCTTGAGCCTCTTTGCTATCTCCCGGATCTTGGTGTCAGAAGCTAGGCTCTTCTGTATAGCATCTGAGACCTTTTGCAGGTCAAGGCCTAGCGCGCCCTCGCAAATCTTGTCCACTATCTTGTACAGGATTGCAAGCTGCGAGGTGAAGGACTTGGTTGCCGCGACCCCAATCTCCGGCCCGCACCCAAGGCCTACTGCAATAGACGAGAGGTGCGCAAGTGACGACGTCATTATGTTTACAATCGAGATTATCTTGGAGCCTGCCTTCTTTGCGATGTTCACGGCCTCGAGCACGTCTGCGCTCTCGCCGCTCTGGGAGAGGGCGATGAGGATTGACTGCTGCTCGAAGATGTCGGGCGAAAAGTGCGCCTCGCTTGAGATTATCGGCTCTATCTTTATCTTGGCATACTTGGAGAAGAGGAACTTGGCAACAAGCGCCGCGTTGTAGCTTGTGCCGCTGCCGGTGATGTAAAGCGTCTTTGCATGCCTGATAAAGTCGGTCGCAAGATCAAGCTCTAGCTTTGTGTTGTTTCCCGCGTTGAGTATGGTCGTGGGCTGCTCCGAGATCTCCTTTAGCGTAAAGTGCGCGTACTCGCCCTTGTAGACGTCTGCAAATTCCTTTGAAACCTTTGTTATCTGGTGCTGGACCGGGTTTGCCTCAAAGTCAAAAACCTGCAGGCCGGTCTTGCCGATTATTACAAATTCCTTGTTGTCAAGATAGATGACCTCGTCTGTGTGCTCTACGAACCCAAGTACGTCGCTTGAGATGAAATACCCCTGCTTTCCAATTCCGATGATTAGCGGCTCGTGCAGCCGTGCAGCTGCAAGCGTCCCGTCCTCAAAGACCGCGACAAAGGCGTAATCCCCCTTGAGGTCTGCGACTGTCAGGACCATTGACTGCTTTATGTTTCTGGTCTTGTCGTAGTGGTACTGGAGAAGGTTTGCTATGACCTCGCTGTCAGTCTGGCTCCGAAACGAGTAGCCCTTCTTCTGCAGGTCTGCCTTGAGCTCCTCGTGGTTTGCAATTATTCCGTTGTGTACGATTGCGACCTCCCCTGTGCTTGAAGGGTGCGGGTGCGCGTTGGTGTCAGTCACCATGCCGTGGGTGGCCCACCTTGTGTGGCCAATGCCGACGTTTCCTGAAAGCTCGTCGAGCTTTGCTGCCTTGTTTACCTCGACCACTTTGCCGACTCCCTTTCTTACGAGGATCTGGTTGTCTGCAAAGGTTGCTACTCCGACGCTGTCATAACCGCGGTACTCCATCCTCTTCAGTCCCTTTACTATTATGGGGGCTGCGGGGTTGAGACCAAGGTACCCTATAATCGAACACATATGGTATTCTATGGATGGTCAGATAGATAATAATTGTGCGTCGGATTGTGTCTTGTGAAAATTTTTGTGTCTGGTATCTTACTGAGCTGGCGGCTGCTCTGCTGCCGGGGCCTGCTCTGCCGGAGGTTGTTCTGCGGCCGGCTGCGCCTTAATTTTTCCAAGCTCAAGTCCCGGTGCGAGTGTGACTTGGTTTTCTTCCTCTACTGTTACTGTATATGACGGAATGTTTACAATGCGCTCTCCAATCAGGACGTGTCCGTGGACTACGGCCTGCCTTGCAAGGTACGGGCTCTTGAAGTTGGCCTTTTTCTGGATTACTGTCTGCAGCCTGCGGCCAAGGAGGTCAGTTACCTTGAGGTTCAATACATCATCAAGTGTCGAGTCTTGCTTTACAAGCCCGATTCTTGTAAGTGATTTCATCAGCGTCGGCTCTTTCTTGTTCCTGACATCCTGCGTCAAAGCCAAGAGTGATCTTGCCTGGTTTCTTATCCTTGAAAGCTCGGTGTGCGCCTTCCACAATTCCCTCTTGTTCTTCAGTCCGTATGTTCCGAGAACGAAGAGCTCCTCGCTGAGCAAATCATAATTGAGCGGCCTCTTTGGCTTTCTCCACAACTTGCGGGAATTCTTTGGATGATCTCCCATCTAGTACACCTACTTTTTCTTCTCCGCCGGCTTGGCTGCATCCTTTGCTGGAGCCGCGCCGCCCTTTGCCGGTGCCGGAGCTGCCGCACCCTTGGCTGCTGCTGCCGGGGCCGCCGCTGCTGCTGCACCAGCTGCTGGAGCTGCTGCGCCAGCCGCCGGGGCCGCTGCGCCCTCTGCAGGTGCGCCCGCTGGAAGTACCTTGCCACCCTTGCGGACACCCACTGCGCCGCCCTTCCTTCCGGTGGTTCGGGTTCGCTGGCCCCTTACCTTTAGTCCATAAGTGTGACGGAATCCGCGCCAGGAATTCATTCCCTTCTCCCTTTCGACGTCGTTCCTTACGTTAAAGTCGATATCCGATGTGATAAGATGCAGGTCGCCTCCGGTGTCCATGTCCTTTCTCCTGTTGAGGAACCACGGAGGGATGTTTACCGATGTGGGGTTTTTCATAGCCTTTTCGATCTGCTCAACTTGGGATTCGGTAAGAAAGCCCACGTTGCTGTTCGGGTTAATCTTCAATATGTCAAGGATGGACTTTGCAAAGTTGTAGCCCATGCCCTTTATCTGGCTTATTCCTATGATTGTCTTCTTAGTACCGGGAATGTCCTTTCCCGCAATCCTTACAATGTGCCTGTATTCTTGTGAAGACAAGTATTGAAAAACGCCCCAGTCCCCGATAAAAACCATACTTTGGACGGAATAATAGTTTAAATCGGATTTGGCGCTAGTTATCATGTTGACGCAGGATTTTGAAAATATTGTTAACCAGAGCTATTCCTCGGCGCCGAAATACACCGAGATAATGGCGGGCGTGCCAGAAGACTACAAGGCGATCCGGACCCTTGGCGCACTGCTTGAGATAAACTACAAGATAGTGGGCGCAAAGGAGCAGCTGCGGCGAAACCTCATCTCAAAGATAAGGTCAAACTCGGCCAAGTATCCCGGGATAATAGGGTTTGAAGACGACGTAGTGCCGGCACTTGACCGCGCGATACTCTCAGGACATGACGTGATGCTTGTAGGCCAGATAGGCCAGGCAAAGACAAAGATTGCCCAGTCGGTTGCAGAAAACCTCCTCTCCCCCATGCCGGTGGTGAGGGGCAGCATAACGCACGACTGCCCGATGGACCTTCCCGCGCCAGAACTCGTCTCGCTGCTAAATGGAACAGAGGAGATGTCAAGTCCTAGATTTTATGTAGATTCTGATACCAAGGAGAAGATCCGCGACCACAAGCTTGACACGCCCATCGAGTGGGTGCATGGAAAGGACAGGTTCAAGTACGTTCTTGCAACGCCCGACATCTCGGTCAAGGACCTGGTCGGGCAGATTGACGCAATCAAGGTGACAAGAAAGGGAACCGAGATGTATGAGATAGAGTCGTACTCTCCGGGACAGCTCATGCAGGCAAAGCATGGGCTCTTCTGCATCGACGAGCTTCCGGTGCTTGACACAAGAAAGCAGGTTGCACTCCTCTCTGTATTGCAGGAGGGAAGGTTTACCACCGGTGCATATCCAGTCATCTTCGAGCCGCGCACCGCATTTTTTGCAACGGCAAACCCGATAGACTACACCCATGCCGGAAAGATTATCGAGCCGCTCTATGACAGGCTCAAGAGCCACATCCACACACACTATCCAAGGACTGTCGAAAGCGAGATGCTGATTGTGGCCCAAGAGTCGAGGATTCCAAAATCATTTGTGCCCGTCTTTATGCTAAAGCTCCTGGTACGCGTTGCGCAGAACGCGCGCAAGAGCCAGGAGATAAACCAGGACAAGGGAGTCTCGGTGAGGATGAGCGTCCACGGCCTTGAGCTTTTGGTGGGCGAGGCGGAAAGGACCCGCGCCCTCTCGCACGACATCATCCCGGTCCCAAGGCCAAGCGACATTTTCTGCATCGGCCAGTCCGCCAAGTTTGAGCTTGCGGAACTTGACGACACGCTTGAGAACAGGCAGAAGACCCTCAGGGGGCTCATCGACCTTGCGGTCAAGGAGACCGCACTTGAATACCTAGGCGGCTTGGGACAGGAGTCACTTGAGAACATCAAGAAGGAATTTGCGGGAAAGAACTTTGTGGTATCGCAGTCAATCCTTGGCGCAAACAGCATGGCAAACTCCTACGAGAACCAGATGAAGAACTTTGCAGCCCTTGCGGCCCTTGTTGACAAGGTCTACCAACAGGCGCTCTCAGACCAAGGGCAGTTTGCAGGCAGGGCCAAGGCGCATGGCATAGCACAAGGGTCGCTTGAGTTTTCCGAGCCTGCCGCACGCGAGCTTCGCGCAGCCGCGCTTGAGCTGACACTTGACGGGCTGTGCTTGGTCGAGCCCAAGATACTTGACAGGAAAGAGGGCGCGTACGTTGCCGCCTAGCACGTCCAACTTTGTTTATTCGCTCAGCGAGCAGTCCGAGTCCGGCAACAAGTCCGAGCCCGAGGTCTCAAACGAGCAGCTCAGCAAGATCCTAAAGACGATGGCAAAGCAGGCGCTCAAGGAAAAGACCCCTTCTGTCCAAGACCTTGAAAAGATACTGCAGGGGGCCATGCAGGGGCAGCAGTCCAAGCCAGAGACCGACGAGCAGTCCCAGCCCGACATACGGGGAGGCGACGAGCCCATAACAAAATACCTGCAGCGGAAGGGATACCTCAAGGACGACAAAAAGTGGCTGACAAAGAAGGGGTTCCTTGAGATTGGGCAGAGGATGCTTGATGATATCATCAAGGCGATAAACGAGGGCGGCCTTGGGCTGCACGAGACACGCTCCATCGGGTCGGGCTCGATTCTCCTTGACACCACGACCAAGCTTGAGAGGGGCGACGAGTTCAAGAACATCGACATACCGCAGACCATCCTAAATTCGGTCCAGAGGTCCAAGGGGAAGCAAAAGTTTCCGCTGAGCCTCGAGTTTGAGGATTTTGAGAGGTTCGAGACCCGGGAGGAGGTAAAGGTCGGCGTGGTGTACTGCATAGACCTCAGCTCCACCATGAAGTATTCGGTGGGCTCGGGCGAGGGCAGCAGGATAGAGGCCGCAAAGAAGGCCCTCTGGGCGCTGTACGTGCTCAACAAAAAGTTCTTCCCGTCCGACTCGATTTACATCGTAGGCTTTGGCTCGCTTGCATCCGAGATAAAACCGCACGACATTCCGTACCTGAAGACATACGACGCCAACGACAACTTTCTGCACTATACCAACTACCAGGCCGCGTTCAGGCTTGCGCTGAAGATACTAAAGAAGGACGGATCGCAGAACAAGAGGATTGTACTGATAACGGACGGGCAGCCGTCGGCGTGCTTTGTGGACGACGAGTCCCAAAAGAACGCCATACTTGCGGACAAGCCGTACTCGCACTTTTACAGGCCTGACGGGACCACGCTTGCAAAGATGAAAAACGAGCGGGACGCAAAACTTGACATCCATGACGAGATGGTTTACCTGTGCTACAGGTACAAGCAGGTGGACCCTGCAATAGATGTCAAGACCCTCTATGAGGCCAAAAAGTGCAGGCGCGAGGGAATAGAGATTGATACCATAATGGTAAGCGAGGAGGAGGAGCTGCTAAGCTATGTCGAGAACCTGGAGAGGCAGCTCAAGGGCCGCGCATACTATATCAACCCAGAAAAGATAGACCGTATTCTGATAAACGATTTTATTGTGAACAAGAAAAAGGTTCTCAGCTCAAGACATGGATGGTGACACCTGACGGCGGAATTTGACAAGAAGAAGATGCTCGAGGTCCTCGTGGACCCCGACGTATCTGTGATACTTGCAGAACTAGAAGGCGGGGAGAAGAGCGCCGCCCATCTTTCGGAAAAGCTGCAGGTCTCAGACCAGGAGATTTCATCAAGACTGTCCTATGCGATAGAGCACGGGTTTGTAACTGTAAGCGAGGGCGGGGACGGGAAAAAATACGGCGTGGACTCGGACAAGCTCAACAAAATCATGGAGGCCGACGAAAACTTTGACGGCCTAGTCTCGGGCCTTACCGAACTTGACCAGTTTCTCAACTAGAGGGGCCGGGCCTTGTCCTGCTCTTTATGAGATACATCATTCCAACTGCCAGGCCGCTCAGTCCGGCAATCAGTATTGCGACCGACGCAAAATCCAGGAGGCTTGCAGCCTGCGGATAGTACCCGATGATTCCGTTTACCTGCAGGTCTGCCTGGGCGTTGTTTTCAATCTTGAGGTTGTAAAGGCCCGCGGAATACACGGTAAAGTTTTCCTGGTAGGGGCTCTTTGATACCGTCCTTGTAAGTACCGAGCTGCCGTACGGGTCTATTACGGACGCGGAAAGCGTCTGGCCCTGCTTAAAGTCCGTTACCTGGATGGAATAGACGGCATGGGTGCTCACCGACGGGTCAAGTGCCTTGCTGACGTTCATCGAACCGCCGGCCGGGACTGTCTGCTGGGAGGTTGCAATCCCCGACATCTCGGTCTCGGACTGCATAAACGAAATCAGGATTCCTGCGACGACAAGAATTCCAGAGATTACAAGTATTGCCTTCTGCCTTGCCATGTTTTCGCTCGGGCACGCCCCCCGTTTAAAACTTCGCAGGTTTCAGGACAATAGAGTCGACAAGGTTATTTCCAAGGTGGGACAGTCCTTATCCGTTGTACAAAAAGTGCGCCCTTTTGTTTTTGGTGCTACTGATATTTCCAACAACGGCACCCCCTGGCGCCAGGGCGTATTCTGATCATCCAAACCTTTTCGTTTCTGCAGAGAACAGTGCATTTCAAAACTATTTCCACGGCGCGATGGTAGTAGAGGTAATTGTAAAGGGCCAGAACAACCAGCTTGACCAGGCCCAGGGGGAGCCCGATGTCAACGTCAACGGCAGGACCCTCCGCATGGCACAGGCCTCCGATGGGTACTGGTATGCGTTCTTTGCAAACACCGACGCCGCAAGGCAGGCAGACCAGATAGCGCTAGCAGGCTCGCCTGGCAAGAACCTTGACTTTGGGGTCTTTTGCGGGCCATCCACACCGTCCTCCGTCCTCGGGGCCGACTTTTCACAGGCAGACGGGATTGCAATCCCCGACTCGAGCGGCCTGACCGGTACAACCCAGGGCCTTGCTCCCTTTGGAGTGTGCAGCGGCTCGCCTGCAACGCCCACAAGCCAGGAGAACGTCCTCAAGTTCCCTCCCTCGCTTAACACCAACTCGGGTGTGCAGCCGGGGCAGATAGGGGTTAACCCAAACGTCTGGCCTGTAATCCAGCTTTTCACGTTTAGCAACGACGTTTCTGTCCAGTACAACGGGGCGGGCGGCACGCAGAGCGTCGACCTCACATATGCCCTTGACATTCCAAACATTTCCGTAAAGGTGGACAGGCCATCCTATCCTGCGGGGGCCGACGTCTTTGCTACGATAAACGACATACAGCTTGACGAGGACCCGACCGCGGTGGACTCGTGGACCTTCAACGTCTCAAGCCCAGAGGCGACGTTCTACCAGGCGTTTCCTGCATATGGCGGCGGGGGGACGGCAGGACTTGTGAACCTCAACCCGTATCTCAGCTCGCTTGGGTTCAAGGACAACGGCAAGGTGGAGATGAGCCTTGGCAGTGTTGTCAGCCTAAAGACCAACTCCATTGAGACTAGCTCCTCGATTACCGCAGGGTCTGCGACATACAGCAGCCTCGTTACGTTCGTCGAGACCGGGCCCAATACCGGGGTATTCACAAGCGACTATGCATCTGTCTCCACAATAGGGACCCTTCCCAGCGCCCCTCGGGGACAGGCGGGAACCATAGAGTACGACCTCCAGTCCACCTCGATTGTATCTGGCACGACCACTGCGGGCCTTTCGCTTGGCGGGGGGCAGCAGACCTTCGGGCCGGGACAGCGGGAG
>DATFCV010000041.1:0-7285 GCA_035252645.1 Nitrosotalea sp. | reverse complement strand
GATGAGGTCGGCAGTTGCGCCCTCCTTGAGTGCTCCGTATACCTTTAGCTCCTTTACCGTCAGGTGCAGCGATGAACGCTCTAGCATTTCAGAGGAATGCTCTACTGCCTCTGGTGGGATGTGGGATATCTTGTAAATGTGTGGGTCGATTCCGTTCCTGTCCAGCAAATCTATGATATACTGCATGTGCCTTTGCGAGAAAACAACAAACCAGACGTCATATCCGAGGTCAAAGTTCTTCTGAAAGTTCTTCACCACCTGGGACCCGTGCTTTGTAGGGTCGGTCTCGACCTCTACTGCTATTGTCTTCTCGGACCATGTGAGAGGGTCGTAAAACCCTCCGGTCCCTGTGCCCTCCATCTTCTTCGGCTCAAAGATGAGAAGGTCTGGCCTCTGCCTCGCGCTGTCTCCAAGGTCGGGTATGCAAAACTTGAAGCTTTGCTGCTGCAGTGTCATTATCATAAATATTGTGGCCAAGTGCAGGTCCGACCCTGCTCGCCTGCCCGCTGCCGCGCGAGAGAACAAGCTGTTGTATGCAAGGCCCGAGAGCCTGTATGTGGTGGATATGGTGTTATCGTCATGCACGAAATTTTTGCGCTCGATGAGCCTGAGTTTTCCTACAAGTATGTCGTCAAGCTTCGCTGCAATTGCCCTGGTGCTTACGGCAAAGGACCTGCTTGCATAATAGTAGATCTGGTCGCGCGACATCTCTCCATTTTGGTTGTAGAGAAGCAACAGTATGTGGGCCTCTAGCGGCGTGACCTCGGGCGACTCGCCTTTTGCCTTGGTGGGCACCATGTATTTTTCAAGCGAGGTCTGCTCCCCCCACTTTTGAATCGCATAGCCCGCAAGGGACGACCAGTCCTTTGCCCTGTCAACTATGGGGGTCACCTTTAGCACGCCTGAGAGCGGGGGGTCGCCCTGCGAGTAGAATGCAAATCTGCCGTGGGTCATAGAGGTCAGCGTATCTGCATCGACGGGCATTACTGTCTTGAACATGGATGCAGTCTCCATGTCCACCTTGAAGCAGATTATCGTCCTGACAAGCGCTGAAATCTCGCGCGCAAACTCGCGCGGAAACGTGTTGATTGTCTGGGACGCAATTGCGACCTTGACGTTTGCCTTTCTCATCGTGTTGAGCAGCTCGCGGAGAACGAAAGGCGCAAAGAGGTGGGCTTCGTCGATATACATGAAGAACGGCCTTGGGGGGGTGGACTTTCCAAACCTCTTTCTTGCCTCGACGTAGACCATGTTGATCAGAATCGTCCCGACAAAGGAAATAACGTCGTCTGAGCCTCCGCTTGAGAGGTCGATTACCACCCATTTTCCGGACCCCATGATTTCCCCAAAGTCTATTGTGGATTTTGGCGTGTCAAGCATTGCGGCAACCTGCGGCGTTGAGAGTATCTTGTCAAGCTTGTTGTAGGCTGACCTTCCCGCGTCCTTTTGGTACTGCTGGGGGAAGAGTACTGTCCAAAAGTGCTTGACGTCCCTGTTTGCGACCTTGTTTAGGTATACCGCCCGCATCCTCTCGTCTGTCATTATCTTTACCAAGTCGCGGAGCGTTGCGCCCTCTATCTCTACTAGCGCGTTTGCGCCGTTTCGCAGCAGGGTTTCAAGCTGCGGCCCCCATGAGTCCTTGTAGATGTTGCGCAGCGCGTTTACAAGGTTCATTGCCACAACGTACCTCTCGCAGCCGTCCTTGACTTCAAGGGGGTTTATCTTGACTGTCCTGCTCCACCGGATTACTGAATCGAGGCTGATGTAGACCACCCTGTCTTTTTCCGACTCTGGGACCATCCTGAGTGCGTCCTGGGCAAGCGAGCCGTGCGGGTCAAGCACTAGGAACCCCTCTTTCCTGTTTATGTTTTGGTTTATCATCAATGTGTCCACGGTGCTCTTGCCAGAGCCTACCTCTCCGAAGATTCCGGTGTGTATCTGGTCCGTTCTTGGAATCCCTGCTGCCCTTGCCCTGTCGTCGAACCCAAATACGGTGAACTGTGATTTTTCCACGGATTCCAAGGAATTATTTTTTAAAAGCAAATCTGAAATTGTCCCTTAAATTGCACAAACCGTCAAAATTTTGTGGAGCCAGAATACAAATGGCTTGAGCTTAGGCCACAGCAAAGGTTTGGTGACGACGGCAAGAACCTGATGCTAGATGTTATAAGGCATGTATCAGATCTTGGCTTTTTTGTGATTTCTGAGAATGACTCTATGAGGATTGTTGTCAGGGCAAGAAGGGGTGAGCAGGACCAGTTCAAATCAATTGCAGGCATCACCCCTGTCATGTCAGAAGAGCCACATCTTGGCAACATGGTAGTGCGGTGTCTCGTCCCGCGGGAGAGGAACTCGCTGGTGCCAATTGTAGGCCTCAATGAAGTCACAAGGGGGAGGATTTACCATAAGATGTGGTCCCTTGGGAAGGATTGCGTGATGGCGTGTTTTTTTTACAATCGGACCAAGCAGGTCCTTGCTAAAATCAACGCAAGGTTAAGCGCCCTTGAAGCCACTCAAAAAAGCGGCAGGCTGTCGGCAAAGAAGGCGTCCGAACTCGAGTGGGCAACAAGAAAGCGGGGAGGGCAGCACTCGTACTACAGGTGCCTTGTTGCGTTTGGGGTAAGGGGAGGGTGCGGGGATGCAGGTGCCGAGGCTGCGGCCTTGAGGCTTGCATCTGGAGTCCTGCTCAACAGTTTTGCCCACCGGCTTGCAGCGAGGAGGGGTGAATTTCGGACCGGAACGGCGGGATTTTTACAAAAACTTGCAGACGCACTAGGAGGGCAGGTCTCAATAGATCCTTTTACTTTTGCGCCCAAGTCTTTTGGGCGCGCCATGGTGCTTACTGATACTGAGCTTGCGTATTTTGTGTCCCTTCCTGAAGAGCATGATGTCAGGACGATCAACTTTGGGATGGGGGCAACGCCGACCTTTGTGCACGGGATGACACAGGACGTGGACAGGACAGACCTTACGTCTGATTTTAGTTCCTGATTATCCCTGCGTTAAGACCCGTGAATTCATCAAGTCTTATAGGATGCCAGAACTGTTTTGTGGTTTAAAATCAACTATGAGGTATCTCACTAACTAGATGGGAGATACAAGATTGAACGTTTTCAAGCAGCGACACTTTAATTAAACTCTAAGATCATATTGGAAGTAAACCCGTGCGGGTAGGGATTTGAACCCTAGGACTGAGGTCAACCCAGTCAGGTTTTTTCAGAACCTCGCTCTACCTTGCTAAGCGACCCGCGCAGTTCTCTTTATACAAAATTACGATAAAAAACAAACAGGTAGGTGAATCCATTTTCTTAAATTCAGTTGATTTGAATTATCTTGACCCTGCCCCTGAATCTGAACCCTCATAGGATCCCAAAGGACGTATTTCCTTTCATGTCGCTAATGACATGGGGATAGGCCACCCCGGTCTCAAACCCGCCGCCTACCAGCCAGCTAATTGACCTTGACGACCACAGAAATCTCTATGACGGGGATAGCAGAAGCTAAACCTTAGCACGTTTTGCGATTTTTAGGTGGACTTCTCAAGGGAAGATTTAAGGTCGATGCAAAACCCATGGTTGTATGCAGCGCGGGACGATAATAATGATAGCCGGCCTTTCGATACAGGTTGCAAACTGGATAGTCTCTTCAACAATGTCAAACTCGTCAAGCTTCCAGCCGTTCAAGGGATTCCTGGGAACCGCGACCATCTTTGGCTGGGTCCTCTTTTTTGCCGGGTTTGCAATAAGGCATTTTGACAAAAAGAGGTCCGCTGCTGCCGAACCAAAGAAAAAACTAGGTAGAAAGTAATGGTTATGTTGCCTGCACGCAGACTCAAAAATTCATACCACAAACAACTAGAAATATTACATGTTCGCTAGATAATACCATGGCAGAAAAACGCAAGTTTACCATCGTAATACAAGAAGAGCCTGAAGGAGGCTACACAGGAAAATGCCTCGAATTGAGAGGCGCAATCAGTTATGGCAAGACAGTTGACGAACTAAAAAAGAACATGAAAGAAGCCATATCGCTTGTACTTGAGACATTAAATGACGAGACTCGATCAAAAAGAAAAGAGATTATAGAAATAAGTTGAGTCTTCGGAACCATAGCTGGCGCGAGATCATCAAAGCTATGAGCCATTTTGGTTTCTATCCAGTAAGAGAAAGAGGGAGTCATATCATATTGAAGAACTCCGAAGGATTTGCTATTTCTATCCCACGGTATGATCCTCTACCCGAGGGAACAGTACGAGCAATTCTTGAGGATGCTAGTATTTCAAAAGAAGATTTTCTAAAACATCTCTGAAAAACTAACGGACCCAAAAATAGACGCATAACCACCCAAAGGTCAAGGCCTATCCATACAATGTAATGACCTCTCGGGTCTTATCATTCCGTATAAACCCCTTGACGTCGGCCATGACAGGACCATGCCTGACAGCTGGTTTTAGTGCCTGATTGTCGCCGCGTCCAGGTTTTGCAACTCTTCCTCGATCCTTGTGAGGAGGCCGTTGAGGGTTGCAGGTTTTGGTATGAACGATTCTGCGTCCAGCTCGGGAAAAGCCTTGCGGAAGGGCTCGCGGTACTCGTTCTCATGCGCGGTGCAAAAGCAGACGCGCGTCGCATGGTCCGCCCTCTTTATCTCCCTGTACAGCTCAAAGCCGTTCATCCCTGGCATCTTGATGTCAAGGATGCACAGCGAGTACTTTGAGGGCTTGAAATGTGCAAGTGCATCAATGGGGTCCACATAGGCGTCCACATCAAAGCCCCTTCGCTCAAGTCCCATCTTGATCGAGTTTACAATATCCGGTTCGTCGTCGACAACAAGTATTTTCCGTTTTACGTTTTGCATGGTATTCAAGGATACGTGGTGCTAGAAAAGCAGTTTGAAAGAATATTCCAGAAGATTTCTACAAAAGTTTTTCCCTAAATCTTTGGAATGTACGGCCAATCCGTAAATTTCACTGTCCAAAACCAAAGGCATTTGCAATCGATCTTCCAAAGAACTTTATCACAAAAAAGCAGATTGCTGCAACAAAAAAGGCCGTTGCGGCAGACGAAATGTTGTAATGCGGCAGCGTGGGACTCTGCCTCTCCCCCGGAAAAATCCTCAAGGCAGTGCCCCCCCACGGGTTTGAAGCCTGAACGGTTGCGTTTCCTTCCTGTCCGTCCAGAAATATGGTGCAGCCAGACCCGCATGCCACGTTCTGTTCCCTGGAATCTACAAACACGTGTGCGTATGGGCCGAAATTCTTGTCCGGAAATATCGTTACTAAATTATTGTATCTTGAGGCGTTGAGGGGATTGTCCCGGTCCACGTTGATTACATACTTCCAGCTAGTGTCAAACTCAAAACCCCTCTCAAGGAAAGATATCGTCCTGTTTCCTGCCGAGATTGTGACGTTGTAGGGGGACGGCTGCTCGTAGACGATATTCAGGGGAAGGTCAAGGGGGTCCTGCGCAAATGCCCTGTATACGTCGGGGATTGCCATCGATGTGAGGTTTGCGCGCATGTTTGCAAGACCCATCCCGTGGATGGTGTCATTTTTCCCGTACATGTCGCCAAGGACGATTCCTGCAAAGACCCTGTCCCTATCATGCGTAACCTTCTGCCGGACAAAGTCCTGCTCATATATCGCATTCTCGGACCTTTCAGGAACCATTGAAATTTTTAGCGGTATTGGGTTTATCGAGCCGTCCGAGTGCAGCGCTATGGCCATGACATCCGTGCTGAACCTCGTATGAGGGTAGCCAAGAAGATAGCTTGTCAGGGTATACGTGGTAAAGCCCGCAAAGTCGGACGACTTGAGCGTGCATGCAAGGCTAGAGTTGTCGTATCTTGTCTCAAGTATGGTGTGAAGTATCGGGTGGTAGAAAAGTATCTTTCCGTATCCTGCGTGGACAAAAACTGCCGAGCCTGCGCCTGCCTTGAGAGAATCGTCATGATAGGTGAAATTTCCGTCAGTAAAGTTTGCCTGGTATGCGCCTGCCCATGTCAGGGATTCGTTGAGCGGAACTTTGGCAAGTATCCTGTAGGCATAGCTCGAATAATTAAAGGCGTTAATCTTGCTCCTGCGGTCCTCGTGCATGGCACCAGGTCCGTCATCCTTTCCGCCGCCCAGCGACCCGAGGTAGTGCAGTGCGACTGCAGGAGTCTTGCCAAACCCCCACCAGCTGCCGGTGTCCTTTAGTACCACGTACGGATAGCTCACAAAGACTGGCCTGTACTGGACAACGAGTGCAGAAGTCGAGTTGTATCCGTCGCCTATCTTCCTGCCCATGTTGTACAAAATTGTATGATATGCAATGACGTGCATCCCGTCAAATGACGGGGCGGTGGAGTTGAAGGCAGTGTGGCCCTGGCCATACGAAAACTGGTAACTCCAGGCCGTGATTGCAGGCTTTGAAAAGGCATACTGGCATGAATCCCTGTGGCACTCGTACTGTCCCATGAGGGGCAGGTCGGATATGTATTCTGTCACGGGAATTATGGTGCCCTCCCTTGCCTCCCTCCACTGGTAGTCGGGGCTGTAGACTAGATTGATGCCGTCCCAGGCATAGAACGTACCGTCCTTGTTCCTCATGAGGTATCCGTCACGGTCGGTAAAATTGGCAAATGATATCCCTATTGATGCCTTGGGAAGAATAATTGACGGGACGTATGATCCTGTCCCAGAGGTGTACCCCTTGGAGCACCTTGAGATGTCGCAGACAAGCCCCAGTGCCCCTACAGTCTGGGATACGGACGCACTTTTTGCATCAGGCGCAATCTCGGCATGGCCGTACTCGTAAAAGTGGCCGTTTCCCTGCGGGTCCCTGACCGTGGGCCCTCGCTCGATGTTTGAAAGCGTTATTCCAGACGGTATTACATTCTGGGGGTAAATGCGCCAGCAGTTGTGGGTCCATGAAACCAATATGGAAAAATCAAAGGCATCGCCAGGATAGTAGGTCCCGTCGGGGTTTTGCCGCATGACCTGCCTTCCTTCAAAGACTGCCCTTGAAGCGTTGGCCGTGAACTGGACTGAAACCTGGCATGACGGGTCGACATATCCGCTTGCCTTGTCTTCTTGGATTGCAATGCAGGCCGCGGCAAGAAAAATTATTGCAAGCAACCAAGCCCTTGCCATCGCAGGAAAAGCAATCCCGCGTTAAAAGCCCCGTGCCGTGCGCTGCCTGAAACTCATGAAATTAAAAATTCATAATTCAAATCCTGAACTTGGAATGGTAACATTTCACAGAACTGGCAATCTGTATGGGTCGCAGGTAAAAATCAGAGCATGCTC